>JANNAT010000012.1:0-1530 GCA_031384605.1 Cypionkella sp.
GCGCCATCCAGCAGGGCGCGAAAGGCGGTGGCGTTTTGGGCGGGGGTGCCGCCGATGATGGATTCGAATGGGTGGGTGGGCAGGCCAGCCTCGGCTGGGTGCAATTCAAATTCGCGGATTTCGCCATTTTCCAAGGCGGCGACGTGGGAGGTGGCGGAAATGGACAGCTCGTCCGAGCCATCGCCGCCATGCACAAGCCATGCTTTTTCCGACCCAAGAGCGCGCAGAGTTTCGGCCATGGGGCGGATCAGGGTGGCAGAAAACGCACCCGTCAGTTGGCGTTTGACGCCTGCTGGGTTGGTCAGCGGGCCAAGGATATTAAAAAGCGTTCTGGTGCCCAATTCGGCCCGCACCGGCATGACGTGGCGGGTGGCAGGGTGGTGCATCGGGGCCATCATGAAGCCTATGCCAGCTTCCGCGAGGCACCGCTCAACCACGTCCGGCCCGACCATGACATTGAGGCCAAGTTCGGTCAGCGCATCCGCCGCACCCGATTTGGACGACAGGTTGCGGTTGCCATGTTTGGCCACCGTCACGCCCGCGCCCGCCACCACAAAGGCTGTCGCGGTCGAGATGTTCAGCGTGCCCTTGCCATCGCCGCCGGTGCCGACGATGTCCATCGCGCCCAAAGGCGCGCTGACCGCATGGCATTTGGCGCGCATCACGGTTGCGGCGGCGGCATATTCATCGACGGTTTCGCCGCGTGTCCGCAGCGCCATCAGCAACCCGCCCATCTGGGCCGGGGTGGCCGCCCCTTCGAACAGGATTTCAAAGGCGGTTTCCGCCTCGGCCCTTGTCAGGGGGCGTTCACAGGCTAGGCCGATCAGGGCGCGCAGGCTATCGCTCATGCCGTCACCGCCGCGAGGGTGAGGAAGTTTTGCAGCAAGTGGTGGCCATGTTCCGAGGCGATGGATTCGGGGTGGAACTGGACGCCTTCGATGGGTTTGTGTTTATGGCGCAGGCCCATGATGGTGCCATCCTCCAGCCAAGCTGTCACCTCAAGATCGGCAGGCAGGGTGGCGCGTTCGACCACCAGCGAGTGATAGCGCGTGGCCTGAAACGGGCTGGGCAGATCGCGGAAAACCCCCTGACCGGCATGGTGCATCTGACCCATCTTGCCATGCACAATCTCATGGCAGCGCACGACACGGCCACCAAAGGCCTGACCGATGGTTTGATGCCCCAGACAGACGCCCAGCAGGGGGATGTTCGCCTCGGCTGCCGCAAGGGTCAAGGGCAGGCAGATGCCGGCCTGATCGGGGTCACAGGGTCCGGGTGACAGCACGATGGCAGTGGGGCGCAGCGCCATCGCCGCCTGCACATCCAGCGCGTCATTGCGTTTCACAAGGACATCGGCCCCCAACTCGCCCAGATAATGGACAAGGTTGTAGGTAAAGCTGTCGTAGTTGTCGATCAATAGCAGCATATTCTGGCCTTTGGGGCGGTGCCTTCAAGGAAGGGGGGTGAAGCTGAGCCAAGTCCGGGTTATACATGGGCAGGAAGGCCTTGGGGCGTCAAGCAAAATGGGCG
>JANNAT010000139.1:0-2809 GCA_031384605.1 Cypionkella sp.
GCTCAGCCGAAAACATGGTGCGGAACGACATCATGATCGATGCGGCTGAAAGCGGCAGCGTCGGATCATGCAGCGGCGAACGCGCCGCCCAGCGGCCAAGCTGTTGCACGATGATGTCGGCCTCATAACCCCAGGGCGTTAGTTCATAGATCTGTGCGGAGGCGGGCGGCGGTAGCATGCGCCGTTGGACGATGCCGACACGCTCCAGACCCTCTAGGCGCAACGTCAGAATATTGGCGCTGATGCCGGGCATGCCAGCGCGCAAGTCAGAGAAACGTCGACCACCAAACATCAGTTCACGCACGACCAAAAGCGCCCAGCGTTCGCCGATCAGCTCCAGTGCCATGGCGGTGCCGCATGCGTCTTCATACCAGCGCTTGTCGGGTGTCGGCGGCAGGTCGGTTATATTTCGTAACTCCATAGTTGTATTTTATAACCAGCAGGTCTATAAAGGTCAAGCCAACTCTGACAACCCCCAAAAGGAGGATGCCATTTCAAACGAGAAAACCGCTCCCAAGATGATCTTTGTCAACCTGCCCGTTGCCAACGCCGAAGCGTCTGCCGTCTTCTATGAAGCGATCGGCTTTACGCGCGACCCGCGTTTCAGTCAGCCCGGTGCCAGCGCTGCGATGGTTTGGTCCGAGTCAATCCGGTTCATGTTGCTCAGCCGGTCCCGTTTCGCGGACTTCACTGGCAAGCGCATCATTGACGCGAAGACAGAGGTGCAGGCCTTGCTTTGCCTCTCAATCGACAACCGCGAAGCCGTTGACGCCATTGTCGCGAAGGCCGTCGCGGCAGGCGGCAAGGCCGATCCCGGCTCGAAGCAGGATCACGGTTTCATGTATGGCCGCTCGTTCGAGAATCTTGATGGCCATATCTTCGAACCGATGTGGATGGATATCGAGTCCGCACTTGCGGCAATGAGTGGTCAGCCAACGGCCGCAGCGTTACGACGGAACACAGGAGTATCATCATGTCGGACAACCTCGGTGCAAGTGGATCAGATCGCCCGAAACATGCAGATTTGACGTTTCATGGTCTGATCTTCTGATCTAGTTGCCGCTGTCGGCCCGCGTCCTCGCGCGGGCCGGGCGGTTTTGGTAAATTTACTCCGAGGGAGAAGGTGTTTCGGTGGCACCTTCCCCTTGCACGGCCTCTGCCGCGCCGATGGCCGCAGCCTCGATCACATCGGCGACCGCCTTGGGCTGGGTCAGGAACACGACATGGCTGCCGGGCACCTCGGTCGCCTCAGCCCCAATCCGGAGTGCGGTGCTGCGCAATAGTTCGGGCGAGATAGACCCATCTTCTGTCGCGACGACAAACCAGCTGGGCTTCGTCTCCCAGGCGGCGACGGTCACGGGTGCAGCAAGGGCCGCCGTCGCGACTGGCACCTGCGCATCACGCAGGAAGGCCGCATCCGCCTCGCTGAGATCCCCGGCAAAGCCCACATGGAACCGCTCGGCATTCAGATAGGCAAAGCCGTCCGGCTGTTCTTCGGGGACAAAGTTTGGCGGCGGCGGGATTTCCTTGTACTGATCCAGCGTGGACTGGCCGACGTCGGGCGCGAAAGCGGCGACATAGACAAGCCCCGCAACTTTGGGATCGACGCCCGCCTCGGTGATGACGCTGCCGCCGTAGGAATGGCCGACCAAGATCACCGGGCCGTCCTGACGGTTCAGCACGCGCTGGGTCGCCGCGACATCGTCGGCGAAAGAGGTCAGCGGGTTTTGCACGATGCTGACAGTATAACCGCGCGCGGTCAGTTCATCATAGACCCCGCGCCAGCCCGAGCCGTCGGCAAATGCGCCGTGAACCAGGACGATGTTGCGGACGGGCTCGGCACTGGCGCCAAAGGCGACGCTGCCAGCTACCGCTGCGGCGGCAATTGTCTTCAAGACGTTGGTCATGGTCTTCTCTCCTATGTTGATTGGAACAGTGGTTGTGGTCAGCGCCGCCCCATGAAAGCCGGGGGGCGGCACAGACCGATGGTGTCCTGCGCGTCAGGCCGAGCGCGCGAAAGCCAAGAGATCGGTGTTGATGAGGTCGGGGTGCGTGGCGAAGAGGCCATGCGAAAGACCGGGGTAGGTCTTCAAGATGCCGTCCCGCACCAACCTGATTGCCTTGTGGGCCGAGTTTGTGATCGGCACGACCTGATCATCCTCGCCATGCACAAACAGAACAGGGACAGTGATCGCCTTTAGATCTTCGGTGAAGTCGGTTTCGGAAAAGGCGGCGATGCCGTCGTAATGGGCCTTTGCGCCCCCGGCCATGCCTTGACGCCACCAGTTGTCGATTTGTCCCTGGCTGATCTTGGCTCCCTCTCGGTTAAAACCGTAAAACGGTCCGCTGGGCACATCGCGATAGAACTGGGCGCGGTTCGCCGACAGTGCAGTGCGAAACCCGTCGAACACGTCCATCGGCACTCCATCCGGGTTCGCATCAGACTGCACCATCACGGGCGGGATCGCACCGATCAGCACGGCCTTGGCCACGCGGCCACGCTCGGCGCTTGCAACATAGCGCGTGACCTCGCCCCCGCCGGTCGAATGGCCGATATGGATCGCGTCGCGGAGGTCCAGTGCCAGGGTAATTGCTGTGACATCAGCGGCATAAGTGTCCATGTCGTTGCCGATGTCAGTCTGGTCAGACCTGCCGTGACCGCGCCGGTCATGGGCAATGACGCGGTAGCCCTGCGACAGAAAGAACAGCATCTGGTTGTCCCAGTCATCGGCGCTGAGCGGCCAGCCGTGGTGGAACATGACGGGCTGGGCGTCTTTCGGACCCCAGTCCTTGTAGAAAAGCTGTGTGC
>JANNAT010000009.1:0-31223 GCA_031384605.1 Cypionkella sp.
TTGAACGCGCCAGCCCGCCGCCAGAACTGGGCATCGGATCAGAGCCGTTGTTGCGGGTGTCGGTGTTTATGAACGTGTTCAACTGCCATGTGAACCGCGCCCCGATTGCCAGCCGCGTGGCCAAAATGGTCTACCGCCCCGGCACATTCCTGAATGCCTCGATGGACAAAGCGTCGGAAGATAACGAACGCAACAGCCTGCTGCTGGAATTGCCCGATGGCCGCACGATTGTGGTGGTGCAGATCGCAGGTTTGGTCGCGCGCCGCATTGTGCCGTTTGTGCATGAGGGGGACGGCTTGCGCACCGGTCAACGCTTTGGCCTGATCCGGTTTGGTTCGCGCGTTGATACCTATCTGCCCGACGGGGTAGAACCGCTTGTGTGCTTGGGGCAAAACATGGTTGCGGGCGAAACCGTGATGGCAGAGATGGACCGCGATTTGCTGCGCCGTTCTGCCGTAACGGAATAGCGTGTGATGGATCACCCCCGCAGCCCGCGCAAAAAACTGGCATTGGTGCAATTGCTGCCGAATTTTGTCACTGTGGGGGCGCTGTGTGCCGGGTTGACGGCGATGCGATTTGCCACCGAGGGGCGCTTTGGCATTGCGGTGACGCTGATCATCGCGGCTGCGGTGATGGACGGCTTGGATGGCCGCATCGCGCGTCTGCTGAAAAGCACGTCCGAGATTGGTGCGGAATTGGACAGCCTGTGCGATTTGGTCAATTTCGGCGTGGCGCCTGCCATGATCATGTATCTTTGGGCATTGCAAGATATGCGGTCCGAAGGCTGGATTGCGGCGCTGATTTATGTGGTGGCCTGCCTTTTGCGCCTTGCCCGGTTCAATATCGGCAACCGCGCGCCCGACAGTGACGGATCAACCTTTCAAGGTGTTCCGTCGCCGGCGGGAGCCATGCTGTGCTTGTTGCCGATCTTTCTGGACAATAGTTGGACCGCGTCACTGCCCTATTCGCAGGTGTTCATTGCGGTGTGGATCGCCTTTGTTGGCGCGTTGATGGTGGGACGGTTTCGCACGCCGTCATTCAAGAGGGTGACGGTTTATGCCGAAAACGTCAGCTTTGTCTTGCTGGGCTTTGCGGTTTTGGTGGCGGCTTTGCTGACCTATCCTTGGGTCACTTTGGCGCTGGCGGATCTTGCCTATCTTGGCATGCTGGGATGGGGTGTCTGGACGCGGCGGCGCAAGGCCAAAACACCAACGGCGGCCGCACCGAAGGTCTGATCCAACCGTTGCAGGGGCGGTTATGGCGCGTTAGAGTACTTTGCGTTATATTTGGCACAAAATTCATCCCTGTTCGCACAGTTCTTGGGGCGAATGGGGATGCAACATAAACGCAAAGTGCTTTAGATTGGGCCGTGATTGATCAGGAGGCGAATAATGTCAGCAGTGCGTTGGGGTATCTTGGGGGCGGCAAATTTTGCGCGCGAACACATGGCACCCGCCATTCATGCGGCACATGGTGCAGAACTCTATGCGCTTGCTACGTCTGATCCTGAAAAAGCCAATGGGTTCAAGGCGTTTTGCCCCGGACTTCGCGTGCATTCTACTTATGACGCCCTGCTGGCCGATCCGCAGATCGAGGCGGTTTATATCCCGCTGCCCAACCATCTGCATGTGGAATGGACGTTAAAGGCGCTGGCGGCGGGCAAGCATGTTCTAACCGAAAAGCCGATCGCGATGCAGGCAGATCAGATTGATCAGATCGTCGCCGCGCGGGATGCCAGCGGCTTGCTGGCAGCCGAGGCCTATATGATTGTGCATCACCCGCAATGGCAGCGCGCGAAAGCCTGGCTTGAGGCGGGCGAAATAGGCCAATTGCGCCATGTTGATGCGGCGTTTTCGTTCAACCTGACCGATGCTGGCAATATCCGCAGCCGCCCCGAAACCGGTGGCGGGGGCTTGCGCGATATCGGGGTTTACACCTTTGGGTCAGCGCGGTTTGTGACGGGATCAGAGCCGATTGATATTTCGGCCCGGTTGATCCGGGAAAATGGCGTCGATGTGTTTGCCCAAGTGGCCGGCATCATGGACGGCCCGCATGGCCGGTTCACTTATGGATCAATGACCTCGATCAGGCTTTACAACCGTCAGGTGGTGACGTTTCAGGGCGACGAAGGCATGATCCGGCTGGAAGGCGGGCCATTTAACGCCAATGTCAACGATCTGGCAAAGGTTGAATTGCACCGCCATGGCAATGCCGTGCTGACAGACCGCTTTCCAAACGCCAACCATTACGTGCTGCAGGTTGAGGCTTTCGGGCGGTCGATCCGCGAAGGTGTGCCCTATCCATGCCCTTTGGAATTCGTGCGCGGCACCCAGGCGATGATTGACCGGGTGTTTGCGGTTGGGATTGAAATATCGCTGTGACAACGCTTTGCGAACCGGTGGTGTTGCACATCCCCGGTTCGGCTTTGCGCGATGCCGCCAAGCTGGCCAGCTTTTACGGCAAGATCGCGGATGGATTGCGCGCGCGTGGCGTGGCGGTGAACTATGTTGATTATGATCGCGCGTCGACGTTGGCACGGGTAAACGCGCAGCCCGGATTTCACATCATTGATCGGGGGCGCATCCAGCATCCGCGCGCGTTGAACGCCGGATTGGGGTTTATCCGGCCCTATTATTATCTTGATCCGAAAGGCATTCGTGGATTTTCGTCGCTGGCTGACAAATCGTTTGACCCAAGCCTGATTGACCCGATGGCTGCGGCCGAATTTCACAGCGATTTGGTGCAACGGGTTGTTTTGACGCGGATATCGCGGTTTGCCCAACCTGTAACGGTTGTGGCGATCCCCGCGGGCTGTATTGCCGTTTTTCTGCAAACCGAAGCGCACCGTGATGTGGCCGAGACGTGCTATTTGACCCTGCGCCATATGATAAAGGCGCTGCTGGCGCGGGATGATCCGCGCGCGATTGTGGTGAAACTGCACCCCCGCGACAGGGATTTGGCCACGCTGGACTGGCTGACGGGCAAGGCGCGCAAAGACCCACGGTTGCAGATCATTGCCGCAAATATCCATGATATTCTGGTGGCCTGCGCTGTGGTGGTCACGATCAATTCCGCCGTGGGGGTTGAGGCGATGGTTCACCGCAAACCGGTGGTTTTATGTGGCCATGCCGATTTTCATCACTGCGCCACAACGGTGCGCAGCCGGGAGGGGATGGAAGCAGGCATCGCGGCGGCGCGGGCCACGGATTGGCCCTATGATGGGTTTTTGTATTGGTATTTCGGGCAGAATGCTGTGTCTGCGACGTCGCCGCAGTTGGTGGATGATGTGCTGGCACGGATTGCGGCGACGGGGTTTGATGTGGGGCGATTGGGGATTTCTTGGAGGTCGTGACCGCTGAAATTTCTTGCCGGATTTGACATGCGTCAAATCAGGCCGCGCCTGCCTGCCCCCGGCAGGCGCGTGCCGCACCAGCCAAGACAGGCGCGGCCTGATTTCCCACAGACTGTGATCTGCCCCACCGCCCTTGCCCGACGGCCTTCGGCCTTTGGTCAAAGAACCGCCCAGTTTTGCCCGCAAGGCTGTCAGAGGCGGTCCCAAGGAAAGGTGCTATTGCTTTGGCTGCAACTCCAACCCTACCCCTCCATCGCCTCCAACTCGTCAATAAACCCGGATATCATGTTCAGCCCCTTGTCCCAAAACTTAGGGTCAGACGCATCCAACCCAAACGGGGCCAGCAATTCCTTGTGATGCTTCGATCCGCCCGCCTTCAGCATATCGAAGTATTTTTCTTCAAACCCCGGCATCCCATCCGCATAGGCCGCATAAAGTGCGTTTACCAAACCGTCGCCGAACGCATAAGCATAAACATAGAACGGCGAATGCACGAAATGCGGGATATAGGCCCAGAAAGTCTCATATCCGTCCATGAAATCAAACACATCGCCCAAGGATTGCGCCTGCACGCTCATCCATAACGCGTTGATGTCATCGGGGGTTTGCTCGCCTTGCGCGCGCGCGGCATGCAGTTTGCATTCGAAATCGTAGAACGCGATCTGGCGCACCACGGTGTTGATCATGTCTTCAACCTTGCCCGCCAGAAGGGTCTTACGTTCGGCAGGTGTTTTCGCGCCGTCCAGCAGTTTGCGAAACGTCAGCATCTCGCCAAAAACCGATGCGGTTTCGGCCAGGGTCAGCGGGGTAGACGATAAAAATTCGCCCTGACCCGCCGCAAGAACCTGATGCACGCCGTGGCCCAATTCATGCGCCAGCGTCATCACATCGCGGGGTTTGCCCAGATAATTCAGCATCACATAGGGATGCACCGATGTCACCGTCGGATGCGCAAACGCCCCCGGAGCCTTGCCCGGTTTTACGCCCGCATCAATCCAGCCCTTGGTGAAAAATGGCTCTGACAGGGCCGCCATCCGTGGATCGAACGCGCCATACGCATCTTGCACCATGGCCGTGGCCTCGGCCCAGTTCACCAACCGCGGGGTGTCAAACGGCAAGGGCGCGTTGCGATCCCAGACTTGCAACCGGTCAAGCCCCAACCATTTCGCCTTAAGCCGGTAATAACGGTGCGACAGTTTCGGATAGGCGGCCACCACCGCGTTGCGCAGCGCTTCAACCACCTCGGGTTCGACTTGGTTTGACAGATGGCGGCTATGTTGCGGCGTTGGCATCTTGCGCCAACGGTCGTCAATTTCCTTTTCCTTGGCCAGCGTGTTGTGAACCCGGGCATAAAGTTTGATATCACGGCGAAACACCACCGCCAGCGCGCGCGCGGCGGCCTCTCGCGTGGCACGATCGGTGTCGGTTAGAAGGTTCAGCGTGGCCTCAAGGCTTAGCTCATCTTCCTGCCCCGCCACAGTAAACATTAGCCCGGCCATGGTTTCATCAAACAGCCGGTTCCACGCCGACGATCCCACCACCGATTGATCATGCAAAAACCGCTCCATCTCATCAGACAGCTGGTGCGGGCGCATGGCGCGCATGCGGTCGAACATCGGCTTATAGCGGGCAAGATCGGCATTTTGCGCCAACAGACCGGCCAAATGCGCATCATCCAACCGGTTGAATTCCAGCGGGAAAAATACCAAAGGCGTCATGAAGTTGGTGATGTTTTCCTGCGCATCGGCCATGAATTTGGCGATGTCACTGTCCATGGTGTTTTGGTAATACCGCAATCCCGCATAAGACATGATACGCCCGGCCACAACGTCGATGCGTTCGTAGGATTGAATGCAGTCGAGCAAACCGCCGGCATCCAAATCAGCAAGCTTGCCCTGATAGCAGGCGGCAAATCCTGCACAGGTCTGGTTCATCCACCCCATATCGCGGGTGAATTCAGGCGCGTCGGGGGCGGTATAAAGATCCCGCAGATCCCATTCCGGCAAATCACCAAAGCTGTTGGAACCGGAATGCGCGTTATACACGGGGCGGGGCAGGGGCAATGGCATTGGGAACCTCATCTATGCTTGACCCCTATCTAGGGCCTACGCAGGGGGTGCCGCAAGATTAGGCAGCAAAACTTTCTGCCCACCGCAAAGCACGATTTCGTAAGTCTTTCCTTTGCCTTTCCAGAAAACCGCTGATTAACTAAGCAAATCAGTCGAGAAGGGGCCGCGATGACGACCTGTTTCAACGAAATGTTCCAAGATGGCACGGTGCGCGCGCCCTATGCGCAACTGCAAGGTTGGACCGCCGCGATGCCCGCCGATCTGCGATTGGCCAAACAGGCCCAGGCCGAGGCGCTGTTTCGCCGTATTGGGATCACCTTCGCGGTCTACGGTGAAGGTGGCGACCCGGATCGTCTGATCCCATTCGATATGTTTCCGCGCGTGTTCACAGGGCAGGAATGGGCCAAGCTGGAACGTGGTATCAAGCAACGTGCGCGGGCGTTGAATGCGTTTCTGGTCGATGTGTATGGGCGGGGTGAAATTGTGCGCGCGGGCCGTATTCCGGCGCGGCTGGTCTATCAAAACGCGGCTTACGAAAAGTCGGTGTCAGGGTTTGTGCCATCGAAGGGGGTGTATTCCCACATTGTTGGCGTCGATATCGTGCGCACCGGGCCCACGGATTTCTATGTGCTGGAGGATAACTGCCGCACGCCGTCGGGCGTGTCCTATATGCTTGAGTCCCGCGAGATGATGATGCGGATGTTCCCGGATTTGTTCCGCGAAAACCGCATTGAACCGGTGGACAATTACCCCGACAAACTGCGCCGCACGCTTGCCTCGGTCGCCCCCAGCAAATGTGACGGTGACCCGGTGGTGGTGATCCTGACACCCGGCCATTTCAACTCGGCCTATTATGAACACAGCTTTCTGGCCGATCTGATGGGCGTGGAACTGGTTGAGGGGCAGGATTTGTTCGTTGACGGCGCGTTTTGTTACATGCGCACCACCGAGGGCCCCAAACGGGTGGATGTGATTTATCGCCGTCTTGATGATGCCTATATTGATCCGTTGTGCTTTCGCGCCGACAGCATGCTGGGCATCCCGGGATTGATGGATGTGTATCGCTCTGGCGGCGTGTCAATCTGTTCGGCCCCGGGTGCTGGCGTGGCCGATGATAAGGCGGTTTATACCTATGTGCCCGAAATGATACGGTTTTATCTGGGTGAAGAGCCGATTTTGAAGAACGTGCCGACATGGAAATGCGGCGAGACGTCAGATTTATCCTATGTTTGCGATAACTTGGCTGATTTGGTGGTGAAAGAAGTGCACGGTTCTGGCGGCTATGGCATGTTGGTCGGCCCAAAATCGACCACTGCCGAAATTGAAACCTTTCGGTCCCGCATTCTGGCCGATCCCGGCAATTACATCGCGCAACCCACGCTGGCGCTGTCGACCACTCCCACCTTTGTGGACGAAGGCATCGCGCCGCGCCACGTTGATCTGCGGCCCTATTGTCTGGTGGGCGAACGCATTGAACTGGTGCCCGGTGGCCTGACCCGCGTGGCGTTGCGCGAGGGGTCCTTGGTGGTGAACTCCTCCCAAGGTGGTGGTGTTAAAGACACGTGGGTATTGGTGGAGTGAGCCTATGCTAAGCCGCACCGCCGATAACCTTTACTGGATCGCCCGCTATATGGAACGGGCTGAAACCGCCGCGCGCCTGTTGCAGGTGGGCGCGCGTATCGCATTGTTGCCCACCGCCCACGGTTATCGCAATGATTGGGATAGCCTTTTGCGTGCCTCCGGCAATGCCGATGGTTACGCGGCCAAATACGGTGAATTTGCGCAAGCCGATATCGAAAGCTATCTGTTCTTTGATCGCGATAATCCCAATTCCGTGGCGTCTTGCATCACGTCGGCCCGCGAAGGGGGGCGCATCGTGCGCACGGCGCTGACCACCCAAGTTTGGGATGCGTTGAACACCGCCTTTCAGGAATTGCGCCAGATCGAAGGCCAGCCTCGTGCGGCGCAAGAATTGTCACATCTCACCGATTGGGTCACCCGCCATGCGGCGATGGTGCGGGGGGCGATTGATGCTACTTTGCTGCGCAATGACGGCTATAATTTCCTGAACATCGGCTATTATCTAGAACGCGGCGACAGCACCGCGCGCCTCATGGATGTGAAATACTACGTCCTGCTGCCGCGCGCTGATTACGTGGGCTCGGGCCTCGACAATGACCAATGGTCGATGCTGCTGCGCGCGATGTCGGCGCACCGGGCGTTTCATTGGGCGTATGGGGGTGAAATTACCTCGGCCAAGATCGCGCATTTCCTTATTCTGAACCCACAATGCCCGCGGTCGCTGATCACTTGCGTGGCGGGAATGAACAACCACATGGCACGGCTGGCGAAACTGTATGGCCGCGAAACGGCGGCACAAACCGCCGCCGCCCGTCTGCTGTCGGATCTTGAATCGCAATCGTCCGACAAGATTTTCGACGAAGGCCTGCACGAGTACCTGTCGCGTTTCATCCGTGAGGCGGCAAATCTGGGCGTGATCATCCACAACAGTTATCTATCCGGGGATATGCAGTGATGCGCCTGACCGTTGATCACACCACCCGCTATTCCTATGATCAACCGGTGCGCGGCGTGGTGCAAAGCCACCGGTTGCAACCGTCGCGGTTTGATGGCCAAACCACGGTCGATTGGCATGTGACGGTCACAGGCGGCGTGGCGGGTGGCGGCTTTCGCGATGGCGCGGGCGATTGGGTGCAGGGCTGGTCCGTGGCAGGGCCGGTGACGGCGATTGAAGTGCATGTCACCGGCACGGTCGATACCACTGATCTGTCAGGTGTGTTGCGCGGCCACAAAGAAATGATCGCACCTGAGGCGTATTTGCGCCCCACCGATCCCACGATGCCCGATGCGCGGGTGCTGCAAATGGCGGGCGTGGTGCGTGCAGCTGATACCACGTTTACCGCCGCCCATACCTTGGCCGAAACGGTGGCAGATGCCATCGCCTACCGCCCCGGCACGACTTCGGCCTATACCACAGCAGCCACGGCCTTGGCGCAAGGCGAAGGCGTGTGCCAGGACCACGCCCATGCGATGATCGCCATCGCGCGGGCCGCTGATATTCCCGCGCGCTATGTCTCGGGCTATTTGCATTCCGGGGCCGATGGATCGGCGCATGAGGCGGCGCATGCCTGGGCAGAACTTTACATCGCGGGTTACGGCTGGATCGGGTTTGATCCCGCCAACCGCTGCTGTCCGGATGCGCGCTATATCCGGCTGGGATCGGGGTTAGATGCGCAGGATGCCGCCCCCATCCGGGGGGTTTCGCGCGGCCAAGGCGTCGAAAGTCTGGACGTGATGGTTGCGGTTCAGGCCCAAGAACAATAGGGTCACGCGGGCAGAATACCGGGGGGGCTGGATGACCTATTGCGTGGGACTATTGTTGAACGATGGCATGGTATTGCTGTCAGACACCCGCACCAACGCGGGCTTGGACAATATCGCCACCTACCGTAAAATGTTCCATTTTGAAGACCCCGGCGAGCGGGTGATTTCCATCACCACCGCAGGCAGCCTTTCGGTCACCCAAACAACCATCGCCCGACTGCGCGAAGCCATTGAAGACCCGGATGCCACGGAAGAAACCTCGATCATGAAGGCACCCACCATGCTGAAGGTGGCGTCGATTATTGGCAATATGCTGTGTAAGGTGCTGGTTGAAATTGATGACCGCATGGCCACGATGAAACAGGGGGCTTCGGCCAGCATGATCGTGGCCGCCCAACGCCGGGGCGGGGCGATGCGGTTGTTCCTGATATACCCTGAAGGCAATTTCATTGAGGCCACCGAAGACACGCCGTTTTTGCAAATCGGTGAGCATAAATATGGCAAGCCGATCCTTGACCGGGTGGTGAAACCCACAACATCCTTGGCCGATGCCGAAAAGGCGGTGCTGCTGTCGATGGATTCCACGCTGCGCTCCAACCTGTCGGTCGGTATGCCGCTGGATTTATGCGTGATCGACCGCGACGCCTGCCGCGTGTCGCGCACCCGTCGGATAGAGGCAGGCGATGAAAGTTTCCGCATGATGTCTGAGGCGTGGTCACGCGCATTGCGCGATGGGTTCACCCAGATCACGCTTTAGCCTGCAAGCCCTTACAATTTGTCTAAAATTTGCGTTTCATTTTGGTGTAAATACTCCACAGGGGGGCGGTAATCGTCTTGCGATTGCCGCTTGGGGGACGTGAAGTCCCCCCACCCACCGCCCGGGGCGCATACCTGCCCCCCAGACCCCCTACCGGTTCTGCCCAAATAGCGCCGCCGCATCATCAAAGAACCGCCCACGTGTTGCGGGGCGTTCCATCATCACCTCATGTTCAGACCCCGGATACAGGTCTAACCGCCCGCGGGGCCAAATCCCCATCCGCGCATGCACCGGGCCCACATCGACGATCTTTTCCGCCGTCCCCAGCGCGCAGACCACAGGATAATCCGGCGAAGGCAGCAAAGACAGCGCATGGCATTCCGCAAGGGCGGTGTTCAACCAGCCCAGACTGGGGCCGCCCAGCGACAATTCAGGATGCGCCAGCGCTTGACGGCGCATATAGTCCCACATCTCGGCATCGGTGGTCAGGGTGTTGCCGATAAACGGGCTGTCCACCACATAGGTCGTGGGCCCGGTGCCGGGCGCATAGCGGCCGTCAAAGCTGAACCACCGCGATGCGGCCGAGATTGCCGTGGCCACCGGGCGCATCCAGGCGGCCATCAATATCCCCCACATCGGCGCGGAAAATGCCGCCGCCTTTACCGGCAATCCCCGCGTCAGCGCACGCAGACCAATGCAGCCGCCCATCGAATGCGCCATCATGTAATAGGGTTCGGGCAGGCCGGCCACTTGGGCAAACGTCATCAATGCATCCAGATCGAGCTGATAATCGGTAAATTCAGCGACATGCCCGGTCATCCGGTCGGGCAGCGCGCGGTCCGCCAGCCCCTGACCGCGCCAGTCAATCGTCACAGTGGCATAACCCCGCGCGGCCAAATCAACGGCAGCGCGGCCGTATTTTTCAATATATTCCGTGCGGCCCGGCAACAGCAGAACCGTGCCCTGCGCCGCCCCCGGATTCCAAAATCCCACCCGAATGCGCACACCGTCCGCCGTGGTCAGCCAAACCGCGCGTCCGCCCACCGGCGCATCGCCTGCGTCGGTATGTAAAGGTGCCTCGGTCACGCCAGCGCCGCGCCAAGTTTCATCGCCAGACCCATGCTGCCGTCCACCGACAGTTTCCCCGACATGAAGGCCATCGTCGGGTTCATCTCGCCAGCCAAGATCGCCTCAAACACTTCTGTCGCGGCGGTCATCGTGACATCCGCCGGATCATCGCCCGCGCGCACCCCGGTGCCATCCATCATGATCGCCCCTTCGCCGGGGATCACGAATTTCGCCACGCCGTCAAAGCCATCTGGCATTTTGGCCGTCAGGGCCACCACGGCGGCGTCAATAACTTTGCTCATTTCTATCTCCATCGTGATCGGGGACATCTTTCTTTTCGCGCCCGATGCGTTACCTTCTGCGTTATGAAAGCCATATTCACGTTACACAATCGTATCCTTGCGGCACTTCTGGTGGTTTTTTTCAGCTGCCTGTCTGCTGCTGCGCAAACTGCCAAGCTGGATGATCTTTTTGCAAGGTTGTTGATCGCCGATGCCGACGGCGCGCCTGCGATTGAACAGGAAATCTGGATCGAATGGTCTAAATCCGGTTCTCCGGCGATGGATTTGCTGCTGGAACGCGGACGCAACGCGATGGCCGAAGGTGCGCCCGAAGTGGCCATCGAACATCTGACAGCGCTGATTGACCACGACCCCAGCTTTGCCGAAGGCTGGAATGCGCGGGCCACCGCCTATTACCAGACCGGAGATTTCGGCCCCTCGATTGCCGATATTGGCCATGTATTGTCGCTGAACCCGCGCCATTTTGGGGCCTTGTCGGGTCTTGGGTCAATCTTTGAAGAATTGGAACGCCCCAAACAGGCGCTTGAGGTTTACCGCGCGGCTTTGGCTATACATCCCAATCAGGTGGGGGTATTGGAGGCCGTCAAACGGCTGGAAGCCCAACTTCAGGGCCAAGACCTTTAAGGGCTAAAGTCGATGCATCTGCCCCAAAGGGTGACGGCGGTTCTGGGGCCGACGAACACCGGCAAAACTCATTATGCGATTGACCGTATGTTGTCACACCGCACCGGCGTGATCGGCCTGCCGCTGCGTCTGCTGGCGCGCGAAGTTTATGACCGGATCGTGGCGCTGCGTGGCCCCTCTGTTGTGGCACTGGTGACGGGCGAGGAACGCATCGTGCCTGACCGCGCCGCTTATTGGGTTTGCACGGTTGAGGCGATGCCGCTGGAAATCGGTGCTGATTTCGTGGCGATTGACGAGATCCAACTCTGCGCCGATCTGGACCGTGGGCATATTTTCACTGACCGCCTGCTGCGCGCGCGCGGGTTGCTGGAAACGATGTTCATGGGGGCGGAAACCATGCGCAGCGCCATCGCGGGGCTGGTGCCGGGTGTGCAATTTCTGCACCGCGAACGGTTTTCCACCCTGACCCATACAGGATCGAAAAAGATCAGCCGGATGCCGCCCCGTTCTGCCATCGTGGGGTTTTCGGTTGACAATGTTTATGCAATTGCCGAATTGATCCGCCGCCAAAAGGGCGGTTGTGCCGTGGTGATGGGCGCGCTTAGCCCCCGCACCCGCAATGCCCAAGTCGCGCTATACCAAAACGGTGACGTTGATTATCTGGTGGCCACCGATGCGATTGGCATGGGCCTTAACCTTGATATCAAGCACATCGCCTTTTCGGCCACAGCTAAATTTGACGGCCGCCGGATGCGCGGATTGTTCCCGCAAGAACTGGCCCAGATCGCAGGCCGCGCCGGGCGGCATCTGGAAAACGGTACCTTTGGCGTGACAGGGGAGGCGCGCCCCTTGGACGAAGAGGTGGTTGAGGCGATTGAAAGCCACCGCTTTGATCCGATCCGCAAACTGCAATGGCGCAATCATGCGTTGGAGTTTGGCACCGTGGACCGGCTGTTGCGCAGTTTGGAATACCCCACCTCGAACGATTGGCTAAGCCGGGCGCGCGATTCTGACGATGTCGTCGCGCTGAAACTGCTGACGGCAATGCCCGATGTGATCGACAAACTGACCAGCCCTGCGCGGGTGAAACTGCTGTGGGATGTCTGCCGGGTGCCGGATTTCAGATCGTCCACCGAAACCGAACACGCGGGTCTTTTGCAACGCATTTTTGATTTTCTGACCGGGAGGGGGCTGGCGCAGACCCGAATCCCGTCCGATTGGCTGAAAAAAGCTGTCGCCCGCATTGATAATACCGCCGGTGATATCGACATTTTGTCAAAACGGCTGGCCTATATCCGCACCTGGACCTATGTTGCGCAACGCAAGGGTTGGGTTGATGACGAAAGCCATTGGCGAGACGAGACTCGCGCTGTAGAAGACCGCCTGTCAGATGCGCTGCATGCAGCCCTGACGCAACGATTTGTTGATCGGCGCACCAGCCTGTTGCTGCGCCGGTTGAATCAGAAGGAGACCCTCGTGGCCGAGGTGAATGACAAAGGCGAAGTGACGGTCGAAGGCGAATTTGCCGGCCGTTTGGATGGGTTTCGGTTCCGCATGGATGCGACCGGCTCGCCGGACGAGGCGCGTTTGCTGCGGCAAGCGTCGTTTCAGGCGCTGCGACCAGAGCTGCACCTGCGGGCGGATCGGTTTTACAACGCACCGGACACGGAATTGGATTTCACCGAACAAGGTGGTCTGATGTGGGGCAGCAATGCCATCGGCAAGCTGATCAAGGGCGTTGAGACCACCCGCCCCGCCGTGGAACCCTTTGTCGATGAAGAGGCCGGCCCCGACGTGATCGAAAAGGTCCGCCGCCGTTTGCAGCATTTCATTGATCGCAAAGTGGCGGCGCAGTTTGAACCATTGCTGGCGATGGGCCGGGATGAAACCCTGACAGGCCTTGCGCGCGGTTTTGCGTTTCGTCTGGTTGAAGGCTTGGGCGTGATTTCGCGCGATACCATCGCCAGCGAGGTTAAAGAGCTGGATCAAGAGGCGCGGGGCGTGTTGCGCAAACATGGCGTGCGGTTTGGCCAGTTCACAGTGTTCTTGCCGTCGGTTCTAAAACCGGCACCCACCCGGTTGCGGCTGGTGCTGTGGTCTTTGTGGAACGGCTTGCAGGAATTCCCCGAAAGCCCGCCGCCCGGTCTGGTGACGATCCCAAACATCGCGGACGTGCCCAAAATGCACTATACTTTGGCGGGCTATCATCCGTCTGGCAGCCGTGCGATCCGCATTGATATGCTGGAACGGTTGGCCGATATCTTGCGCACCAAAGACAGCCGCGCGGGGTTTGAGGCCACGCCGGATATGCTGTCGATCACCGGCATGACACTGGAACAGTTCAGTGATCTGATGGGCGGTTTGGGCTATGCGGGGCTTCGCGGCGAACGCGCCAAGGTCAAGGCCGCCCCGGTTCCGGTGGCCGTTGATCCCGACGCGCCGATCCAACCGATTCCCGAAGGGGAATCCGCTTTTGTGCTGCCAGACCCTGAAGCGGCCCCCGAGATGGAGGCGTTTTACACCTTCACTTGGGCCCCCAAACCCCGCCCGCGCCCCGAACGCCCGGCACGCCCCGAACGCCATAATCGCACACCAGCAGCCCCATTGGCCGAAGGTGAAGTGGCAGCGCCGCAACCCGATCGTGGTCCCCGACCTGATCGAGGACCTCGTGGCGATGGAAAACGCCACGACCGCGGCCCGCGCAAAGACAGTGAAGCTAAAGTTGACGGTGCCCCGCGCCCCGATGTGCCCCGATCTGACACCCCCCGCTCTGACACCCCGCGCCCAGATCGCGGCCCGCGCCCAGAAGGCGACAAAGGCCTGCGTAACAATGACAGACCGCGCAGCGACAAACCCCAGGGTGACAAACCCCGCGAAGGCTATAAGGGCAATAAACCGGCTTACGGTGCAAAACGCGATGACCGAGACAACAAACCCAAAACGTTTGAATCGCGCCCACCGCGCGTGGAAAAACCCATCGACCCGGACAACCCCTTCGCCGTGCTGATGGCGTTGAAGAACAAGGTCTGATTGGCAGGCCCAAGCGCCAGACCGCAGTCCGATGTCCAGCCCAAACTGCGGCTGGACAAATGGCTTTGGGCGGCGCGGTTTTTCAAATCGCGTGATTTGGCGGTTGAGGTGATTGAACGCGGCCATGTGCGGATCAACGGTATGAAATGCCGCAAACCGGGGCATGGCGTGGGGGCGGGCGATGTGTTGACCTTTGCCCAAGCCGGGGAAATTCGGGTGGTGCGGGTGGCGGCACTGGACGAAAGACGCGGGTCGGCGGCGGTGGCACAACAGCTTTACCACGATCTTGATCATCCCACCCCGGATGCGACGGTATCGCCGCTTGAATGATCCGGCGGGCTTCGCTAGCAAGGCAACGTCAGGCCAAGATGGGGCTGAACTTATGAAACGGACCAAGCCATGACCTATGTGGTGATCGACAACTGCATCGCCTGCAAATATACCGACTGCGTCGAAGTATGCCCTGTGGATTGCTTTTATGAGGGTGAAAACATGCTGGTGATTCATCCCGATGAATGCATCGATTGTGGCGTGTGCGAACCCGAATGCCCCGCCGACGCCATCCGCCCCGACACCGAGGCCGATATGGACAAATGGGTGGCGTTCAACCGCAAATACTCTATCGCTTGGCCGGTTATTGTGACCAAAAAAGACATGTTGCCCAATGCCGAGGCGCGTGACGGTGAAACCGGCAAGTTGGAAAAGTATTTCTCCGAGGCGCCGGGGCAGGGCGGCTAAGGCAAATCAGGTAAGGCAAGATCTTGCTTGTGCAAAAGTTTGAACCGCTTTTGTCATAAAAGCACAAAAATGCGACATGATGTGATTCGGTGGCGTTGGGGCGATAAAACCGTCATATCCAGAATAATTCAATGAATTCAATGGCGCAGCCGCACAGGCTTGCGAATCGGCACTGTTGGAATCACGACATTTTTGTGATATACATATCCTATAAACAATTATGGACACTCGCTTCACGCCTTGTGCTGCTCGCCTTGGCTGAAGATTTTTCGCGGATAAATCAACGGCATCGCCGGGGGACACTTCCTTCGGACGGTGATTTATCGGCGGAACGGGTCTTACACCAAGGAAGTGCTTGAATGACCAAGTCGAAAAAGCCTGATTTCCGCCCAAACGAATTCGTGGTCTATCCTGCGCATGGCGTGGGCCGGATCATTTCGATCGAAGAGCAGGAAATTGCGGGCATCCATCTGGAATTGTTCGTAATTTCGTTCGAAAAAGACAAGATGACGCTGCGGGTGCCCACCCATAAGGCCACCGATATCGGCATGCGGTCGCTGTCGTCACCCGATGTGGTGTCGCGCGCGCTGGACACGTTAAAGGGTAAGGCGCGGGTCAAACGGGCGATGTGGTCGCGCCGCGCACAGGAATATGAACAAAAGATCAACTCGGGGGATCTAATGGCGATTGCCGAAGTGGTGCGCGATTTGCACCGCAGCGATGATCAGCGTGAACAATCCTATTCCGAACGCCAGTTGTATGAGGCCGCTTTGGAACGCCTGACCCGCGAAGTGGCGGCTGTGTCTGGTGTGGATGAGGCGGGCGCGCAGAAGAAGGTTGGCGAAGTGCTGATCGGCCGCGCGGCTTGAATTGATTTGAATAGCTGGCAAACGGCGGTCCATTTGGCCGCCGTTTTGCGTTTGCTGCGCACCACAGCCCGGGGCTTCGACTGGAATGCCCCTAGGCCTCGGTCAACGGGGCAAGTGGTGGATCATCCTGCCCCTCATCCATTTCCATCGGGCGCACCTCGTGCAATTCGTCCATCAAGGCCGATTCCAAATCGCGGTCCAACTGTTTTGCCCGCTCAATATAGGCCGCATTCGTGGAAACCGGCTTCCCCGGCACCCACACCTGGGCCAGATCGCGCATCGCGGCGCGGTCAATGCGGAAATAGGCTTGGCTGACTTTTGACGCCTCATATTCGGAAAACCCCATGTTTTCCAAAACATAGCGACCCGCCCGGATAGAGCTGTCGAAGGTTTCGCGCACGATGTCATTGGCCCCCGCCTGATATAACTCATACACATGTACCCTGTCGCGGGCGCGGGCGACAATGTGGATATCGGGCCTGCGCCCCCGCGCAAACCGCACGATTTGGGTGACCGTTTCGCGGTTATCCACCGCCACGACCAACACTTGGGCATCGGCCAAGCCTGCGGCGTCCAGCAATTCGGGGCGCGCTGGGTCACCAAAAAACCCCTTCACGCCAAAGCGGCGCATGGTTTCAATCGTTGCCATGTCATTGTCCAGCACCACCGTTGGAATGCCCGACGTGCGCACCAACCGGTTCACCACCTGACCAAACCGCCCGATACCCGCGATGATCACCTGACCTTTTTCGTCAATCTCATCAGGGGCCTGCACCGGCGCACGGACAGCAAAGCGGCGGGTGAGATAATCATAGCCGATGAACAACAAGGGCGTCAGCAGCATTGACAAGCTGATCACCAAGAGCGCCAATTGCCCCGCCGCCAGCGGCAGCGCGCCTTCTGATCGCGCGAAACTTATGATCAGAAAACCAAACTCTCCGCCTTGGGCAAGGCTAAGCGAGAACAACCAGCGATCTTGTGGCTTCAGCCGAAACACCACCGCAATGCCAAACAGAACTGTGGCTTTCAACACCATCAATCCCAATGTCAACGACAGCACGGTGAACGGTTCGCGCGCCAGCATGGCAAAGTTAATGCCCACGCCCACCGTCATAAAGAACAGTCCCATCAGCAGGCCCTTGAACGGCTTTAGATCGGCCTCAAGCTGATGGCGGAATTCCGAGTTTGCCAGCACCACACCGGCCACAAAGGTGCCAAGTGCTGGCGACAAGCCCACCAACATCATCAAAAACGCAATCCCCAACACCATCAAAAGTGAGATAAACGTCGACATTTCCGGCAGTTTGGCAGCATGGACAAATCGAAAGATCGGGCGGCTAAGGTAATGGCCCGCCAGCACAATTCCGGCCACAATTCCCAAAGTGACCAAAGTGGCGGCCCAAGCCGGCAGGGTTTGCACAAAACTGATCAGCGGTTCCGCAGCCCCCACCACCTGCACGGCATCGGCAGGGTTGGTGACGCCAAACTGTGCGGCCGTCGGGCCTTGCAGCGGGGCCAGTGCCAGCAGCGGAATCAGCGCCAGCATCGGGATCACCGCCATATCCTGCGTCAGCAACACCGAAAACGCCGATCGCCCGCCTTGGGTGCGCATCAGGTTCTTTTCCGTCAAGGTTTGCAGTACAATGGCCGTTGATGACAGTGAGGCCACCATGCCCGCCGTCACCGCCACCGACCAGATACTTCCCGTCCAATTCAAGATCACTGCCACCGCCAATGTGGTAACCGCCACCTGCGCGCCGCCCATGCCGATCAGTTTGTGGCGCATGTCCCACAGCACGGCTGGTTCCAACTCCAGCCCGATCAAAAACAGCATCAACACCACGCCAAATTCGGCGACATGCTGTAAATCGGCGGTTTCCGCCCCCGCCAAACCCAAGATCGGCCCCATCAAAATGCCCGCCGCCAAATAGCCCAGCACTGACCCCAACCCAAGGCGAACGGCCAAGGGTACCACCAAAACGGCGGCTCCCAGATAGATCGAGGCTTGGAGCAGGATATTTTCCATCGGGGTCTTTCAGGTTGGCAGGGCAGCGTCGGCTTTGAATTGATCCATCACTATCTGGCTTTGCACACGGGCAACGGCCGGATGCGGCAATAACATATGGTGAATAACGCGGTTCAAATCGGGCAGGTCGGCGCACCAGACCCGCAACAGGTAATCGGCCTCCCCGGTCAATGTCCATGCCGAGATGATCTGCGGGCAGTTCGCAATCAAGCTGCTGAAACTGCGGGCAACTTCGGGCGAATGGGTGGCCATTTGCACCTGCACAAAGGCCTGCACCGCCAGCCCAACTTTGGCCGGGTTCAGCCGTGCGGTGTATCCGGTGACAAAACCTTCGGCCTCCAGCCGTGCGCGCCGCCGCGCCGCCTGACTGGGTGACAGGTTCAACAGATCGCCCAAGTCTTGCGCGGTAATCATGGCGTTGGTCTGAATTTCGGCCAAAAGCCGGGAGTCGATAGAATCTAACATGCGATTTTTCCGCGTAATTTGTTAAATATGTGTAATTATTGCGCGTGTGTCCGGGGCTAACAACCCCATTATGCGTAAATTATGCGTGAGTTCTGCGGTATTCTTGCGCATCGTTTTTGACAGGAGCATTCGATGGGCCCGTTTCCGCATACCGCCCCCAAAGCCGTTATTTCCGCCGATAATCGGGCGGGCACCGATGGGTTTGAATTCGTGGAATTCGCGCATCCGCAGCCTGATGAGTTGCGCGCGGTGTTTTCCCGTATGGGCTATACTCTGACCGCCCGCCATAAAACCCGTGACGTCGAGCTGTGGCAGCAGGGCGATGTGACCTATATCTTGAACAACCACGCAGGCAGCCATGGCCGCGAATTTGTCGAAGCGCATGGCCCCTGTGCGCCGTCGATGGGGTGGCGGGTGGTGGATGCAAACCACGCTTTTGCCCATGCCTTGGCCCGTGGGGCCACGGCTTTTTCCGGCGTCAAGACATTAGAGGTTCCTGCGATTGTGGGTATTGGCGGATCACTGATCTATTTTGTCGATCAGTATGGCGATACAAATCCCTATGCCGATTTTAACTGGCTCTGCGCGCCGAAACCTGCGGGCGTGGGATTTGCTTATCTTGATCACCTGACCCACAACGTTCACAAAGGCAATATGGACACGTGGTTCCATTTTTATGACCATATTTTCGGGTTCAAACAAATCCGGTTTTTCGATATTGAAGGCAAGCACAGCGGGCTGTTCAGTCGCGCGTTGACCAGCCCCTGCGGCCGTATTCGCATCCCGATCAACGAAGATCGCGGCACGTCGGGGCAGATCGTGGAATATCTTAAACGCTATAAGGGTGAGGGAATTCAGCATATTGCCGTAGGGGCGAGGGATCTTTATGCCGCGACCGATCAGATTGCCGCGCGCGGGGTAACGTTCATGCCAAAACCACCGATGGCCTATTACGAGCTGTCGAAAACCCGCGTGGTTGGACATACTGAACCGTTGGACCAGATGGCGAAACACGGCATTTTGATTGATGGTGAAGGTGTTGTGAATGGCGGCGAGACGCGGATATTGCTGCAAATATTCTCAAAAACCTGCATAGGCCCGATCTTTTTCGAATTCATTCAGCGCAAGGGGGATGATGGATTTGGCGAGGGCAATTTCCGGGCTTTGTTTGAGTCTATTGAACAAGATCAGATAGACCGGGGTGTGTTGGCCCCGACTTAATCTGCGAAGCTTAACCCGCAGCTCTAACCCTTGGGCATCGCCAAGGTCACCATCTTGCTGCCCTTTTTATAGCGCACTTCGGTGGCGGTGATGGCGGCGATTTGGCCGCCATCGATCCTGTCGCCCACCTTGACCTTTTTATAGCGGCCATTGGCTTGGCGCACCAAGGCATAGCGGCTGGATTGGGTGCCATAGACGCCGATCAGGTTCATTTTTGACAGGTTGATCGCATTCTTGAACGTGGCTTGTTTGGCCACCGATGCCTTGGTCGGGATCGAGGGTGCAGCCGAGGCAAGTTCGGGTTCGCTGTCGGCTTCTGCGGGGGCATCTTTTTCGGGCGGGGCTGCGGCGGCGACCTGTTCGTCTGGAACCGGATCGGGGTTGCGCACGGCGGCCGCAACGGCGGCTTCTACCGCGCGGCTAAGATCACGCGGGCGGGCTTCAGGTTTGCGGCTGATCGCCACGGCCATCGGGCTGCGGGCGGATGCCGCGACCAGCAAATCAGCCTCCGTCTCGGTTGTGGCCACCAGCGAGGCGCTGGCGGATGCAATCCGTGCCGCGTCGCCTGCGGCTAACACAGTTTCCGGGCGCAATCGGGGGCGCAAGCCGGCAAAGCGGCTGTCTGTGGCGGGGGCAAGGGCCGCATCGTCGTCGGGCGATGTGGCGGGCGCAAGGGCTGCCGGGCGCGGTTTGGACCGTTTGCCAACCAAAGCCGGATCAACAGGCAAGGGGGGCGCTGCAGCAGGGTCAAGGGCTGCCAAGGCAGGATCAGCCGAAGCGTTGACAGCAGCCGGTGCCACCAAAGCAGCAGGACGCGCGGCGGGCACCAGCGGTGGCTTGCCCGCAATAAGAAAAACGCCCTCGGGGGTGATGATCCCCTCGGGCGTTGGGATGATCATGCCATCCGCGTCAAATTTGTAAACCGTGCCAAAGGGCGGCGGGGCAGGCGGCGAGGCCGGCTGCGGATCACCGCGCGCATCTGGCTGCGGCAATAACAGCGCATCCGGGGCGACGGGCGGCGCGTCCATTGTGGCCAGCAGAATTTCATCCTGCGGTTCGGGATTGGGGGTGTTGCCCGCCACAATGGCGGCGTTCAACCCGGTTTGCGGCGCAGGCTCGGCGGCGGGGGGCACAACATCGGCGGCGGCTTCGGTGGCAGGCAACGCGATGTCCGTGGCAGGGCGGTCGGCCAATGCGGGATCAATGGCCGCGATATCGCCTTGGCTTGGCGCGAAATCTGCGGGGTCTTGCATATCCGCTGCCATTTCGTCTTCGGGCGCGGGGAAATCGCTGGCAGCAACGCCCGCATCGGTTGCGCCTGCATCGACGGTGGCCTCAGCAGGGGCAGTATCAGTGTTCCGCGAGGCCAAGGAAAACGATGACCATGCCGCAATTGCCGCCAGACACAGCAACAAAAACAGCGTCAACGCCAAGCCCAGATAACGCGGCTTGCCCCGCACCGGGGCTTGTTTGCCCCCCAATCCAATCCCCGGACGCGGCGGTGGCACGCGGGCAGGGGGGGCAGAGGGGTTGGATCTGGCGGGTGGCAAAGGTTGGCTTTGCGATGCGCCTGCTATCTGGGGGACAGGGGCTTTGCGTGCCTTGCTGCCCGCAATACCCGGCGCAGTCACCAAGGCCCCCAAACCGCGCAAAGCTTTGCCTGCCGCACTTGGTTTGCCAATGGCCGTCGCACGCGGCGGCGCGGCAACTATGGGGCGCGCAACCGTCGGCGCCGTTACCGGGCGGTCATAGGCCGTTCCAAAAGCCGGAATGGGTTTGGCAATCGCAGGGCGCGGCACGGCTGCAGCGGCGTTCGCAGCACCGGGCGCGGCCGGTTTTGCAGCTGTGCCAACGTCTGCACCGTCACCAGATTGCCGACGGCTTGAAAACGCAACCAGTGCCGAAGGTGACGGTTCGGGTGGCAGATCATCGTCGATGCCGGGATCAAGCACCGAGGTTGGCTTTGCCTCTTCCGCATCGTCGCTTTGCACATCCAGCGCCATCGGGGCCTCTTCCGGCTCGGTGGCGTGGAATGGCGGCGATGTGGGCAATTCGGCGCGTGCTTCGGCCATGATCTGCGCGAAAGACATGGTCTCTGGCGGATCTTCGGCCTTAACGATCACGTCAGGCGCGGGCAGTTCGGCAGCCATTTCGGGCTGTGCTGACCGCATTGGCAGATCTTCCGCCCGGAAGGAAGGCAGCTCTGCCGGGTCTGGGGCGTATTCCTGCGCCGGTGGCGGGCTTGGCGCTGGCGCGGGTTCGATCACATCTGCAATGGGTTCGGGGTCAGGGTCCGGCGGCGCAACTGGTGGCGGAGCTGTCGCAACCGGGGCGGCCTCGGCTTCAACGGGCTTGCGTTCAGGCGCAGCGGCACGCGAGATAATCGCAACCGCCACTTTATCTCGGTCAACCTTTTCGCCGGCAGCCAACAGATCTGGCGCCATATCGGTGGGGCCAAACCACGGCTCGCCTTTGAACGTGCCCTCGTCTGGGACAGCCACGAAAGACACCGGGTTAAAGCGATGTTCCGCGGCAAAACCTGCGGCCTCGGCCAGCGTTTCGCGGGCGATGACGGCAACCTGCACTTCGGCCCCTGATCCTGCCCAGTCAAACACCAGATCAGCCACGTCGTAGGGTGTGCGCCCTTCAAGGGCAGCGGCGATTTGGGTGCGCCGCTTGGCCGCATCGGGGCCGGGGGCGGCGATGGTCAGATACAGTATCTGATCATTCGGGATGATCAGCTTGGTCGATATCCCGCGCGGCGACAGCCCAAGTGCTGTTGATCGCAAATATCCCAACCCTTGGGTCAGGTCAGGGTCATCCAATGCAACGGTGCCAACTTGGGTCCACCCCGCACCGGTGCGGTGCAGAAGGCCAATGGTCGCATCACGAAAGTCTAGGGCAAAAGCTGGTTTCATGTCCCGCATCTAGCACAAAGGCCCGGCGTGCGGAAACGCAGCCCGGCAAGGTTTCCCCTTCCTACAGCAGCTTTTTGCCGAAGGGAAGAAAAGCCGGGCAAGCCAAGCGGTTGAATGCCAACAAACATCGGTCGATTTTGGCAATCACCCCGATTTTTGGCCAGATTGCGCACAAAAGGTAACTTTTGGAACACCTGACACAATTTTTTTTCAATATACCCCCAAGGAACAGCTTGCGGTGCGCGTCTTCAATCTGCACCAGTTAGACTGCATCCCCAAGGAGGATCCCATGCGTCTTTTGAATGCCCTTTTTTTGTCTGCTGCTATTGTGTTGCCGTTTGCCGGCACAGCCGCCTTTGCGGACGGTGGTTTTGTTACCGTCACGGGCGAGGCCACCGTATTGGCCACCCCGGATCAAGCCACGATTTCTTTGGGTGTCACCACCAATGGTGCCAATGCCGCCGAAGCGATGGCTGCCAATTCCAAGGCGCTGGCCGCCGTGCTGGAACGGCTGAAGGCCGCAGGCATTGAAGAGCGCGATCTGCAAACTGCGAACCTGTCGCTGATGCCAAACTGGATCGGCTATGATGGATCATCCGTGCCCAGCATTGCCGATTATACCGCATCGAACATGCTGAACGTGCGGGTGCGCGCGTTGGATAAACTGGGGTCGATCCTTGATGCCTCGATTGCCGATGGGGCCAACACCCTGAACGGTATCACGTTTGAACTGGCCGTCGCAGGCCCAACTTTGGATGAGGCCCGCAAAGCCGCGGTGATTGATGCCAGCGCACGGGCGGCCGTTTTGGTTGCGGCTGCGGGCACCAAACTGGGCAAGGTCATCTCGATCACCGAAAACGTCGGCTATAACAGCCCGACGCCGATGTTCCGGTCGGAAGGCGACGCTGGCAAAGTGCCAGTTGCAACCGGACAAATTGGCATGATGTCGTCGGTAACGGTCACTTACGAACTGGTCGAGTAACCACAAAAAGCGCAGCCCCGGGCCAAGGTCCGGGGCTGCATTTTCATTCACGCCGTGGCAAGCGCCAACGCCTGATCCAGATCGGCAATGATGTCTTCGACATTCTCGATGCCGATCGACAAACGCACCACATTGGGGGCCGCCCCCGCCGCGATCTGCTGTTCAGGCGACAACTGCCGGTGCGTGGTTGATGCCGAATGGATCACCAGGGAACGCGTATCGCCCAGGTTGGCGACATGGCTGAACAGCTTCAGGCTATCGACCAGCCGCACGCAATTGTCATAGCCGCCCTTCACCGCAAAGGTGAACAAGCCCCCCGCGCCTTTGGGCACGATCATCTTGGCCAGATTGTGATAGGGCGATGATTTCAGCCCCGGATAGCTGACCGCATCAACGCGCGGATCATTTTCCAGCCATTCCGCCACCACTTGGGCGTTTTCCACATGGCGCTGCATCCGCAAGGACAGGGTTTCGATCCCCATCAAGGTGTAATGCGCGCCTTGGGGGTTCATCGTCATCCCCAGATCGCGCAGGCCGACAGCAATGGAATGGAAGGTAAACGCCATGCCGCCAAGGGCTGCGTGGAACGTCAGGCCATGATAGGCGGGCTCTGGCTGCGACAGCGACGGGAACTTGTCCGACGCACTCCAATCAAACTTGCCCGAATCCACCACAACGCCGCCGGTCACGGTGCCGTTGCCGGTCAGATATTTCGTCGCTGAATGCACAACCAACGTGGCCCCATGTTCAATCGGGCGGCACAGGTATGGCGTGGCCGTGGTGTTATCCACGATCAGCGGCACACCGTGATGGGTGGCCACGCGGGCAATCGCGTCCAGATCGGAAATAGCGCCGCCGGGGTTACAGATGGTTTCACAAAACACCGCACGGGTTTTGTCGTCAATCGCCGCACCGATTGCGTTCAGGTCGTCAAAATCGACAAACTTGGCCGACCAGCCGAATTTGCGGATGGTGTTGGTGAACTGCTGAATGGTGCCACCATATAGTTTGGTTGACGCAACCACGTTACAGCCCGGTGACATCAGCGGAAACAGCGCCATCAGTTGTGCCGCGTGGCCTGATGAGCAGCAAATCGCCCCCGCCCCGCCTTCAAGCGCACAAACCCGGTTGGCCAGTGCGGATACGGTCGGATTGGTCAGGCGCGAATAGATATAGCCAACCTCTTGCAGGTTGAACAATTTCGCCGCGTGATCGGCATCGCGGAACACATAGGCAGTGGTTTGGTAAATTGGCACTTGCCGCGCACCGGTGGCCGGATCGGGGGCAGTGCCTGCGTGAATGGCAAGCGTGTCAAAGCCTTGGGTCATCTGGTGTCCTCCTCGGGGATGTCTGGGGCGCAAGGTAGGCTATGGATCTGCATCGGGCAAGCGGTGGCTTTGCGCCGTTTACCCTAGGCCCGATCATCCTTGGGGCTGCCCATCACGACAAAAGTCGTGATGGATTGCACCTGTGGCAACACGCCCAGAATATCGGTGTGCCAATGTTTATATGTCGCCAGATCGGCAGCCTCGACGCGCAGCAGATATTCGACGGTGCCGGTGATGTTATGGCATTCGCGCACTTCGCGGGCGCGGGCCACCCCACGTTCAAACGCCTCTTGGCTGGCTTTGGTATGGCTGTTCAAGGCAACGGTGACATAGGCCACAAACCCCACCCCCATTTTGGCCCCGTCCAGCACCGCGCGATACCCTTTGATCACGCCGCTGCGTTCCAATTCCTGCACCCGGCGCAGACAGGCCGAAGGCGACAGTCCCACAAGATCGGCCAGATCAAGGTTCGACAGCCGCCCATCGCGGGAAAGCTCACGCAATATTCGGGCGTTTATGTCATCTATTTTCGGCATATGTTGCAAATTATGGGGTAAGTGCGCCGTATTCGCAATCCCTCACCCCCAATCTGCGATAATTATTGCGCGATGAGCTTTGATCTGATCCTTGCCCTGCTGGGCTTTGCCTTTGTCACCTCGGTCACACCGGGGCCGAACAATATGATGTTGCTGGCCTCAGGGGTGAACTTTGGCTTTGCCCGCAGTCTGCCGCATATGCTGGGCATCAGTGTTGGCCATTCCCTGATGGTGTTTTTGGTGGGGTTGGGCTTGGGCGGTGTCATGCAGGCGTGGCCCCCGGCGATGATCCTGCTGAAAGGGGCGTCCATTGGGTACATGCTGTGGTTGGCATGGAAAATCGCCAATGCAGGCGCACCGGGGCAGGGCAAAGCAGCTGCCAAACCATTCAATTTCTTGCAGGCTGCGGCGTTTCAATGGGTCAACCCCAAGGCCTGGGCGATGGCACTTGGCGCGATTTCGGCCTATGCGGGCGACGGTAGTTTGGCGTCTGTGGCGATTGTCGCCGCCGTTTTCGCCGCTGTGAACCTGCCGTCTGTGTCGGTTTGGGCGGCAGCGGGTGAGGTTTTGCGCGGCTGGCTGGCGCATCCGCCCCGGCTGCGCGCGTTCAACTGGACGATGGCGGGATTGCTGGTGCTGTCATTGATCCCGGTATTGCAGTTGTAGGGTGCTGCCTTTAGGCGCACAACGGACAGCCACGATTTAGCGCAGCCACAATCCTTCGCGTTTGATCACTGCCCGGATCGCCTGTTCGCGGCGCGGCAAATCATCCCGGTCAAACAAGCTGCGAATTTTGCGCCCCCGGTTTTGATAGACCATCAGTTTGACCGGCTCATACTCGCGCAGCAACCGCCGCATCTCTTGTCGGCCCGCCACCGCCTCTAAAACCTCAACCACCCGGTCAGATTCGCGGGCATAAAGCAGCGGCAGCGTGCGGTAATGGCAAGTGATATCACCGTCCAGCCCCGCCAATTCCGGCCCCGGACGCCCGCCACCAAAAGACTGGATGACCAACGGCAGCGCGATCTGATCCAGCCAGGGATAGATTTCCTGACAGATCAGCGCATCGGGCCTATTGTCACGGATGTCTTGGGCATAGCTTAGGAGGCGCGCGCCGAACGCCTTTGGGCTGGCATGAAAAAACCAGCCTGCGTTGAAATACATAAACCTGCGCCAATAGTTTTCGGGCTGTGCCGCGTCGATCGTGGGGGCTATATCCAACCCAAACCGATCATACAGCGATTTCCAGATCGTGTGATATCCCGGGCCGTATAGTTCCAGCGTGGGCCAGGTGCCTTCGCGCCGCATCGACGCCGAAGGCCGTGCGAAATCAAACCTGATGCTGTCCAGCCGCCCGGTGATCAGCGTATCCGTGTCCAGAAACAAAAACGGTGCGTCGGGCAGGGCGGCAAGGCATTCGATCTTATTGCCATGCGGGTAAGCGTGGCCAAAGACCTGCGAGTTGAACGGTAAAAACACCGCCCCCAACTCGGTCAGCATATCGCGCACGCCCGGATCCGTCACGCGTGGGTCGCGCGGCCACAGCGGCCCCGGCTGGGGTTCGGCAAGGAATAACGTGCCCGCAAGGCCCGGATTGCTGGCCCGTAAAGACGCCGCCAGCAGCAACGCTTCGTACTGCAGCCGCCCCGATTGCACGACCGCCACAATGTTGAAGGCTTGCGTTGCGGTGGGGGTTTCGGCCATGCTGGTTCCATTGCGTATTTGATCGGCGATAGCCACCACACCTATAGGGCCAAACATCTGGCCGCAAAATGAAAAGAGGTCAAAATGCTGCGTATTTGCGTTTCTTTAACCGCGATGGCGATGATGGGCACCGCCGCCTTTGCCCAGAATTTCACGACTGCCGCCGAAGTAAAGCCGATCCTTGACGCGACAAAACCGCAATGGATCGCGGTGCGCGAATTTGACGGCAAGGATTTGCTTTATTTCACCAACCTTTTGGCCTGGCGCTGTGGGGTTTCGGAAATCCGTTATGGGCTGAACGGTGCGCCCGCCGAGACGGTGTTTGCGATGGAGCCATGCCACGACGGCACCGCAGCGCCGAACCTGTTGTTGATGGAAAACGGCGAATTGCCCTATGTCACACTTGATCTGGCATCGGTCGCCACGGTTTCAGTGTTGGTTGTCTATGATGATGACACAACCACAACCGCCGAATATGAACGCAAGTCGATCCTTACGCCCTAAGCCTCTGGTGTAAAACGCAAAGACAGGCACGACATGCCACCGTCCAGCTTGGAGCATTCGGAATTCCCGATGATGCGCACGTCATATCCGGCCTGCACCAACGCTGCATGTGTCTGCGCAAAGCCCGCAGGCATCAGCACGATATCGTTGAACCGGATTGCATTGGCGCAGGCCTCTTCGCCATCCGCCGTATGGATCACCCGGTAGCCGTCAAAACACCCCGACGCCGCCAGCCGTTTGGTGGACAGGATTGTCTTATCGTCCAACACCGAACAATCGGTCTTGAAATGCAAAACCCCCGGTGGGGTGAACACTTCGCGCACCGCGTGCCCCCACGGGGTTACCAAGGCAGTCAGTTCGGCAACGCCCGCCGCATTGGTCCTTGCAGACCTTCCCACCAAAATTTCGGTTTCGGTCACCAGAATATCGCCGCCCTCGATGAAACTATCCTGCGCGGTGATCTGCAGAACTTGGCGATAAAGTGCCGCCAGATGCGGGGCCATTTCAGCCGCCTCGCCCAACCGACTGGGCGCGCCGGGTCGCATGATCACCGCGCCTTGGGGCAGGCACAACGCGGTATCCTCGACAAAAACCGAATCCGGGAATTCATCCATCGCGGGCAGTTCCACCACAGTGGCCCCCGTTGATTTCAACGCCGCGATGTAATCGGCGTGATGCGCCTGCATCACCGCCAAATCCGGCGCGCCTGTATCCACCGCACGCAAGCCTGCACTGATACTGGCTGCAGGGCGGCGGGTGATGGCGTGGGTAAAGGTAAAAGATTTCATAGTCTTCCTCATGCGGCGTGGGAAGATGGTGGGCCACCCTAGACACGTTTATACTTGAATTTTAACATGTTAAATGGCCTCTTTGCAGCATCTGTTAGTGATGAAATCACGCTTGTCAGGCTAACTCAAGTATGGAGTTGATAGGCTTGGCCGCTTTCGTATCGCCCTTGGATCGCATTGCGCCCTTGTCGTCGCGGTCGAACTGCATCACCGAAAAGCCCCCAAACGATTGTTTCGGGCTGGCTGTCAGATCGAAAATGCTGGTTGTGAACGTGCGGTCTTTGCCACCCATAGCCGTTACCACACCGACGACGCGGTGATCCTTCGCGGGTTCTGGCACAATGAAACTTATCTCGTCGCCCGCGATCTGGGGCACCACGACAATCAGGCCGAACCGATCCGCGCCGAAGTTCACATAGAGGTGCGGCGTCACCTCGTCGGCAGGCGCTGCGGGGTTTTGTCCCATGGCGAGCCACCGTTCATCGACGCCCGGAATGCGGGCGACCTCGCGGATGTTATCTGGTCGTGGGCGGCTCATGCGCTTGACCCACTTGCGGACTGAGTTGACCAATATTTTCAGGTTGGCGCGGCTTTCGAGTTCGCGCTGCAACCACGTCAGGCGACCATACTCAGCTACGGGGGCATGGGGGCAAGATTGAAACGCCGGTGCGCGCCGGTGCGCAAATTCCTGCGTGGTGACAGCCATCGCAGTATTCCTTATCCGACGGTAAAACTAATCCGTATAAGGTGAAACTACAGGTTTCCTTTTTCAGATAAACAACCATTCAGCGGTCTGTTGATTTGTGGGCTCAGAATTGCCCGATGTCCTGTCCATTCAGGGGCTGTTGACGTTTGGGATGCCCATTTCACCTGACTTCTGATTCAAGGTTGCAAACAGAAGAGAGCAGCCTTGACGCGCAGAGTTTTGAACGATGTCCCGTGGGCGGTAGTCGAGGCTTATTGCCTTGGGAAGTCAACCGATTCTGGGCAAACCGGGCGCGATCCCCGGCTGTTTGTGGAAGCGGTCTGATAGATTGTGCGCACCGGGGCGCAGTGGCGAGAGTTGCCGGGTGAGTTTGGCAAGTCAACCTCTATCTTCAAACGATTCCGCAGATGGGTCAAGGCGGACGTGTTCTATAACATGTTCAGAATGTTAGCCGCAGACGCGGACCTCCAATACACCATGAACCCCTCTCAATAAATGTTTCATTCACCTACCAAACAACGGATGGCAGCAGCGTCAAAGTCCACCGCCCGGGTCAGGGCGCAAAAGGGTGACTCATTGCCAAGCCATTCATTGCCCGGCAGGCGATTGCATGCAATCGCCGGGAGGGGGCCGCTCTCGCGGCGGCATGACGACAAAGATACTGGCTCTGACCGACGCACTCGGCAACCTCGTCGACTTTCGCCTGATGCCCGGACATCTGCTGGCCCCCTCTCATGGTATGAAAACAAACCATTGCCGGGCAACGGACAGGGCCTTTGATGCGGGCTGGCTGCGCTCTGACCTGATGGACAGTGATATCATTCCTGTCATCCCCCCAAAATCGAACCAGAAGTTCCCAACGGAGTTTGACAAGGAAACCTATAAATGGCGGCATCTGACAGAAAACTACTTCGGAAAATTGAAGGAAAACAGATGGATAGCGACCTTGCCCCCAAGTTCTATCCAACCTGAGCGGGACTCTGGTGTTCAGTTTTGTCCAATTGGTCGGGTTGTGCAACGGCGGCTAGCGCAGAGTTGGTCATGGGTCGCAACGTCAGACCCCGTTGCGGGGTGACGGAGTCCAAGCCGTTTCGTCCGCCGAACCAGCCAAAACTCCATAGTGCCCGCTATCCAAAGCGTACACTATCCGACCTACTCTATCCCCGGTAGAGCAGTCAGGCCGGACGCTTACACCCATAAGGCGAGCTTGGCAGAATATTGTTGGTAAATTTGAACCGGTCTGCAAAAAACTGATGCTGCATATCGCCTGCCATTGATCTTTCATTAAGTCGTGACCAGTGACCTTACTTCGTCAGAGACATTGGGTGTTGGCCACGCTGTCGCCCGCCGCACGAAATTTACATCGTGCGCAGCGTGTTGGGCGGCTGCGGTGATTGCGAGCAGTGCAAATTTCTTTGGCATCGGATATCCGTCCTGCTTGTGCCCATAATCGTTCATTCACTGCACATTACGCATTCCAAAGTGCGGCTCCAAAGCACGATAGGGCCAAACTTATCACTAGCCATCCCGCAAAACTTGGCATGATCGTATTTCGATATAATGGCACGGTAATGCGTTAAGTGTCAGTAAGTTCATGTCTTGCAGGCAATGATCGGGGGCCGTCAAATGTCTGTTGCGCATGATTGGCCCGGAAAATCAGATAATAAAGAATCTACGCATGCAACGATATGGCATATGCTGGATGTGGCTGCTGTTGCAGGCATTCTGATCCCACATGGTTCGTTGCGGTATCTATCCGCCTTGCAACGCTCCGCTGTCATTTTTTTGGTTGCTTTGCATGATCTTGGCAAGATCAGCGCATCTTTTCGGGCGCAAATTGCGGAAAAACGCAGTCCCGGCGAGGTTGCCCGGCATTGGCGATTGTCTGAGT
>JANNAT010000011.1:0-26352 GCA_031384605.1 Cypionkella sp.
TGTCCGTCGTCGAATGATTTGGAACAGGCGGCCTAATTTTGGAGCGGAAGTTTTTGGCTCATCGGGTTCAGGTTATGCTGCTTGACGCTGATGGTTCAAGCGGCGGTTTTGGATGGTTTTCATTTTGATGTGTCTCCTTTCGGCCAATATGGTTTCGCCTCGGCCAAAGTAGACGTCGGCTGGGGTGAGGTTGCCGATGCTCTCGTGGTAGCGGTGGTTGTTGTAGTGGTCAATGAAGGCGGCGATGGCGGTTTCGAGTTCGCCCTCGAAGAAGTAGTTTTCGAGCAGGATACGGTTCTTCAGGGTCTGGTGCCAGCGCTCGATCTTTCCTTGCGTCTGAGGATGCATGGGCGCGCCGCGAACGTGTTTCATGCCCTTGTCCTCGAGGTATTCGGCCAGATCGCCAGCGATGTAAGACGAACCATTATCGCTGAGCAGGCGTGGTTTGTGCAGAACCTTGGCGCTGTCGCAGCCTGACGCTGCCAGGGCGATATCGAGCGTGTCGGTGACGTCCTCGGCCCGCATGTTGCCGCAGAGCTTCCAACCGATGACGTAGCGCGAGTAATCGTCGAGGATCGTGGACAGGTAAAACCAACCCCAGCCGGTCACCTTCAGGTAGGTAAAATCGGTTTGCCACATCTGGTTCGGCGCCGTCGTCTTGTCCTTGAACTCGTCCGCAGCCTTGATGACAACATAGGCCGGGCTGGTGATGAGGTCGTGGGATTTGAGCAGGCGATAGACCGAAGCCTCTGAGACAAAATACTTTTCCGTATCGGTAAACTTGACGGCCAACTCACGCGGCGACAGTTCCGGCTCGTCCAGCGCCAAGGTAACGATCTGATCCCGCACACCATCGGGGCTGCGGGTCCCGACCCGGGAAGGGGAAGAGGGCCTGTCCTCCAACCCCTCGGGCCCATGGTCGATATAGCGGTCATACCACCGATAGAATGTGGTGGGCGGGATGCCGATCTTGGCCAACGTGCGCCGCACTGGCAAATGCGATTGCTCCACCAGCCGGATGATTTCGAGCTTCTCAGCTGCAGGATACCTCATTCGTAGTCGGCCCCAGCCCCGGTCATGTTTTTTTTGAGCAGGCGGTTTTCCAGGCTCAGATCGGCCACCAGTTCCTTCAGCGCCAAAGCCTCGGCGCGCAGATCCTTCACCTCGCTTGTATTCGCCTGGCGGGCCGTATCACCGGCCAAACGCTTCTTGCCAGCCTCGAGGAACTCCTTCGACCAGCTGTAATACAGGCTTTGGGCAATGCCTTCCTTGCGGCACAGCTCGGCAATGCTGTCTTCGCCACGAAGGCCCGACAGCACGATCCGAATCTTCTCCTCCGAAGAATGCAGTTTGCGCGTCGCGCGCCGGATATCCTTCACAACCTGCTCGGCAGGCACCTTCGTCGTCACGGGCTTCTTCATCATCTTCAACTCCAACTGGGGTAAAGATGAACCACAAACCCTCCGCTACGCAATCATGCTAAACTGTTCCATGGGCGCTGATGGCGGACACATTTTGCTCGTTCATTTGCGCAGCCTCACGCCCGCGCCTTCGCCATTTTCTGAGACGAAGATCACCCCGGCCGCTTCTAAGGCACTACGGATAGCTTCGATTGAGGGAAGCGCAACTTGTCGCCTTTCTTTCTCTAAATCCACAATCGTTGAAAGTCCAACTTCGGCTAAAGCAGCCAGAGTAGGTTGTTTCATTCCTAAAATGGCGCGAGCGGCGCGGCACTGTGCAGGTGTCATTTCAACATTTTCTATTGACGCGGTTTTACGTTGTTAGTATCAACATTAAATATTGATACATCAGCAGCGGAGCAACTGCAATGACCCAAGAAATCCCGATTCAGTTGGCTGGAATAGGCTTGCCCTATGTCGACCATTTTTCCGATAAATCGTCGCAAGGCTGGCCACCGATGATGCAGCAGTATCTTACGCTTAGGGCGCAAGCCAATTCCTTATTGGCTTATCAAATGGGAGATTTTTGCGAGTTTTTCTTTGATGATGCTGTGACGGTTTCACTGATTTGCAATGTTTGTTTGACTAATCGCGGCTCTGGACCGGATGGTACATTAATCCATATGTGCGGCTTGCCTGTTCCTCACAGCTTCCCGGTATTTGGTGATAGCTGTGTGCGGGCGTTTGGACGGAATGAAGATTTATATGCCAAAATATTGGGTGCGGGCTTTCCCTTGGCCTTCGCAGTTGAAACTGGGGTCGTCAAAGGCTTGATGCAGCGCGAGATCATTGCGCGGTTTGAGCCGGTTCTGCAGGTGTCGCAATGAGTGTCGCGGAACCCACGCCACAAACCAAGCAGAGCCTGTCCGCCGTCTTCCGTCGTTCGGTCCTTGCCGCGTGCGCAACAGTCGTTTCAGCGGTTTGGCCCAAATCCTCGGGGGGCATGACAAACAGTCCAATATTGGTGCTTTATCGGCGGTGGCTTAGTGTCCGCAATCAGATCAATGGTCTTGAAAGTGATCAACACACCGAAAGCCTTTTGTATGCCGATCTGGATGAAATTGAGTGCAAAATATGGCTTTTGCCATGCAAGACCGCTGCCGATCTTGCAGCAAAATTCGATGTTCAAACAGACTGTGGGGGCTTTTATGCCGATGATCAGTTCGGCGACGAGTGCAAGGCGTTGCTAGAACACATCTAATTTTATACGGCATCACTTGACACCCTTCCTGCCAAACTGTAAAGGGATGCAACTGATGCCAAAAGGATAGCCATATGAAACGCGCCGCCATGCTTTACTGTGCTGATTGCCTTGCACCACGCTACAAAGTTCTGAATCAGCGAGAACAATTGCCGTTTGCATCGGGGTACGATGGCTTCGATGGGAAGTGGGCCGATTTCACGTTGGACGACGCTTTTCGTCTGCGCTTAATGCTAGATTTGGTCGGCGGTGAGTCGAGCGATGAAACTCAATTGAACGGATTGGGCCCAACGTATTCCAGTAGTATTGTCGCTAATGCGATGTCCCTATTTCCGTACCATCCTCTAAATCAGACTGCACAAAATGATTTGTGGGCGGGCCTTGTAGTATTTCAAGAAGAGGATAGCGAAGGTGTGCTGACGCGCTTTTCCGACTGGTACATTGGCGACTTAGGAGCCCTTGGAACTTGGGTGGCAACAAAGCAGACCCGCTCCTATGAGGAGATAGATGGGGCAAATATCACCGAGCAATTAAGTGTGGTGCGAATATTCCTAGCAAATGCCACGCGGGCTGCGAAATTTACACGTATGCGTGCGCATGAATTGGGTTTGCAGGAAGGTCTCGATTCTTGGGAGGCGCGCTTCTGATGCTGCACCGCTTTAACTTGCCGCTTCCGTGGGGACAGCTTTCGCTTCTTGATTTAGTTGAACCTGTCCGCGAGACCGAAACGGAAAGTTATTTCCGGCATTGCCTCTACATCCTTAATCGCCGCTGCAAGGGTGGAAAGCAGAAGATCATGCAAGGGCCAGAATTTTTAATTCCGAAACTGCTACCGCTCCAAGGGCCGTTGCAATGAGTGCTTTATATCTCGAAGCAGGTGCGGCCGGATTAGAACTGGGTCACACGTACGAATTTCTGGATGCTGCATATCAAGATCAAGGGAGCGTGTGATGGGATCGGCCAACCTGAATTTGAGTATCATCGATATAAGGATGATGAATGACTCTGAGGCCGCAAGTTACTGCGGTCTTCCGACAAAGCATTTCAAAACTTGCTGCACTGTTCAGCCTGTAAACCTGGGCGGAAAGGCTCTGGTATATGACAAGCGCGACCTTGATCTGTGGATTGAAACTGAAAAAACAGGCGTGGCCGATACCAGTCGCGAAGCCATTCTGGCGAGGCTTGGATGACCGTTATTCGGGTGAAAGGTTTCAAGATTTTCATAGATCGCCTCGGCAAGGCGCGCTGCTATCATCGCGCGACCGGGCATAAGATCGACTTGGAGAAAGCACCGATGGGCAGCGCTGCATTCTTTGCCGAATGTGAGAAGATCAAGGATTTGTCGGATGCTTTGAAGGCAAAGAAACCAAAAGCGGGAACGCTTGGCGGCATTATCGTCATGTACTTTGCCGAAGATCATTTTAAGAACCTCTCTGACCGCACCCGGCGAGACTATCGCAAGTGCGCGACTTTCCTTGAGAAGATCCGCGATACCCCGGTGCATGTTATCGACACACCGTTAATTGCAGCAATTCATGACAAGGCGGCTGGTAAGATCGGCTGGCGTCAGGCAAACATGCTGCGCACCTTCTTAAGTGAAGTTTTCCGCCATTGTGTGCCGAAGGGGCTGATTAGCGCCAACTTTGCCGAAGCTGTGATTGTGAAGCCGCGCCCACGCGATTTGGCCTATGCAAACCGACCTTGGACGGATGAAGAACGCGTCACGGTTCTTAGCCTTGCCCCGGCACATATCCGGGTTGCGCTGGCCTTGATGGCAAATACGGGCCTTGACCCTTCGGACGCCCTGCACTTGCGCCGCGATGCAGTCGCCAATGGCGTGATCTGGGCGCGCCGTGGCAAAACTGGGCAAGAGGTTCCTTTGCCCATTGCCCCCACGTTGCAGGCGGCGTTTGACGCAGCGCCAAAGCATGACGCCTTGACGGTGCTGGCAAATACTTCGGGTTTGCCGTGGACCTATAACGGATTTTCAACTGTCTGGCATCGCTTCAAAGCAAAGCAGGTCAAGGCCGGGAAAATTCCGGCCGATCTGACATTGAAGGGTTTGCGGCATACCGTGGCGACCGTTTTGCGCGAGGCTGGCGTTCATCCCCGAGAGATAGCCGACCTACTTGGGCAGAAAACCGAGAGCATGGCGCAGCACTATTCACGCAATGCGCGGATGGCAGACAGCAACCGCAAGACCATTGAAACGCTTGAAGCGGAGACTGAACGCAGAACAAAAGTTGTCAAACCTTTTGCCAATAGCGTCAAACCATAAGAAAGGTCCGACCAATGGAAGCCGAATTGTCTAACGCAAACAATGAGATGAAGTGGTGCCCGGAGACGGAATTGAACCGCCGACACGCGGATTTTCAATCCGCTGCTCTACCAACTGAGCTATCCGGGCACGAAGCGGTGGACAAGACCACCTAAGTGGGGGCGTGATACGCGACGGGTGCGGGGCTGTCCAGAGGGTTTTGCCACAAAATCACGCCTTTGCGGATCATTGCGGGCGCGGTTTCATCGCCTGATCGTCTTCGGGATTTTCATCGTCAATCGCCTGCGCCGGAATGGCATAGCCGCCCGTCAGCCATTTGCCCAGATCGACATCAGCGCAGCGGCGCGAACAAAAGGGTTTGTATTTGGCATCCGTCTCGCGGGCGCAGATCGGGCAGCTGCTCATCCCAGCAACTCGGCCAATGACAGGCGATCGCGTTTGCGGGTGATCTCGAACAGGCCCAGCGTGGTCCAGCCCGCCAGATTGATCTCGGCCTCGGATTTGAATGCGGCACGGATCACCTGATCAAGGACTGCGCGGTCGCGCTTTGGCATCGGCGCGAAATCAATCACCACCTGGCCGCCAAGCCCGCGCAGCCGCAACTGGCGGGGCAATTCGCGGGCGGCGGCGATGTTCACCTTCAGACTGGCGGCAGGCGAGGTATCGGGCCCGGTGTTGACATCCACCGCCACCAGCGCGCGGGTGGGTTCCACCATCATATGGCCTTCGCCAAGCGCCACGCGGGGGGACAACAGGGCGTCGATCATCTCAAACACGTCGTTGTCGGCAAAACCGCCTTCGATAATGTCATCGGGTTCAGGATCGGCCCAGTCGCGCCATGCGGTTTCATGCGCGCCGGCCCCTTCGACCAGCAGTTCGGCATTGCCCACCATATCGGCCAGAACCGCCTGCGCCAGATCGCGCATCGCCGTGATGTCTTGGGCGATTTCGTCATCCGTGGCCGCAGCACAGGCCGACCGCAGGATCAGGCCAAGAGTTTCGTTTGCACCTGCCATGCCGGCACTTGCCAAAGTCTCTAACTCGGCGCGCAGCGGATCATCCTTGATCCGGCGCGAGATGTTAAGGCCCGGCGCACCCGGCGTTACAATCGCATAGCGCGATTTGAACAACAGCCGCGTGGTGACGGGATAGGCCTTGCCCGCCTCGGCAGGGCCGGTGATTTGCACCAAAACCCGCTGGCCGGGGGCAATTCCTGCTGTTTGGCGCAAGAATCCCGATCCTTCGGGCAGTTTGACGAACATGCCGCCTTGGCCCTTCATCGGGCGGTCGGCCACCGCGCGGTAAATCGCACCCGGCAGCGGGGCATCCCCGGCAGGATCAACCGCCAGATCAACCAACTGGCCATCGACCACCAACGCAGCGGCGGGGCGGGATTTCAGTGTGTCCAAAAGAACGATGCGGCCAGTCATGGCTGTCTCCACATTGGGTAGCCTGCCGCGGCCAGCAGGGTGGCGGTTTCTGCCAAGGGCAGCCCGACGATGCCGGTAAAGCTGCCCGATATCCACGGGATAAAGGCACCGGCAGCGCCTTGAATGGCATAGCCGCCCGCCTTGCCCTGCCATTCCATCGACGCAAGATAGGCGTTCAACTCGACATCCGACAGCCGTTTCATTTTCACCGCAGATACGCTGCTGCGTTCCCAAATCCGGTCGCCCCGGCGCACGGCCACGGCGGTGATGACCTGATGGCGGCGTCCACCCAGATCGGTCAGAAACTTGGCCGCCTCTGCCGCGTTTTCCGGCTTGCCCATAATCCGGCGGCCAAGTGCAACGGTGGTGTCGGCGCACAGCACGATGTCGTCGGGGCCTGATTGAACCGCCAACACCTTTTCGCGTGCCAGCCGCGCGCAATAAGCGGCGGGCAGTTCTGCACGACGAGGGTCTTCGTTGATGTCCGGGGGCAAAATAGCATCCGGGATGACCCCGATCTGCGCCAAAAGATCACGACGGCGCGGGCTGGCCGATCCCAGGATAAGCCGCAATTTACTTAAAGCGATAGTTGATCCGGCCCTTGGACAGATCATAGGGCGTCATTTCAACCTGAACTTTGTCACCTGCCAGAACCCGGATGCGGTTTTTGCGCATCTTGCCTGCCATCACCGCGATTAACTCATGGCCGTTGTCGAGTTCAACCTTGAATGTCGCGTTTGGCAGCAGTTCTTTCACGACACCGGGGAATTCGAGGATATCTTCCTTGGCCATGGTCTCTCCAATAGGATTTGGCCTGTGGAAACCACAGGCATGGCGCGCCCTATGCGCCTGTTAAGCGGCGTTTTCAAGGGAAAAATGGCGGTCTTGATCAAAGTCCACCGTTGGGGGGTTCCCGCCCAGACGCAGTGGCAACAACACTCCCGCAAGGCCCTCGGTTGGTATTCGGGCCAGGATGACGGGAAATTTTCGATGACTGGTAGGCATATGACAGCCCTTGGGTCGAATTGCAGAAAACGACCGTTTACAACTTTCGCATCCAGAATTGCAGTTGCTTGATTGTCTCGGCACTGTCCCCCCGATCTTTCCAGCCAAATTCAGCCTGCACGCCGGACAAGGGGGCATAGCCCTGACTGGCCCAGAACGCATCATTGGTGCGGAATGTGGCAGGGCGCAGGGGGTGGGTGTCGGGGCGTTTGATGGATGCAAAGGCCACATAAGCGCGGCCCATCGCGCGGGCGTGCGCCTCACGCAGGTCAAAAAACCGATGCCCAAGACCAAGGCCGCGGTAAGGCGGCAGCACTACTGATTCCGCGCCATAAAGAATGTCGGTCAGCGCAATTCCTGTCGCCTTGAACGGCGTGGAAAACGCCTCGGCGTGGTCTTCCATCCGGGTCGAGGTTGAGGCCCCGATCAGGGTATCACCGTCAAACGCCGCCACCAACAGCGCGCCGGGTGTGTCGCGGTAAGTGGCCAGATAGGCGCGTTCATAGGCCAGCGTGCCGTCATAAAGATAGGGCCAGTCGCGAAACACCGCGATGCGCAGGCGGGCCAGGTCGTCAAGCGCTGCGTCCAGCGCATCGCCCTGCAAGGCGCGAACGGTCAGATGATCGGGGATCGTGGTCATTGCGCCTCGCTTGGGGCACCGAACCGCGCCAACATCAGATCGCGGATCTGGTTGCGGGCCTGCCGATACGCGCTTAGCTTGGCATCGCGCCCATCGCCAATCGCCGTGGGGTCAATGATCGGCCAATATTCCACGGCAAGGTGGTAAAGGCGGGTCAGATCAAGCGCCATGCGTTGGCTGGACGGCGACAGGGCAACGATCAGATCGAACTGCCCCAGATCATCGCCCATCCGCTGCATTTCATCAAAACTGCGCGACCGGTGCCGCGACAGCTCGATCCCCATTTCGGCGCAAACCGCGATGGAAAAGCCGTCGATTTCCATATCATTGGTGACACCCGCCGATTGCACATAGGCGCGCTGGCCGTAGTATTTCTTCATCAGCCCTTCAGCCATCGGCGACCTTACAGCGTTATGATCGCAGCAAAACAGCACGGATTGGGGGAATTCTTTCACGCCTATCCCCAATGCAAGACGCAGATCAGGGTGAACAGGCGGCGCGCAGTGTCGATATCGACCACCGCTTTGCCCGCCAGACGTTCCTGCAACACCCGCGCGCCTTCGTTGTGAATGCCGCGCCGGGCCATGTCGATGGCTTCAATCTGGCTGGGCGGCAGGCGTTTGACGGCTTCGAAGTAGGATTCGCAGATCTGGAAATAGTCTTTGACCACTTGGCGAAACGGGCCCAGCGACAGATGAAATTCCCCCGCCTTATCCGCGCTTTGCGTCGTCAGATCAAACACCAGCCGCCCCTCACGGAGGGCCAATGCCAAACAGTAAGGCCCCGGCGGCGCGGGGCGGTCTTCACGCTGTGGCAACTCAAACGAGTTATCCTCCAGCAGATCAAAAATCGCCACTTTGCGTTCTTGGTCGATTTCGGGGGTCGCCCGTGCCAGCCCGCGTTCATCAATGTCGATGGCACAGATGCGGGTCATGTAAGCCCCCCATTCAACCGATCGAGCCGCGCGCGCACCGATAGCCCGTGCGCCTGCAGGCTTTCCGATATCGCCAGCCGTTCGGCGGCGGGGCCGATTGCGGCCAAAGCCGCCGGTGTCATCTTGGCAATCGTGGTGCGTTTCACAAAATCCATCACACTTAATCCGCTGGAAAACCGGGCTGACCGGGCGGTGGGCAGCACATGGTTCGGCCCGCCCACGTAATCGCCGATGGCTTCCGGAGTCCATGCGCCTAAGAATATCGCGCCCGCGTGGGTGATCAGGTCAGACAGGGCTTCGGGGTTGGCCACGCAAAGCTCCAGATGTTCGGGGGCGATGCGGTTGGACAGGGCTGCAGCCTGTTCCAGACCTTGCACCGTTATAATGGCCCCGTAGCCCTGCCACGCAGCCCCGGCAATATCGCGGCGCTGCAGGGTTTGCAGGCGTTTATCCACCGCCTGCGCCACCAAACGGCCAAAGGCGGCGTCATCGGTGATCAGGATGGATTGGGTTGAGGCGTCATGTTCGGCTTGGCTTAACAGATCAAGGGCGATCCAATCTGGATCATTGTCACGGTCGGCAATGACCAGAATTTCCGATGGCCCGGCGATCATGTCAATGCCCACCCGGCCAAACACCCGCCGCTTGGCCGCCGCCACATAGGCATTGCCGGGGCCAGTAATTTTATCAACCGGGGCAATGGTTTGGGTGCCATAGGCCAGCGCCGCAACCGCCTGCGCGCCGCCGATCCGGTAGATGGTATCCACGCCCGCAATGCGCGCGGCCATCAACACCAGCGGGTTGACCACGCCGCCCGGTGTGGGGCAGGTGATCACCAACCGCTGCACCCCGGCCACCCGCGCCGGAATAGCGTTCATCAACACGGATGATGGATAAGACGCCGTGCCGCCCGGCACATACAGCCCCGCCGCCGAAACCGGTGTCCAACGCCAGCCAAGCATCGCCCCCGTGGCATCAACCCAAGACACATTTTCCGGCATCTGGCGGCTGTGATAGGCGTGGATGCGGTCCGCCGCCAGTTCCAATGCAGCGCGGTCGTCTGCCGCCACTTTGGTGCATTCGGCGTCTATTTCGGCGCGCGTAAAGGCCATGGTTTCTGGCGTAAGTTCCAGCCGGTCAAACCGCGCCGTCAGATCAATCACGGCAGCATCACCGCGCGCGCGCACATCGGCGATGATGGCGGCGACGGCCTGATCAACATCTTCCGCTTCTTCGCGTTTCACGCCCAAAAGGGATTGAAACTGCGTCTCAAATTCGGCGTCGGTGGTATCAAGAAACTGGGGCATGAAGGGGGCCTTTGGCTGAATGAAAAAGCTAGGTGCGAATGCCCGCAAAGCGAGTTTGCCATTCAGTGCGCTCTTCATCCGTGATCTTGCGAAACAGGTTCTCGGGCACCGCAAAGGCGTGTCCGGCGGGTAAGGCCCGGATCGCGGCCGAGATATCATCCGGCCATGTCCAGTCCTTTGACGCCATCGCCGTCATCATCGCGCTGGCTGCATCAGGAATAAACGGCTGCGACAGAACAGCGTAAATGCGGATCAGGTTCAGCGCCAGACGGATCATCGCCTGCGCCTGTTCAGGGTCAGTTTTCACCACCGACCAGGGGGCTGCGGCCTGCAAGTATTCGTTGCCCACCACCCAGATCGCGCGCAGCTCTGCCGCCGCTTTGCGCACCTCCATCGCCTCCATCAACCCGGCATAGGTCTGGATGCGCGCACCAAGATCGGCGATCAAAGCGGTCTCCAGAGGGCCAAAATGGCCCCCCGCAGGAATTTCGGTGCCAAACTTGGCGACACAAAACTTGGTCACCCGGCTGACCAGATTGCCCAGCACATCGGCCAGATCCTTGTTCACCGAGGTCTGGAAATTCTCCATGTAAATTCCGCGTCGGAATTTTCCGGCGCGTGTGACAGCAGCCACCAGCGCCAGTAATCGGGCGGCAAGACCTGCAGCGCCTGATCCATGAAAATGCCGCGGCCCTGAGACGTGCTGAACTGCCCGCCATCATAATTCAGATAGTTGAAGGATTTGATGTAATCGACCAGTTTCCACGGCTCGGCTGATCCCATTATGGTGGCGGGAAAGCTAAGCGTATGGAAAGGCACGTTATCTTTGCCCATGAACTGCACATACCGCACATCATCCGCCCCCATATCGGTGCGCCACCAGCGTTGCCATGCGGCATCGGGCAACCCGTTGGCATCGGCCCATTCGGCAGTGCAGGCGATGTATTCGATGGGGGCGTCGAACCAGACGTAGAACACCTTACCCTCCATCCCCGGCCAGGGTTTATCGCCATTCATCACTGGCACGCCCCAGTGCAAATCGCGGGTGATGCCGCGATCTTGCAAGCCGTCACCGTCGTTCAGCCATTTCTTGGCGATGGATGTGGTCAGGATCGGCCAATCATGTTTGCTGTCAATCCACGCCTCCAGCTTATCCCGCAAAGATCGCTGGCGCAGGAAAAGATGTTTGGTGGTCCGCACCTCAAGGTTGGTAGACCCCGAAATGGATGAACGCGCGTCAATCAGATCGGTCGGGTCCAGCTGTTTGGTGCAGTTTTCGCATTGATCGCCGCGCGCCGCTGTATAGCCGCAGTTCGGGCAGGTGCCGGTGATATAGCGGTCAGGCAAAAAGCGGTTGTCGTCGATGGAAAACACCTGCTTTTCCATCACTTCGGAAATCAGCCCCTGCGCCTGCAACGCGCCGGCAAAATGCTGGGTCAGCCGGTGGTTGCGCTGGCTGGACGAGCGGCCAAAATGATCGAATGACAGCCGGAACCCTTGGGCAATCTCGGCCTGCACTTTGTGCATCTTTGCGCAAAATTCTTCAACCGGCTGGCCCGCTTTGGCGGCGGCCAACTCGGCCGGCGTGCCATGTTCATCGGTGGCGCAGATAAACATCACCTCGTGCCCACGCGCCCGGTTATAGCGGGCAAACAGATCGGCAGGCAGTTGGCTGCCCACCAGATTGCCCAAATGCTTGATCCCGTTGATATAAGGAATGGCGGAGGTGATCAGAATCCGTGCCATGATGCGCCCTTTTGCAATGTTGCAAACCGTGTAGCGCAAGGGCGCGCCAAGGGCCAGATGGCGGGTTTGATTTAACCGCTGATCATCCGCGCAATCGTGCCATCTTGTTTGACGCCCCGCAGCATCGCGCCAAAGATATGTGCCGCCAGCAGCGCCATCAACGCCTTGGTCAGCGCGCCATGGGCCAGAAACCCGTTCTTTTCCCACGCCTCTGATACAGGGGCGATGGCGGGTAAAGCAATGCGATCAAACAACAAAACATCAAGTCCCGTGGCCGAACTGGCGATCCAGCCGCTGATCGGGATGGCGATCAGGCACAGATAAATCAACATATGCACCGCGCGCGCCAAGCGGTTTGTAAAGGCTTTTGCATCGCCAATCGGCGGTGGTGGCGGGCTGATGCGGTGCCAGATGATGCGGATAATGGTTAATGACAGCACCAAAAAGCCAAAGGTTTTATGCACGCCATACAGATAAATATTCGAAAGATTGGGCTGCATATCGGCGATTTTAGTGCCCAAAATCAGCATGGCCAGAATTAGCACCATCATCGTCCAATGCAAAATCCGCGTGGTAACCCCATAGACCGTTGCCGAATTACGCCAAACCATCGCTTAGTCCACCCGCGCAATGCGGGCCAGAATATCCAGCCGCACTTGATCGCCCACCATGTCAGACCAGCCGGTTGCGCCAAAATCACTGCGGTTCACTGCACCGCGCAGGCGAATGGTCAAATGGCTAAGATCGCCCTCTTGATAACCCTTTTGGCGGAAAATCTCGGCCTGCATCGTGACTGGTTTGGCGATGCCGCAAATGGTTAACATGCCTTGCACAACCGCCCCTGCGCCCTTGGCGCGCACCGATGTGCTGGCAAAGGTCATGGTCGGAAATTGACCCGCATCCAGCACTTTGGGGCCCTTAAGTGCCTGAGCCGCAAAAGGAAAGCTGGCATCCGCCCCGGCCACGTTCAGCGTCACCGCGATTTTTGATGCGGCAACCTTGTCAAAATCCAACGTCAGATCAGCGCGGGTGACGGGCATGCGCCCGCTGATTTTATCAATGCCAAAATCGGTTTCAAAGCCAACGGTCGAATTTTCGGGTTCCAGCGCATAGGTCGCGGGGGCCGCCTGTGCCGTGGTCTGGATACAAATCAGGCCGAAAATAAGGGCAATTTTGCGCATGATCAGGCTCCTTTGCGCCACCCTAACATGGTGCCGGAAAATCTTGGAATGGTTTTGCCGGCTGGCCTTTCCTTGGCGCGCAGCACAGCCTAACTTTGCATAAAAGCGAGGTGTGCGATGCAACAGGTATCTTTGGGTCAAACCGGGCTTTCCGTCTCAAAACTATGTTTGGGAACCATGACCTGGGGCAGTCAGAACACCATCGCCGAAGGCCATGCGCAGGCCGATATGGCCATGGAACACGGGGTGAATTTCTGGGACACAGCCGAGATGTATCCGGTGAACCCGATCACCGCCGAAACCGTCGGGCGCAGTGAAGACGCTATCGGATCTTGGTTGGCGGCGCGCGGTGGGCGCGACCGGCTTGTGCTGGCCACCAAGGTTACCGGGGCCGGTCAACTTGCGGTGCGTGGCGGTGGGCCGATGACGGGGGCGGTTGTGCGCGACGCGGTCGATGCGTCACTGAAACGGTTGCAGACCGACTATATTGATCTTTACCAACTGCATTGGCCCAGCCGCAAAGCCTATCACTTTCGCAACATTTGGGGCTATGATCCGAGGGGCGGTGACCTCGCGAAGATCGACGCACATATGATTGATATCTTGACAGTTTCCGCTGATCTGATCCGTCAGGGAAAAATTCGCCATATTGCACTTTCCAATGAAACCGTCTGGGGTGCGGCGCGGTGGCTTTCCTTGGCACAAACCCATGGATTGCCGCGTATGATGACGGTGCAGAATGAATATTCGCTGCTGTGTCGCCAGTTTGACAGTGATTGGGCGGAACTTTCGGTGCTGGAAGACATGCCCCTGCTGGCGTTCTCACCCCTCGCAACCGGGCTTTTGTCGGGCAAATACGCAGGCGACGTGATGCCCGAAGGCAGCCGCCGGATGCTGAACCCCACCTTAAGTGGCCGCATCACACCGCAGGTTTTCCCCGCAGTGGCCGCCTATCTGGGAATTGCAGCGCGGCACGGGCTTGATCCTTGTCAGATGGCAATTGCCTTTTGCACCACGCGGCCTTTTGCGGTGATCCCGATCATCGGGGCCACCAATCTGGCACAGCTTCCCACCAATATCGGGGCGGCAGATCTGCAACTTTCGGACGGCGTTCTGGCCGAGATTGACGCTGTGCACCGCAGTCATCCGCAGCCGTATTAAAGCTTGCACCCAATCAAAGGATCGGGCCTTGTTGGCGCAAAACTGGTGGAGCCCCGATGCGCCTTTTGCCGCTGCTTTTCGTGCTTATCTTGACGGCGTGCATCGCGGCTGCGCCGGGCAAAAGCGACAAGCCATCGGCTGTGGCGGAAAATCCGATCACCGGCGGGGCGATTACAGTCACCACATTAGACGCTGCAACACCGGGCCAAGTGGGTGTGCCGCGGCCAAAACCCAATCCCGCGTTAATCGCGCCAAACCGTGATGTTGCCGATCACGCCAAGGACGGCGATGTGCCGGAACCAACCGCAGAGCCACCCGTTAGCGAACCGGCTGCAACGGCACCCGTCGCCCCGGCGCGCGCGGTGTCGGCGGCCGAAAAAACCTGCATCAGGCAAGGCGGCACTTGGGGGCCGGCCGGCAAAGCCGGGGAAACCTGCACCAAGTTGACAAAAGACAGCGGTAAGCAATGTGATGCAGAAAGCGACTGTGAAGGATATTGCCTGGCAAGATCAAAAACTTGTGCGCCATTCACGCCAATGTTCGGATGCAACGAAATCTTGCAGGACAACGGTGTGCAGGTAACATTATGTCTCGATTAGCGCTGCTGTTCTTGTTGGCGGCCTGCACCGCCACGGTGCCGCCCGTCATGGTTGGCCGCTTTCGCGATGTTGCCAAACCGATCTATTCCAACGCCCAGCTTGATGCAGCGCGCCTTGTCGGGCGCTGGGCGCAAGTGGCGGCTTTCGGGCCTGAGGTGCCGGCGTGCAAACCGGGCGGCGTTGATATTACCAAGGCATCCGCGGGCCTGAACGTGGTCTACCGCTTGTGCCAATCGGGCAGCGACATTCGCGGTGCCGGCGCGATGCAGCCTGCCGGGCCGGGCCGCTTTGTCGTGCAAAATCAGCCGGGCCCGTGGTGGGTTTTGTGGGCGGATGTCGATTACCGCACTTTGGTGATCGGCACGCCGTCGGGGCAGTTGGGGTTCATCTTGAACCGCGACGGCGCGTTGCCCGCCGATCGGTTGGTCGCCGCGCGCGAGATTTTGGACTGGAACGGCTATGATCTGGCCCGGTTGCAGGTGTTTCGTTAACCTAATTCCCCCCGCAGCCCCTGCAAATGGTCGATCACGTCGCGCGCGCCAAACGGCGCCTCGCGCACCAGCCAGTCAAAATGCTGCGAGATGCTGGCCACGCGCGCCGGATCGCGGAACACGATGTATTGCCGCCCCAGATATACGGCGGCCAGATGCGGGCCAAACACCGTGACGGGGCTGGAAAAAACCCGGTGGGCATCAAACAGATACAGTCGCAATGAGGGATAAAGTTCGGTTGCCATATGGATCAGATAATCCATTTGCGCCCGCCGAACGGCCAAGGGCAGGCCCGCCCAATAGCCGGTCGCGGCGGCGAAACTGGCGATCTCGTGCAGTGGCAACGCAATTTCATAATCTGACCGCGCCCCTCGCAACCACGCCAGTTGGTCCTGAAACGCCGCAATCGCCTGATCTGCCTTTTGCCCCAGCGCATCGCGGTATTCCCATTCAACAAGGGCGGGCAGTTTCAGCAAATCGGGCAAAGTGGCGGGCACATGGCGAATTTTGTATCCCGCCGCCGCCTGATGCCAGCCAAAGATTTCGGCATCAAACAGCGCGCGCGGCGCGTCGATCAACCGAACCTGCGTTGCCAGCAAATCTGCGGCGGGTTCGGGGCGATCCGCCAGCCCCAACAGCCAATCGCAAGACACCCCCAGACCGCTGGCGCAATCGGCGGCCAGTTGCGCGTTGGGCAACCGGGTGCCGGGGGCCAACAATGCCGAAACGGTTGACCGATCCACGCCCGTCGCGCGGGCCAATGCAGCCTGGCTAAAGCCTTTGCTAACCATCGCCTCGGCCAGTCTGCTGCGAAACAGGGTTGCACGATCACGTTTGTCTATATTTTCCATCATTTGCGCACTTATATCACCAATGTTGCGATAGTGTTGCGTATGTTCCAAGTTCCTGCGCGCGAAGGCAAGTGTTAGTTTCGCACCGTAACCCTTTGGTAGAAGACAAAAATGCACGCCAACCCGTCCGACGATATTGCCCAGATTGATATTTCCCGAACAATCGAATGGCCAACCCTGTTGATGATGGTGGCGACTTATGCCATTTGGGCGATGGGCACGGCACTTTGGGCTTATTCACCAACCGCTTCCCTGCTGCTGACCACGCTGACCATCACCCAGTTTTCGTCGTTGCAGCACGAAGTTTTGCACGGCCACCCCTTTGCCAACCGGCATCTGAATGAGGCGCTGGTGTTTCCGGCATTAACCCTGATTGTGCCGTTCAATCGCTTTCGGGATTTGCATCTGGCGCATCACTTTGATCCCAATCTGACCGATCCTTATGATGATCCAGAAGCGAATTACATGGATCCAAAAGTGTGGGATCAGACATCTGCGCCGGTTAAGGTGCTGTACCGGATGAACAATACGTTGATGGGGCGCATTTTGTTCGGCCCCGGTATTGCGATTTATTCGCTGGTCAAGATGGATGCCGCCCTGATCGCCAAGGGCGACCGCGCGGTTCTGCTGGCTTGGGTTTTGAACACCATCGGTGTGGCGCTGGTGCTGATCTGGGTGCTGGGGTTTACCACGATGCCGCTGTGGGCCTATTGCATTGCCGCTTATCTGGGCTTTGGCCTGTTGAAAATCCGCACCTATCTGGAACACCGCGCCCACGAACAATTTCGCGCCCGCAGTGTGGTGGTCGAAGACAAAGGCCTGCTGGCCCTGCTGTTTTTGAACAATAATTTCCATGCGGTGCACCACATGCACCCCAAGGCCGCCTGGTATAAACTGCCGGGGATCTACGCCGCCAAGCGCGAGCATTATCTGCGCCGCAATGAGGACTATGTTTACCGCAGCTATGCCCAGATCTTCCGGCTTTTTCTGTTTCGCGCCAAAGATCCGGTGCCGCATCCGATCTGGCCGATGAAACCAGCGGCCGAAGACAAAACGGGTTCAGTCTAGGCGGCGAAACGTGGGTTCGGGGCCGGAATTGTCGAAAAACGGCACGCCCGGCTGATCTTTGCCGCCCAAAATCGCGCCAACCTCGGCCAGAACCACTTCGGTGATAAAAGGCAAATCAAGGCCGCGCGCCGCGCCAAGACCGATCCAGTGCAGGTGCGACAACTCGGTTGAGGCATCGGCAAAGCCGTCGATATCGCCTGCAACAGATTTGGCATTCGCCAAAAAAAACCGCGCGTCAAAGCGGCGGGATCGTCCCGGCGGCGTGATGGCGCGAAAGATGAATTGCAGGGCACCGGGTGTAGCGTCGGCCAAATTCAACCCGGTTTCTTCGGCCAATTCGCGGGTGGCCGCGGTGCAAAGCGTGCCGGGGGCAGGGGCGTCTGATGCGCAGTGCAACGTCAGGCGGTGGCGGCATTTGGCCAATAGGGCCGCGTCCCCGCCGCCCATATCTTCGGCATCAACCGCGCCGCCCGGAAACACGTATTTTGATGGCATGAACACCGCCGCCGCCCCACGCATGCCCATCAAAACTTGCCGCCCTTGCGGGTGATCGCGCCACAAAACCACCGTGGCGGCATTGCGTATCGCGGCGTCAGTCATGCGAACTGGCGACATCCGGCGCGCCAAACCCATGCATCCGTTTGGCCCATTGCAGCCCCACCATCGCCCCCTTCAATCGCGGCAGCAGATACAGCGACAGGCCCACGCAAAACACTGAAAAAATCGCCACCATCGTCATCGGTTCGGGGCGAAACCGGGTAAACACAAAGAAAATCAACGGGGCCAGCAAATGCCCGACGATCAGAATGGTCAGATAGGCCGGGCCGTCATCGGCGCGCTGGTGGTGCAATGCCTCGCCGCAGACGGGGCAGTTATCACGCACTTTCAGATAGCCGCGCAGCATCGGCCCCGTGCTGCACGCCGGGCAATGACGGCTCCAGCCGTTGCGCACGGCGGGCCAGAATGGACGCTCGGCAGCCGAATCAACGGCCATTGCATCTTGGGGCATCGGGAAAAATCCAATTGTTGTGCACTATACCTAGGCATTTTGCGTCGCAAAGTTGAGGGGGTGTCAGCAGCACATGCATCTTTGTCGCAGACACCGCAAAATTACGGCGACGGAAACCCGCGCCGCCGGCGTTAGACTGGGTATGAAAGCTGCACCACTGGGTGCCGGCACGATGACAGGAGACGACGATGAAGATGAATTTTGCCCTATCCACGCTGGCTTTGGCCGCCGTTTTTGGCGCAAGCGCGTCGAGCGCCGCTATGGCCGGGCGCGGCGATGACATGGGCCCGATGCAAGAGCTGAACTTTGAAACCTTGGATGCCGATAAAGACGGCAAAGTGACCAAGGCAGAAGTGGATGCCGCGGCAACCGCCCGTTTTAAGACCGCCGATACCAATGCCGATGGCAAACTTTCGGCCGAAGAACTGGCCGCGATGCAGATCAAAGCAATGAGCGAACGTGCCACGGCGCGCACAGCGAAGATGATCGAAAAACTGGACACCGACGGCGACAAGATGCTGTCTGATGTGGAACTGGCTGCGGGCAAAGGCCGCGTCAATATGTTTGAAAAGATTGATGCGGACGGCGACGGTGCTATCACCAAGGGCGAGGCCGACGATGCCCGCGCGCGGATGCAAGATCGCGGGCACGGGCGTGGCGGCAAACACGGGCGCGGTGACAAAGGCGATGATCACGATGGGTCGAATAACTAACCCTTTGCGATAACCGCCCGTGGCGCGCCGAACCCGCCCCCCTGTTCGGCGCGCCAACACCGATGAATTGCAGGGCTGCGCCGGAGCAGGTAAGCCTTTTCAGGATGACGATGGCACGCGACACCCTTGCAGATCTGGCCGACGAGGCGCTGTTGGTTCTTTATGCCAATGGCGATCCCGATGCTGCCCGGTTGCTGGCAAGCCGGTTGTTGCCGCGCATTCTGGGCTATGCGGCGCGGCTGTTGGCGGACCGGACCGAAGCCGAAGATATTGCCCAAGAAGCCATGTTGCGGTTATGGCGCATGGCCCCCGATTGGCGGCAGGGTGAGGCATTGGTTTCCACCTGGATTTACCGTGTGGCCACGAACCTGTGCACCGACCGGTTGCGCGCGCGCAAACGTCGGCAAACCGACGCACTTGATCAGGTGGCCGAGCCCGAAGATGGCGCGCCGGGCGTGGTTGCAGGGATGATCGAGGCAGACCGGATGGCGGCGCTGACCGCAGCACTGGCCAGCCTGCCCGACCGCCAACGCGAAGCGGTGATTTTGCGCCATATCGAAGGGCTGACCAACCCCGAAATTGCGCAAGTTCTGCAAATTGGCGTCGAAGCCGTGGAAAGCCTGACCGCGCGGGGCAAACGCGCTTTAACAACAGCGCTTGCCGGTCAACGGCAGGCGCTGGGCTATCAGGAGGCTTGAATGGCAGATGATCTGGATGACCTTTTTGCAACCGCTGCGGCCCAAAACGCCGCCGCTGCGCCGTCAGATGCCCTGATGGCGCGGGTGCTGGCCGATGCCGTTCGTCTGCAGCAACACCGTGAAGCTAAACCCCTGAATGCAGTGCCGCGCGTCGGATTTTGGTCCGCCCTTTCGGCGATGTTTGGCGGTGGTGGCGTGCTGGCAGGTCTAGGCACGGCGGCGGTGGCGGGGCTGTATCTGGGATTTGCGCAACCGCCCGCCCTGCTGCAACTGACCGATGCGGTGATCGGCACCAGCAGCCTTGAAAGCGTGGATTTGATGCCGGGCGTTGATGCCCTTTTGTCTGAGGACGATTAAGATGAACGATGTTACCCCACCCCCCGCACCCGCACCTGCGCCGGCATTGCCAAAATCCGGGCGCGGTTTGCGGATCGCACTGGCCATCTCGGTGGCGCTTAATCTGGCGATTGCCGGGTTGGTGGCGGGGGCTGTGCTGCGCAACCATTCGCCGGGCGGGCGCGAAGATTTTGCGCGCGAACTGGGTTTTGGCCCGTTCACCGAAGCGTTAAGCCGCGAAGACCGCCGCGCATTGCGGCAATCGTTTTTGGCCAAAGCCCCGGATGCGCGCAATGTCAAACGTCAGCGGCGCGACGATGCGATGGCCGTTCTGGACAGCCTGCGCGCCACACCGTTTTCTGCCGACGGCTTGACGGCGGTGATGTCGGCCCAACAGCAACGCACAGCCCGGCAATTGGCGCTGGGCCAAGAGGTTCTGCGCGACTTTCTGATCGCGATGACACCTGCCGACCGGATTGAATTTGCCGGGCGGCTGGAACAGCGTTTGCGACCACCTGAGGAAAACGACGCGCCTTTGCCATAAAGGGATCAGCCGGTCCAAAATCCGCGCCGGTTTCGCCGCCCTTGTCAGTGCGCGGTAGCCGGTTCAAGAAAATTGCGCCGTGGCTGGCAGAAAAACACGGCGTTGCGAAGGCGGCAAACGGCGTTCGATTATCGGGCTTGGGCGGGCGTGCATTGTAAAGGTTATGCACGATCCCCGCCGCGCCGCGCAGTTCAGGCGGCGTTGCGGCTGATCGTCACTTGATTTCTGCCTTCGGATTTTGCAATCAACAAGGCCTGATCGGCCCGGTCGACGATATCGGAAACGCTGTTCCCCGTCGCCTGTGCCGCTGCCCCAAGGCTGATCGCCAGCCCAATCGAAACCGTGACCTGAATTTTGATATTTTCGGCCAGTCGCACGACGTCTTGTTCCACGGTGCGGCACAGGCGTTCGGCGATGCGGCAAGCCTCTGGTAACGCGGTATCCGGCAAAGCGATTAAAAATTCTTCGCCGCCAAGGCGCGCCAATAAATCGCCGATGCGCAGATTGCGCGTCAGACGGGCCGCCACTTCGACCAAAACCGCGTCGCCTGCGGCATGCCCCCAGCGATCATTGACGGATTTGAACCGGTCCAGATCCACCACCATAACGGCATAGCCGGTGCTGTCTTTTTGCGCGCGCTCGGCAATCGCGCCCAGTTGGGCAATGCCATAACGGCGATTGTGCAACCCGGTCAGCGGATCAATCATTGCCAGCCGCAACCCGTCTTGCACGCTGGCACGCTTGGCGTCTGCTTCGCGCTTGCGCGACAGCAACCGTGCAAGGCGCATGGCGGTTTCTTCGGGGCACATGCCGGCGCTGACCAGATCATTCGCCCCCAGATCAAAGGCCATCGCGGCCCCGGTGCTGGCCCCGGCTGGCACCAGAATGCTGATGGCGGCATGGCGGGTGTTGGTGCGGCTGCGCAATTCCGACATTAACCGCAGCCCGCCCGCAGCGCCGTTTACGTCAACTTCGATCAAAAAGACATCCGGTGCCGGTCCGGATTTAAGCCCTTCCGACAAGGCCTCATCCGATGTCATGATCACCACCCGATCCGACAGATGCACAGCCAAGGCGCGGCGCAGCCGTAGTGCTGTTTCGCTGCGATGCGCCACGATTGCAATGGTGCCGGGGGCCTGAAAAACCGACGCGTCTTCGGCCATCCCAAAAAGCGTCATGCCATCTTTGTTGGTCTCATAGCCGTCAATCTGATTGCGCGCCCGCATAAAGCTGCGAATGCGCGACAGCAGAATCTGGTCTTCGACGGGTTTGCACAAAAAATCGTCAACCCCCGCCCGGAACGCCTGAATGCGCGTGTCTTCATTCTGACTGGCCGTCAGCATGACAACAGGCACCGCCCGGCTGATCGGATCTGCGCGCAGGCGGCGCAGCAAATCGGCCCCCGACATATCGGGCAAGGTTACATCCATCAAGATCAGATCCGGGACATCGCGCGCCACACTGGCCAGACAGGCCGCGCCATCGGCCACCGCAACCGGCAAGTAGCCCGCTGTGTCCAGCTTGGCCTTCAAGACAATGCGGTTGGCCGCCACATCATCTACTATAAGTATCTTGCCGACCATTTGAAAGAAAACCCGTTACTCGATTAATGACTGGTATGATTGTGCCGTCCAACTGGTTAAGAAATCCTTTCTAAAAGGGTAACCGACCGTGCTCAATTTGTTGGATATCTGTGTAAAACTCTGGGGAAAACTGCATGAATCGGCAAGAATCTGCTGAAACTCTGGCTTTACAGGCGTTAACTTGGTTGCTTGGTCAACAAGATGTCATCGGCGCATTCCTTAACGCGTCTGGCGCGTCGCAGGGCGATCTTGCAACTTTGGCCCGCGAGCCGGTGTTTTTGGGCGCGGTTCTGGACTTTTTAACCGAAGACGACGCCCGCGTCATGGCGTTTTGTGATGCTGCCGGGCTGCCCTATACCGCCCCGATGCAGGCCCGCTTGTCCTTGCCCGGCGCGCAGAATACGCATTGGACCTGATTGGACCTGAGGCAAGCGATGATTGATGCGGTGATCTTTGACAAAGACGGCACGCTGTTTGATTTTCGATCAAGTTGGGGCGGCTGGGCGGAAAATCTGATCGCTGAACTTGCGTCGGGCCCCGAACATGCGGCAGTTCTGCAGCGCGTGTTGGGATACAACCTAACCTTGAAAGCGTTCGCGCCTGACAGCCCGGTCATCGCGATGACGACGCCGGAAATCGCCGACATCGTGGCCCCGCATGTGCCGGATCTGACCATGGCGCAACTGGCGACCCGAATGGACAGGCTTGCCCAACAGGTGCCAATGATGCCAGCGGTCAATCTGGCGGCGGTTCTGGGCGATTTGCAATCACGCGGGCTGCGGTTGGGTGTGGCCACCAATGATACCGACGCCGCTGCAACCGCGCATTTGACGCGGGCAGGGGTATTGGCGCTGTTTGATTTCGTGGCGGGCTGCGATTCTGGCTGGGGCGGCAAACCTGCGCCGGGCCAATTGCTGGCCTTTGCCGCGCAAACTGGCATTGCACCGCAGCGCTGCGCCATGGTCGGCGACAGTTTGCACGATCTGCAGGCGGCGCGCGGCGCGGGAATGTATGCGGTGGCGGTGCTGACGGGGGTGGCAGATGCCGCAACCCTTGCGCCGCACGCGGATGTTGTTTTGGACAATATTGGCGGCATTGCTGCGTGGATTGATGGTCTGAAACCCGCCTAAAGGCCGGTGTTGCGAAAAACGACGCCGCAGCGTCGGTGGTGAAGTGCGCGCGCGCTTTCGCTTTCGGTCATCCTAGGCATAATAGCGATGGCCCCGCGGGCCGTTTCAACGATGGAGATCAAGATGAGCGAAGATGCCCTTGTCAGACGCCGGGCCGGGGGCCGGGCGGGCAACAAAACCCGTGCGGGGTCATCGGTTATTGATCAGATGCCGTGGCGCATTCCGGTAAACCCTGACCGCCCGATCGAACCGTTGGACGCTGATGGCATTCAGGCCATCCACAAAGGGGCGATGCGCATCCTTAAAGAGATCGGCATCGAATTTCTGAACCCTGACGCCATCACCTACCTGAAACGGGCGGGCTGCAAGGTGGAAGGCACCAACGTCAAGATGGACGAAGACTTTGTGATGGAGATGATCAGCCACGCGCCGGAATCCTTCACCATCACGCCGCGCAATCCGGCGCGCGAAGTGATCATGGGCGGCAAGCATATGCTGTTTGTGAATGTATCCTCGCCGCCCGCGTCTTGGGATCTGGAGCGCGGCAAACGGTCAGGCGATTTTGAAACCTTCAAGGAATTCATGAAGCTGACGCAGTATTTCAACTGCATCCACATCGCGGGCGGCTATCCGGTGGAGCCGGTCGATATCCACGCCTCCGTGCGCCATCTGGATTGCCTTTATGAAAAGCTGACGATCACCGACAAAGTGGTGCATGCCTATTCGCTGGGTGCCGAACGCGTTGAAGACGTTATGGAAATGGTGAAAATCGCAAGCGGTCTATCGGAAGATGAATTTCAGGCCAAGCCCCGGCTTTATACCAATATCAACTCTGTCTCGCCGCTAAAGCACGACTACCCGATGTTGGACGGGGCGATGCGGATGGCCAAACGTGGCCAGCCCGTGGTGATCACGCCGTTTACCTTGGCGGGGGCGATGGCCCCGGTCACGATGGCGGGGGCGGTGGCGCTGTCATTGGCCGAAGGTTTGGCAGCGGCGGCTCTGTTGCAATACATCAACCCCGGCTGCCCGATTGCGCTGGGCACGTTTACCTCTAACGTCGATATGAAATCGGGCGCGCCGGCCTTTGGCACGCCGGAATACATGCGGGCCACGCAGATGACCGGGCAGTTGGTGCGGCATTACAAACTGCCGCTGCGGTCGTCAGGCACTTGTGCGGCCAATGTGCCGGATGGGCAGGCGATGTGGGAAACCTCAAACAGCCTGTGGGCGGCGGTGCAAAGCCGCACAAATATGGTTTATCATTCAGCGGGTTGGCTGGAAGGCGGGCTGATCGCCAGCCCAGAAAAGTTCATCATGGACTGCGAAGTGTTGCAGATGATCCAACGCTATTTTGAAGATGCGGTCACCGCCACCACCGTCGACGATATCGCCTTTGACGCGGTCAAAGAGGTAGGCGCGGGTGGGCATTACTTTGGCTGCAAACACACGCAGGAACGCTATCAAACCGCGTTTTACGCGCCGTTCCTGTCGGATTGGCGCAATTATGAGGCCTGGCAGCTGGACGGCGCGATGTGGACAGCGGAACGCGCCCACCGGATATACAAACAGATCATCGCCGAATTCGAAGTCCCCGACATGAACGGCGATCATCAAGAGGAATTGCGGCAGTTCGTGGCGCGCCGCAAACAAGAAGGCGGTGCGCCGACCGATTTCTGACCGTGGCCGCGCAAAAGGCCTGCCATGCTGCGACATGGCTTTGATCTTTCCCCTGTGGACCTGCCGCGCTATGGTGCGGCGATGAAACATGCTTTGCTTATCGTCTTGTGCCTGACGGCCTGCACGACCTTTCCCGTGGTTGATGCAGTGATGCCGCAAACCAATGCGGCCCCCCCGGCGTTGTTGCCGACCGAGGATTTGCTGGCGCAAACCGGGGCCATCGGGGCCGAAGGGGCAGGGCAAACCCTTGCCGCCCGCGCCGCCGCGTTGCGCGCCCGCGCGGCTGCATTGCGCAATCGGTAGGCGTGGCTCTACGCCCGCGTTGCACACCAGCGTCGCATCCGCTAACACCCGATCAGCACAGAATACGGAGAATATCATGCCCGCAGCCCCTTTGCGTCTTGGTCTTGCAGGTCTTGGCACTGTGGGCATTGGCGTGGTCAAAATCGTGCAACACCATGCCGATCTGATTGCCGCTCGCACGGGGCGCGCCGTGGTGATCACCGCAGTGTCCGCGCGCGACGCTGCCAAAAACCGCGACGCCGATCTGTCAGGCTATGCCTGGGAAACCGATCCGGTGGCTTTGGCGCGGCGGAGCGATGTTGATGTGTTCGTCGAAGTGATGGGCGGCCACGAAGGCCCCGCGCGCTTGGCCACCGAAGCCGCCATCGCCGCAGGCAAAGATGTGGTCACTGCAAACAAGGCCTTGCTTGCCCATCACGGACATGAATTGGCGCTGGCCGCCGAAGCTGCTGGCCGGGTGATCCGCTTTGAGGCCGCCGTGGCCGGTGGCATCCCGGTGATCAAGGCGCTGACCGAAGGCCTTGCAGGCAACCAGATCCGCCGGGTGATGGGCGTGATGAACGGCAGTTGCAATTACATCCTGACGCGCATGCAAAACGAAGGCCTGTCGTATGCTGCGGTATTCGATGCCGCCCAACAGCTGGGCTATCTTGAGGCTGACCCAAATCTGGATGTCGGCGGCATAGATGCCGGGCATAAGCTGTCGCTGCTGGCGGCGATTGCCTTTGGCACCAAAGTCAGCTTTGACGCGGTGGAACTGGAAGGTATCGGTGCCATTTCCATTGACGATATCACCTTGGCCGCCGATATGGGTTACCGCATCAAACTGCTGGGCGTCGCACAGATGACGGGTCGGGGGTTAGAGCAACGCATGACGCCCTGCCTTGTGCCCGCCGACAGCCCGCTGGGCCAATTGCAGGGCGGCACCAATATGGTCGTGCTGGAAGGCGACAGCGTTGGCCAGATTGTGCTGCGCGGCCCCGGTGCCGGTATGGGCCCAACCG
>JANNAT010000029.1:0-82787 GCA_031384605.1 Cypionkella sp.
GCAACGGGGGGGGGGGGGTTTTTGTTGGGTGTGCCTTCTGGCGCACAATATCCCCCCACATTGGGGCGCATGAAGCCACACCCTACACCTCTTCCCTCGCCCCAAATCCGGCCCTATAACGACCCATGCTGTCCTACCAACACCTTTTCCACGCGGGCAATCTTGCCGATGTTCACAAGCACGCGCTGCTGGCGGTGATGCTGGACTATCTGACGCAAAAAGACAAACCGCTGACCTATATCGAAACCCACGCAGGCCGCGGGCTTTATGATCTGGGCAGCGATGAGGCGGTTAAAACCGGCGAGGCCGAGGCGGGCATTGCGCTGGCCGAGGCTTGGTTCCCCAAAGATCACCCCTACCGCCAACGGCTGGCCGAAGTGCGGTCAAGTTACGGCCCGCTGGCCTATCCCGGCAGCCCCCTGATCGCCGCCCTAACCCTGCGCGACCAAGATACTATCCATTTGGCCGAACTGCACCCGCAGGAAATCCAATACCTGCGCGCAGCCATGGTGGCGTGGGACGCGCATATCTACCAACGTGATGGGTTTGAACTGGCGCTGGCATTGACGCCCCCCACCCCGCGCCGGGGGGTGATACTGATCGACCCCAGCTATGAGGTGAAGGATGATTACGACGCCATCCCGCGCCACATCATCAATATCGCGCGCAAATGGAATGTCGGGATTATCGCCCTGTGGTATCCGCTGCTGACCGGTGGCGCGCATGGGCCGATGCTGCGGGATTTGACCACTGCTTTCCCCGATGCCCTACGGTCTGAGGTGCGCTTTCCGCCTGCGCGCGATGGCCACCGGATGGAAGGGTCTGGCATGTTCATCATCAACCCGCCCTACGGGCAGGACGCGGCCGCGCGCCAGATTGAGGCGCTTTTCGCCCGTCATCGTTGAAACCTTGGGTGAACGCCGCCGCAGGGCCTTGGCGGCACCTGCCAATACCGCTAACCTGGCCATATGTTCGCAGATCTTTTACAGCGCCTTTTGGCCCCCGCCCCCGCCCGCCTGCCCGATCCTGACGCGCAGCTTGCCCTTGCCGCGCTGATGGTGCGTATTGCGCGCAGTGACGGGCTTTATGCCGCCGAGGAAGTCGAACGCATTGACCGTGTGTTGATGACGCGGCACGGATTGGATGCTTTTGGTGCCAGTCGCTTACGCGCTGACGCCGAAGATCTGGAAACCGCCGCCCCCGATACCGTGCGCTTTACCAAGGCGCTGAAGGCGGCTGTTCCGCTGGAGGGTCGGATCGGATTGGTGCAGGCTTTGTGGTCGGTTGCGCTTGCAGACGGGATGCGCGATGCGGGCGAAGATCAGATGCTGCGGTTGCTGGCCAATCTGCTGGGGCTGACCGATGTGCAATCAGGTCTGGCGCGCCAACAGGCACAAAACGAATGATCGCGTCGCTGGCGATGTATGATTTTGCGCCTGCCCTGCAGGCCGCGAACGACAGGCTTTGGGCAAATATCCGGGATGGTCTGCGCGGGGCTGGCATCGCGGCCCCTGATGGCCTGACGCGTGGCGATGCGGCCTTTTGGCCCGCATGGCAATCGCCCGATCTGGTCTTGTCGCAAACCTGCGGCTTTCCCTATCGGGCGCAGCTTTGGGACAAAGTCACCCTGATCGGCACGCCTGACTATAACCTGCCGGGCTGCCCGCCGGGGCATTATGTATCGGTCTACATCGCGCGGGCAGACGATCCGCGCGCCACATTGGCCGACTTTGCCAAGGCTGATTTTGCCTATAATGAAGGGCTGTCGCAATCGGGCTGGGCCGCGCCGCAAAACCATGCGGCCTTACTTGGCCTGCGGTTTCGTCCCGCTTTGCAAACCGGCGGGCATCGGGCATCTGCGCTGGCGGTTGCGCAAGGGTTGGCGGATTTTGCAGCCATTGATGCCGTCACATGGGCACTGTTGCAGCGGCATGAGCCGGGCGTGGCGCGATTGCGCGAAATCGCCCGCACAGCACCGCCGACGCCGGTGTTGCCCTATATCGCGGCGCTTGGTGTTGATGTGCCGCTATACTTTGCTGTCATCACCGCCGCGATTGCCGCCCTTGCACCCTCTGATCGCGACACACTTATGGTGCGCGGCATCGTGGCTATCCCTGCCCGCGCGTATCTGGCCGTGCCAACGCCGCCCGCGCCGGACCAGATGGCGCAATTGTATTGATCACAATGTGCGATCTGCCCCAACGTTTGCCACAAACCCCGTTGCAAACGATGCGATTTTGCCGCCTACTTGGACCTGATCCAACGCTTAAGGCCAATCGTGACCGTATCCGTTAACGCGCAAAACGCACAAACCCCCGTGATTGCCATTCACGATCTGCACAAAAGTTATGGCCAACTTGAAGTGCTGAAAGGCGTCGATCTGACGGCCCCGCGCGGGGCGGTTGTGTCATTGATCGGATCATCAGGGTCGGGTAAATCCACGTTGCTGCGCTGCTGCAACCTGCTGGAAGACAGCCAGGCCGGAGAGATTGTGTTTGAAGGCGAAGCCGTGCGTTGGTGTGGCACGGGCCTTGGCCGTCACCCCGCCGACCGCGATCAAGTGACCCGCATGCGCACCAATCTTTCCATGGTTTTTCAACAGTTTAACCTGTGGGCGCATATGACGGTGCTGCAAAACGTCATGGAAGCGCCGGTGACAGTGATGAAGCGGGATCCGCGCGAAGTAGAAGAAAAAGCCCGCGGTTATCTGGCCAAAGTGGGCATTGCCGAAAAGGCCGATGCCTGGCCTGCAATGCTGTCGGGTGGGCAGCAACAACGCGCGGCCATTGCGCGGGCGCTGTGCATGGAACCCCGCGCGCTGTTGTTTGATGAACCAACATCGGCGCTGGATCCGGAACTGGAACAAGAAGTTGTGCGTGTGATCAAGGCCTTGGCCGATGAAGGCCGCACGATGATTCTGGTGACGCACGATATGAAACTGGCCGCCGATGTATCAGATCACGTGATTTTCCTGCACAAGGGCCGGGTTGAGGAAGAAGGCCCACCAGATCAGCTGTTTGGGGCCCCTAAAACCGACCGCCTGCGCGGGTTTTTATCGGCGACGGGGGCCTGATGTGGCTTGTGGCGCGCTGACAGCTGGTATTGCAGCGTTGCATCTGGTCTCCACCGGCCCTTCGACGACGATCATCGGCACCGAAGTGCCATTCTATCCTTATACCCAGCTGGATGAAAACGGCGAAATCGGTGGGATGGACCGCGAAATTGCCGACGAAGTTTGCGCGCGCGCCAAGTTGCGCTGCAAGTGGATCACCACCCAGTTTGATCAACTGATCCCCGGGCTGAACATGGGGGCTTACGACATAATCATCGGCGGCATTGCGATCACCGAAGCGCGGTTAAAGCGGGTGGATTTCACCATACCTTATACGCAATCGGGCAGTTCCAGCAGCTACATCGGTCTGCCGGGTGCGCCCGCAATTGATGATGCGACGATAGCGGTGCAATCGGGCACCATTCAGGAACAGCATTTGTTCGACACCGGGCGACGTTATGTAGCCCTGCCCAATGAGGTTGCGGTGTTAGAGGCGTTGGTGCAAGGCCGTGCCGATCTGGCGCTGGGGGCGTTCAATAGCGATGCCACGGACCCGATGATCAATGAGAAGGGCTATGATTTTCTCTATTCCGAAGACATCTTTGATGCTGGCACCGCGATGGCGGTGTGCAAAGGCAATGATATCTTGCGTGAAAAACTTGACGCGGCGCTGTCAGCCATGATTGACGATGGCACGCGGGATGAAATTTCTGCCCGTTGGTAGAAATGTGTGACCGTAAAAGATAAAAAACCTGGGAGTGACCGATGAAAAAACTACTGCTTGCCACCACGCTGCTGGCCCTGACCGCTGGCTTTGCCTCTGCCGACGTTGTGCGTCTTGCCACCGAAGGCGCCTATCCCCCCTTCAACCTGATCGACGACAAAGGCGAGGTTGGCGGGTTTGAGCGTGAATTCGGCGACGAGATATGCAAACGTGCGGCTTTGGAATGCACATGGTCCACCAATGAATGGGACAGCATCATTCCAAACCTGCAATCGGGCAATTATGATGTGATCATCGCGGGCATGTCGATCACCGATGAGCGCAAGCAAGTCATTGATTTCACGCAAAACTACTATCCGCCTGAACCATCCGCCTATGTTGCTGCCGCAGCTGACGCGGATATCATGGCAGGTGTGGTTTCGGCCCAAGTATCAACCATTCAGTCCGGCTATATCGCCACAACCAAAGCCACCTTGCTGGAATTCCCAACGCCTGATGAAACCGTAGCCGCCGTGCGCAATGGCGAGGCTGTGGCGGTGTTTGCCGACAAGGCCTATCTGCGCCCGCTGGTCGAAGAATCTGCAGGTGCTTTGATGTTTGTGGGTGAAGACGTCGCAATCGGCGGCGGCGTTGGTCTGGGTGTGCGCCAGTCGGATCAGGAACTGAAGGGCAAGATGGATGCGGCCATCACCTCGATGAAAGAAGATGGCAGCCTGAATGCGATGATTGAGAAGTATTTTGGCCCGGAAGGCTCGAAATTCTGATATCTGCCTGCCTTTGAAAAACCGCCCCTTGGCCAGTTTTGGCCGGGGGGCATCCTTTTATGACGGCACCGCAAGGATCCCCGCCCGATGTTTGACGTCTGCGTCGATCCCAAGTCAATAGAAGGCCTGATCTGGGGCCTGTGCTATCTGACATCCGGCAAACACCTTGATTTCTATATGTCTTTTGTCACGGTTCTGGCGCTGTTGGCTGTCACTGCCCCTGCCGCAATGATCATGGGATTTGGCGGGGCACTGGCGGCGCGGTCTGGGTTTACGCCGCTGCGCTGGTTCGGCAAAACCTATACCGCGATGGTGCGCGGTGTGCCGGACATTGTGTATTTTCTGTTCTTTGTCATCGCGCTGGATCAAGGCATTGAATGGCTAAGTCACCAATACAACTGCCCCGACTGGACCGATCCGATCCGCAATGGTCTTGAATTTCGCGTTTGCCCCGACGCCAAAGTGCCGCTGGCCACAGCATCGCCTTTTGCCTATCAGGCCTATGGCTTTTTTCTGGCCGTTGTGACCTTTGCCATCGTGTTTGGGGCCTTCGTCGCCAATGTGATTTACGGCGCGATGCAGGCCGTTCCCCGCGCGCAACTGGAAACCGCCGAGGCTTATGGCATGTCACCGCGTCAGGTGTTTCGCCGCATTCTGGTGCCGCAAATGTGGACATATGCGATGCCAGGTCTGGCCAACCTATGGATGGTCTTGATCAAAGCCACGCCGTTGTTGTTCTTGTTGGGGGTCAAAGACATTGTGTATTTCGCCCGCGAATTGGGCGGCACCAAGACCAGCGCCTATGCCTATCCGCACCCGGATTGGCGTTTGTTCTATTTCGTCGGGCTTTTGGTGTTTTATCTTTTGATGACAAAGCTGTCGGAAGTGTTCTTTGACCGCCTGAACGCCCGGCTTTCACGCGGCCAGGCCACCGCCGCTGGCGATGCCGCGCGCCGGACCACGCAATGAGTTCGTGCTGGCAAACCATTGGCGATTATGGCCTGCGATCCATCGGGATTGGCGAAAAGCTGCTTCCGAAAACCGATTTCACCTTGTGCCAGCAATTCACCCTGATCGGGTCCGGCCTGATCTGGAACGTCTACTTCGCCGTATTAGCACTGGCTTTCGGGTTCTTTTTTGCCAATGCGCTGGCACTGGCCCGCGCCGCGCGCAGCCCATATCTGCGAAAACCCGCGGAATGGTTCATCTTTGTGTTTCGCGGATCGCCCTTGTTCATCCAGTTTTTTCTGGCTTATGAATTGCTGGTTTTGCTGCCGCGCACCGGGTTCAATCTGTTTGGGCTGACGATTGCGACGTCTTGGTTAACCAAGGCTTGGGCCGGCGCGCTGATCGTGTTGTTTTTGAACACCGCCGCTTATTCAGCCGAAATTTTCTATGGCGCGCTGCGGGCCATCCCACGCGGTGATCTTGAGGCCGCCGATGCCTATGGGCTGTCTGGCTGGAAAAAGTTCACGCGTATTCAATGGCCTACCATGCTGCGACTGGCGTGGCCCAGCTATACCAATGAGGCGATTTTTCTGCTGCAATCGACAACACTGGTGTATTTTTCGGGCTTTCCGGCGGCACAGCAAAAGGGCGATGCGCTGTATTATGCCAATTACTTTGCCGACAAAACCTTCAATCCCTTTGTTCCTTACCCCATCGTGGCACTCTATTTCGTCGTGCTGACGCTGATCGTGATTTGGGGATTTGGTGCGGTGAACCGCCGCCTGAACCGGCATTTACCGCAAAATCAACGCGCCAGAATTCGCTTGCGTCCACAGCTGATCAGGTAGTAACCTAAATTTGATCAAATTGCGTAGGTGCCACAACGGCGGCTGCCGGGGTCGGAAAAAATAGGATAGGATCAAGGGCATGATCCGATTTCGTCTGCTGGGCCGTGGGCCATGTGTGGATGGGGCCGTGCCTTTCCTGATGTGAAATGATGAAAGACTGGCTGAGAAAGCATCCCGACGTGCGCACAATTCGTGTCGCTGCGGCGGATTTGAACGGGCAAGCGCGGGGCAAACGCGTGCCCGCCCGTTTCGCCGATAACGTGGTGAAAAATGGCACAAGGTTCCCGTTTTCGGTGTTGAACCTTGATATCTGGGGCGAAGATATTGATGACAGCCCTTTGGTTTTTGAACAGGGCGACCAGGACGGCGTTCTGAAACCAACCGAGCGCGGCTTTATGCCGATGCCGTGGCTAGAGGCCCCGACCGCCCTGCTGCCGATCTGGATGTTTCGCGAAAATGGCACGCCCTATGAAGGCGATCCGCGCCATGCCTTGCGCGCTGTGGTTGACCGGTTCAAGGCACGCGGCCTGACCCCCGTTTGCGCGATGGAGTTGGAGTTTTTCCTGATCGACGACAGCGGCAAGACCATGCAAGTGCCTGCCTCGCCCCGTTCTGGCAAACGCCGTAAAGCCGCCGAAACCCTGTCGATCCGCGCGTTGGATGCGTTTGATACGTTCTTCACCGATCTTTACGATGCCTGTGAGGCGATGGATATTCCCGCCGATACCACCACGTCGGAAACCGGTCTGGGCCAGTTCGAGGTCAACCTGATGCATTGCGACGACGCGTTGCGCGCCGCCGATGATGCGTGGTTTTTCAAGATGTTGGTCAAGGGTCTGGCGCGCCGCCACGGCTTTGCGGCGTCTTTTATGGCCAAACCCTACCCGGAATATTCGGGGTCTGGCCTGCACACGCATTTCTCGGTTCTCGATAGCGATGGCCGCAATGTGTTCGATAGCGGCGGCCCCAAAGGCACCGCGATGATGCGTCACGCGGTGGCGGGCTGTTTGAACGCGATGCATGATTCCGCGCTGATTTTTGCGCCGCACCAAAACAGCTATGAACGGCTGGTTCCGGGCAAACACGCGCCCACGGCGATTGCCTGGGGCTATGAAAACCGCACGGCGGCCATTCGTATTCCGGCGGGCAATCCATCGGCACGCCGCATTGAACACCGTGTCGCGGGCGGCGATGTGAACCCCTATCTGATGCTGGCGGCCATTCTTGGCGCGGCGTTGGACGGTATCGAAAATCCGTCAGAACCGGCATCGCCGATCATCGGCAACGCTTATGCCGTTGATGGGTTGCCGCAGATTCCCGACACATGGGAAGCAGCGATTGACGCGCTGGAGCAAAGCGACCTGGTGCCACGGTTCATTCACCCTGAACTGATCAAGAACCTGATCTCGACCAAACGCCAAGAGTTGCATTATATCGGCGAGTTGACCGATGCCGAGCGGGTCGAGCTGTATCTGGATACGGTTTAACACCCAATACGCATCGCCCCCCTTGACCAACCGGGGGGCGGCGCGCACCCTTTACCCAGCGTAACAACACGGAAATTACATGCTTATCGGCATTTTACAAACCGGACTTGCACCCGACGCCTTGGCAGACACCATGGGGGATTATCCCGATATGTTTGCGCAACTGCTGGCCGGGCACGGCTTTCAGTTTCGGACTTACCGCGTGGTTGACGGGGTGTTTCCGGTCAGCGTTAAAGATTGTGCAGGGTGGCTGATCACCGGATCGCGCCATGGCACCTATGAAGGTCATCCTTGGATCACGCCGCTGGAACAATTCATCCGCGACGCCTTTGCCGCACATGTGCCAATGGTTGGCGTCTGTTTCGGCCACCAGATTATCGCCCAAGCCATGGGCGGGCGGGTTGAACGCTTTGCCGGTGGCTGGGCCGTTGGGGCCACGGATTATGATTTTGGCGATCAGACCCTTACCATGAACGCCTGGCACCGCGATCAGGTTGTGGTGGTGCCGAAAGGGGCTAAAGTAATTGCCAGCAATGACTTTTGCACCAACGCGGCGCTGCTTTATGACGATCTGGCGCTGACCGTGCAAGCCCATCCTGAATTTGAATCTGACTTTGTCGGCGGGCTGATTGACACCCGCGGCAAAGGTGTGGTGCCCGACGACATTCTGACCGCCGCCAGCGCGCGTCTTGATCAACCGAACCAGAACAAAACCATGGCCGACCAGATTGCGGCGTTCTTCAAAGAGCCGCGCAACACCTAATCCTTTGGCCTGATGCCACCGGATAACCCCGACAAAACAGTGTGCAACATGTCAAAATGGACTGATCAACTGCCCGAAGCCGCCCGTGAATATATCGGGGATCGCCGCGTAGACGAGGTGGAATGCGTGATCGGCGACATTGCGGGTGTGGCGCGCGGCAAGGCGATGCCCGCCGCCAAGTTTGCGACGCAGACCAATTACTACCTGCCGAATTCGATTTTCCTGCAAACCATCACCGGCGAATGGGCCGACAATCCGTTTGATGCGTTCACTGAGCCTGACATGGTGATGGTGCCCGATTTTTCCACCGCCACTGCAGCCCCTTGGACGGCAGATGTGACGCTGCAAGTGATTCACGACGCGCATGATCAAGACGGCACGCCGATTGCCTTCAGCCCCCGCAACGTGCTGCGCGCGGTGGTAAAGCTGTATAATGATCAGGGTTGGACGCCCGTTGTGGCGCCTGAGATGGAATTTTTCCTGACCGCCCGCAATATTGACCCGAACATGCCCGTGGAACCCCCGATGGGCCGCACCGGACGGCGCGCGGCGGGCAAGCAGGCCTATTCGCTGTCGGCGATTGATGAATACGGCAAGGTGATCGACGATATCTATGATTTTGCCGAAGCCCAAGGTCTTGAAATTGACGGCATCCTGCAAGAAGGCGGGGCGGGGCAGATAGAGTTGAACCTGGCGCACGGCGATCCCGTGCGGCTGGCGGATGATGTGTTTTTCTTCAAACGCCTGATCCGTGAGGCCGCCCTGCGCCACGATTGCTTTGCCACTTTCATGGCCAAGCCGATTGGGGGTGAGCCGGGGTCGGCGATGCATATCCACACCTCGGTGGTGGACAGCAAAACCGGCAAGAACATTTTTGCCGACAAAAAAGGCGGTGAGACGGAGCATTTCTTTCACTTCATCGCCGGCATGCAGAACCATCTGACCGGAGCCATCGCCGTGCTGGCCCCCTATGTGAACAGCTATCGCCGCTATGTGCCCGATTTTGCCGCCCCGATTAACCTTGAATGGGGCCGCGACAATCGCACGACGGGCCTGCGCATTCCAATATCTTCCCCCGCCGGGCGACGGGTGGAAAACCGTCTGCCGGGGATGGATTGCAACCCCTATCTGGGGATCGCGGCGACCTTGGCCTGCGGCTATCTGGGCCTGATGGAAAAACGCGATCCGCGCCCGGAATTCAAAGCATCGGCCTATATCGACAGCGACGATATCCCCACAAATATGGGCGATGCGCTGGATCTGCTGGCCGAAGATACCGCGTTGGTTGATGTGCTGGGCGCTGATTTCTGCAAAGTCTATGCATCGGTCAAACGCAATGAATACAAAGAGTTCCTGCAAGTCATCAGCCCGTGGGAACGCGAACATCTGCTGTTGAACGTATGAACCTGCTGCATATCAACGACCGAACCGGGCACTATCCGGCGTCGTATTATGCCGCCACGGCAACACCTTTGGCCGCATTTCCGCCAATGATGGGCGAGACGCGGGCCGATGTCTGCGTGGTGGGTGGCGGCTATACCGGGCTGTCGGCGGCCCTGCATCTGGCGCAAAAAGGCTATGATGTCGTGTTGCTGGAGGCCCACCGCGTGGGCTTTGGCGCATCGGGGCGCAACGGCGGGCAAGTGGGGTCGGGCCAGCGACAAGATCAGGATTGGATTGAAAAGACAGTTGGCGTGCAAACCGCGCACCGGTTGTGGGAGATGGCCGAAGACGCCAAGGCGCTGGTGCGCAGCCTGATCGCCGATCATGCGATGCCTGTTACCTTTCAGCCCGGCGTGGCCCTTGCCTGCCGAACGACTGCCGAATTACGCGCCGCCCACGCCTACGCCGAAAAGCTGCACCGCGATTATGGCTATGATCAGGTGCAACCGCTGGACCGTGCAGGGATTCAGGCCATTATCGGATCGCGGGCCTACACGGGCGGCGACATTGATCATGGCGCGGGGCATTTGCACCCTTTGAACTATGCCATCGGGTTGGCGATGGCGGCGGTTGCGGCGGGCGTGCGGATATATGAAACCTCTGAAGTGCATCACCTCCAACACGGGGCCAAACCGGTGGTGCAGACGGGGCAAGGCCGGGTGGTTTGCGATCATGTGATTTTGGCGGGCAATGGATATCTGGGCAACCTGGATCGTAAAATCGCCGCCCGCGTGATGCCGATCAACAATTTTATCGTGGCCACCGAACCACTTGGGATCCGCGCCAAGGAAATCTTGTCACAGCCCATCGCGGTGGCCGACACCAGGTTTGTGGTGAATTACTGGCGACTTTCCGAAGACAACCGCCTGCTGTTCGGCGGTGGCGAATCCTATGGCTATAAATTCCCCGATATCATCAAGACCGTGATGAAACCGATGTTGCAGGTTTACCCGCAGCTTAAGGGCGTCAAAATCGACTACGCCTGGGGCGGCACCTTGGCGATCACAATGAACCGGATGCCGTGTTTCACCCGCCCCGCGCCGAACGTGCTGTCTGCGTCGGGCTATTCCGGGCACGGCGTGGCGATGGCCACACTGGCAGGCAAGATCATGGCCGAGGCGGTGGGGGCACAGGCCGAACGGTTCGATCTGATGGCATCTTTGCCTTACACGCGCTTTCCCGGTGGCGCAGGCCTGCGCTGGCCTTTGCTGGTGACGGCAATGACCTGGTATTCAATGCGCGACCGGCTGGGGGTGTAAGACCGCCGCAGCCCCGGACGTGATCCGGGGCCTCATGTTGGCGGCAACCAAGAGGTCCCGGATCAGGTCCGGGACTGCGCCGCATCCTTGCCTCGCGGTCCCGTTATCAGCGGAAATCGCCCCATCCCCCTGATTGTCACTGGATTGTCATCAATCATCTGTTTACATGTTTCCTAAATAAGACATTAAGGAAAGCTGTGATCATGGCCCCAGACGGACAGATGCCCGTTGTTAAGACTGACGCGCCCAATGCCCATCGTTGCGAGCCGATCCCAGAGGCTGCCCGTGTCGAAATTGACCGCCTGCTGACCAGTGGCGATCTGTTTCGCTATACGGCGGCAACGGGTGCGCCTGTTGCCCTGTTGGAACAAGAGTTCGCCGAACTGCTGGGGGCGCGGTATGCTTTGGCCGTGGCGTCTTGTTCTGCGGCGTTGTTCTTATCCCTTAAGGCGTTAGATCTGCCGCGCGGGGCGAAGGTTCTGATCCCCGCCTTTACCTTTGCCGCCGTGCCTTCCGCTGTGGTGCATGCCGATTGCACGCCGGTTTTGGTTGAGGTGGGCGATAATTACCGCGTCGATATGGCTGATTTTGCGGCCAAACTTGGCGATGCGCAGGCCGTTTTGATCAGCCACATGCGCGGCCACACATCGGACATGGACGCGATCATGGCCCTGTGCGATGCCCGCCAAATTCCGGTGATCGAAGACGCCGCCCACAGTCTTGGCACCACATGGAACGGCCGCAACATCGGCACTATCGGCAAAATCGGTTGTTTCAGCTTTCAATCTTACAAACTGGTCAACGCAGGCGAAGGCGGCATTCTGATCACCGATGATCCGGAACTGGCAGCGCGCTGCGTGATTATGTCGGGCGCGTATGAGCAGAACTGGAAGAAACATCCCGGCCTGCAAAACAGCTATATGCTTTGGCAGAACAAATTGCCGCTTTACAATATGCGGATGCAAAACCTGTCGGCGGCCGTGATCCGCCCGCAGTTACCGCTGGTCGCAGACCGTGTCGCCAAGGGGCGTGCAGGACATGACCGGGTGGCAGATCAGCTGAACGCCTGTGCGCATTTTTCGGTGCCCGCCCCCCTGCCCGGTGAAGATCGCGCGCCCGACAGCATTCAGTTCAATCTGCGGGGGGATTGGAGCGATGCGCAAGCCTTGCACTTTCAAGCCGCCGCAAAAGATCTTGGCGTCACCGTGCAGGTGTTTGGGTTGTCGGATGGCAATGCCCGTGCGTTTTGGAATTGGGAATTTCTGGGGCAGGCGCCGGATTTGCCCAAAACCCGTGCGATGCTGATGCGCGCCTGCGATGTGCGTCTGCCGACGCAGCTGTCGGGCGCAGAGTTGGACTATATCGCCAATGCCGTAATTTCCGCGGCGTCAGCCGTAAAGCGATAGCTTGCGATAAAACCTGCCGCTGCGCGCATTTTTCCCCTTGCAGCCGCATGGTTGAAAGCTTATTTCCCCCCTACTCCAAACGGTGCGGGCGTAGCTCAGGGGTAGAGCATAACCTTGCCAAGGTTAGGGTCGAGAGTTCGAATCTCTTCGCCCGCTCCATTTGGATGAATGGTGTCAGCAGCTTGTGACATCAGATACGAGGCGAATATGCTTATATTCGTGGTCATATGCACCACTGTAAGCGCCTTGTAAGCAGATGATTTAAGATCAGCATGATTGCCAGTGCTACCCCGCAGCGCCACGACATTCGGGGGCAGCGTTCAGGCGATCACCTTGCGGATGTTGTCTTGGACCGTGCGCATTTCCTCCACCGCCGCGACGATCGGTGCAGGGATATCCCCCCTCAGTTCAATCAATGCGGTCTCTTTGGCGGCATTGGTGCCCTTGCCCCCATCGCGATGCCGTCATTGGGCTGTTTCAACGATGGGGCGTCATTCAGGCCTTTGAATGGCGCGTTCGATCCAACCGATCGGCCAGTTGCGGGCGGCTCAGGCCGATTAGGCGGGCAGCTGCCGTCAGGTTTCCGCCGGCTTTATCGACAGCCGCCTGCAGCACGCGATCCTCAACAGCCGCCAGATCAAGCCCCGGTGCCGAAAGCCTGTCGCTGATCCATTGGGCCAGAAATATTTTGTCCGGATTGCGGTCTTGGGCGGCCACTTTATCGGCGCGCGGCTTGGTGTCGCGCAGCAAGGACGCGGTGATGTCCTGCCCGGACAGGACTGCGGCCATAAGCCAACATTCCAGTTCAACCAGATTATCCGGCAGATCTGTTTTCTCAATTTCAACAATGGCTTGGGGGGGTAGTTTGACAGGATTTGCGTTACACCGGGCAGTGATCAGGTCAACACAAGGCTGTGCAATGGCACCGATGTCTTTTCGCCGCGCCGCAAAATCTGGCAGGGTGATCGGATAAGCGGCCAGTCGCAGGATCAGGCCCGCATCAATACCGGGGGGCAGGCGCAAGTTCGCAAATGAAAAGCATGTTGTCGCAATGATACGGGCATGGCCCCGCGCTGCAGCGTCATCTCGCGCGGCATCCAGATGCCGGATCAGGCAGGCTTGTGCAGCGCCCGACAGCGCCTCTATCCCGTCAAGCACCACGCTGCGCGCCCCGTAGGATTTGGTGCGGCCAGAGGTTTTCAGGACGCAAGACAGGGCAGGCTCCAACGCCTCTGGCGTTAACCCGGCGCAGCCCAGATGCTTTGGCTTATGTGTCGCTCTGTGCCGTTGATGTTTCAAATACCGCGCGGCGCGTTGTTTGCCGGTCCCGGTCAGGCCGCAGATCAGGACGGGAATATCCGCGCCGCACAACCGGTAAAGCCGGTCGATGACAGGCGCAAGGATCAGCGCGTCAAGATCGGACAGGCCGGTTTTACCCGGCTTTGCCGGTGCAGCAAGCGGCCGCAACGGCGTCTCACGGCTTAGAATATAGTCGTGGAACAGGGTAACATCAGGGTCGGCTGCGCCCCAGATATCGGCTGATTTGCCGATCACCCGGCAGTGTTTGTGCCCGGCTGCGGCACGTTGGGTTTGCTTATACACGATCAGGGTATTGAAAAAATGGCTGGCATAGCCCGACGCATAGCCCAGTTGCGCCCAACAGACCGGCCCCGGGGATTGGCCATGTGCTGCGATATGTTCGCTGGCCTCGACACTGTCATGCTACAAAAACTCGCCCGAAAACCGCGTTCTGGCAAAGTCGAAATCGGTATACGGCAACAGTGCAAGAGATGTTTGATGTAAAGGGCAAGTCGGTCATCGTGACCGGCGGGGCCAATGGTTTGGGCCGCGCCTTTGCCGAGGTGATGGCCGACAATGGCGCGGATGTTTGCATTTTTGCTATCGCCCCGGTGCAGGCAGATGCAGTTGCCGCTGAAATCGGTGTCTGGGGCCAATGCGTTGATGTGACCGGCCGCGCCGCAATGACGGCAGCCTTTGCGGCCGTTGCGGCCAAACATGGCAAGATCGACGCGGTGTTTGCCAATGCAGGCATTGATGCAGGCCCCGGGTTTCTGACGCCCGAAAACACCCGCAACCCCGATGGGGCGATTGAAAACCTGGATGATCTTCATTCGGACAAGGTGATTGAAACCAACCTGACCTCGATGTTCAACACCATAAAGCTTGACGCGCGCCACATGAAAGCAACGGGCGGCGGGAAAATTATTGCCACGTCGTCCATCGCGGCGCGCTGCAATGAGGCCATCGTTGGCACGCCATACATGCCCGCCAAGGCCGCTGTCAGCCATCTGGTGCGCCACATGGCGATGGAGTTGGCGGCCTACAATATTCAAGTCAACGCCATCGCCCCTGGCCCGTCTGTCACCAATATCGCGGGTCGGCGGTTGAAAAACCCCGTCGATCGCAAAACGTTCGAGACGCAAACCCTGATGGGCCGGATTGCGGAACCTGATGGGATCAAAGGCATCGCCCTCTACCTTGCCTCACCCGCCGCATCTTACGTGACCGGGGCGGAAATGGTGATCGACGGCGGATCATTGCTACGTTTCTAAACCGCATAAATCCAAGACCAAAAGATATTCAGGAAGGATATCGTGACCAAGACCAGAACCATTTACGGCACCACGTAATTGTCGCGCCGCACGATCCTGAAATCGGTGGGCGCAGGGGCATTTTCACTGACATTCCCCGTCATGGCGCGCGCGCAAAGTGCGGGCACGATCAAGATCGGCTTTGTAACGCCAGCCACCGGCCCGTTGTCGCTGTTTGGCGAAACCGATGGGTTTGCCGTAGCGCAGCTAGAGGCGATGGGCGCGTTGGGCAATGGCATGTCGTCCGAGGTGTGGTGGATCCCGGCTTTCCCGTTCACATCGTGCCTGACCGGCAAGAATGGTCGTGATCTGGCCGATCAGCGGGAAGCAAAAACCGGCCGTCAATGGCCCCAACCCTTGGGCTATAGCCATGCAATTTGGGAAGCGGCGCTGGATATTCTGAAACGGTCAACCAACCCGCTGGACCGCGTGGCCAACCGTGATGCGATGGTTGCGACCGATCTGAACACGCTGGTTGGCCCGATCAAGTTTGGCGCAGGGCCACAGCAGAACATCTGCAAAACCCCGGTATTTGGCGGCCAGTGGGTTACCGGGGCCAAGTGCCCCTATGACCTGAAGATCGTTGACAACTCGGTGTCAGACCTGATGACGCCCGAACAGCCAATGGCCCTCATTGCCTGGTAAATGAGAACAGATGGCACCAGCGCGGCTTTGTTGCAGGCCACCTGCCTGAGCAAAAGCTTTGGTGCCGCCCGCGTTTTACTTGATGTCAGCTTCGATCTGCAGGCGGGCGAAGTGCTGGGCATTCCGGGGCCGAATGGCGCGGGGAAAACCACGCTGATCAACCTGATCAGTGGTGATCTGCGCAATGATACGGGCGGTTTGACCTTTGCGGGCAAACCGCTGGGGTCCGAGCCGCCTTACTTGCGCTGCAAACTGGGCATTGGACGAACCTATCAGATCCCCAAGCCATACGGTGGCATGGCGACGTTTGAAAATCTGCTTGTGGCGGCGATGTTTGGTGGCGGGCGAAGCGAAAGTGACAGTTATGCGTTGTGCGCAGGCATTTTGCGCAAGGGTGAATTGCTGGACAAAGCCAACAACCCTGCGGGCGCGCTGACCTTGTTAGACCGCAAACGGCTGGAACTGGCCCGCGCTTTGGCATCGGACCCAAAGCTGTTGTTACTGGACGAAATCGCCGGTGGGTTGACCAATGGCTAATCTAAATCCCTTGTCGCCTTGGTACGCCGCATCCTGGACCGAGGCATCGCCATTGTATGGATAAAGCAAGTTTTGCACGCGATCATGGCAGTGGCCAACCGGATGCTGGTGCTGAACTTTGGCCAGAAGATCGCCGAAGGGCTGCCGCAGGAGGTGATCAATGACGCCGATGTCACGCGCGTTTACATGAGGATCGAAGGATGCGTGCCATCTTGTCCAACCATAGCCCGATCGCCCGCTACGGCGATTTTCAGGTGCTGTTCGATCTTGATTTTGAACTGCACGCAGGCGAGGTCGTGGCCCTGACCGGGGCCAATGGCGCGGGCAAATCCATTTTGCCGCGATCCATCATGGGCCTGCTGCCGGTTGGCCGCCAGATGGTGCAGTTTGATGGCGCGTATGTCGGTGACCAGCCGCCGCATCTGATGGTGCAAAAAGCGCTGGCGATGCTGCCTGACGGACGCCGCCTGTTCACCGGCATATCGGTTGAGGATAATCTGCGCGTCGCGATGGATCACGCCTGCACCACTGGCCCGCAGACGTGGACGCTGGCCGGGATTTACACGCTTTTCCCGATGCTTAAAGAAAAACGCCGCGCCCCGGTGGAAAGCTTGTCAGGCGGTCAGCAACAAATGGTGGCCATCAGGCATGGTCTTTTGTGCCAGCCGCGCGTGCTGCTGTGCGACGAAATCTCGCTTGGTCTTGCGCCCAAAGTGATCCGTGAGATTTACGCGGCCTTGCCGGAAATCACCGCCGCAGGCACCGCGATGATTTTGGTTGAACAGGATGTAAGTTTGGCCAAGTCCGCCTCGAACCGGCTGTATTGCATGCTGGAAGGGCGATTTACCTTGCGAGGGAACTCCAAAGACATCGCGCGCGGCGCAATTGCCGCCGCCTATTTCGGTGCTGCCCATGCAGTGGATTGATGCGCTGATCCAAGGAATTTTGCTGGGCGGTAGGTATGCCCTTTCTGCGCTGGGAATGGCGTTGATGTCTGGGGTGATGCGGATCGTAAATATCACGCACGGCGATCTGGTGGTCTTGTTGGCGCTTATCGGGATATCGCTGTCGGGGTGGCTGGGGGGGGGCCGGTGGCTGTGCTGATCATGCTGGTCCCGCTGGTGGCATTCATTGGTTGGTCGTTGCAAAAGGTGGTGTTGAACAGGGCCGTCGGCGACGATCCGATACCTTCCCTGATCGCCACGTTCGGCCTGTCGATAGCGTTGCAAAACCTGATGCCGCGATTTGGTCCGCCGACACCAACACTATGCCAGGTGGCGGCATCGCTGACCGGGATCAACCCCAAACGCATTTACGCCAGCGCCACCGCCAGCGCAGTTGGCATCCTGGGCTTTGCTGCCGTATTTCAATCGCTGCGCTCTACCGTCGCGCCATCAGACGGTCCGTTTCGGCTGATCTATGCGTTCGAGGCAGTGATCATCGGCGGCATGGGGTCAATCTGGGGCGCGTTCATTGGCGCGATGGTGCTGGGCATCTCGCAGGCCATCGGGTTTCGCATCAATCCGGGGTTCGGAATATTGGCGGGGCATCTGGTGTTTTTGCTGATCCTCGCACTGCGCCCCCAAGGCATATTGGGCAACACATCATGATCAAGGTTCGCAGGCAAACCCGTTCGGGCCAGATCGCCCTGATCATCGGCGGGCTGCTGATGGTGGCTTTGGTCGCCATGCCGTGGTGGACATCCGGCGGGCTGATCCGCACCGCAGTTGAGTTAAGCTGTTTCATCGCCATCGCCCAGATGTGGAACCTGCTGGCGCGTTATGCCGGCCTTGTGTCGGTGGGCATGCAGGCCCTCAGTGGCGCTGCGGCCTATGCGATGTTCGTGTTGGCGATCAATTTCGGGGTCGATCCGTTCTTGTCAGCCGCCCTTTGCCTTATCGTGCCCGCACTTCCGGCGGTGCCGACCTATGCCTTGCTGCACCGGCTTGATGGCCGCTATTTCAGCATCGGCACTTCGGTGGTGGCCGAAGTGTTCCGGCTGGTCACCTCAAACCTACAATTTGTAAACGCGGGTGGCGGGCTTTGCCTGCGGGTGATGGGTGACTATTCCAGCCATCAGCGCGAGGTTTGCATAACCATCATGTGCGCCATCATGCGGCTAGCCACCAACGGCGGCAGTTATCTGCTGCTGCGGGCACGCTATGGCCTTGCACTGACCGCGATGCGTGACAATCCGGTGGCGGCGGCCAGCCAAGGCGTCAACGTCAAACGCCTGCGGTTCCTGATTTTTGTTGCCACCGCCGTGGGCATGGGGCTGGCGGGTGCGATCTGTTTCTTTGCCGACCGCTATTTTGGTGAATATGGCGCGGCCTATCTGGTGGTTCTGGGGATATTGACCCTGCTGGTGGCGCTTTAAGCCCGAACCGGGGTGTGGGGGCTGATCTGCAAACGCTTTGATGCGCCGAGGTTTCCGATAAGGCGAACGCTGTTAGTGGATCGGCCATGAAAGCCGCGTTTTTTGGCGGCGTCGGCCAGCCGCTGCGCATCGGGCAGATGTCAAACCCGACCCCGGCAGATGATCAGGTGATCTTGCGGATCGCCGCCTGTGGCATATGCGGCAGTGATCTGCACATCACGACTGATCCCGCCACCTTTGGCATTCAGGCCGGGACTGTGCTGGGGCACGAATTTGCGGGCAAAATCGTGGCGCGGGGCGCGGACGTGACCAGCCTGCGCATCGGCGATAATGTTGCGGTCAACCCGATCTTTGGCTGCGGCCACTGTCCGCGCTGCATGGCCGGTGATCCCGCATGGTGCGCGCAGATGCGACTGATCGGTGGCGGCTATGCCGAATATGTCGCCGTCACCGCCCGGCAATGCCGGGGGCTGGCCCCATTGGCTTGCTGGGCGCATTCTGGGCGCGGCGGATGGGGGCCGCGCGGGTCGAGGTGGCTGATCTGACGCTGCACCAACAGGCGCGCGATGGCCATGGGGGCGACGGGGTTTGTGATGTCGGGGCCGGACATGGCGGCTGAGGTGGCCGATCTGTGCAACGGCGCACCCGACATCGTGTTTGAATGCGTGGGCAAGCGCAAGCTGATTGATGCCTGCATCGGGTTGGTGCGCAGCCAAGGCCGCGTCATCAGCGTGGGCCTTTGCACCGGGGGCGACCGTTACGATGCCTTCCGGGCCATTTCAAAAGAAGTGACCGCCATCATGTCGGTTTTCTTCAACATGCATGAATTCAGCTCCGCGATGGATGCGCTGACCGGCGGTGCCTTCGCCCTGCAGGCCATAATCACCGACCAAATCGCGCTGCACCTGCTGCCTGCAACGTTTGAGGGCCTGCGCCACCACACCACGCAATGCAAAGTGCTGATCTTACCCGAAGACTTATGATGCAGTTTGAAAGGCAAACCCACGATATCGACGGCGTCAGCACCGTGGTTCGGGTGATCGGCAAAGGCCCCGCACTGCTGGCCCTGCAGGGTGCCGCCACGCTGGCGGGGCAGGAATTTGCCCGTGGGTTGGCCGACCGCTTCCGAGTCTATCTGCCATTCCATCCCGGTTTTGGCGAAAGTTCTGCCGCCCCGCATATCTGCGGCATGCAAGATGTTGTGGTGCATACGCTGAACCTGATCGACGCCTTGGGTTTGAAAAAGCCACATCTAATGGGCCATTCGATGGGTGGCTGAATGGCCGCTGAATTGGCCGTCGTTGCGGGCGACAGGTTTAACAAACTGGTGCTGAACGCGCCTGCCGGGTTGAACGATCCGGCCTATCCTGCCACCGATATGGCCATGATTGCCCCACAGGATTTTCCGGGCTATCTGGCGCATCATATGGATGTGGGGCTGCGCTGTTTCCCCGGTGGTGCCGAATGTCTGCCGCCCGAAGACTTTGGTGCCGCGCGCCAAAGAAGCAAAGGCGCTGCAAAATATCCTGAAAGTGCATGGTTTTGGCCACGCCAACCTTGGCCGCTGGATTGGCCGTATTCGCAATGAAACCTTGATCTTATGGGGCGATCAGGACCGCATGCTGCCAGCGGGTCAGGCGAAAATCCGGGCCGACCGCATTCGCCACGCGCGCACCCACATCGTCCAAAATGCAGGCCATTTTGCCATGCAAGACCAGCCCGCCTGCCTGACCACAACCGCCGACTTTCTGTCCGCCTGATCCATCCATACGAGCCTGACCATGCCTTATGCCCCCAAAATCATCGTCGTCGGCGTGGGTCGCGTCGGTCTGCTGAACGCCCTTGGCCTGGCCCGTGCGGGCGCTGCGGTGACTGTGATTGACGCAGATCCCGTGCTGAACGACAGCCCCCGCGCGATGACCCATACCGACCCCACCATGCAATTGATGCAACGGCTGGGCATTCTGGATGCGGCTGAAAAGATCGGCATTCAGCACCGCCACATCAACTTTGTCTGGCCGAATGATGATCTGGTCATCACCATCGCCACCGTCAAAGCCGAACCAAACCGCGTGCATCCCCATAACCTGCAATTTGGCCAAGAGGCGCTGGGTGCCATTGCGATTTGGGGCTGGAGTTTGAAGGCTTCCCTTGGCCCGAACGGTTTGTGGCGACCAATGCCTATTACGACTTTACCAAACATGGCTGGAAGAATGTCCATATGATCTGTTCCAGCCCGGTCTGGGGGCTGGTGGCCAAGATCAACAATGACAAGGGCGGTTTGTGGCGGTTTGTGACGGGCTGTGGCGGGTCAGGTTTCCCGACGATCCCAATATTTCAAACGACGAAGTTTTTGCCCGCATTGCGGGGCATTGCAAACGGATCATGCCCACGGATGGGCCGTATGAAATCAAATCATGGGCTCCCTACCGCGTGCACGAACGCTCGGCCCCGACTTATAATATCGGCCGGATCGTGTTGGCAGGGGACGCCGCCCATATCTGCAACCCGTGCAGCGGGGGCGGCGTGACCGGCGGGATGATGGATGTGGACCGGCTGGTCGATGCCTTTGCGGCGATCCTTTCTGGTGCAGATGCCGGGACGGCACTGGATGGAGACACGCTGGATCGGCGGACCGGGTTTCTAAAGGTGTCCTCACCCTTTGCCAGTCTGATGAAGGCGATGTCGGAACGCAGTGATCCGGCGCTGCAAAAACCGGATCAGGCAAAGATTGCCAAACTGTCAGTCGGGTCATCGACAATCTCGTTGGCCGGGATCAAGCCGCAGGCCAGCGGACAAGAGGCCTGAGAAGGGACATTCTTTGCGTCTTTGCGATCAGGTCCACGGCATTAAAAGCGACATGCTTTTGATATGAACCCGCAATGCCACTTTGACCTGTAGTTTTGACGCGCCTTCAGGGGCTGTTGACGTTCAGGATTCCCAAACAGCCTGACTTCTGATGCAAGGTTGCAAACAAAGGAGAATGGCCCCGCCTCGGCCGCGGCAAGCGGGCTGTCGATTTGATTTGTTCCCGCCACGAGCACCGCACGGCCAACCCCCCAGTTGTTTGGTCTGGCAAAACAGGGTATCGTCTGTGCGAAGGTCGCTGGATTCGCTGTCTTACAATTGGATGTCGGGCATCCAAGTCTTTCGTATTTCGTTTCATTCTGCACAAATGTAATGTCTGGCGGGCGCAAACGTTTTTCTTGGTTTCGCGATACATGCGACGGCACCTTTGTTGGTTGCGGTGCAGTCGAGATCTGTCTTCAACGCTGTCGGCTTGTTGGCGCACAAGTGCCGGACTGTCGGCGGGATAAGCATTTCAAAACAAAGTGTCTGCCGCATCAAGGCAGGACCGGAATTCGCAGCGCCATTCTGGAACCAAATGCATTTATGACGCGTTGAAACCATGTGGGCAAATTGATGGCCTTGGGGCAAAGCAATGATCTGAAAGGATAATCTAGATGGATTGGGATCAAATCGAAAGCAAATGGGCCGAAATGACCCTGCGTGTGCGCGGCGAAGCGTCATCTGTCAATGCGGATGCCACTGGCAGAACGCCGCGCCGTTTGGCCACGGCTGATGCACTGCCCGTCGACAGGGAAGATCGTCCATCCAACTTCGCTGCTGATGAGAAAACCACGATGTCGGCTCAGTGAAATTGCCGCAAGTTCTGCTGACTGCGCGCAAATTTCTGACGTGGAAAAATGCCTGGGGCCCTGCCGGTTTATGGAACGACAAGACAGCGATCCGCGCCGATCTTTTTGGGGCCGAGCGGCTTGAGCATCACGCGCAGACCTTGGCCGCAGCCCAACAGATTACAACCGGCAAGCCAGCACGGGTTCACAAACTTAGCGCGCGCGTGAAAGACAATGCCGCAGTCTTGCTGGACGCGTATCGTACTTGCGCGCAGGCCGTGCAGGCAAAACAGACGATCACCCCGGCGGCGGATTGGCTGCTGGACAACTTTCATCTGGTTGAACAGCAGCTGCGCCAGATCAATGATGATCTGCCACCCGGTTACTATCGCCAATTGCCCAAGTTGAAAGACGGGCCATTCGCTGGATACCCACGGGTTTTTGGTCTGGCTTGGGCCTATATCGCGCATACCGACAGTCTGATGTCGGGGCCCGTGCTTGCGCGCTATGTGCGGGCCTATCAGCAAGTGCAGCCGCTGATGATCGGTGAGTTGTGGGCGGTGGCGATCACGCTGCGCATTGTGCTGATCGAAAACATGCGGCGGCTGGCGGTGCAGATAGTCGAAGGCCATGAGAAACGTCTTTTGGCCGATGCGGTGGTCGATGCAGTTCTGGCGGCAAAACAAATTCCCGGTCAGTCGCAACTGTTTGCAATGCAAAAGGCCGTCGCCCCATATGAAGGGGCCGCACTATCAGAGATTATTGCAGCCCAACTGGCCAAGCGCCTGCGCGGGTCTGATCCGGCGCAAACGCCGCTTTTCGGCTGGCTTGAAGACAGGCTGCAACTGCAAGGCTCGTCGATCGACGAAGTGATTGCCAGCGCGCAATTGCGGCTGGGTGCATCAAACGTCACGATGCGCAACATCGTGACATCCATGCGGCTGGTGTCTGAAATGGATTGGGCTGATTTCTTTGAAGAGGTCAGCCTGATTGACGTGCGGCTGCGCGATAATCCAACCTTTGCCGAAATGGATTTCGCAACGCGCAACCGCTATCGCACCGAAATAGAAATTCTGGCGCGCCGGTCGGGTAAGACCGAAAATGCGGTGGCGGACGCGTGCCTGGCGCTGGCCCGGCAGGGCGACACTGCGCAAAGCCGCGATCCGGGTTATTGGCTGATTGCCGAAGGGCGCGCGGCGCTGGAATTGCAGCTGGGTTTCAGACCATCAGCAAAGCTGCGGTTTTGGCGGCGGTTTGGCCGATTTGGGCTGGGCGGTTATCTGGCGGCAATTGGTGTGGTGTCGGTGGCAATGCTGGCGCTGGGGGTATCGTTGGCGGGTACGGCGGGGGCCGGTGCGGCGGCATTGGCGGTTCTGGCGATCACCGGGATTGGCCTTGCCACCGATGTTGGGGCGGCGGTTGTGAACACCATTGTCACCCGGTCGGTGCCGCCAACGCCCCTGCCCGGCCTTGATCTGGCAAAGGGCATACCGCCGCATTTGCGCAGCTTGGTGGCAGTGCCAGTGCTGTTGCACGACACGGATGAACTGGCGATGCAGATCGAACGGCTGGAAGTGCATCACCTGTCCAGCGTGGGCGGTGCTGTGCATTACGCGCTGGTGTCAGATGCACGGGATGCAAACACCGAGACGACCGATTTAGATGCAAGTTTGATCACAGCGGCACTGGAGGCGGTGGCGCGGCTGAACGCGCGCTATCCATCACTGGACGGGGACCGGTTCTTTTTCCTGCATCGCCGCCGGCTGTGGAACCCGACCCAAGGCGTGTGGATGGGGTGGGAGCGCAAGCGCGGCAAGCTGGCGGAACTGAACCGGCTGTTGCGCGGGGCTGTGGATACCAGTTTTGACGTGATCAGCGGGCCCGTGCCGCAAGACATCCGCTATGTCATCACGCTGGACGCCGATACGCGCCTTTTGCGCGGCACCGTGCGGCAGATGATCGGCAAGATGGCGCACCCGTTAAACCAGCCCCGTTTTGAGGGGGCATCTAACCGGGTTACCGGGGGCTACGGCATCTTGCAGCCGCGCGTGACGGCATCGCTGCCCTTGGGGCAAGACGGGTCGATTTATCAGCGGATATTTTCAAGTCAGGGCGGGATAGAGCCCTATGCGGCGGCGGTTTCGGACGTTTATCAAGATTTGTTCGACGAAGGATCGTTCACCGGCAAAGGCATTTATGACGTTGATGCGTTTGAGGCGGCTTTGGCGGGCCGCGTTCCCGAAAACACCATGCTAAGCCATGATCTGTTTGAAGGCGTCTTTGCCCGCGCCGCCTTGGCGTCTGATATCGAAGTGGTCGAGGATTTCCCCAACCGGCACGATGTTGATATGCGCCGGCATCACCGCTGGGCGCGGGGCGACTGGCAATTGCTGCCATGGATTTTTGGCGCAAGGCGGCAGGACAGCGGCGGTATTCCCGCGGTCGGGCGCTGGAAAATGATCGATAATTTGCGCCGCTCGCTTTTGGCACCATTGGCGATGGCCTCGCTTTTGGCAGGGTGGCTGATGGCCCCGGCGGTGGCGGTGGTCTGGACGATTGTGGTGGTGGCAATGCTGGCCCTGCCGCGTTTATTGCCGTTGCCGTTCGGCATTGTGCCCGAACGGTCCGGGGTGACATTGCGCAGCCACTTCGCGGCGTTGGGCAATGATGCGTTGATCGCCCTTAGTCAGATTGCGTTGTCGCTGGTCTTGCTGGCCGATACGGCGGCCAACATGCTGGATGCGGTTGCGCGCACGGTCTGGCGGCTGGCAGTATCGCGCAGGTATCTGTTGGAATGGGTGACGGCGGCGCGGTCTGGGGGCGGTGCGCAGCCGTCGGTGTTGGGCCAGTATGCGCGCATGGCCAGCGGTGTTTTGCTGGGGTTGGCGGCGTGCGGTGTGGCGGCGTTGGTCAATCCCGCGGTTCTGCCGTTGCTGGTGCCGTTCGCGCTGGCCTGGCTTGTCGCACCCGGCGTGGCCCGATTTATCAGTTTGCCACAAAAAGCCCGCGCTGCCGCCCCGCTGACCGCTGCGCAAGCGGCGGCGCTTCGAATGATTGCGCGGCGCACGTGGCGGTATTTTGAAACCTTTGTGACGGCGATAGAGAACTTTCTGCCGCCGGACAATTTTCAGGAAACCCCGAAACCCGCCATTGCCACCCGAACCTCGCCGACCAACATCGGGCTTTACCTTTTGTCCACCGTGGTTGCCCGCGATATGGGATGGATCAGCCAGACGGCGGCATTGTTGCGGATGAAAGACACCCTGCAGACGATGCAGCGCATGCCACGCTATCGCGGGCACCTTTACAACTGGCACGACACCCGGGATTTGCGGGTGTTAGAGCCGGCCTATGTCTCATCCGTCGACAGCGGCAATCTGGCGGGGCATCTGATCGCCGTGGCGCAGTCCTGCCGCGCATGGGCAAGTGTTGCGGTGGATGGCGTGGTGCGCCGTCAGGCCGTTCTGGATACCCTTCATCTTGCGCAGCAGTCATTGGAAATCGCCCCGGCAATTGACGGTCTGATGCAGATTTTGGACGCATTGGCGCAAGCGGCAGCAGATCCGAAAACGGATTTGCAGGCGTTGATGCCTAGTGCAGCGAAGGCTATGGAGATATCGCAACGGGCGGGCGCGCCGGGGTCGGACATCGTGTTCTGGACCACCGCGATCCATCACTGCCTTACCAATCAGCTTGCCGATCTGACCCAACCGACAGACCCTGCCCTGCTGGCCGAGGTCGAGGCGATGGCGCGGACCTTTGCCACCGACATGGAATTTGGCTTTTTGTTGGAGCCGGATAAAAAGCTGCTGTCCATCGGATTTTCGCTGGTGACAAACCGGCTTGATCCTAATTGTTACGATCTTTTGGCGTCCGAGGCGCGGCTGGCCAGCCTGTTTGCCATCGCAAAGGGCGACGTGGATACGCGGCACTGGTTTCGTCTTGGCCGGGCCGCCACCCCGATTGGGGCTGGATCAGCGCTGATATCATGGTCGGGCAGCATGTTTGAATATCTGATGCCGTCACTGGTGATGCGGGCACCTGCGGGATCGGTGCTGGAACAAACGAACCGGCTGATTGTGGCGCGGCAGGAAAGCTATGGCGCGGCGCTTGGGGTGCCATGGGGGATATCGGAATCTTCCTACAACGCCCGCGATCTGGAGATGACGTATCAATACTCCAACTTTGGCGTGCCGGGGCTTGGGCTGAAACGGGGGCTAAGCGAGAACCGCGTGATAGCACCCTATGCCACAGGGTTGGCTGCGATGATTGATCCGGTCGCGGCCGAGCAGAACTATGCCCGGCTGGCGGCGTTGGGGGCCGAGGGGCGTTATGGGTTTTACGAGGCGGTCGACTTTACCCCGAACCGGCTGCAAGGAAACGATGGTCACGCCATTGTTCGCAGCTTTATGGCGCATCATCAGGGCATGACGATTACGGCCATTGCAAACACATTGCAGAACGGGCGGTTGCGCGACCGCTTTCATGCCGAGCCGATGATTCAAGGGGCCGAGTTGTTGTTGCAGGAACGGGTGCCGCGCGATGTGGCCACCGCCCCGCCGCGCGCCAAAGAAGTATTGGTTGGCCGGGTGGAATCCAGTGACGTGCCAACCGTTCGGGCCTTTGCAACGCCAATGCAGGCAACGCCGACGGGGCATCTTTTGTCAAATGGCAACTACGGCGTCATGCTGACCCCAACGGGCGAAGGGTTTAGCCGGTGGCGCGATCTGGCGATCACCCGTTGGCGGGCAGAGCCGACGCAGGCGGCGCTTGGGTCTTTCATCTTTGCCCGCGATACGGCCACGGGTCTGGTTTGGTCGGCCGGGGTGCAGCCGACGCGGATGGATCCAGACGCGCACCGCGCGGTGTTTTGCGAACATCACGCGGCCTTTACCCACAGCGCCCCGCGATTTACCACCCTGACCGAAGTGGTGGTCTCTGCCGAAGATGACGCCGAAGCGCGGCGGGTGACGCTGACCAATACCGGCCGTCGGGCGCGTGAAGTTGATCTGACCTCATACGCCGAACTGGTGTTGGCCCCGCAAGCGTCTGATCAGGCGCATCCGGCGTTTTCCAAGATGTTCGTGGTGACAGATTATCTGCCGGAACTGGGCGTGATCATTGCCACAAGACGCAAACGGTCGCCGCACGACCCCGAAGTTTGGGCCGCCCATATCGCCGTTGTCGAAGGGGCTGAGACGGCACCTATGCAGATAGAGACAGACCGCGCCAGATTTATCGGGCGCGGGCGCAGCATCAGGCAGGCGATCATGGCCGATACCCCGTTGTCGGGAACCACAGGCACGGTGCTGGACCCGATCTTTTCGATCCGTCGCAGGGTCAGCATTCCGGCAGGCGGGGTGACACGGGTGACGTTCTGGACCATCGTTGCGGCATCGCCGGCAGCCCTGCTTGATCTGGTGGATCGCCACCGCGATGCCTCGGCCTTTGCGCGGGCAGCAACCCTGTCTTGGACCCAAGCACAGGTGCAATTGCGCCATCTGGGGATCAGCCACGCCGATGCCGCCGATTTTCAGGCATTGGGCGGCATGGTGATGCGCGGCGATTCCCGTCTGCGCGCTTTGTCTGGCCAGATTGCCGAAGGGGCCGCGCCGCAATCGGCACTTTGGGCGTTGGGGATTTCAGGCGATCTGCCAATTGTGCTTTTGCAGATCGAGGATGCCGACGATATTGCCGTTCTGCATCAGGTGCTAAGTGCGCATGAATACTGGGGAATGCGGCAATTGCCGGTCGATCTGGTGATCTTGAATGATCGCTCGTCGTCCTATGTGCAGGATTTGCAGATTGGCATCGACAGTGCAGTGCGCGCGGCGCGCTCACGGCCCCGCGCGGCAGGCATTCATGCGGCGGCGCAAGGGGGCGTTCATACGCTGCGGGCCGATCTTTTGAACCCCGGTGCCCGCGCGCATCTGCTGTCGATGGCGCAGGTGGTGCTGGTGGCGGCCCGCGGCGACATCGGTCAGCAGATGAGCACCCTTGCGCCAACCCGCCCTGCCCCGCCATTGGTGCTGACGGTGCCGGTGCCGGTGCCGCCCGTGCCGACGCTGCCGGATCTTGAATTTTTCAACGGGACTGGCGGGTTTGCACAGGGTGGGCGCGAATATGTAACAGTGCTGAAGGGTGGCCAGACTACGCCCGCACCCTGGATCAACGTGATTGCCAACCCCGGCTTTGGGTTTCAGGTGTCTGCCGAAGGCAGCGGTCATGTCTGGTCAGAAAACAGCCGCGAAAACCAGATAACGCCATGGTCGAATGATCCGGTGACAGACCCGGCGGGCGAGGTGATTTATCTGCATGATCTGGAGACAAATCACATCTGGACGCCAACGGCGCTGCCGATACGGGGCACGGGCACCTATATTGCGCGGCACGGATTTGGCTATTCGGTGTTCGCGCATGAAAGCCACGGCATCGCAGCCGAGATAACCCAGTTTGTGCCGATGGATGCCAGCGTCAAGATCAGCAGGCTGACGTTGCGCAACACCGGGACAACGGCGCGGCAATTGTCAGTCACGGCCTATGCCGACTGGGTGTTGGGCACATCGCGCAGTGCATCGGCCCCGTTTGTGATGACCAAGACCGATCCCCTGACCGGGGCCATTCTGGCGCAGAACACCTTCAGCACGGCATTTCCCGGTCGGGTGGCCTTCGCCGACTTTGGCGCTGGCCATGGCAGTTTCACGGCGGATCGGACAGAATTCATTGGGTTTGGTGGCACTTTGGCCGCTCCCGCCGGGATCAGGGCGGCCCCGCTTTCCGGGCGAACCGGCCCCGCGCTTGATCCTTGTGCTGCGCTGCAACGCCGCATTTCAGTGCAGCCCAATCAGACGGTTGAGCTGATCTTCCTCTTGGGCCAGGCCGACAGCGAGGCTGCGGCAAGTGCCTTGATCCAACGCATGCGGGCAACCGATGTGCCCGCGACCTTAGCGGCTGTGAAACAGCATTGGGCAGGACTTCTGACATCGGTGCAGGTTACCTCGCCTGACCGGGCGATGGATATCATGTTGAACGGCTGGTTGCTGTATCAAACACTTGCCTGCCGCATCTGGGCGCGGGCCGGGTTTTATCAGGCCAGCGGGGCGTATGGGTTTCGCGATCAGTTGCAAGACGGCATGGCGCTGACCTTCAGCCGCCCGGACATGACGCGCGCGCATCTGCTCCGCGCGGCAGGTCGGCAGTTTCCCGAAGGCGATGTGCAGCACTGGTGGCTGCCGCATTCGGGCCAAGGCGTTCGCACCCGCATCTCGGATGATCGGGTCTGGTTGGGTTACGGCGTGGCGCGCTATATCGCAGTGTCAGGCGATTTTGGCATTCTGGATGAGGCGGTTGCCTTCTTGCAGGGGCCAGCGGTGCCGCCCGGTGCGCATGACGATTTCTTTCTGCCGCAAGTTTCCGAAACCACTGCCAGCCTGTTTGAACATTGCGCCCGTGGTCTTGATCAGGCCATTCAGTTCACCGGTGAAAACGGCATGCCGTTGATTGGCACGGGCGACTGGAATGACGGGATGAACCGCGTTGGCGAGGGGGGTAAGGGCACCAGCGTCTGGCTGGGGTGGTTGTTGATTGCGACGATCGAGATGATGGCACCGTTGGCCGACAGCCGCGATGCCACGCGGGCGCAGGCTTGGCGTGCGCATGCGAAAGCGGTGCAAAAGGCGATTGAGACTGCGGGCTGGGATGGCGCATGGTATCGGCGCGGCACCTTTGATGATGGAACGGTGCTTGGGTCTGCGGCGTCAGATGAATGCAAGATCGACAGCATCGCGCAGTCCTGGGCGGTTCTGTCTGGTGCGGCGGACCCGGCACGCGCGAAAACTGCCATGGCGTCGATGACCGAACACCTTGTTCGCCGCGACCCCGGTCTTGCCCTGCTGTTTGCACCACCGTTCAATCACACGCCAATGGACCCCGGCTATATCAAAGGTTATCCGCCGGGCTTGCGTGAAAACGGCGGGCAATACAGCCATGCCGCGATGTGGGCGATCTTGGCGCACACGAAACTGGGCGATGGCGACGCAGCGGGTCGGTTGTTTGCGCTGCTGAACCCGATCAACCACGCGCTGACGCCCCCCGACGCTGACCGCTATAAGGTAGAGCCGTATGTGGTCGCCGCCGATGTCTATTCCACGGCACCACACGAAGGGCGTGGCGGGTGGACGTGGTATACCGGGTCTGCGGGATGGATGTATCGCGCAGGGATTGAGGGGCTGTTGGGCCTTATTCGGGCAGGGACAACATTACGGCTGAACCCGTGTTTTCCGAAAGACTGGCCCGAAATGACCGCGACCCTTACGTTGGGGGATGCTTGCTATGTTATCAAAGTGTTGAACCCGGAAAAATCCGGGCACGGCATTGCATCTGCGCAGTTGGACGGCGCACCAGTACAGGTTGGGCCGGACGGTTTGACGATTCCGCTTACGGACGGCGCACATGATCTGACGGTTGTTTTGGGCAAGGCCCGCAACGACGCCTGACACTAGGCGGGCACCCTGCCGGACCCGTGAAGTTGTGTCGGGAACCAAACACCTTTGCTGCGCGTTTTTGGCAAAAGCGGGGGGTCAGATGCAATGTCAAAGATCGCGGGGTCAAAGATCGCGGATATTGAAGATGGTCGCCCTGAAAGCGGGACCGCGCTGAGTTATTCCTTTGCACAAAGACCGACTGGCAGCGTTGTGGTTACGACGGTTGCCGTGGTGGCCGCGTTGTACTTTGGCCGGGATGTCTTTTTGCCGCTGGCTATTGCCATGCTGATCGCGTTTGCCTTGTCACCCCTTGTTACCCAGCTGCGTCGTTCAGGCTTGCCATTGATCGCGTCGGTTCTTGCGGCAGTGACGCTGGCGTTTGCAGTGATAGGGGTGTTTTTTCTGGTGGTCGCCGGCCAAATCGCCGAGCTTGCGCAAGAATTGCCAAGCTTTCAGGACAATATTGTAACCAAGCTAGAACGGTTGCAAAGCACCGGCCCCGAGAACGGTCTTGTAGCCCGGCTTTCGCAGATGGTCGCCGAGATCAACGCGCAGATCGCAACGGCGGTTCCAAACACTGGTGCGGCCAATGGAACCGACGGCCCGCTTGTGGTTGAAGTGGTTGAAAGCCGCGGATCGTTTGAAACCTTGCGCGACATTGTGCTGCCGTTGATCAAACCGGTTGCGACGGCGGGTCTGGTGATGGTGGTCGTGGTTTTCATGCTGCTTGAACGCGATGAATTGCGCGACCGGTTCATCCGCCTGGTGGGCGCAAACGACATTAACAGAACAACACAAGTCATTGAGGATTCTGGAAAAAGGGTCGGAACCTATCTGCTGATCCAGCTGCTGGTGAACATCATCTATGCGGTGCCGATTGGCGTCGGACTGATGCTTATCGGGGTGCCGAATGCCTTGCTTTGGGGGATGGTAACGTTGGTTGTGCGGTTTTTACCCTATATCGGCCCGATCATCGCGGCGGTCTTTCCGCTGTTTCTGGCTTTTGCCGTATCACCCGACTGGTCAATGGTTATCTGGACGGCGGCGCTGTTTTTGACGGTAGAAATGATCAGCTCGAACGCGGTTGAGCCGTGGCTTTATGGATCAAGAACGGGTGTCAGTCCGCTTGCCATCATCGTGTCTGCGGTCTTCTGGACGTGGCTTTGGGGCCCGATGGGGCTGGTTTTGTCAACGCCTCTGACAGTGTGTCTGGTCGTGGTGGGCCGCTATATTCCGCAGTTTGCCGTGTTTGACGTGCTGTTTGGGGACAAGCCGGTTCTGGCCGCCCATTCGCGGCTTTATCAGCGGTTGCTGGTTGGCGATACGGCTGAAAGCACATTGCGCGCAGAAGAACTGCTGGAGGACGAATTCATCGCCGATTATCACCGCGATGTCGGGATACCTGCGCTGTTGCTTGCGCAGGCGGACTATGAACGCGGGGCGCTTTCGCAAGACCAACTGACCCGTTTCGCCGTCACAGCCGATCATCTGCTGACCGAACTGGATCAGGTCGTGGCAGATGAGTTGTCTGCGGCGCGCGGTGCCGGTGAAGGGCGCGATAGTGTTGACAGGCCCGACAGTGGCGCGGGGGCCGTTTTGGCCGGGGCTGATTATCGATTGGTCGTGTTGGGCGGGCGGACGCGATTGGATGATCTTGCGGCGCGGATGTTGGCGCAGGCGGCCATTTCTGAAGGGGCACAGGTAACGATCTTGTCGCACGCCGATCTGACACCCAGCAGGTTTCATGGCGTCACGGCTTTGGACGCCAATTGCGTGGTGCTTAACTTTCTGGATATCGCCCCCTCACGGGCATCGTTGCTGCATATCCGCAGATTGAAACGGGCAGCACCGCTGATGCGGGTTGGGCTGGTGCTGTGGCAAGGGGCGATAGATCTGCATGATGGCGCACCCCCACGGCGCGTGTCGCCGGCGAAACTGGCCGAAATCATCGAGATCGGCGCAGACTTCCATGCCACCTCTATGGAAGACGCCCTTGCGCTGGCGTTTCAGGACAAAGCCCCACGGCCTGCCACCGAACCGGTCAAGAAAGCCAAACGCAGGGCAACGCGCATGGTTTCATCCGCCACTGATGCCGCGACAGCGCCAGCCTAAGGTGTGCGGATGTTAGCCAATGGATGAAAAAAGGCCGCAGGTTGAACCTGCGGCCTAGGTGTTGCTCCTGGGAACGGGGAGCGGGGAACCGGTGGTCCAAGTGCTTCGACAAACGCCGGGGGAACGGCTTGTCGGACGCGGTTCATCAAACAAACGCATCAAATTCCGGTTGGTTCCCGATTTGATACGGTAAGTTTTAAGTCGTTTTCGCGGAACCGATAAACCACGGACGGCGTTGATCACACAGTTGGCCAATCGGTTTCAGACCGACACCCGGCATGAACAATCGCTCGGCAGGCCAGTGAAAAGGTCAGATCAAAGCGGCAGCCCTGCAAGCGCACGGAACGGCTGCATCATCTAAGGAGAACATAATGACCACGACCTCAAAAACCCTGAAAGAAAACTTCCGCGACGGCGCGGATGCGGCGATGAAATCCGCATCACATGCGGCTGATGTGGCAAAAGACACCGTGCGCCATCTGGCGTCGGATGTTGCATCGCAAGCGGCAGATGCTGCGGCGGCGGTGCGTGAAACTGCGGTGGACCGGCTGGATGATGCCCGCGATGCGTTAAGTGAAAGCGGTGATCGGCTGGCCGAAACCCTGCGCCGTGCGGCCGAAGAACCGGCTGCGGGTTCTGTGCAGGCGCGGGTTTTGTCGGCGGTGGCGGGTGGAGTATCATCGGCGGCACATTCATTGCATGACCGCAGCTTTTCGCAAATGGCCGCCGATGTGCAGGCGCTTGCGCGGCGTCATCCGGGGGCCTTTGCCGCTGGAGCCGCCGTTGCGGGCTTTGTGCTAGCACGCTTTTTGCGGGCATCCTCGGGGCAGCACAACAACGGCCCGCGATCATGACAGATCAGCCCGACAGACCTGCCGCAGAGGCATCAGCGGGTCTTCTTGGTGACATCGTGACAGGCTTTGCGCGGCTGCTAAGGGGTGAATTGGCCCTTGCCCGCGCCGAGGCCAAACGCAGTCTGGGCGAGGCTACCGCTGCAATGGCCAAGCTGGTTCTCGCGGTAATCTTTGGCATCACGGCGGTAAACGTGTTGGCAGGTGCGGCGGTTGCCGGACTTGTGGCGCTTGGTTTGGCACCGATCTGGGCCAGTGTTCTGGTCGGCTGCGGCCTGCTGTTGCTGGCCTACGCGCTGGTTCAGATCGCCCTGCCGCAACTGAAGCCGTCAAATCTGGTGCCAACACGCACAATGGCAAACCTGCGCCAGGACGCCGAAACCCTTACATCAATGGGGAATCCCGATGCAACATCACGCCAATAGCATAAGATCTCAACCAGACCCCGACAACCCGCGCGAGATCGAAGCGCAGCTTGATCAAGACCGCGATGCACTGTCGGCGGCATTGGAAACCCTGCGCCAGCGCTTTTCGTTTGATGGTCTTTGGACGGATGGCGCGGCGCTGATCAAGACAAACGCAGGGCCCTATACACAGGCGTTGGATGCGGCTGTGCGGGCAAATCCCTTGGCCGTGGGATTAACGGCTGTTGGTCTGGCGTGGTTGATCATTGGGCGGCGCGGCTTGACCGAAGTTGATCCCTCGACCCTTGCCGGAACCCGGTTTGAAGCCGAGGCGCGATGGGAAGACGAAGGGGGTCCGGTTGCGGAATTACCCGAAACCGACGCGCTTTGGATCGAAGAGGCGGATCGCTTGCAGCTGCGCGCCTCAGGCATGATCGCGCGGATCAACGCGGCGGTGCGCGACAATCTGGCCCCGGCTGCCGATCTGGCCCGGCACCGTGCAGATGTTGTGGCGTCTTTGGCCAAGGACTTGCGCCGCGTGATGGCGCGCGGTCTTGACAGCCTGACCGACAGCGCGCGCAACGCCGCGTTGGCCACGCGTGAACGCGCCTATACCGCGCGGGTTGCCGTGGCAAACGCCGGGGCAGACACAGTGCGCGCTAATCCCGTTGTGGCAGGTTTGGCCTTGGCCGCCGCCGGGGCAACTGTGGCAGCGATGCTTCCGAAAACAGCGTTCGAAAACCATGTCCTGGGCACCCCCCGTGACCGGCTGGTAAGGGACGCCAAACGCGTGCTGCAAGACGAACGCCAGCGGGTGGCAAAATCGGTCGAACGGGTCGCACAGGCCCTGACCGCTGAACTTGCACCTTTGCGGCGCGCGCGCAGGGATGACAACGCCCCAACGGGACCGCAAGGGATGTAGTGGCCAGACCGGCCGCGATAGCATCTTCGCTTGGGTTATTTCCCTCTCCCAAGGCGAAGGCGCGCCGGAACCGAAGCCCCCCGCTCGGTTCCGGCAGCGTTTCAGTCTTCCAATACCAAGGCCGGACAGCGGCGCAGTGGCGACCAAAGGCGGCAAGGTGCCGCAAAGATTTGTGAAAGGAAAAGTTAATGACGTCAGACCCCAAGATTGATCAAGGCAATCCAACACTGGTGTGGGATATCTTGAAACGCATCGACATTTGTATGTTCGTCACGTTCGCGGGCAATGTCCCACGCGGCAGACCAATGTCGACAATTGCGGTGCAGCACGAAAGGGCGATCTATCTTTTGACCGAACCCACCACCAGCGCAGCCGAAGACGTGGCGCAAAACGGCACAGTGTTGTTGTCGTATCAAGGCGGTGGCGATCATGCCGCTGTCAGCGGAACGGCAGCAATCAACACCGACAAGACCTTGGTCAAGCGGCTGTGGTCACCGGGTGCGCAGGCGTTCTGGCCAGACGGACCCGAGGCCAGCCACGTTGTTGTAATCGTCGTGAACCCCGCCAGTGCCGACTATTGGGATGGACCAAATCCCGTTGTTGCGGCTGCGAAATTTCTCTTCGGACTTGTCAGCGGAAAAACACCCCAGCTTGGCGAACGCGGCCGCACAGATCTTTGACAGATCTTTGATGGCGCGCACTCCGGGTGCCTGCCGCGCGGGCATCCGGACGCATTTCCAAAGGCCGGGGGCCGATCTAAAGAATAGGGCGAATTTCAGCGCGTTCATCAGAAACGCCAGCCACAGCGGCCAAAGTCTTCAGATCGGGCACCGCAAGCCGCCCCGCTTGCCAGATCGCAACTTTGCGGTCTTTCAACCGTGCCACGGTTTTGTTGGTGTGAACCAATGACAGGCCCAACGCGTCGGCCATATCTTGTTGGCGAAACGGCAGCGGCACCGATCCGTCGCGCAACAGGCCGACAGCCGCCAGCCGCCGCCATATCCGCAAAAAGGCCCATGCCAGACGTTCGGTTGCATCGCGTTGGCCAAGGGTTGCGATGGTTTCGCCAAGGAAGTGTTCCTCTACAGCGGCGATCCAGGTCAGATCATAGGCGCGTTCGGCATGATCGCGAAACATTTCCCACAGCCGGTTGCGATCAAAGGTGCACAACACCATTGGGGTGGAGGATGTCACAGTATGCTTCATCTCGCCCATCAGGCTTGACTGCAACCCGATGAAATCGCCGGGGAAAACAAAGTTGATCACTTGCCGGCGGCCATCTTCAAGCAGCACTGACCGCGTGCCGATGCCCGACAGCACGGTATAAAGTGTCGATGACCGCTGGCCTTCGTGCAAGATCTGGGTATTGCGATCGACCGCCTTTTCGCCGGTTTTGAACCGCCGCATATAGGCAAGCTCTTCGGCATTGAAAGGCACGAAAAGCGGCATGACGCGCAAGGGACAGCTGTCGCAGGTTGTGGTGGGCATTTGCGGAAATCCTTAAAACCTATGTCACAGATTAATGCGGCACCGTGATTCGTCGGCCATATGAGGGGTGGGAATTGGTGGAGTGCGCATGATGAACGGCTGTGTTTACCTTGTGGTGGAACCGATGGAGATCATCGCGTCCGACCTTGCAATGAGCGTGCAAGACTTCGATCCGTCGGCCAGGGTTTTGATCGCCCTTACGCCGCAGGGCGCCGTTGCACAGCTTGACGGCCACCCAGCGGTAACAGTTGCGTTTGTGCATGCAGACCCCAAGGACTTTGCCACCACAACTTTGGCGCGGGCGCTAAAAGGCTGCGGGGCACAAGTTATTTTCACCGGAGACGCGGCCGAACGGCACAATGACGGCGTGTTGGTCTTGCAAAGGCCATTCTCGGCGCAAACCACAGCGGCGGTATTGCGGCGCACTGCATGGTCACAAACGCCTGACGCTGCAACCGATCGCCGGGCATCACGGCCCGGCGATGTGCCGCTTTGATCATCAATCCAGACGCTTGACCACGTTGTCAGCGAAGGAATTGATCAGCGCCTGATAGGCTTCGGGCGTGTCAAGTGATTCATAGAACACAGTCTGACCATCCGCCGAAATCATCCCGGAAGTGCCCAACGTCACCGTCAGTTCATATGCGTCAAAATTTGTATTATCGGTCAGATCTGATAAGTTGACCTGTCCGACCAACACGGCGTCAGACGCATTGATTGCACGCTCGAACGAGCTGGCAAGTTCGACCTCGCGCAAATCAATAGTGATTTTCGCGCCGTCTTCGGCGATCCGGTCGACCAGACGCGCGACAATGGCGTTGTCGAGGTCTTCTGCAACGTTGGTCCAATAGGCCGCCGCCTTAACATTTTGAATGGCTGTCAGATCAACTGTCACCGTGACATCGGAAATTTTATCAACGGCGGCCAGTGCCGTCGTTCCGGCCAAAGCAACCAAAGTCAGGGCGATCAGGGAAGTGCGAAACATATTGGTGTCCTTTTCAAACAGCAGCCCATAATTCAGGGCGCAATATGCAAATGAAACGCGCCAAGATGGATTTGGTTCCCGTCTGCCCGCGCCTTGGGGTGTGTGCGATGAAAAAACCGGGCACCCCCGGTTTTTTGCAGCAGCCCATTTACACCCGCCCTTAGGCAGACAGCGTTTCTGTCGACGCAAAGAACATCGCCTGCCCCACCGCAGACCGCAGCTGGTCTTCGGTAAAGGGTTTGGAGATGATGAACGCAGGCTCTGGCCGATCACCCGTCAGCAACCGTTCCGGGAAGGCGGTTATGAAGATGACCGGGGTTTCGGGGAACTGCACCAAAATCTCATTCACCGCTTCGATGCCAGAAGACCTGTCGGCAAGCTGGATATCGGCAAGAATATGATCGGGGCGGTCATCCAGCGCCAGCGCCACTGCTTCGGTGTGGGTGCGCGCGGTGCCGGTCACGCGGTGGCCAATGCCGCGCACGATATCAACAATGTCCAACGCGATGATCGCTTCGTCTTCGATCACCAACACCGATCCTGCGACCGACGCTTCCATTTCTTTCACCGCAATCTCGATACAATCTGCAACCTGATCGGCATCAAGCTGCATGATCAAGGCGATCTGTTCCAGCGAGAAGCCTTCGATCACGTTCAACAACAACGCCTCGCGCGAATTTGGCGTCAGTTCCAGCATATGGGACTGCGCCCGCGCCGAAAGGGTGCTGTCGGGTTCACCCAGCGGCGATCCGGCACTGCTCCAGACCCGGTGAAACGCGCGAAACAACGCTACTTTGGCGTCTGGCACCACTTGCATGGCCGTCAGATCTTCTAAAATCGCCTCCAGCGTTGTGGCGGCAAACCGGTCACCACTGGACTGGTTGCCAGTAAGTGCGCGGCCATAGCGGCGCAGATACGGCAGGTTCCGACCAATTTCAGCGCTTAGGCTGGCTTCTTCAGAAGAATTCATCGCGGTTCCCAACTTTATTTTGCGTTCTAGGGAACTCAACGCGCAAGTATGCGTTAGGTTCCATAAGAAAGTGTTCGCAGGAAATAAAAAGTGTCAAAAGACATATCAGGGAATGTTCGAATGAACGAAAAGCTTAATGGCGCGAAACCATCCCGCCCCCGCGCCACCAGTCCGCAGGTTACTCGCGAAATCGACGAAAACCTGAAGCTGGTTTATCAGGCGGCCCTGACCGAAGCCGTGCCCGACCGCTTTGCGAAACTTCTGGCGCAGCTGCGTGAAAAAGAAGGCAAGTCATGATAGCCCATCCGGCGGATCCGCGCGACGAAATTGCCAGCTACATCCGTGACTTGCGCGCCTTCGCAATGTCGTTGTCGCGCAATCACGCGGCGGCGGATGATCTGGTGCAAGATACCATCATAAAAGCCTGGACAAATTTTGATAAGTTCAAACCCGGCACGAATTTGCGGGCGTGGCTGTTCACCATTCTGCGCAACACCTTCTTTTCCAACCGCCGCAAAACCAGCCGCGAGGTGCCCGATCCCGATGGCATCCATGCGGGCAATTTGTCGGTGTTGCCGCAACATGACGGCAAGCTGGCGTTCAGTGAATTTCTTGTGGCGTTCAACCAACTTTCGGCCGAACACCGCGAAGTGCTTATTCTGGTTGGCGCCAATGGCTATTCCTATGACGAGGCAGCGGACATGATGGGCGTGGCGACCGGCACCGCCAAAAGCCGCGCCAGCCGGGCGCGCAGCCGATTGTGCGAATTGATGGGCATGACACAGCCCACGGGGAACCCCGCACTTGCAGACAAGGCGGCGCTGGCGGTGGTGTTGCAAGCCGGGCTTGCCGTCGCATGATCCCAAACGCGACGCGCGGCCCGGTGTTGGGCAGGCTGGGCTTTCGCCTGATGGCGGCGTTTGGCATTGCCCTGATGCCGCTGGCCCTGCTGTCATATAATCAGGCTGAAAAGTTTGAGACTGAATCGGTTGCCCGTTGGGAATCGGCGCTGTTTGGCGAAACCCTGCTGGCAGCCGCATCACAGATTGAGGCGATGAGCCGGGCACGTGGGCTGGCCGCCGCACTGGCAACGGCCATTGTGCCACAGATCACTGACCTTGCCGAATGTACCGCCCTGATGAAATCGGTGCTGGAGATGGAGGCCAACCTGACATTCGCGGGCTTCATCCCGACAGACGGCAAGATGATTTGTGCGTCGACGGGCAAGCCGTATAATTTTACCGGCAGTCCGGGGTTGATCGCGATCATGGCCGATCCAAAACCAATGATGACGGTTAACACCAAAGGCCCGATCACCGGCGAGTCTGTGTTGATCTTTTCGCATCCGGTCAGAACGCCGGATGACCGGCTGATCGGGTTTATCTCATTGTCGATGCCGCATAAGGCGCTGACGCCGCGTCCCGCCGAACTGCTTGGCCGATCAGAAGACTTTCTGGAACCCCTTGCTTTGATGACCTTTGATGGTGAGGGCACTGTTTTAACCGCTGCCTACGGCATTGAAAACGCGCCGGAACGATTGCCCGCGAACCGTGCCCTGACGGATTTTGTCGGCACCAAGGCCGCGACGTTTCGCGACACGATCCGTTCAGGCGATAACCGGACCTTTGCCGTGGTCGCCATCGTGCCGGGATCGCTTTACGTGCTGGGCTCGTGGCCTGCGGCGCTGACGGCCAATGCGGGGTTTGTCGGCTTTTTGCCCTTGTGGGTGTTTCCGCTGGCGATGTGGCTGGCCAGCATGCTGGTGGCCTATCTGGCCTCGGAAAGTCAGGTTTTGCGCCACATCCGGGGGCTGCGTCGGTCGATCATTTCGTTTGCGGGCGGAAACCGGCAAGTCGAGCCCCCCGATCTGGCACTTGCCCCGAACGAATTGCGCGACGTGGGCCGCGCCTATGAACGACTGATCGCTTCGGTGCTGCGCAATGAAGCGGAAATGGAGGATTCCATTCACCAGAAAGAAGTTCTGCTGCGCGAAGTGCATCACCGGGTGAAGAACAATCTGCAACTGATCGCGTCGATCATGAACCTGCAGATCCGCAAATCGGTGAACCCCGAGGCGCGGTCACTGTTGCGCGGCCTGCATGAACGGGTGATGAGTTTGGCCACCGTGCACCGCGAATTGTATCAGACCAGCGGGCTTGTTGATGTGCGGGCCGACGAATTGCTGGAAACCATCGTGGCGCAGGTGCTGCGCATGGGCGCGCGGGCGGATCAACCGGTTGAGACGAAAACCGCCTTCGACGTCATCCGTCTGACACCGGATCAGGCGGTGCCGTTATCCCTTATCCTGACCGAGGCGCTGACCAACGCCCTGAAACACGCCAGCCCGCACGATTCGGGCAAGACCCGTCTTTCGATAAGTTTGCGCCGTTCCGAACCGGAACACGCGGTGCTGGAGGTGACAAGTTCCACTGGCACCGGGGCGCAAGCGGCGTTGTCGTCCAGTCTGGAAAGCACAGGTCTTGGGCAGCAACTTTTGACGGCATTCGCGTCGCAACTGATGGGCAAGCTGACCGTCGGGCCACAAGACGGGGTTTATGTTGTCCGACTGGAATTCCCGCTGGTGTCACCGAAATCTGACGCGCCAAGCGAGCAGACCTTTTGACCTTTGCCAAGTCAACGCTTTTTAGGCTAACGCCGACTTGCTGATAAATACGGAACCCTTGGGCAGGCTTTTGCGTTGGCTGGTATACTTACCTATTGGAAAGGATACCACCATGAACTGGGACACTATCGAAGGCAGCTGGAAAGAAATGTCGGGCCGCGCCAAGGCAAAATGGGGCGATATCACCGGCGATGAATGGAGCAGCATTACCGGGCGTCGCGACGAAGTCGTAGGTCTTGTGCAAAAGCGTTACGGCCATGCGCGCGACGTGGCAGAGCGTGAAGTAGACGATTGGTTCCGCGGTCTGTGATCGCAAGCCAAGCCGCACGAACCAGCCCCCGGCGCCCTAGCCGGGGGTTTTCGTTTGGCGTGTCACTGTTTGCAGTGTCAGGGGCCTGCCGAACACCTTGTCGCGCGTTGTTCAGCAATCTGGCGACAGCAAGGAACCATCGGGTTGCCAATGCGTTCTTTCATCAGTGGCATCTGACGCCTCTTACCTCAAAGGAGAAACCCATGCTTGGCTGGGCCCTTACTTTCCTCGTCGTTGCTTTGATTGCAGCCGCCCTTGGCTTTGGTGGCATCGCTGGCACATCAGCGGGCATTGCACAGATCTTGTTCTTCATCTTCATCATTCTGTTCGTCGTGGCGATGGTCGCGCGCGCCCTTCGCGGCCGCCCTCCGCTATAAGTCAGCCGCGTTGGTGTTGAAAAGAAAAGGCCGCAGCTAAGAAATTGCGGCCTTTTCCTATGGCGTTTGATGCTGCGGATCGGCATGCGGCGCGGGTTACATCTTGCCCGGATCAGTAGAACATCGGGTCGTAATAATAAGGGTACATGTATTCGTTATAGTAATGTGGGCCAAAGGCCGCGTTCGTCTGGGCGTTGTTTTCGCGGCGGTAAATGGTGCCACCGATCGGCTTCATCGCATCGTCCAGAATTGACAACCAATCTTCGGACACTTCGGCCACGACTGCCGACTGACCATGTTTCAACGTGAAAAAGGCCTCGGCGGCTGCATTCTCGCGCTGATCATCCTTGATCACATCAGCCGTCGCACCAACCGCAGCCCCCGCCAGCGCACCCACACCCATGGCCGTGCCCGTGGCAAGTGCCGCTGCACCCGCAACGCCTGCGGCCACCCCAATTGGCCCCGCGATCAGCCCCAGCAAGGCACCGATACCGACCCCCACAGCCGTGCGCATGCCCAGATCAGAGGTCTGTTCAGCAACCCGGATATGGCCCATGTCATCGCGCCGGATTACGGCGGCACCATGCACAGTCAACTCGCCCTCTGCGTCCAGATTCCATAGGGCCCGCAGGCCGGCATGGGCCTTGTCATTGGATGAAAAGATAACGGCGATATAATTTTTCATACCGACACCTTTTTGGGTTCAATGGCTTTTGCGGCTTTGCTGCGCATGGCGGCCACGGCATGGCTTAGGCTTTGCGCCGCGCCATGCGCACTGGCCAGAAGGGAGGCGTTGGCGCGGTTCACAGCGTCCTTGCCATCAGCGGCCTTGTCCTGAACCAGCTTGCCCGCCGCATCCAGTTTCGCAATTGCCGCTTTGACATCTGCCTTTATGGCGTCGGCCTCGCCATCGGCGATTGATTTCATCTTGGCCCCAAGGCTGACAGCCTGGGCCTGAACGGTCTGCACATCGGCCCAGGTCGCAGCCTCGGCCTTGGCGATATTGGCGCTGATCTTCTTGTGCAGTTCCTGCGCGTCGCGACGCATAAGATCAATATGGGTAAGTTGCTTGGTCATGGTGTGCCTTTCGGGTTTCAGGATGGGATGGTTATGTGGCAAGCCTTCAGCCGACCGCTGCCGCGTGCAGTGCATGGTGGCCCAACTCGATCAGCCGGGCATCGGTAGTGTGCGACAGATCGGCCACAAGCGCCGGAAGAACGCGAGACGACACCTCGGGGTGATGGGATGCAAGATAGCCAGCCAGATGGTGCGCCTCGTTGCTTTGGCCCTTGCCGTGCCCGATCAGCACGATGCGGTTACCTGTCTTGCAGGCCCCGGCGATCTGCTCAAAGAATGCCAGATCCTGCGGATACTTCTCTTCGCGGTCGGCATCATGCTCTTCCCGGTTTATCTGATGCTGAAAGTGTTGCGGCGCATCGGGGGCGATTTCATCGGCCGAAGCCCCTGCCCGCGCGGGTTGCGTGCGAAACACTTTTGCCCCTGCATGGTCGATGACTACGATGGTGTTTGATACAATATTGGAGGGCATTGATATCGCCTTCGGTAATTTTGGGTCAGACCCCACCTTCGGGGCTGCCGACTGTGGTCAGGCTACGCGCATCTGCAAAGGGGCAGTAGCCTCGGAAACTACTCATGCGCGGGCGGGTGCCGGACAGGTCGTTTCCGACGCTGACGCAGGGCAGATTGACGCTGTCAGGCTGCCGTTTTCTTGCCCGATCCGATCCGCAGCAACGCCAGCCTGATCGCCGCCTGCCGGGCCTGAACCCGGCAGGCCACCGTGCTGTTGCAACTGGCCGTCAGGCCGGAGCGCGGTGGGATTCAACAAACCACAACTGCTGATCTATCCCGCGCGAGATTTCGGTGAACAAATCCGCCGTGGTCACATCACCCTGCGTTGTCGATAACCCAGCCGCGTCGCGGATGGATTGGCCAAAGGCTGCCAAAGCGGCAGATACGGCGAAGACATGCTTTGCCTCATTCGCCACGCCCAATTCATAGGGCACAAGGTATGACTTTGCGCTGGCCACCTGAACGGTGCCTTCCGCCGTGCCGCCCAGACCAGCAGCGCGTTCCGCGATCAGGTCTGCGGCGTCCAGCGCCGTTGCTGCAACGTCGTCGAACAGTTTGTGAATGGCCATGAAAGTGGGCCCGCGCACGTTCCAATGGGCCTGTTTGATCTGCCCATGCAGATCAATCGCCGCCGCCAGATGCTTGTTCAACTGGGCGACGGATTGCGTGCGGATATTCTCGGACAGGGTGTTGTGTGTCGGGTGCATTGCCTTTGCGTCCTTTAATGACGGTGTCAGGGGTGGCGGATGCCGGTTGCGACCTCGCGGGAGGCAAAGATCGCCGCGACACGATTGGCCGCGCAATTGCGGGAACTGCCCGGCATCCGTCGCGTTGATCCTAGCAAACCGAATGCTGGTGCCGAAAGGGTCGGAAACTACTCAGGCACAGACCAAGGTTAGTGAACCGCAGGTTGAATGGGGCACACTAGCACAAAGAATCGTCGTGACCGTCACGAACTGCCTTTTGAAAGGAACCGCCCATGCCGAACGATATCGGACATTTCATGGATTTCACCCCACGGCCCGATGCCTTTCGCAGCAATTGTGCACTGCCATTGCCTGCAAACAGCAACCCGTCCGTCAAAGAGTTGATGTCGCGCAATGGTGCGCTGGCAAAACAGAACAGGCAGTTGGCCATGGCTTTGGCAGCGGCACAAACGACATCGGCCGAACCGGCCCCACGGATTGCCAACCTGACGCCGCGGCAACGCGAAGTCATGGCGCTGGTGATGGAAGGGCACCGCAGCAAGAACATTGCCGCTGATCTGAACATCAGTCAGCGCACGGTCGAAAATCATCGCGCCGCGATCATGCGGCGGACTGGTGCCGCGTCGTTGCCCGCGCTGGTGCGCCTGTCGCTTGGTCTTGCCTAACCAAAATGGAGAACCCCATGCCGCAATCCCCGACCCAGAACCGCCGTCTGGTGCTGGCCACCCGGCCAAAGGGCGCGCCTTCGGCAGACACGCTGCGGCTTGAAACCACAGCTGTGCCAACCCCCGCCCCCGGCCAGATGCTGCTGCGCACGGAATATCTGTCGCTTGACCCCTATATGCGCGGCCGGATGAGCGATGCGCCATCTTACGCCGCCCCCGTCGATGTCGGCGCCGTGATGGAAGGCGGCACGGTGGCGCAGGTCGTGGCGTCGCATGTTGATGGGTTCGCGCCCGGCGACTGGGTGCTGAGTTTCAATGGCTGGCAGGATTATGCGCTGTCGGATGGCAAGGGCGTCACGTCACTTGGCACTGATCCTGCGCATCCGTCATGGTCTTTGGGGATCATGGGGATGCCGGGGTTTACCGCCTGGGCCGGGTTGACGCAGATAGGGGTGCCGAAACCCGGCGAAACAGTGTGTGTGGCGGCAGCGACCGGGCCTGTCGGGGCAACCGTTGGGCAGATTGCCAAGCTGATGGGGTGTCATGTTGTGGGCATCGCGGGGGGCGCGGAAAAGTGCGCCTATGCCGTCGAACGGTTGGGGTTTGATGCCTGTATTGATCACAAGTTCACTGACTTTGCCGAAAAGCTGAAGGCAGCAAGCCCCGGTGGCATCGACGTCTATTTTGAAAATGTCGGCGGGGCGGTGTTTGATGCCGTGGTGCCTTTGTTGAACACCGGTGCGCGCATTCCGGTTTGCGGACTTGTGTCAGGCTATAACGCCACCAGCCTGCCCGCCGGGCCAGACCGGATGGGCTGGCTGATGGGGCAAGTTTTGCGCAAGCGGATCACGATGCGGGGGTTCATCATCTTTCAGGATTTCGGCAATCTTTATCCGCAGTTCGCCCGCGCGATGGGCGACTGGCTGGCCGCAGGGCAGATGCAGTATGTCGAAGAGATGATCGAAGGGCTGGAAGCGGCCCCGGCGGCCTTTATCGGCCTGTTGCGCGGTGAAAATTTTGGCAAGCGGGTGATCCATGTCGGCCCCCCGAAATTGATCGAAAACAAGGAACACGCGACATGAACATCCTGATGGTTTTGACGTCGCATGATGCGTTGGGCGATACCGGCAAAAAGACCGGCTTCTGGCTTGAGGAATTCGCGGCCCCCTATTATGTGCTGGCGGGCGCGGGGGCCAAGATCACGCTGGCTTCGCCCAAGGGGGGCCAGCCGCCGATTGATCCAACCAGCGATGCCGAAAGTGCGCAAACCGACGATACCCGCCGCTTCAAGGGCGATGCGACGGCCCGTGCGGCGCTTGCGGCCACGGTAAAGTTGGCCGATCTGGATCTGAACGCCTTTGACGCCGTATTTTATCCCGGCGGCCACGGCCCGCTTTGGGATTTGGCGGAAAACCCTGCCAGCATTCACCTGATCGAGTATTTCGCCAGCGGAGGCCGTCCCATCGCCGCCGTCTGCCATGCCCCTGCAATCTTTCGCCACACCAAAGGCGCGGATGGCAAGCCGCTGGTTTCAGGCCGCAATGTGACCGGATTTGCCAATACCGAAGAAGCGGCAGCGGGGCTAACCGCCGTTGTGCCGTTTCTGGTCGAAGATATGCTGGTGGCAGGCGGCGGGATTTATTCTAAAGGTGCCGACTGGGCATCGCACGTGGTGGTCGACGGCCGGCTGGTGACCGGCCAGAACCCGGCGTCGTCGAAAAAGGCGGCGGAAGCACTGGTGAAGCTGCTGGCCTGAGTTTAGGGGCCACAAAGGTTGCGCCAAGGATTGACCGACATCCAACCAGCGCACCTGATGGGGCTTTGCGCTTAAAGTTGACCGCGCTCGCCTTGGCTTCGATTTTACTGCCTCATAATCAAGCACGCACAGTCAGTCGATGTAAGTGTCCGATCTTTGCCCTGCCCGCTCGTGATGAATTGGCAGGGTGCGCCCATAAAGTTGCATGGCGCGTTCTGGCGCACCGACCATGTTTGGCTCTTCGACATAGGAAAATATTGCCACATATCGGGGGCGCTTGCCGCCAAGCGGTGCGACCCGGTGCAGCGAATACCGGCCCCGAAAGATCTGAAGATCGCCGGGCTCCAGATGGAGCACCTTTACCTTGTCTGACGTGCCATTCAGGACACGCGCAACTTCGGCGAAGTTCTCGTCGCCTTCGCGAATACGGGGTGCATATTCGAAAGCGCCGCCACTTTCGGCGTTTTGAATGGCAATCGTCACGGTGAAGTTATTCGTGTCGAAATGCCAAGGAAAGCCGTTGCCCGCCTGTGCCACATTGACGATGACGTCGGCCAAAGGGTCTGCGTAGCGGTGGAATTTATGCTCTTGCAGACAATCTTGGATAAATTGGTCAAAGCCAAGACTATCGTGAATGGTCCGCAAAGGGCCACTTGTGGCGAAGTTGTCAGCCGGAACAAACGCATTGGAACGTTCAAAGAATTGCCGCCGTGGATCGTCGGCCGGAAGACTGGTATCGTCCTTAGTAAAATAGACATTGGTGCGGTTGAAGCTGCGGTGCCCATAGTCCGCAACACTTTCGGCCTCTGTTGCCAGTGCTTCGATGCCCCTTGGCGTCAGAAATCTTTTGATAACCGCACAGCCATCGCGCGACAGATCAGACCGCACCCGCTCTACCAAGGCGCTGCGCTCTGCGCCTTCTTGGTTAATCGGGAAGCTTTGGTAATCAATCAGCGCGGAACTGCTGTAGGGCATAGTCGTCCTCCGATAAAGTTCCGGATGATTTGCACGTGTGGCACCGGGACTCTTGTTCGTTTTCGACACCATGACGCCGCATTTTGGATGCCGGTTCGCGCGCAAAGTTCGGTCAGGTATTGGGCACCGGCAGCGGGCGGTCGCCGCGTTACAGATATTTCTGGATCGGCAATTGCCCCACGATCCACGACAGCGCCCTGCGGGACCAACCTGCCTCGGGCTCTGTCGCCATGACCGTCGGCAGGTCCGGGCGGGCAACCGCCCAGCGCAACGCGTGGTCTTCGCACGTCACATGATAGGCTTGGGCGGGCGAGGCCAGCGTATCGAACATGGCGATCAGGTCGGCGACCAGCTGCGGCTCTTCAAACAGCACCCCCAATTCCGTATTGATATAGGCCGACCGCAGATCAAAGTTCAACGATCCGATAATTGCCCGCTGCCCGTCGATGACAAACACTTTGGAATGCAACACATCGCGTTTGCGGTCCGGCAGGACTGGTTTTGCAAATTCATAGACACTGGCCCCGGCTGCCAGCAACGGGCCACGATACGTGCGGTAAGCGCCGTGCACTGTGATCAAATCGGTCGATGACAAGGCATTGGTGATCAATGATACCCTGACCCCGCGCGCTTGCAGTCCGGTCAACCCCGCAAGTCCCGCCGTGCCGGGCACAAAGTAAGGCGTGATCAACCGCACCTCGGTTTTGGCGGCCTCCAGAATGGTGGAAATGGCCGTGTCGATCCAAGGGGCCGAATGCTTGCCATAGGCTTTGTCAGGGGGGTCGGCCAGTAGTTGAACCTTATCCGTCCAGCGCAACCGATCGGTCAGAAAACGGTCTTGCGGCCTGTTGTCCAAGGTTTGCGCCATGAACTGCCGCGATACCGCCGACTGCACATGCCGCGCCAGCCGCTTGCGAAAGGCCCGCTTGTCCGCCTTGAACGCGGGCCACAACGCAACAATCGGCAATGACAGGCCAAGGTTCCAATAGCTGTCAAAGACCGCTGATACATCCGCCACTTTGGGCCCCGCCAGCATCACATCTGCATCAACCGAGATGCGATTGCCGGTATCCGCGCCAAAGTATGTATCGCCGATGTTGCGCCCACCCAAAATCGCTAACCGGCCGTCGGCGATCCACATCTTGCCGTGCATCCGGCGGTTAAAGCGTGAAAGTCCCAGGGCCATTTCGACCATCCGGCGTACCACATGGCCGCGATTGCGCACCGGGTTGAACAGCCGCACTTCGATCAGCGGGTGCTGGGTCAGCGCCAGAAAGGTGCGGTCAAAGCCCTGCACATTCACATCGTCCAGCAACAGCCGGATCCGCGCGCCCCGATCTGCGGCAGCCACCAGCGCATCAATCAGCAGCCAACCCGCCCGATCAGTGCTCCAGATGTAATACATCAAGTCCAGACTGCGCCCGGCCAGTGCCGCCGACAGCGCGCGGGCGGCAAAGGCATCGGCATTGTCCAACAGCAACAGCAGCCCACTTTGGCCCGCATGTCGTTGCTGCAGCGGGCCGAACAAGCCATCAAGCGGGGTGTCCGGCCCGGCACAAGGCAGCGCGTTTGAGGCGGGCCCGCGCACTTTGCGCAAGAACCGTCGATAAGACCGGTGCGCCGACCAAGAGACAAAGGCGATCAGCGCAGCCAAAGCCGCGATCCACAGCACGATCAACAACCCATGATGGATCATATCAGCACAGCCTCGGGTGCGGTGCCCAGACGCAGGCGGGCCTTGATCGGCAGATGGTCTGACGCGCGCCGCGCCAGCGGGCTGTCATGGGCCGCCACGTCCAGCAATTCGCCATGGTCAGTCAGCATCATGCGGTCCAGCGCCAGCAGCGGATAGCGCGAGGGGAAACTTGGCCGCGCAGGCGCAATCACAAAATGCTTGGCCAGCGCCTGAAACGCAGCCCCGCCATCCCGCCATTCATTCAGATCGCCCATCAGCAACGTCGGTCGCCCCTCAAGTGCCGCGACTTTGTCGATCACCGCCCGCGCTTGCGCGGCCCTTGATGCCGACAACAGCCCCAGATGCGCGTTCACAATGCGCAAGGGTTGCCCGGCAATCACCAGATCGGTCACCATCGCCCCGCGCGGCTCCAGCCCCGGCAGGATCAGCTGATGCACCTCTTGCACCAGCGCGTTGCGCACCAACAACAAGTTGCCATGCCAGCCATGCGCCGCGCCCACACCGTCCAGCGGCACCGCAATCAGCCCAAGATCGCGGCGGATCTGGTCAAGATCAAGCAGTCCGGTGCGGAGCCCGAACCGCGTATCCGCCTCTTGCAGGGCCAGAATATCCGCGCCGATCTCGGCGATCACCGCCGCTGTCCGGGCCAGATCACGACGGCGGTCGGTGCCAATGCCTTTGTGGATATTATAGGACGCCACAGACAGGTCTTGCGGCGTGGGCATGTGGTTCGGTCCTTGGGTTGTGATAGGAATGCGTCAGGGGTTCAACCCGCCAGCCGCGTCACAGTTCCACCCGACGCAGTCGCAAGGCGTTGCTGATCACTGACACCGAAGACAGGCTCATCGCGGCCGCTGCGATCATTGGCGACAGCAGGGTGCCGGCAAGCGGATAAAGCACCCCCGCCGCCACCGGAATGCCAATGGCGTTATAGGCAAAGGCGAAGAACAGGTTCTGCTTGATATTGCGCACCGTGGCACGGGCCAGTTTGCGCGCCCGCACGATACCCATCAGATCACCGCCCAGCAGCGTCAGCCCCGCACTTTCCACCGCCACATCGGCCCCGCCACCCATGGCAATGCCGACATCCGCTGCGGCCAGCGCGGGGGCGTCATTGACACCGTCACCGGCCATCGCCACCTTTTTCCCCTCTTTTCGCAGGGCCTCGATCAGGGCGCGTTTGTCATCGGGCAGCACGCCTGCGCGCACCTCATCAATGCCCAACGCAGCCGCCACGGCGCGGGCGGTGCGTTCGTTATCGCCCGTCGCCATGATAATCCGCAGCCCTTGCGAATGCAGTTCCTTGATTGCGGCGGCGGTGGTGGCCCGCACCGGATCGGCCACGGCAACGATCCCTGCCAAAACGCCATCCACGGCCACAAACATCGCCGTCTTGCCTGTGACGCGCAATGCGTCTGCCTGCGCTTCTGCTGCGGTTGTCGCCAGCCCCAGATCCTGCATCATCGCGGCATTGCCCAGCGCCACTTCGCGCCCCGCCACCGTGCCTTGCACACCCTTGCCGGTTACCGCCTTGAACCCTTGGGTATCCCCCGCCTCAATCCCCTTGGCCTTGGCCCCCGTTACAATTGCCTCGGCCAGCGGATGTTCCGACCCCTTTTCCAGCGCCGCCGCCAGCGTCAGGATTGATGCCTCGTCCATCCCCGCCAGCACAATCACATCGGTCAATGCGGGCTTACCCATGGTCAGCGTGCCGGTCTTGTCGACGATCAGGGTATCCACGCCCGCCATCCGTTCCAGCGCTTCGGCGTCCTTGATCAGCACGCCAGCCTGCGCGCCGCGCCCTGCCGCCGTGGTGATGGAAATCGGGGTCGCTAGACCCAACGCACAGGGGCAGGCGATGATCAGCACAGACACCGCCGCCGTGATCGCATAGGCCAGCGCGGGGGCAGGCCCCCAGATCATCCATGCCGCAAAAGCCGCCATTGAAATCAGCAAAACTGCCGGCACGAACACCGCCGAAATCTTGTCCGCAACCCCTTGGATCGGCGCGCGGGATCGTTTGGCGTTCGACACCATCGCCACGATCTGCGCCAGCACCGTATCGGCCCCAACCCGCCCCGCCGTCATCACCAGCGCGCCATTCTTGTTGATCGTGCCCCCCGTCAGCGGATCACCCACAGCCTTTTCAATTGGCATCGCCTCGCCGGTCATCAGGCTTTCATCGACAGATGACGCGCCTTCAACAATCACGCCGTCCACCGGCACCGCATCGCCGGGGCGCACGCGCAAACGGTCGCCCGCCATGATATTGGCCAAAGGTGCATCGTATTCGGTGCCATCGGGCAAAATTCGCCGTGCGGTTTTGGGGGCAAGGTCCAGCAACGCGCGGATCGCATCGCCGGTGCGTTCGCGCGCCCGCAACTCCAGCACTTGCCCCACAAAGACCAGCGCCACAATCACCACCGCCGCCTCGTAATAGGTGCCGACGCCCATGCCCATCTGGTAGGCCGCCGGAAACACGCCGGGCAGAAACGTGGCGACGACGGAATAGCCATAGGCGGCGGCAACCCCGATGGAAATCAGCGTCCACATGTTGGGGCTGCGGTTGGTGACCGATGCCCAGCCACGCGAGAAGAACGGCCCTGCGGCCCAGAGCACAATCGGGCTGGCCAGCGCGAATTCCAGATAGCCCGCCACCTGATGCCCGATCCAGTCGCGCACGGGCAACCCCACCAGCGTGCCCATCGTCAGGATCACCAGCGGCACGGCGGCAGCGGCGGAAATCCACATCCGCCGGGTAAAATCCGCCAGTTCCGGTGATGGCGCATCCGATGCAACCACCGGTTCCAGCACCATGCCGCAGATCGGGCAATTGCCGGGCCTGTCTTGCAAAATCTGCGGATGCATCGGGCAGGTATATTGCGCCGCGTCGGCCACCGCATGGCCCTTGGGCGCGGCTTTGCCGGAGGCGTAAAACCACGGATCAGCCTTGAATTTGGTCTGGCATTTTTCGGAACAGAAATGGAAATCGGCGGCCCCAAAGGACTCGGTCCTGGTATCCGGTTTCAGCGTTACCGTCATGCCGCAGACCGGGTCAATCGCGGTCGCCGCGTCGTTCGCCGATGGCGCCGTCTGATCCGCGTTCATTTGCGCAGATACTTGACCAAAGCCGCAATCGCGAGAACAGCAATAACCCCCATCACCACCATCCATAACCCGCCTGAACCCATGTAATATCCGTTCATCATCGCATGACCTTTCCCAATGTTATGCCGCATATTACGGCGTTGCCGTTCCCTGTCGTTGATACAGGTCAGTCGGGCGCGCGCGCATTGATCTGCGTCAATGCAGGTGTGGCGCGTTGCCGTATTGTGAAAGATGATACCAAACCGGGGGCCAGATGAGCGACGATCCATATGCAGCCCTTGGCCTGACCAAATCCGCAACTGCGGCAGACATCAAGAAGGCTTATCGCCGTCTGGTGCGCACATCGCACCCCGATCTGCATCCCGATGATGCCGGGGCCGAAGCGCGGTTCAAGGCGGTGACAGTGGCGCATGACTTGCTGAAAGACCCCGCCACCCGCGCGCGGTTTGATGCAGGCGAGATTGATGCGACAGGGGCCGAACGCGCGCCCCGCACCTATTACCGCGATCACGCCGACGCCCCCGGCCAAAGGTTTGCTCAAGGATCCGGGTTTGAAGATTTCGGCGATCCCGCCGACATTTTTGCCCATATCCTGCGACAGCGGCGGCGTGCCGGTGATCCCGGTTATGCCCAAGCCGGCGCTGATCTGCGCTATACGCTGGAGGTGCCTTTTCTGGATGCAGCACTGGGGGCCAAGACGCGGATCACCCTGCCCGAAGGCGGCAATCTTGATGTGCAAATTCCCAAAGGCATGGTCGATGGCCAAACATTGCGGCTGCGCGGGCGCGGGGGGGCGGGCTATGGCGGCGGGCCAGCCGGTGACGCGATGGTGACGGTGCAGGTCGCGCCGCATCCGGTCTTCCGACGGACGGGCGATGATGTCCATGTGACCCTGCCAATCACGATTGATGAGGCCATCCTGGGTGGCAAAGTCACTGCCCCCACGATTGACGGGCCGGTCAGCGTGACGATCCCGAAAGGGGCAAGCAGCGGTCGGGTTTTGCGCCTGCGCGGGCGGGGGGTGACGCGCGCCAACAGCAAATCAGGCGATGCACTGATCGAGTTGCGCATTGTCACCCCGCCGGTGATCGACGCAGGCCTGACCGAATATCTGACCGAATGGCGCAAGACCCATGCGCATGATCCCCGCCACGCGATACTGCAGGAGGCCCCGGAATGACCGAATATTTCACGAAAGAACAAGTGGTTATGGCTGTGTCAGGCTTGTCGAGGGCCAGACTTGCGGCGTTTGTGCAGGCTGATCTTGTCGGGCCAGCCCTGCCGAACGATGGCCCGGTGTTTCAGCCCATTGATCTGGCGCGGCTGCAGTTGCTGTGCGACCTTGCCGATCACTTTGAAATGAAGGCCGATGCCTTGGGCGTGGTCATCGGCTTGATCGACCAGTTGCACACGGCACGCCTGCGTCTGCACGCCATGGCGCAGGCGATCGAGGCGGAACCACAGGATTTGCGCCAACGGGTCGGCGCGCGGTTTGTCGGAATTCTTGCGCTTTGACTTACCGTCTGCGCACCGAATTGCCACTCGCCAGAATGCTGTTGATCAACTTCTCGACCGCCGTGTGCAGGTCGGTGCGGCCATCGTCTTTCGGCGTGTGATGATGTGCTGCTGCCGCATCGGTCAGGATGCCGATGATTTCTTTTTCCGGCAAGATATTCCGGTCATTCAACGCCAAAAGCAGCGACTCGCAGATTGCCAGTGCTGCGGTGCCAGACACATCGTTAAGTTGGGCCATCGCTGGGATCTTTCCAATTTTTTTCCAAAGCCATCACACGCCTGATCAACAAGGCGGGAACTAATTGCAGTCTGGCAGAGTTGTTGCGGGATACACTGATCGAAATCAGCTTGGCTGCGGACTTCTTTTGCCAAAAAGCGACACACTGCAGACTTTGCGTCTTCGCTTTTCCCCGACCTCTGACGAGATTGCAAACTTGACGATTAACAGCCCCCTTGCCCGCAAACTCAGCGCCTTTGTCGCGTTGTCGGACGAAGACCTTGACATGCTTGACCGCCTGCATCACCGCAGGCGCAAGTTCATCGCAGGCGTCGATCTGGTGCATCAGGGGCAAGCCGATCAGTCGGCTTATATTCTGGCGTCGGGCTGGGTCTGTTCTTACAAATTACTGCCAGACGGCGGCCGCCAGATCATTGATTTTCAGATACCGGGCGACTTTCTGGGTCTGCGGTCGGTGCTGTTTCGCACCGCAGATCACAATATTGAACCCGTGACCCTGGTCGAGGCATCAGAGGTCATCATCACTGATCTTCTGAATGCCTTCGCCACCACGCCGCGTCTGGCCACGGCTGTTTTATGGGCCGCATCGCGGGATGAGGCGATGGTGGTGGAACATCTGGTCGGTATCGGGCGGCGTAATGCGCTGGAACGCACCGCGCATTACCTGCTGGAATTTGGGGCACGGCTGATCCTTGTGGGGTTGGGCACAAAACAGGGTTACGACTGCCCGCTGTCGCAATACATGCTGGCCGACGCCCTTGGGCTAAGTGCCGTGCATGTGAACCGGGTGTTAAGGCAATTGCGCGAGATGGGGCTTTTAACCTTTCAGCGCGGCCATGTGAAGATTGACGATTTTGACGGGCTGGTGGCGCTGGCCGATTTCGACAAGGCTTACCTTGATCACGACGGCCCGTTGCTGAAGTAGTCGGGCCGCACTTTGGCATTGAAAACATTGCCGCCTGTCGTGCCGACACAGCAAACAAGCCTGCCGCTGCGCCAAGACGAGGAGGCTTGATTCAGACAGCAGGCTTTACTGGCACGCACAACACAGGACACTTGGCGACAGCTCAAGCAACCATAGCCCTTATCGCCGTTCCCAGTCACAGGCGCACTGATCCAGATTGGTTTGATTTGGCTTTATGATCGCGTTTGGCGTGGTGCGGTTCCGGCCCGATCTGCGTGCCAGCCCGCCCTTCCAGAATGGCGCGGGCGTCTTGCAGGCGGCCGATCCCGGCCAGACAACCGCCGCCCCGCACAAAGGCGCTGGCAGCTGCCACCTTTGGCCCCATCGAGCCCGCCGCAAACGACATCTTGTCCAGCGCATCGGGCGTGATGGTCTTTATGGCAACCTCGGCAGGCGTGCCCCAATCGCGCATCACCGCTGCCACATCGGTCAGCATCAGCAGCGCGTCCGCCTTTAACTCTTGCGCCAATAACGCCGCAGTCCGGTCTTTGTCGATCACCGCTTCGACCCCTTCCATGCCGCCCGCACTGTTGCGGATGACGGGAATACCGCCCCCCCCGGCGCAGATCACGCAAATGCCTGCATCAACCAGCACCCTGATCGCGGCCAGCCCCAGAATACGTTGTGGCAAGGGCGAAGGCACCACGCGGCGCAAACCACCATTTGCCTCGGCCACCATTGACCACAAATGTTCTGCCCCAACCGATTTTCCCTGCTCTGCCGTATAGACCGGGCCAATGGGCTTGGTCGGCTGATCAAAGGCCGGGTCGCGCGGGTCCACCTCGACCCGTGTCAGCAAAGTCGCGCACTCCGCCCCTGCAGGCAAGGCATTCATCAATTCCTGCTCGATCAGATAACCGATCATACCTTCGGTTTCCGCCCCCAGCACATCCAGCGGCCACAGCGTATCTGGCGCAAAAGTAGCAGCCTGCAGCGCCAGCAATCCCACTTGTGGCCCGTTGCCATGCGCGACAATGATCTGGTGATCGCGCGCAAGATCGGCCAAAGCCACCGCCGCAATGCGCACATTGGTGCGTTGCGCCTCGTATGTCATCGGCTCGCCGCGTTTCAACAGGGCATTGCCGCCAAGGGCCACGACGATGCGCATGTCAGGCTCCTAACGTGGCGACAAGCACCGCTTTGATGGTGTGCATCCGGTTTTCCGCCTGATCGAACACGACAGAGGCGGGCGATTCGAACACCTCGTCCGTTACTTCCATGCAGTCGATGCCGTATTTCTGAAACGTCGCCTCGCCCACCTCGGTATCGCGGTTGTGAAAGGCGGGCAGGCAGTGCAGGAATTTGGTGTGCGGGTTGCCAGTGCCCGCCATGACCGCCGCCGTCACGCGGTAAGGCGTCAGCAATTTGATCCGTTCGGCCCAGACCGTATCAGGTTCACCCATCGAGACCCAGACATCGGTATAGATGAAATCGCAGCCTATCGGAGCCGTAGCCACATCTTCGGTCAACGTAATCTGCCCGCCCGTCGTCTTGGCGATGCCTTCGCATTGCGTCAGCAACGCCTTGTCTGGCCAAAGGCTGCGCGGCGCGCACAGCCGGATATCCATCCCGATCAGCGCCGCGCCCACCATCAGGGACGCCGCCATATTGCCGCTGGCGTCGCCAAGATAGGCAAACGCAATGTCGGACAGATGCTTGTGGGTGAATTCATGCATCGTCATCAGGTCGGCCAGCACTTGTATCGGGTGGAAATCGTCGGTCAGGCCGTTGTAGACGGGCACCCCCGAAAATTGCGCGAGGGTTTCGGCGTCGGCTTGGGCAAAGCCGCGATATTCGATGGCATCATAGAACCGCCCCAGAACCCGCGCGGTGTCTTTCATGCTTTCCTTGTGCCCGATATGGCTGCCCGACGGGCCGATGTAGGTCACGTCCGCACCCTGATCGTGCGCCGCCACCTCGAACCCCGACCGTGTGCGCGTGCTGTCCTTCTCGAAGATCAGTGCGATGTTCTTGCCGATCAGGCGCTGATGTTCCGTCCCTGCGGCCTTGGCGCGCTTCAGGCCAGCCGCCAGTTGCAGCAGATTGCGAATCTCGCCGGGGCTGAAATCCAGCAGCTTCAGAAAGCTGCGGCCATGCAGGTTTTCGGGCATCGTAACCTCCTAAATCGCGTCGCGGATCAGCGGGCAGGTCATACAATGCGACCCACCCCGACCCCGGCCCAGTTCAGCGCCGGGAATGGTGATTACCTCGACGCCCGCCTTGCGCAGCAGGGTGTTGGAATGGGTGTTGCGTTCATACCCAACCACAACGCCGGGGCTGATGCACAACAGGTTGTTGGCATCATCCCACTGTTCGCGCTGCGCCTCATATGCATCGCCGCCGGTGGGCACGGTGCGCAACGCCTTAAGGCCCAACGCCTCGGCCACCACTACAAGAAAAGGATGGGTTTCCTCGGTTACATCCATTTTGCCGCCTTTGCCGGGGCGCAAGCTGTAGGTCTGCATCGCATCGGTTACTTCGGCGAACACCGTCACCAGATCACGGTCGCAAAAGGTGAAAACGGTGTCCAGATGCATGGCGCTGCGGCTGCGCGGAAACTGGCACGCGATGACACGTGTTGCGGCACCGCCCGCAAACAACGCGCGTGCCACCTGCCCCACCGCCTGCGGGGTGGTCCGCTCTCCCATGCCGATCAGCACCACGCCATTGCCAACGGGCATCACATCGCCGCCTTCCAGCGTGGCCGCGCCATGATCGACCAGTGGATCGCCCCACCAGATCGGAAAGCCCGCACCCTTGAAATCGGGGTGGAATTTGTAGATCGCGGCCAGATTAAGCGTCTCCAGCCGCCGCGCCGGCCAATGCATCGGGTTCAGCGTGACACCGCCGTAACTCCAACAGGTCGTATCGCGGGTAAAGATGTGGTTTGGCATCGGTGGCAGCACAAAATCCTGCGGCCGCAGCATCGGGATCAGCACGCCTGCGCGCGGAATGGGAAGTTCGGCGCGGTTCATCCCACCGATCAGAATGCCCGACAGCTTTTCCGCGTCCACCTCCATCAGGCAGGCCAGCAGATCATCCGACAGGCCGACGCCCACCGAATTGTCATTGATGCGCGCCGAAAGCAGCCACGTGCGGGCCTCGATATCGCGCAGGGTTTCCTCTAGCAATTCACGCAAAAACACCACCTCGACGCCGCGTTCGCGCAGCATGTCGGTGAAGGTCATGTGTTCAACGCGCGCTTGCTTGACCCACAGCACATCGTCAAACAGCAACGCCTCGCGGTTTTCCGGCGTCAACCGTGCCATCTCCAGCCCCGGCCGGTGAACCATGACGCGGCGCAGGGTGCCCGCCTCGGAATGAACGCCATATTTCAAAGCCATAGGGTTTCCTATCCAACAAGGACGGCCGCACTGAGCGCCACCATGATGATGATTGTCAGCGCCAACAGCAGCGGCCAGATAAACCGCAACCAGCGTTCATAGGGCACCCGAGCAATCGCAAGACCACCCATGACGACGGCCGATGTGGGCGTAATCAGATTGACAACGCCGCTGGCGGTGGCAAAAGCGGTGACAACCAACTCGCGCTTCACGCCCGCAAAATCGGCAACCGGGGCAAGGATTGGCATCGACAACACCGCAAGGCCCGAAGTTGACGGCACAAGGAACGACATCCCCACTTCGATCCAGTAGATCACGTTGATGAACGCCACCTTTGGAAGGCCTGCGACCGAAGTTTCGGCGCTGTGCAGGATGGTGTCGGTGATATGCCCCGCATCCATCACCACGACGATGCCACGCGCCAGACCAATGATCAGCGCCACGCCCAGCAAATCGCGGGCCCCGTTGACGAACGTCTCAACCAGTCGCGCCTCGCCCAGCCGGGCAATGATACCGATAACGATGGCCGCGATCAGGAACAGACCCGACATCTGCGCCATCCACCAGCCCTGACTGGACACGCCCCAGACCATCACCGCAAAGGTCAGGGCGAACAGGATCAGGACGATCTGGTGCAACCCGGTAAAGGTGACTTCTTCCTTGGCTTTACCGCCCAGAAAATGCGCCTCGTTCGCGGCCTTCTTGTCGAACACCAATGACTTGGACGGATCGGCCTTTACCCGTGCTGCATAGCGCATCACGAAGGCCACGGTGACCAGCCAGCACAGCCCCAGAATGATCAGCCGCAGCACCAGCCCGTCGGCAAACGTCACCCCCGCCGCATCTGACGCGATGACAGTGGAAAACGCGTTGATGGTCGATCCCAACACGCCAACGCCTGCCCCCAGCAAGATCACCGCCACGGCCACAACCGCGTCATAGCCCGCCGCAATCATCACCGGGATCAGCAGGACGTAGAACGCCAACGTTTCTTCCGCCATGCCATAGGTCGTGCCGCCCAGTGCAAACAGCGCCATCAGAAACGGGATCATCCAGTTCTCGCGCCCTTTCAGCCGCACCATCGCCCGCCCGATGCCCGCATCAATGGCACCCGTGGCCGTGACCACACCGATAAAGCCGCCGATGATCAGCACGAACAGCGACACGTCGATGGCATTGGCTGCATAACTATCGGGATTATAAAACCCGGCGATCGGGGCAAGGATCACATCGAACACACCCTGCGGATTGGCTTCTGTCGGCGCATAGCTGCCCGCCACCGGGATGTCCTTGCCCAACGCCTCGGATGGCACCCGCGCGTATTGCCCCGCCGGAATGATCCAGGTCAGCACAGCCACAAGGATGATCAGCCCGAACAGGATGGTGAAGGCCGAGGGAAAACGGAACCCCGGCTTTGCTGCCAAGGTAGGGTCAAGTGTTGCTGGCATCACATCGCGCCTTTTCATTCGTGGCAGGTTGCATTGACCCTTAAGCCGAATGATCCCGCGTTGCCTTGATGCAGATCAAGTCGCCACCAGCACGTATCGCGCATCGTTTGGATGGGTGCGGTGGTGCCCTCCCTTATGGAGAAGACCCATGGCAAAGATGATGTCAGACCTTGCCCCGATGACAGGCTTATCGGCTGCCGAGGCTGCAAGCCGCCTCACCGCCGACGGCCCCAACGCCCTGCCACATGCCAAGCGCCGCTCGGTGGTGAAGGTTGTCGTGAATGTGCTGCGCGAACCGATGCTGGCGCTGCTGCTGGCGGGGGGTGTGGTGTATCTGTTGCTGGGCAGCCGGGCCGAGGCGTTGATCTTGCTGGCCTTTGCCTGCATGTCGATCACCATCACAGCCGTGCAAGAGGCGCGGACCGAACGCGTGCTGGAGGCTTTGCGTGATCTGACCAGCCCGCGCGCGCTGGTGGTGCGCGGGGGAGAGCGGCTGCGTATTGCGGGCACGGATGTGGTGCGCGGCGATACCATCGTGCTGGCCGAAGGCGACAGGGTGCCTGCGGACGCGCGGCTGTTGCAGGCGTCCGATCTGTCAGCCGACGAATCCCTGCTGACGGGCGAGGCTGTGCCGGTGCGCAAGGCCGTGGGTGCGCCGGATGCGGCTGCGCGACCCGGCGGCGAAGATCAACCGCTGGTGTTTTCCGGCACGCTGATCGTGCGCGGCACTGCCTTGGCCGAAGTTACCGCAACCGGCGCGCGCAGTGAGATCGGCAAGATCGGCACCTCGCTGGACCAGTTGGAAACCGCTACGCCGCATTTGCAACGTCAGATGCGCACGCTTGTGCTGGCCTTTGCGCTGATTGGCGGGGCGGTGGCGCTGTTGGTGGTCGGGCTTTACGGCTGGATGCGCGGCGACTGGCTTGACGGGGTGCTGGCGGGCATCGCGGTGGGCATGGCGATGCTGCCCGAGGAATTCCCCATGGTGCTGGCTGTGTTCATGGCGATGGGGGCGTGGCGGATTTCCAAGGCGCGGGTGCTGACGCGCAGGGCTTCGGCGATTGAATCGTTGGGGGCGGCATCGGTGCTTTGCACCGACAAGACCGGGACGCTGACCGAGAACCGCATGACCATCGCGGCGCTGCATCTGGCCGACAGCAAGGCGTTTGTGATCGGAAAAGACCTTGTGCCGGACGCGTTTCGCGAATTGGCGGCGGCGGGCGTCATGGCTTCGGCAACAGAGCCGTTCGATCCGATGGAAAAGGCCTTTCATGCCTTGGCCAAAGCCGATCTGCGAACGGGCGAAACCCTGCCCGGCGAGGCGCGCACATTGATCAAGTCCTACCCTTTGTCACCCAAATTGCTGGCCATGTCGCAGGTCTGGGATACATCTGACAATGGCGCAGATGGCAAAGGTGGCCTTATGATCGCGGCCAAAGGCGCCCCCGAGGCGATAGCCGATTTGTGCCATCTGACAGCGCCTGCACGGGCCGCGATGATGCAGGCCGTTGACGCTATGGCCGCCCAAGGCCTGCGCATTCTGGGCGTGGCCGAGGCGGGATTTGCGGGCAAAACCCTGCCTGCGGATCAGCACGATTTCGACTATCGGTTTCTGGGTCTGGTCGGGCTGGCAGACCCGCTGCGCGCCTCGGTTCCCGCGGCAGTGGCGCAGTGCAAATCTGCGGGGATCAAGGTGATCATGATCACCGGGGATTATCCCGCCACGGCGCTGGCAATTGCAAACGACGCCGGGATCGGCGGCGATATGGTGATCGACGGCACCGCATTGGCCGCGATGGCCGACACAGATCTTGCGACAGCTGTGCAAACCGCGACGGTCTTTGCCCGCATCCTGCCCGAACAAAAACTGCGCATCGTCAAGGCCCTGCAGGCCAAAGGTGCCATCGTCGCGATGACCGGTGACGGGGTGAACGACGCACCATCGCTGAAGGCTGCCGACATCGGTGTGGCAATGGGCGGGCGTGGCACCGATGTGGCGCGCGAGGCGGCCAGCATCGTGCTGCTGGATGATGATTTCGGCTCTATCGTCGCCACGGTGCGGCTGGGGCGGCGCATTTATGACAACCTGCGCAAGGCAATGTCATTCATCTTGGCCGTGCATGTGCCCATCGCGGGCCTTGCGCTGATACCGCTGGCGTTTGGGATGCCACTGCTGTTCGGCCCGGTGCATATCGCCTTTCTGGAGATGGTCATCGACCCGGTCTGCTCATTGGTGTTCGAAGCCGAAGGCGAAGAAGACGGCGTGATGGACCGCCCGCCCCGCCCGGTGTCAGAGCCGCTGTTTTCCACGCCCACGATCATCTGGAGTTTGGTGCAAGGTGCTTTAGTGCTGGGTGTTGTCACCACGATCCTGTTTCTTGCCCCCGATTATGGCTTTGACACCGATCAGGTTCGTGCGTTGACCTTTCATTCGCTGGTGCTGTGCGTGGTGGCGCTGATCTTTGTGGATCGCTCTGTCTCGTCCTCGCTGATCACGGCGATCACCCGGCCCAACCGGGCGCTGGCCTATGTGCTGCCCATCGTCGCGGTCCTGCTGGCTGTCACCATCTTCTGGGCCCCGGCGCGCGATTTGTTCCGCTTTGGCGCGCTGGATGCGCAATGGCTGGTGGTGCCGGGCGGCGCGGGGCTGACGGTTCTGATCATTCTTGAACTGCTGAAACCGATCTGGCGCAGGGCCACGCGCACCGGCGGATCACAGCCGATGCAGGCCGGGCAAACCGCAAATCTTCGGCCAAGCTGATTTCGGTCAACACCGGATTGCAAGTTTGCGCGCAAAGGTCTGGCATCCGGTGGGCAGTTTGGTCACCGCGCAACCGAACCGCAACCAAAGGAGACCACCATGAAAGGATATGTCGCGCATATCGAAGAGCTGACCGAAGACAACCACGACTTCCGGCACGTGCTTTACACCGGGCAGCATTTGCAACTGGTGCTGATGGCCCTGCAACCCGGGCAGGATATCGGGTCGGAAACCCACGCCACGCATGACCAGTTTTTCCGCATCGAAAAAGGCCGGGGCGAGATTGTGATCGACGGGGCCGCCACGTCGGTCAAGGGCGGCGACGGCATCACCGTGCCCGCAGGTGCGCGGCACAATTTGAAGAATACCGGCGACAAACCGCTGCGGCTTTACACGCTTTATGGTCCGCCCAACCACGTCTATCATCTGGTGCACGGCAAGACATCCGAGGCCGTGGCCTGCCACGAAGTATTCGACGGCGTGCCGACTTAACGGCCCGCACCACAGCCTGCGACGCCCTGACCCGGCGCGAACACGCTGCCCAACCGTCCGACGCAAGATCAACGCATCGCCTGACACCTGCAGCATTGGCAAAACTGCAGCTGCCGCAAAACGCCGGATGGGGTTGTCGCGCGTGCGGCAGAACCCGGGATCAGTTTTGTGCAAAGAAAGCCGCTTCGTTTGGACCCACTGAAAGCGCGTGTAAAAGTTGCCGGTTGAACTGCAGCCTGTTCCGCCTTGAATAGACGCGGGGACCACAAAAGATGCCCAACAGGCGCAATCTGTTATTTGGCGCTGGTGCTGCAGGCCTTGGCACGGTGCTTGGGTTTGGCGGCGTTTTGCGCGCATTCAGTCCCGGTCAGCCAAAAGCGCTTGTGAATGATGCGGGCCAGCCAATTGCTGGCAGCATTTCCGAGCGCGTCTTTGTCAAGATCAACAGCCTGCGGCAAGGCATGATCATCCAAAGTGCCGATATCGCTAATCCTGTGCTGTTGTTCGTGCATGGCGGCCCGGGAATGCCAGAGTTCTTTTTGAACACCACGCATCCCACGGGGTTAGAGCACGACTTTACCGTGGTCTGGTGGGAACAACGCGGCGCGGGTCTCTCTTATAACCCCGACATTTCGCCGCAAAGCATGACCATGGCACAGATGATTGCCGACACGGTTGCAGTGACAGATTACCTGCGGCAGCGGTTTGGGAAAGACAAGATTTACCTGCTGGGCCATTCTTGGGGCAGTTTTCTGGCCATACAAGTCGCGGCAGCGGCACCCCAGCTTTACCACGCCTACATCGGCATGGGGCAGGTGTCGTGGCAACTGCGGTCCGAAGTGGCCGCCCATGCCTATATGCTGGATCAATACCGCGCGCGCGGTGACGCGGCGATGGTGCGCCAGCTGATGGCGGCACCGGCAAGCCTGTCCGGCGGGTTGTCCGACGCCTATTTGCGTCTGCGCGATGGCGCGATGCACGGGTTGGGCGTGGGCACGACCCGCGATATGCGTTCCGTGATCATGGGCGTGTTCGTGCCCGTGTGGAGCTGCCGGGCCTATACCTTGCGTGAAAAGATCAACATCTGGCGGGGGCTGGCGTTTTCCCGCGGCTTTCTATGGCAGGACTTCCTCAACACAGATCTGACTGCCCCGATCACTACGCTGGACCTGCCTTTATACCTGTTCACCGGGATCTATGACTACACCGCCAATCATGCCCTTGCCCGCGATTATTTCGACCTGATCAAGGCCCCGGTCAAAGGCTTTTACACGTTCGAAAACTCTGCTCACAGCCCGCTGTTTGAAGAGCCGCTGCGGGCGCGCGAAATCCTTGTGCAAGACGTGGTGACGACGCACCGCGACTGATGCAGGTCAAAGACGACAGCCGGGTATTCGGGCACGTTGATACCCAAATCATCCAAGGAAAGCCGCCATGCTTCGCACCCTGATCCTTATCTGTTGCCTGCTATCGGCCCCGGCAGTTGCCGAAGATGCCACCCTGACCATCGCGCAAGACCGCTATGTGGCGGGGGCCTCTGTCAGGTTCGACGGGCCTGCGGTGACTGACCTGTTCATGGCGGGCAACCGCGTCGTGGTGGCGGCACCCGTCGCGGGATCGGCGCATCTGGCGGGGCGTCGGGTGGCGGTCGAATCGGCTGTGGCGGGCGATTTGTTCGCGGCAGGATACGGCGTGGTTGTCAGCGCACCCATCGGCGGCGATGCATCCGTTTCGGGCTATGACGTGACAATCGGGCCGGTCAGCGGCAACCTGCGGGCGGCGGGCGCCGAAGTGGTGGTGGCATCAGTCGGGGGCTATGCGCTGATCTCGGGGGCGGATGTCACACTGAACGGTGCAATTGCGGGGGACGTGGTTCTTGTGTTGGATCAAGTCACGTTCGGGCCGGGTGCCTCCATCGCAGGGGCGCTGACGATCTATGCCAAAGACCCGACAATCGTCAAAGTGCCTGCTTCCGTTGCCCCTGCAGCACGGGTCAAGATCGAAGCGCTGCAGAATTATGACGCCGGGAATTGGACTGACCGGATGCCGGTCAGGGTGCCATTCTGGCGGATCGTCCAGGGTTTCCTGACGGGCGTGCTGATTTCGGGCCTGATCGCGGCACTGGTCATCGCGGTCGCGCCCAAGGCGGTGCAAAGCTGGCGCGAGTTGGCGCTGGCGCAGCCGGGCCGGGCGATCTGGTCGGGGTTTCTGGTGACTTCGGCGCTGGCGGGGTCGGGCTTTGTGCTGATGTTGACGATCGTCGGGGTGTTCTTGTTGCCAGTGATGCTGATGATCACGGTTATGGCGATTTTTGCGGGCTATGCGCTGGGATCTTATGTGCTGGGCGTCGGGCTGTGGCTGGCGTTGGGGCGACCGATGGCCGAAGGGTTGCCGGCCAAGTTCGGACTGGCCTGTCTGGGGGCGTTCGTTGCGGGCCTTGCGTGGCTGGTGCCCGTGGCGGGGTGGTTCTTTGTGCTGGCCCTGACCCTGCTGGGCATCGGCACGCTGGCGGCTTTCATCTTGCCCGGCGGGCTTTTGCTGCATCGGACAGCTGAAAGGATCTGACGGCCCGGGCCCCAGTTTGACAAGGATTCTGCATTATGGTTGACCGAAGACATCTGCTGATTGCGGGCGGTGTTGCGGCCCTTGGCTTGGCGGTTGCGGGGTGGACGGGCTTTCGCCGGATGGGGTCGATAGAAGATTACGCCACCGCCATGGCCGCCTTGCGCACGCCCCTGCCCGCCAACCCTGCCCCGCGCGATCTGATCCATTTTGCCACGCTGGCGGCCAACAGCCACAATACCCAAGCCTGGCAATTCCGCGCTGGTGATGGCAGGATCGACATCCTGCCTGATCTTTCGCGCCGCACTCCGGCGGTGGACCCTGACGATCATCATCTTTTCGCAAGTTTGGGATGTGCGGGCGAAAATATTGCCATTGCCGCGGCATCACGCGGACAGCCTGGCGAGCTGACCTTTGATCCCGCGACGGGTGGCTTTGCCCGTTTCGACTTTACCGCAGGGATCAGCCGCGACGCCGGACTTTGCGACGCCATCCCGCTGCGGCAATCGACGCGGGCGCAATATGATGGCACTGCGGTCACCACCGCCGACCTTGCCACGCTGGCCCAAGCGGCGGCTGTGCCGGGCGTTGATCTGATCTTCATGACAGACCGCAACCAGATCAATCAGTTGCGTGATCTGGTGATTGCCGGAAATACCGCGCAAATGGCGGACCCCGCTTTTGTAGCCGAGGTAAAGCACTGGCTGCGGTTTAATCCGCACAATGCGGTATGGGCTGGTGACGGGCTGTTCAGTGCCGCCAGCGGCAACCCAAGCCTGCCAGATTGGCTGGGCCCGCGGATGTTCGACTGGGCCTTTACGGCAAAGGCCGAAAACGAAAAATACACGCGCCAGATTGCTTCATCTGCTGGAATTGTGGTCTTTGCAGCCGCAAAGGCCGACCCCGAGCATTGGATACTTGCGGGGCGCGCATGCCAGCGGTTTGCCTTGCAGGCCACCGCGCTGGGGCTGAAACACGCCTTTCTGAACCAGCCGGTCGAAGTGGCTGCGTTCAGACCTGACCTTGCAGCATTGATCGGGATGCCGGGGCGCAGACCCGATCTGGTGATGCGGTTCGGGCGTGGGGCGGCAATGCCGTTTTCACCGCGCAGACCGATAACTGAGGTGATGGTATGACCCCTCCGTTCACAATTGCGGATTTTCTGGCGGTTTTTGCCGCTTACAACGCCGCAATCTGGCCATTTCACCTTGTCGCTTATGCCCTCGGGCTGGTGGCCGTCGCTGCCATCTTTGTGCCGCGACCCGGGCTTGTGCGATTGGCTTTTGCCGCTTTGGCAATCCTTTGGGCCTTCACTGGCATCGGCTATCATTTTATGTTTTTTGCCACAATCAACCCGATTGCCCCAATGTTTGCCGCATTCTTCGTCCTGCAGGGTATCTTGTTGCTGGCAAGCGCCATGCCGCCCCGTAACCTGAGTCTGCACCTTGGGCACGATTTTCGGTCCATCGCGGGGCTGGTCACGATCGTCTACGCGCTGGCGATCTATCCCGTCCTTGGGATCTGGGCCGGGCACGGGTTGATGGCCGGGCCGATGTTCGGCGTCGCCCCCTGCCCCACCACGATATTCACCATCGGTGTGCTGCTGATTGCGCGTGGCACTTGGGTGATCTGGTTGTCGATTATCCCGTTCCTGTGGTCGCTGATCGGATTGGCTGCAGCGATCCAGCTTGGCATCCCAGAGGGTCTGGCAATGCCGGTGGCAGGCGTTTTTCTTGCCAGAACTTTGGTGTGGCAGGCCCGTGCAGGGCGGCATGATCCCAAACCCAGGATCGCATCGTGACGTTTGGTTTGTCCAAGGGTCGTGCCGCTGTGGCACTGATCGGCGTAGGCGCAGCCATAGCAGCCGTTCTGATCTGGTGGCAGTTCCGCACTGACATTATGGCGGCAGGAACCCGCATCGCCACCGGCAGTGAGGTTATTGAAACCCCCTGCGGACCCATTGAATATGCCGAAGCCGGGACCGGGGTTCCGCTTCTTGCGGTGCATGGCAGCGGCGGCGGCTATGACCAAGGCATGGCGTTCGCCGCCCCGCTGACCGCGCGCGGCATCCGGGTGATTGCGATGTCGCGCTTTGGTTATCTGCGCACACCGATGCCGGTGGATGCGTCAGCCACAGCGCAGGCGGATGCTTTTGTTTGCCTTCTGGACGCACTCGCCATCCCGCAGGCCGCCGTCATGGGCGGATCGGCTGGGGCGCTGTCGGCGCTGCAAATGGCGATCCGTCATCCTGAAAGGGTTTCCGCGCTGATCCTGCTGGTGCCCTTGGCCTATAAACCGCCGACCGAGGCCAATTCGGCAGCCCCAATGGAACCTTGGGTTGAAAATCTGATGATGAAGGCGATCGGATCGGATTTCCTGTTCTGGTCGGGGCTGCATCTGGCGCGCGGGCAACTGATGGGCACCGTGTTGGCGACGCCACCTGAATTGTTGACCACGGCAAGCCTGTCTGAACAGGCACGGATCAACGCCATGATGGACAGTATCTTGCCGGTCTCCGCCCGAGCTGCCGGATTGCGCCATGATACGGCGGCAAGCAAATCCCTGACCCCGGCCCGGCTGGATCTGGTGCAGGCACCAACCCTGATCATCAGCGCGCGCGACGACCGTTATGGCACCTATGCCAGCGCGGAATACATGGCGGTCCGGATTGCCGGGGCCAGGTTCTTGGGGTTCGAAACCGGGGGGCATACCTGGATCGGGCATAATGACGATGTGATGAATGCGATAGCCGGGCTTCTTGACCCTGCCGGGGCGGTGGGCGGGCCATGATCCGGAATTCCCTGCAACGTCACCCGCTTTTGTTATTCTTTGCACTGGCCTTCGGTATCAGCTGGGGCCCCATCCTGACCATCATGGCAAGCAGAGGGTTCGATCTGTCACCCTTGCAAGGTGTCGAGGGCGGGCTGCTTTTTCTGGCCATGCTGCTAGGGCCAAGCGTCAGTGGATTGGCCTGCACGGCGTTTTTGGATGGGCGCGCCGGGTTGCGCGCGCTTGGGCAGCGGGCACTTCACTGGCGCGTGGCGGGGGTGTGGTATGCGGTGGCACTGCTGACCGTTCCGGCAATCTTGTTGGTGGTTTTGTCTCTGCTTGGCGTTCTTGTGGATCCGATGTTTGCGCCGCGTTTTCAATGGTGGCTTTTCGGGCTTGGCCTCTTGGCCGGAACGTTCGAAGAAATCGGCTGGACCGGATTTGCCACCCCAAGGTTGTTGGCCCGCAAAAGCCTGATGGTGGCTGGTCTGTCGCTGGGCGCTATCTGGGCGCTGTGGCACCTGCTGGTTGATTTTCGCTATAATGCCGGAACGCTTGGGGCGGTCTGGCCGCTGGAATTTTTCATCACCTATCTGCTGGCATTGACCCCGTATCGCCTGCTGATGACCTGGGTTTATAGCCACACACAAAGTCTGCTGTTGGCAATCCTTATGCATGCCAGCTTTACCGGATCACTGCTGGTCTTGGTTCCCGTGGTTTCGGCGGCACTGGGTTTCTATTGGCAATCGGCCTTTGCTGCCGCGCTATGGGCCGTCGTCGCAGTCGTTATGCAAAAAGAGCGGGCAAAAACCCCAGAGAACATTGCACTGAAAAAGGAGTTGCAGCCGTGACCACATCTTGGGTTCAGCGTCATCCGCTGATTGTTTTCCTTGCGCTGACCTTCGGCATCACTTGGTCTATCGGGGCCGCCGCCATGTTCGCACCTGACTGGTTCAGCGCGGTGTTCGGCGCGTTCAACAACCGCGCGCCGATGTTCTACTTTGCCGTCTGGGCCCCGAACATTGCCGCACTGGCCGTGACACTTTTGATCAGCGGCTGGTCGGGGATCACCGACCTGCTATCTCGCCTGTTCCGGTGGCGCGTCCGGCCATGGGTCTGGATCGCAGCCCTTGGATTTCACCCGGCCCTTATGCTGGTCGTCGAACTGATCGGGCTGGCCTTTGGGGACCCGCTTCCAACAACGGCCAACTGGCATGCCCTGGCTGCGGGCCTAGTCTACTTGCCCCTGATCGCCCTTGGCCCGCTGGGCGAAGAACTGGGTTGGCGCGGATTTCTTTTGCCCCGCCTGCTGGACCAAATGAAGCCACTGTCGGCGGCGCTGATCCTCGGGGCCATCTGGATGCTCTGGCACTTGCCCGCGTTCTTTATGTCCGGCGTGCCGCAGTCCAACATGTCACTGCCGATCTTCATGATTGGCGGCATGGCCTTTACCGTGTTCATCACATGGCTGTTCCTGAATGCCCGGCAAAGCATTCTGATCGCAGGCATCATCCCGCATGCCATCGCCAATGCCTGGGGCGATGCGATGGGCCCGATGACATGGATCAATGCGGGTGTGCTGGTGGTGGGTGCGGTGTTGCTGGTCTGGCTGGTGGGGTTGCGCGAAGTCGGGGCATCTGCCAACAGCGATCAACGAGCGGGCGTTCGGCCATGACAACATCAATCAAGTCTGACATCCCGGCCCTTTTAACTTTCGTGGTGCTGACGTTTGGCTGGACTTGGAGTCTGCTTTGGGTTGGGGCGACGTTCGCGCTGCAGCCCGCGTGGCTTGGCACGGCTGTTATAATCGCATCCGCTTTTGGACCCAGCCTAGGCGGACTGACCACTGTGGCCCTTTTCGACAGGCTGCCCGGCGTAAAACGATGGTTAAAACGGTGCTTGTTCTGGCGCATCGGCTGGGGTTGGTATGCCATCGCTGCCTTTGTTCCCTTGGGCATGATGGTCTTAGCACTCGCACTCTATGTTGCCATGGGCGGGGCCATACCACCATCACCCGCCGTAGGGAATTTTTGGCTGTCGGTTCTGATCTTTGGGCAGATCCTTGTGATCGGCGGCCCTTTGGGAGAGGAATTCGGCTGGCGTGGCTATGCGCTGCCCGTTTTGACCCAACGTATCGGCTGGCGATGGGCCAGCCTGACTGTCGGCGGTGTCTGGGCGCTGTGGCACCTGCCGCTGTTCTTTATCCCCGGCATGGCGCAGGCCAATATGCCGATGGCGCTGTTTATGGCGTCTACTGTGGCGCTGTCGGTTATCTTTGCGCGGCTTTCGGTCAATACGCGGTTCAGCGTGCTGCCTGCCATTGTGCTGCACTGGTCAGTTAACGCGGGATCATGGGCGATCCCGGTAACCCCGCAAGGCGGTGTGATGCAGCCCTATTATCTGGTGATGGGAGTATTGTTCGCGGTTGCGACTGCGGTGTTTTTGAAACCGGGGCCAAAGACCGCCGCCCTGTTAGAAGTGGAAAATACCCCACTGCGCGACATGAAGTCTTGAACGGAGTGTAAAATCATGGCGGTTTCAAGATCATCGAAGTGGTGGTTGATAGCTGGCACCTTATTGACCGCCGCCGCGCATATGCGCTGGGGTGTTGGTGCCCTCGCGTGGGTCGCACCCATCGCATTTCTTGTCTACCTGCGCGCCACCCATGGCATTGCATCGCGCGCTTGGTTCGCGCTTGCGCTGTTCGCCGGGTATACGCTGGCGATCCTGAAAATCTGCACAGTGCCCATTCCGCCCATCCTGTCGCTGGTGTTCGCGCTTCCCACCTCGCTGTTGATGTTCGCCGCATATCTGGCGTGGGACATGGCAGCGCGGCGCAGCCCGACCTGGTTGGCACCGATTGTTTTCGCGTCGGCAAGTGTCGTGGCCGAGTTTGCCCAGCATCGCTTTACGCCCTTTGCGTCGTGGGGCGCGGTCGCCTATACCCAGATCGACAATCTACCGCTGTTGCAGATAAGCGCGCTGGTGGGGATGGCCGGGGTCAGCTTTATCGTGAACTGGATGGCCGCGTCGCTTGAGGGGGCGTGGCAGGGCCGGGTCTGGCGGCCCATTGCTGTGGCACTTGCCGTGACCCTTGCGGTCATCAGTTGGGGCACCCTTCGGCTGGGACTTGCGACGCAAGGCGAGACGGTGCGGGTGGCTGCTGTCGGCACAGACTCTACCGTCGGCGGCTTTCCGTATCCTTCGGTCGACGCGATGGAGGTGGTCACTCAGGCGCTGTTCGCCCGCACCGCAGCAGCGGCCACGGCAGGGGCCAAACTGGTGTCGTGGACCGAGGCTGCAACCTTGGTTCTTGCGAAAAACGAGCCGGCGTTTATCGAGAGGTTGAGTGCTGCCGCGCGTAGCGCCCAAATCGAGCTGGTGGCGGCCTACATCGTGCCTGATGACGCAACACGCACATACATCAACAAATTTGTCTGGGTGCGACCTGATGGCAGCATTGATCACACCTACCTCAAGCACCACCCGGTTCCGGGTGAACCGGCGACGGCAGGAACTGCGCCACAGCAGGCCGTCGAGACCGCTGCAGGGCGCGCCGCTGGTTCCATCTGCTATGATTTCGACTTTCCGGCACTCGCACGCGCGCAGGCGCAGCTTGGAATCGATCTTGCGGTGGTGCCATCGTCTGATTGGCTTGGCATCGACCCGATTCACGCCCAGATGGCCTCGCTGCGCGCCATTGAAGGCGGGTTCTCACTGCTGCGTTCAACCCGTATGGGGCTGACAGCCGCGTTTGACCCCTATGGCCGCTCTCGCGCTTGGGAGAGCAGTTTCGATGCGAAAGACCGGATCGTGATCGCCGCACTCCCCCGCCTTGGCATCAAGACCCTCTATACCGCAATCGGTGATGTTTTTGTGTGGCTTTGCGCGGCGTTCATCGTCGTTTTACTTGTCGTGCCGCGTCTGCGGTCTTGGGTGCTGGTGGCGGGCACTTTGTTGCGGTCATGGCAACGCCGATCTTGAAACCTGAACCAGACATATCCAGAAGGAATTTGCAAAAATGATGCGTATGATTGGAGTGCTTTTCAGCGTCATCGCCATGCTTTTGGGCGGGCTTTGGCTGCTGCAAGGGCTGGGAATCGTCCAGTTGCGACCCCTGCTGTGTTTTGCCGATTGTGCGCCCGTTCAGGGGCCATCAGCACAATGGTCCGTGATTGGTGCGATCACTTTAGCATTGGGTGGATTGGGCGTCGTTTGGCTCCGTAAGCGGGTTTGACAGTGAAATTGAAAGGAAATCCAATGCAAGTTTTGACAGGGACGCTGGTTGTGATCGCAGGGATTGCAGCGGCCTATGCCGCGGCCTTTGCCTTTGGCGCGTGGCGCTGGTCAGGTACCACCCGGGATCTGGTGGCCCGGCTGGATGCGGGGCGCGTGACACCTGCCGTTACCCGTTATGACGTGGCTGAACTGATACCCCTGCCCGCCCCCGTGCAGCGCTATTTCCGCGCCGTGCTGACCGATGGACAGCCGATCGTCACCGCCGTGACATTGACCCAAAGCGGCATGTTCAACTTGGGCAAGACCGCTGATCAATGGAAACCCTTCACCGCGACGCAAGCCTTTACGACGGCACGTGCGGGCTTTGTCTGGGATGCAAACATTGCAATGGCCCCGGGCGTGCCGGTGCGGGTGGTGGATGCGTTTATCGCAGGCGAAGGGCTGCTGCGCCCAACACTGCTTGGGCTTTACGGGTTGGGCACTGTGCAAGGAACAGGCGAGATTGCGCGCGGCGAATTGCTGCGCCATTTCGCCGAAAGTGTTTGGTTTCCGACCGCCCTGCTGCCCAGCCAGGGCGTGGTCTGGCAGGCGGTGGATGACACATCGGCGCAAGCGACAATGACAGACGGACCCATCAGTGTGACCATGCTGTTCCGCTTTGGGGCCGATGGTTTGATCACAGCCATCCATGTGGACGGCCGCGCCACAACCGTGGGCACCGCCACTGTTCTGATGCCGTGGGAATGCCGGATGTCGAACTACCAAACCCGCGACGGCATGCGGGTGCCCCTGACGGGCGAGGCGCTGTATATCACGCCGCAGGGTGAAAAGCCTTATTTCAAAGGCACGATTGAGACGATTGCTTATGAGTTTGCGCCATGACGACGGCTGAAAACCGCGGCGCCGTGCAGTTCTTTTGGCTGGTGGTTATCCTGTCACTGCCGTTTTATGCGCTTGGGATTTCGGGGGCCGCCCTGCCCTTCGCGCGCAGCTTGCCGATCAGCGCCCTGATGGCCGTGGTGCCGATGATTGCGGCTTTGATGCTGGTTTATCGGTCAAATGGTGCGGGCGGCGCACACAACTTGTTCATCCGCGCCTTTGACTTTCACCGCATCCCAAATCTGTGGTGGGCAATCGCAGCCCTTGGTGTGATGCCCGTGGCCTTTGCGCTGACGGCTGGCGTGTTCTGGCTGGCTGGCACCACATTGCCCGGCCTAATTCTGCTGCCCGCCAACGCAATTATCCCCGCCTTCGCGTTATTCTTTCTTGGTGCCGTTGCCGAGGAAATCGGCTGGCAAGGCTATGCCTATCCGACCCTGAACAAACGGTATTCTGCCCTGAAAACCGCACTGATCATTGGCACCATATGGGCCCTGTGGCATGTAATCCCGTTCGCGTTGATGGGACGTAGCGCGGGGTGGATCATCTGGCAGGGCGCGGGGATGGTGTGCATGCGGATCATCATTGTCTGGCTAAGCGTTAAAGCAGGTCAAAGCGTTGCAGTCGCGGTGCTGTTTCATATGATGAGTAATAGCGTTTGGGGAGTTTTTACAAACTTTGACCCCTATTACGACCCGATGTTGATGTTTTTGGTGCTGGTAGGGGCTGTTGTGACAATTATTTGGCTTTCGAAATATGGGAACCGAGTCCCATTCATAGAACCCTTCAGAAAATAGAGTCGTATTTAGTCGTGAAATTTAGCACCTCTGATATTATGAAAAATGGTATTTGGCTAACGCTTCCCCCGTTGCTTTTCAGCCTGAGCCTTATGATCATCGCACCAACTGCATTGACACCAGCCGAATTCAACAAAGGAATTCCTGATATCTTGATATATGGTGAGACAATTGGGCGAATTATCGTATTCGCGATGCCGGCATTTTTTTATGTTGGGCTTTCCACAAAGACGCAACACCAAGGTGCAATCGTATACAGTGCCGGAGTGGCTCTGTATTGTCTGACTTACGCCACTCAGAACTATTTCCCTTATAGTGCTTGGAGTAAAAGCATGATCGGCTTTACAGCCTCAGCTTATACAAATTTATTTTGGATGATAGGTTTAGGCTTGATGGGTCAGGATTTCTATTTTCCAAAATGGTTGCGCTACAGGCCAATTTTTTATATCGCCCCAACAACTATTTTCATAATCCTGCACGTCACGCATACAGTTGTATATTTTCGGTTGAATTTTTAGCGGCGCATAAATCACACAGGCATTCCAGCCCACCGGCACCCGAAGCATTCAACCTTTTCGCGCCCAAGGCAGTAAGCGAGGCAGCGACAGCTGTCTGGCAAGCGACCGTACAGCGAAAACCAGACCTGCCATTGCGACAACGACAACAACCGAAAGAACACCAGCGTGTTACAGCTCTGCGTCCTAAGTCTGCACTTGGATCAGGCAGGACCACGCGGGTTAGACAAATCCAGACAAACTCAGTCTTTCTTGGCGCAGCAGGGATTGAAGGACATAGGCAACACACAAGGCATCATCCAAAGCATCATGCCCTTGAAGAGGCAGGTGCTCGATCTGAAAGTAGTCTGCAAGTTTGTTGCTGCGTGTTTTCTTGATATCCTCATAGGGCATTCCCGCTTGCAGCAGCAGGGCGCAGGCATTTCCGAACTGCGCGGCAGGAATGGGCGGCGTCAACCCCTCTACAAAGCAACTGATTGCCATCAAATTGAATTCGTCTTTTCCCCATGACCAAAGCCGTCTACCACAAGCGAAATCCTTGATGTGATCAAGAGCTTCGCTGAGAGGTAACCCTTGCTGTTCGATGTCATCTTCCTTAATTCCGGTCAGCTTTGTAAAAAACGGGTCAAGCGCTAAACGATTGCCATATCGGTCGCGAGGAATGACGTAGAGGCGCAACGTGTCCAGCAGCGGAAAGTCCGCCTCTAGTCCTAACTTGACCACACCTATTTGAACAACGACCGGATCAGGATCGAATGGCCCGCACCAAAAGCGGGTTGGCGAGCCCTCGGCTGTCAAGAATTCGCAATCGAAGACTAGCGTATGTTGCATTTCAATGGTCTCCAATCAGCATTGTCTGGCTTGCGTCACTATCATAAAACGACCGTCTCTTTGTGCAGAGCGTCAGACTTCCCACTCCCCCCCCGTCACCCCGTCACCCCGTCACCAGCCCATCCCCCACCACGATCTGCCGTCGGCATGTTGCCGCGATTTTCTCGTCATGGGTCGATATCAGGAAAGTCGTGCCTTCATCGCGGTTGATCTGACCGATCAGTTCCATCACCTGAGTGGCCGAAGCACGGTCAAGATTGCCGGTGGGTTCATCCGCCAGCACCAGTTCAGGGCTGTTCATCAGCGCGCGGGCGACGGCGACGCGCTGTTTTTGGCCACCTGACAGGTTGGTGGATGGAAAATCTACCCGGTCCGCCAGCCCCATGCGCCCCAGCAAATCGCGGCCCCGCGCGCGGGCGGCAGCCGTTTCACGCCCCTCACGCACCGCGGTGGGAAAGATCACGTTTTCAAGGGCCGTGAAGTCTGGCAGCAGGTTGTGAAACTGAAACACAAAGCCAATGTGCAGGTTGCGAAATTCGGTCAGCGCGCGGTCATTCGCCTGCGTCAGGTCAACCCCCAGCATGGTGTGGCTGCCCGATGTTGGCTGCATCAGCGTGCCCAGAATGGTCAGCAAAGTGCTTTTGCCCGACCCGGAAGGGCCCAAAAGGGCGGCCAGTTCTCCCGTCTCCATCTGCAGGGACAGCCCGCGCAACACCCGGGTTTCGGCCTCGCCCGCGCCAAAGGTCTTGACCAGATGTTCCACCGCCAGAAGCGCCGTCATTGGCCGATGGCCGTGACGGGATCGACGCGCGCCGCCGATCTTGCAGGCAGGATCGCAGCCAAAGCGGCGATGGCGATGGTCAGAAGAATCGCCAGCCCAAAGGCACCTTCGGTGATGTCGATGGGCATGACCGACGGATGCGCGGAATCGCGTGGCGGAAAGGCCGACAACACCAGATACCCCAAACCCGCCCCCGACAGGCCGCCCAAAATCCCCACCAACGCGCCCTGACTGACAAACACAAACACCACAAACCGCCGACTTGCCCCCATCGCGCGCATGATCCCGATCTCGGGACGCCTGCGATAGGTGGACAGCAGCAGTGAGGACGCAATGCCGATAACAATCGAGACCATGGCAAAAGTCTTGAGCAAAATGCCAGTCTGGTTCTGCGCCTTCAGTGCCGACAGCACTTCGGCCCCCGGCGTCGTCCAGGATTCCGCCGCCATCCCGGTGATGGTGGTGATCCGGGCGGCTGTCACATCAGCGGTCATCAGATCGGCCAGCTTGATCTCGATCCGCGTCACTCCTTGCGGCATGGCAAACAGGGTGCGCGCGGTGTTCAGGCTGACATAGGCGCTGGCACTGTCAATCCCGCCTTGACCCAGTTCATAGATGCCCGACACGGTCAGCACGGCGTTGATCCCCCGGGCCGAATCCAGCCGGATTGTCTTGCCCACCGACAGATCCAGATCCTCGGCCAGGGTTTTGCCGATCATCACCAGCCCGGTGCCCAGCCGCGTTGTCCCGGCGATCAGGTAGGTATCCAGCCGGATCACCGCCGCTTCCAGCCCCGGCTCCACCCCGGTGACGGCCACTTGCGCCACCTGCCCGCCGCGCGTCATGAACCCCGAGCCGTTGATCTGCGGCGACACCGCGACCACGCCGGGCAGAGCCGCGATCATTGGCACAAAAGTGGCGGTATCGTTCAGCGTCGCCTGCCGCAGACTGGATTTTTCCTGCACCAGCAAAATGACCCCCGCCCCCGGTCCAATCAGCAATTCAGGGTCCGCGACTTCGGCCGTGATTGTCACATGGCTTAGATCCCCCGCAATGGTGCGCAGGATGTAATTGGCCAAGCCGCCGATCAGCGCACTCATGAAGATAAAGATGAATACGCCCAAGGCGACGCCCACAATCAAAAGCGCCGATTGCGCCTTGCTGGACAACAGATACCGCAGCGCGATTTTGATCGCATACAGCATTTACAGTCCCGGATCGGCGAGGGGGGGCACAGTGATGGCCAGCCCATCAGTTAGTCCGGTCGCGTCGGTAATGACTGTTTCGCCCGCCACCAGACCCGTGCTCACCTCCAGCCGGTCGGCGGGCCAATCAACCACAGCGACAGCACGGCGCACCGCCCGGTTGGCTACTGCCACGAACACCGCCACACCTGCGGCATCTGTCACCAGCGCCGCCCGGGGAACCGAGAATGCACCCTCCTTTTGATCAACAATAATATTCGCCGTAACCGTCAAACCGACCGGGGCAGCGACAGGCGTATCAAAGGCGATCTTGACCGCAAGCCCACCTGTTGCTGCATCTACTTGAGGGGCGACAAAGCTGACACTGCCGTCCACAGTTTCAGTGCCGCCCTTAAGCCGCAGAACGGCAGGCAAACCGGGAATGATCTGGGCGGCATAGGCCTCGTCCACATCGGTTTCCACCACCAGTTGCACCAAATCGGCGACGGTGAACAGGGCAGAGGCCGTATCAACCACCTGCCCCACCTCGGCTTGGCGCGTCAGGATTGTGCCCGCCATCGGGGCCACAAGCGTGTATTTTGCAAGTTCAATTTGGGTCTGGTCAAACAGGGCGGTCAGGCGCGCAACCTCTTGGCCCGCCGTCTGTTGCGTTGTTCGCGCATCTTCAAGGGCTGTGCGTGCAATGGTGGCACCCAACGCCTCGGCGCGGGCAAAACTGGCGTCGGCTTGCGCCAGTGACACAAGGCCCGCGTCCAGACCGGCCAGCGCTTGCCGGACCGTCGCCTGTTGCTTGGTCGGGTCAATGCGCGCCAGAACCTCGCCCGCTGCGACGACATCGCCTTCGTCGGCAAGAACAGTCAGCACCTCGCCGCCGACTGTCGATTTCACAGTGACCAGATGCAAAGGTGCGATTCTGCCATTCACGGCCAAAACCCGCATCAACGGGGCCGGGGTGACTGTCTCTGTTGTGACCGCCAGGCCCTTGCTGATCCAGGGCTGAAAATACCATAACGCGCCTGCCGCAAAGACCAGCACGGCCAGCCCTGCCCACATCCACCACGCGCGTTTCTTCGGGGCCGGGCTGACGGGGGGTGGCACGGGTGGGGTTGGAACCATCAGCGCGCTCCCCAAGGTCGGCGGGGCCGCATCAATGAGGGCTACTTTGGTTGCCAACTTTTGAAGTTTGGGGGTGTCAGGCACGCGCAGGCCGTTTGGACATCTCATCCGCAAGAGGCGCGGCACCAAGTGGCATAGCTGGGGTAAAACGGATTGACTGTTGAACTGCGATCATCATGATTGCCCTGCGAACGAGATCTGCAAAAGGTGGCAGTTGCCCACCAAACTGCCACACCATCCCCCATCCGAACCCAGCACGCCTTGATCTGGATCAGTGGCCTTATGCAGTGCAGCAGTTACCGCAAACTCGGCTAGCATCGGCACAGTCGCGCAACCAAGGATTTGACCGTTCAGACCTACGTTCTTTATCTTCGCATCAAGCCAGAAGTTCAGGCCTTGCAGTGTGGCAAGACGCACATACCAGGCCGATATCTTTTTGGCTTATTCCCTGATATCTGGCGCAGCAGTCTCACCCCAACATGATCAAAAACGAGCCATCAGATAAGGTTGCGCAACGATCGGCCCTTTCAGTTGCGGCGACGCACCTGCGGAAGATGAAAGAACAAAGACGCAACCCGCGCAACTCTCCATGCCGAACGAAATGGTCGCGAACCTTGGATGGTTACGGTGCTTTAAGGGCATCCGCATTCCGCTTTTTAAGCTTTTCCAAAGCTATAACAGCGCCTTGCATGAAAATTACTATACGCCGGTATGACGTGGATCGAAGCTGATCCAAAGAATTTGAACGCAAGCCGACGCATGCCCATCGGATAGAAACGGCGGTATTGCCATTCCTTAACTCTTTATAAAATTGCGTAATATCTTGCGCCAGCGTGCAGCCTGCTGGTATGGCAAAAAGCCATTAGGCACCTTGCCAAGGTTAGGGTCGAGAGTTCGAATCTATTCGCGCGCTCCAGTTCGACGTAAGCAATATCACCACTTTAAGAAGCGCCCTTTGGGGGGCTTTTTGCTTGGATGGCAAACTCGCTTTATTCGGCTGCACACGAAACCCGCCGCACCGTCGCAAGGTTTCGCTCCGGTGCCTTGGCGCGTGCGATCATCGGCACCATCCCAGCATACCCGCCCCCAAACGGCGCGGCTGGTTTCAGAGCGATGCGCCGATGTTGCACCAATTACATTCTGAGTTGCAGCGGATCAGGTTTTGACGGAAAACAGGAACATCGGAATGCGCGCCTCTGCACAGTGAGAGGCCGCGAATTCCTGCTCCCTGTAAACCTGAACCGCCGTCACGGCCACCGCATCCGCAAACCCGCTGCATCAAACCGGAACGCCCGCACGGCATCCGGGGTCAGATAGACCGTCTCATCCACCGCGAAGTCATGCTCGCCAAACTGGCGCACGGTCAGCAGGCCATGCGGGTCTGCGCGCACATAGATCAGGGTTTCGCTGCCCAGTTTTTCCACATGGCTGATGCTGCCCGCAATCGGCCCTGTGCTGCGTGAAATCGCCAGATGTTCGGGGCGGATGCCAAGGCTGTCGCCCTGTTCACCCAAAGCTGCCGCTTTAAGGAAGTTCATTTTGGGGCTGCCGATAAAACCCGCCACAAAGGTATTGTCAGGGTCGTTATACAAATCCATCGGACGCCCGACCTGTTCCACAATCCCGCCATTCAGCACCACGATCTTGTCCGCCAGCGTCATCGCCTCGACCTGATCATGCGTGACGTAAACCATCGTCGCCTTCAGATCCCGGTGCAGACGCGCAATTTCGATCCGGGTGTTCACCCGCAGCGCCGCATCCAGGTTTGACAGCGGTTCGTCGAAGAGAAACAGCTTTGGCGTCCGCACAATCGCGCGGCCTATTGCAACGCGCTGGCGCTGCCCGCCGGACAACTCGGCAGGCCTGCGATCCAGCAGCGTATCCATCGACAGCATGCCCGATGCCCGGGCCACGCTTTTCGCAATCTGCGCCTTGGACGATCCTGCCTGTTTCAGCCCCAAACCCATATTGTCGCGCACTGTCAGATGCGGATAAAGCGCGTAAGATTGGAACACCATCGCGATTTCCCGCTTGCTGGGCGGGGTGTTGTTCACCGACACCCCGTCAATCTTGATCTCACCCCCGCTGGCATCCTCCAGCCCCGCGATGATCCGCAGCAGAGTGGATTTGCCGCATCCAGACGGTCCGACAAACACGCAAAACTCACCATCCATGACCTCAAGGTTCACGCCTTTGATCACTTCGACAGGGCCAAAAGATTTGGTGATGGCGGACAGCGTCAGATTGCCCATTTCAGGCTCCTAATTTCACAGGTTGGCCGGACCGCACGCTTTCATCCGCCGCAAGGCAGATCGCCAAAGACTGCACCGCATCCTGCATGTGCCGCGTCAGATCAAGGTTTTCGGCGATTGCGCGCGCCACATAGGCCGCTTCACGGTCACACAGGTCTTGATGGCCCGGCTCGTCTGCCATGCTGATATCGGTATCCCCGGTGGCCACCTTATGCACCCGCAACACCGAGGTTTTGGTATGCGTGTCGATATCATCCGACCGCGCGCTATCGGGCATGCGGATTGAAACGGCCCCGTTAGGGCTGACCACGTCTTTGACGAAAAATGCGGTGTCCGACATCATCGGTCCCCAGCCCGCCTCATACCAGCCAAGGCTGCCATCGGCGAAAATCACCTGAAAATGCCCATAATTATACATATCGGGTGCTATTTCCTGCGACAGGCGCAATCCCATGCCGCGCACCTCGACTGGTTGTGCATCGGTGATCTGGCACATCACATCGACATAATGCACCCCGCAATCCACGATCGGGGAGGTGGTCTGCATCAGCGCCTTATGCACGTCCCACGTTGGGCCGCTGGATTGCTGGTTCAGGTTCATGCGAAACACATAGGGCCCACCCAAAGCCCGCGCCTCGGCGATCAGCCTGATCCAACTGGGATGATAGCGCAGGATATAGCCCACCACCACTTTGCGCCCGGTTTCCACCGCCTTGGCCTGCACCCGCCGCGCATCGGCAACGGTTGTCGCCAGTGGCTTTTCCACGAACACATCGGCGCCTGCATCCATCGCCGCACAGGCATAATCGGCGTGACTGTCTGAATAGGTCGCCACACAGACCAGATCGGGCTTAAGCCGGTTCAAAGCCTCGGCATAATCCGTGGTCAGGGGATAGGCCTGCAATTCAGCGGGCAAAACAACCGCCGATCGGTTCACCAGCCCGACAATCTGAAAGGCGGGGTCGTTGTGGTAGGCCAAGGCATGACTGCGGCCCATATTGCCCAATCCTGCAATAAGAACACGAATGGTCATTTTACCGCCCCTGCGGTGATGCCGCGAATAAGTTGACGTGAAAAGATCAGATACAGCACCAACACTGGCAAAATGGCGAGGCTAAGTGCCGCCAGAACCGCGTTCCAGTTGGTGACGAACTGACCGATAAAGACTTGGCTGCCCAAGGTAATTGTCTTGGTCGACTCTGCCGGGGCAAGGATCAGAGGAAACCACAGATCGTTCCAGATCGGGATCATGGTAAACACCGCGACCGTCGCCATCGCCGGACGGATCAAGGGCAGGACAAGACGAAAGAAAATGCGGTATTCAGACAACCCGTCGATGCGGCCCGCGTTTTTCAGATCCTCCGACACCTGCCGCATGAATTCCGACAGGATGAACACGGCCAAAGGCAGGCCCTGGGCGGTATAGACAAGGATCAGTGCGGTCAGCGTGTTGACAAGGCCCGACGCAACCATCATCTGCAAAATTGCGACAGTGCCCAACCGGATCGGGATCATGATGCCCAGCGCCAGATACAGGCCCATCATGGTGTTGCC
>JANNAT010000036.1:0-2201 GCA_031384605.1 Cypionkella sp.
GGCGATGTGTCTGACGGGTCGGGTGATGTGCCTGCCACGGTATGGTCCGCGACACCGATCTACGCCAATGAAACACTGTATCTTGGCACGCCGTTCTACCGCATTCTCGCCCTCGATCCTGCCACCGGGGCAGAGCGGTGGAGTTATGATACCAAATCAACGCTTGAAGCGTTAACCCAGCCCGCGCTGAAAAACCGGGGCGTGGCCTATTGGGAAAGCGGAACTGACGGGCCCTGCGAAAAGCGGGTTCTGATTGGGACGATGGATGCAGAACTGCATGCCGTGGATGCCAATACGGGCATGCCCTGCACCGATTTTGGCGACAATGGCGTTCTGAACGTCAACAAATGGAATGAGACGAACGCGGTCTTTCCGTTCTCGCTGTTGCAACCCCCCACGGTCGTTGGGGATACGATCCTGATCGGCTGGGCTGGCAAGGACTGGGCCTATACCGTTGAGCCGCCCGGAAACCTGATCGCGGTCGATGCGCGGACCGGCGCATTGAAATGGGATACCGGGTTCATTCCGCCCGAACTGATCCCGGTTACCGGCACGGCGAATATATGGTCGTCGATGTCCGCTGATCCAGAGCTTGGCCTTGTCTATGTTCCGGTTTCGTCGCCGTCGCCCAACTATTGGGGTGGTAACCGGACTGACCCTATCCCTTTGGCTACGTCGATCTCTGCCATCCGCATTGAGACAGGTGAAGTGGCATGGAGCTTTCAACACGTTCATCACGACCTTTGGGATTATGATACGCCGTCTGCCCCGACTCTTGTCGATATCATGCGCGATGGAGTAAGCGTGCCCGCACTGGTGCAGACCACCAAGCAAGGTTTCATCTTCGTGCTGGACCGCCGCACCGGGGAACCCTTGTTCCCGGTTGAGGAGCGCGTGGTGCCAGCCAGTGACGCGGATGGCGAACAAGCGTCACCAACGCAGCCCTTTGCCGATGTGCCCATGCCCACCATTAACCATGCGGCGTTGCCCGATGTTTGGCCGCTGGCCGATGCATTATCATTCGGTCAGTGTTCGAAGGACCGCGAAACCTATCGCTATGAGGGGCTTTACACCCCGCCGTCGGTGCAAGGCACGTTCCTGTGGCCCGCGACCGCGGGCGGCAACAACTGGGGCGGGGCGGCGGTTGATCCGCGCACGGGCATTTTGTATGTGAACACCTCGCAGGTGGTGCAGGTGATCCGTCTGATCCCGCGCGCTGACTATGCAGCCGAGGTGCAAGCTGCGACAGCAGACGGCGGCCCTGCAAGTGGCAACGAGGCGGGATTTTATGCGCAGGAAGGCTCTCCCTACGGTATTCAGCTGTTTGAATGGCGCACATCCCTTGGGCTGCCCTGCTGGAAACCGCCCTATGGCACGTTTTCGGCTTATGATCTGAATACAAGTCAGCGGCTTTATGAGGTGCCATTCGGATTGGCGCAGCAGTGGGGTTTTTACGGCCTGCGGTCATGGGGGTCGCCTACGCTGGGGGGGCCGGTTCTGACCTCGGGTGGGGTTATCATGATCGGCGCATCGATGGATAACCGGGTGCGGGCGCTGGATGCCGCCACGGGAAAAGAACTGTGGTCAGACCTTGTCGCCGCACCTGCCGTGTCAATTCCGGCGGTGTTTACGCATGAGGGTGCCGATTATGTGGTCTGGGCAGTCGGGGGTAACTCGATCCTGAAGCCGCAGGTTGCTGATCAGGTGGTCGCCTACCGCCTGCCACCGAAGGAGTGAACGCATGAGGATCGCCGCACCTGCCTTGTTGATCCTGCCATGATCCGTCTGGAGGGCAGCTATTGCGGCCCTGCGCCATTACCGGCCGACCTTCTGGCGCGCTGGAACTTTGATCCTTGGGCACTGGCCGTTTTGGTCGGGTTGACGATCTGGGCAGGACGCACCCGTCCCGGTGCTGCGGCAATCGTCGTGTTGGCATTTGCGTTCTTGTCGCCGCTTTGCGCGCTGTCATCGGCGCTGTTTTCGGCCCGGGTGGTGCATCACGTTCTTCTGGTGGCGATTGCGGGCCCGCTTTTCGCACTATCGCGGCCAGCGCGGGCAGCAACTGCAGTGGGTCTGCCGTTTCTGTTTGCAACGGCTGCGCTGTGGCTTTGGCATGTACCCCGCGCCTATGACGCGGCGCTGGGGCATATGGCGATCTACTGGGTCATGCAGGCGACCCTGTTCGGCTCGGCGTACTTGTT
>JANNAT010000040.1:0-9841 GCA_031384605.1 Cypionkella sp.
TGTGGCGGTGGTTGATACCTTGACGCGCAACGGCGGGCCGGATGTTGGCCCGGTAAACGTGGCCTTTGCATCCAGCACAGGCACGCCGCCGTCTGCGGCTGGCACGTTAAAGGTGGGTGAGGCGGCCAGTTACACCGCGCGCTATGTGCTGATCCAGGATGATATCAACGCAGGTGGTTTGTCGAACAGTGCCGCGGTTACGGCGAACTCGCCTTTGGGGGCGCTGATCCGCGACACCTCGGACAATGACGGAACTGGCAGCAGCGATCCGACGCCTGCGCCAATTGTTGGGCGTCCGTCCTTCAGCGTGGTGAAGTCGGCCAGTGCGGTGCAAATGCAGTTCCCTACGGTTGATAAAGTGACCTTCACCCTGACGGTGCAGAACAGCGGCAACACCACGCAAACCGGTATTCAACTGGTTGATGATCTGGCGGCGTTCGTGGCCCCAGCCGTTTTGCGCACCGATAGTCCAGTGGTGGTGCGGGCAACAGGATTTGCCGACGGAACAGCGAACAGCGCCTATAACGGCACGTCTGTGACCAATACGTTAAGCGGCAATGCAACGCTGCAGCCGGGCCAAACCGGCACGGTTCAAATTGATCTGGTCTATTCCACAGCCGCGGGTCAGCCGGGCGGGCAGAACATTGGCCGGGCAACATCGGATCAGTTGACCACGCCAACACCGTCCAACCCTGTGACAGTGACCAGCCCGGATACCGATGGTGACGGCGTGTCTGATGCGTTGGAAGGCACGGGTGACCGGGATGGCGACGGCATTCCTGATGCGCAAGATTACGATCCGACAGGCGCGTTTTACTGCGAAGATACCGGGCAACTTCTGTCGGGTGGGCGGATTTCGGTGACGGGGCCGTCTGGCACCCAAACCGGGGTCGGCACGTCGAATAACATCACCATCGTGCGCGATGGCACCGATGGACGGTTCCAGTTCTTTGTAACGGCGGCGGGCAGCTATACGCTGAACATCAGCTATCCGCCGGGCGGGGCGGCCTCGACCACGCGCCTGACATTGGGAGCGTTGGATGCCACATCCCTGTTGCCGTCCAATCCGGGGTCTGTCGGATCCAACGAAGATGGCACAACGGGTCGATTGGTTGATTTCACCGCAGGGGGAAACCAGTTCTACACCACTTTTGTTGTCGGGGCGGGCGATCCCCATATCATCAACAACAACATTCCGATGACCAGTTGTGCCGATACCCCCGACGTGCGGGCCACCAAAACCGCCGACCGCAGCTCTGCCCGATTTGGCGAGACAGTGAACTTCACGCTGGTCTTTGAAAACAACACGGCACTGACGTACGCGGCGGCATCCTTTGTTGATTTGTTGCCAGAAGGGCTGATTTACGCGCCGGGAACTGCGACGTTGAACGGGGTCGCAACGGAACCTGCAATTACCGGCAAACGGCTGGTCTGGGGGCCGCGCGATGTGCCACCTGCGGACCGCACAACCATTCGTCTGGCCGCGCGGGTTGTGGCAAATGGCAGTGCAGGCAGCATTACCAACCGCGCGCAGTTGGAGGATTCGACCGGGGTTGTGCAATCTAATGTGGCGGCGGCGACCATTCGGATCGTTCCCGAAGCGGTGTTTGATTGTTCGGACGTCATCGGCAAGGTCTTTGATGACAAAAACCGTAATGGCTATCAGGATCGCGATGATCGCAGTGCGCTGACCAATGACGATATCTATGTCGGTAAGTATGGCAATAAATTTGCGCCGCCCATTCCCGAACCGAAAGGTGAGCCGGGGTTGCCGGGGGTTCGGTTGGCGACGGTAAACGGGCTGCTGATCACCAGCGATGAATATGGCCGCTATCATGTGCCGTGTGCCGCGATGCCGCGTGATATCGGGTCGAACTTTACGCTGAAGGTTGATCCGCGCAGCCTGCCAAGCGGCTACATGCTGACCACCGAAAACCCGCGTGTCCTGCGGTTGACGGCTGGTAAAGTGGCGAAGATGAACTTTGGGGCAACTTTGTCGAATGTGGTGGATATTGATCTGACCGCATCGGCCTTTGCGGCTGGTTCGGCCGACCCGAAGCCTGCCTTTGCATCGGCGGTGGCCCAAGTGGTGCAAACCATCAGGTCAACGCCGTCAGTGCTGCGATTGGGGTATCTTCTGAAATCCGGCGAAGACCGCGATGGGGCCGAGACGCGGCTGATGGCGGCTGAAAAGGTGATCCGCGACGCATGGCGCGGGGTGGGTATGTATAAGTTAGAGATCGAGAAATCGATCAAGCGGGTGCAATAGAATGCGTATGATGGCTTTCAGATCCCAGAAATGCGCATTGATGGCAGCGGTTTCCGTGTTGGCTTTGACCTGTTCCGCCCACGCCCAGGATGACGGCTTTGCCATTTCCATTGGTGGAAAACCCGTCGCAGGCGACCGCATTGTTGCCGATGCTGCGCGCCGCACCGATGTGGCGCGGTCAAAGGCGGATATCCGCGTGCAGGCCGATGGCCTGGGCGTGCGCCCGCGCCTTGATCTTGAGGTTGTCTCGGTTGGTCGTGGTGAAGCCGTCGTGCAAAGCCGGATGAATTATCCCGCGTGGATCGCACGGGCCGAAGTGCGGATCACGGATTTGGTTACCGGGCGGCTGATTGATACTGTTGCGATTGATCCCAATGGCAGGGCGACGATTGCCTTGCCCGAGGGCGATTTCACCGCCGTTCACCGGGTTTATGATGCCCAGGGGCGGTTTGACGAAACAGCGCCGGTGTCTTTGGGCCAGGCGCATTCGGCAACAGAAGAACAAGGTATCGACCGCGCTGCCAACCGCCGCATTCCGGTTACAGGGGGGGCGGTTACGGTATCGGGCACGGGGCTTGCGCCCGGTGCGACAGTGCAAACTTTGGGCGAAACCCTTCGCCCTGACGCATCAGGCGATTTCGTGATCCAGCGTATTCTGCCGCCGGGCGACCGCGCGGTTCCTGTGCGCATTACCGGGGGTGGCGAGAACATCTATATCGAACCCTTTGTCAGCATTCCCAAATCGGAATGGTTCACAGTGGCCACCGCCGATCTGACCTTTGGTAAAATCTTGGCCGGGCCGCGCAAGGGCGAGACCTATACTTTGGGCAGGCTTGCCTATTACACCAAAGGCAAAACCGTGAATGGCTGGGAGATTACCTCTTCGGCCGATACCGGCGAGGATGATCTGAAAAACATCTTCCGCGATTTTGATCGCAAAGACCCGTTGGGCGTGTTGTCACGGCTGGATCCCGATCTGGCCTATCCGGTTTACGGTGACGATTCCACAATCGAAAATGACGCGCCCACGGCTGGGAAGTTCTATTTCAAGGCGCAGAAAGACAACAGCTATGTGCTGTGGGGCAATTACAAAGGGAGCGTGACGGGCGCGGAATACCTGCGCAACGAACGCACGCTTTATGGGTTTCAAGGCGTCTATTTCTCGCCCGAACAAACCACGCGGGGCCAAGCGCGGATTGACGCAAATGTTTACGCGGCCCAACCCGATATGCTGCCGGGGCGTGAGGTGTTCTTGGGCACCGGCGGGTCGGTTTATTTCTTGCGCCGTCAGGATATTTCAATCGGCACCGAAACGCTGACGATCGAGTTGCGCGATCCGATCACCGGGCGGGTGCTGCAAAGCCGCGCTTTGGTGGCGGGGCGGGATTATTCGATCAACTATATTCAGGGGCTGATCACGCTGGCGGCACCGCTGGCATCAACTTCGGATGGTGGATTGATCACACCACCCGCAGGTTCGGCCCCGCAGGCGCGGCTGGTGGCACAATACGAATACACCCCGACCAGCGGCGATATTGACGGCTTTGCTTATGGCGGTCGGGTGCAGGGGCGGGTGACAGATCAGCTGCGGTTGGGTGTCACGGCAATGGTTGAACAAACCGATACCGCCGACCAAACGGCGGCGGGCGCGGATGTGCGATACGAATTTGGCACCAACAGTTTTGTCGAAGCCGAAGTTGCCCGCACCGATGGCCCCGGCTTTGGGCAGACCTATTCGGCAGATGGCGGTTTGATCATCACGTCAAACGGCGCAGGGGCAGGCACGGGCCAGGCGGGGCGGTTCAAGGCCCAAGTTGATCTGGCCGATCTGGGCCTTACCAGCAAAGGGTCGGTTGGCGCGTATTTTGAAGATAAAGACGCAGGGTTTTCGACGCTGGACGCCAATACCACGATTGATGAACAGTCATGGGGGATCGCCACAGATATCGAGGCATCTGAACGGCTCAGCTACCGCGTAGCCTATGATGGGTTCGAAGATGCGGCGGGCAAGCGATTGAATAAGGGCAGCGCCGCGCTGAATTACAAATCCAGTGATCGCTTGGCTTGGGAATTGGGGTTGGCGTCAGAAGACAGGGTTGAAGTCGGCGATGTTACCAAAACCGGATCGCGCACTGATCTGGCGGCAAAAGCGACGTTTACGCCAAGCGATGCGCTGTTGTGGTATGTGTTTGGTCAGGCAACCATTGCGCGCGCGGGCGGTTTGGACAGCAATGATCGCGCGGGCGTGGGGGCCGAGATTGGGTTTGCCGACAACTGGACGTTCAAAGGCGAAGTGTCTGGCGGCACGGCAGGCGCCGGGGGCCGCGCGCTGATAAGTTATGAAAACGAGGGCAGCACGGCCTATTTCGGCTATACCCTTGATCCGGGCCGCGAATTGAACGGCGTTACCTTGAACGGGCGCGACACTGGGCAATTCGTTCTGGGCGGGCGTCGCGCGGTTAGCGAAAGCACGACGATTTACGGCGAGAATACCTATGATCTGTTTGGCCAGCGTCGGTCTTTAACCTCGACCTACGGCGTTGATTATACGGCGAATAAAGCGCTAACGCTGTCGGGATCCCTGGAATTGGGCCGGGTTGAAGACCCGGTTGATGACTTTGACCGCCGCGCACTATCTTTAGGAATGACGTACCAGAATGAGGCGGGGTTGCAGGCCAAGGCGCGGCTTGAACTGCGTCAGGATCGCGGCACGGCGGCAGGATCGTCGCGTGATGCCGATACGATCCTGTTTGGTCTGGACGCCGCCTATACGGTGAACCCTTCCGCCCGTTGGCTGCTGTCGTTCGATGCCGCCGATACCAAAACCGATGGATCATCAACGCTAAGCGGCGAATATGCGAAGGCCAGCATTGGCTATGCGTTGCGCCCGGTGGATGACGACCGGTTCAACATGTTGGTCAAATACACCTATCTTTATGATATGTATGGCCAGCGCATTGACGGATCAGATCAACCCGGCCCCCGCCAGAAAAGCCATGTGTTCAGTCTGGACGCCACGTATGATGTATCACAAAAATGGACATTGGGCGGCAAACTGGGCTTCCGCTTGGGCACATCATCGCCGGATTCCGTCCTGCCTTTGGTGCAAAATGATGCGTCTTTGGTGGTGCTGAACGCGCGCTACCATCTGACCAATCAGTGGGATGTGTTGCTGGAAGGGCGTGTATTGCAGGCGCCACAGGCAGGTGTGTCGGAATTCGGTGCGCTGGCAACGGTTTACCGACAAGTTGGGCAGAATGTTATGGTGGGCTTGGGGTATAATTTCGGATCATTTTCGGATGACCTGAATGATCTTAGCCAAGATGAACAAGGGCTGTTTTTGAATTTGGTGGCCAAGTTTTAGCGCGCTCCGGCTGACAGCACAGCAGCAAAGATGGGCGCATCCAACCCTGAAGGGACGCAGCCGCAGATAAGTTCTGCAAAGAATTGGTGCGCCGTATTTTCATGCTGTGAAGAATATTTCACATAGAGTGCTTGTTTTTTCGCAAAAGATCAGATCAAAATCTGGCATTGGCGAAGGACTTGCCAGCCGGAGAGGGCACCATGAAAAAACGCGTTGCTGTTATTGGGGCGGGGCCATCGGGTCTTGCGCAGTTGCGGGCTTTTCAATCGGCGGCGCAACAGGGGGCCGATATTCCCGAAGTCGTTTGTTTTGAAAAGCAAGACAACTGGGGCGGGCTTTGGAACTATTCCTGGCGCACGGGCGTCGATGAATACGGCGAGCCTGTGCATGGCTCGATGTATCGCTATTTGTGGTCAAACGGCCCGAAAGAAGGGTTAGAGTTTGCCGACTACAGCTTTGAAGAGCATTTTGGTCAGCAAATCGGCAGCTATCCCCCGCGTGCGGTGCTGTTTGATTACATCGAAGGTCGGGTGAAAAAGGCCAATGTGCGCCCGTGGATCAGGTTTCGCACGCCGGTTCGGTCGGTGACGTTCGATGACGTCAGCCGGAAATTCACAGTGACCGTGCATGATCTGGTCAAGGATCACACTTATTCGGAAATGTTCGATGACGTGGTGGTGGCATCGGGGCATTTCTCCACGCCAAATGTGCCGGAATTTCCCGGTTTTGCCACCTTCAATGGCCGTATCCTGCACGCCCATGATTTCCGCGATGCGCGTGAGTTTGCGGGCAAGGATATTCTGATCGTTGGCACCAGCTATTCCGCCGAAGACATCGGATCGCAATGCTGGAAATATGGCTGCAAATCGGTGACGGTTTCCCACCGCACCGCCGCGATGGGTTACGATTGGCCGGACAACTGGAAAGAAGTGCCGTTGCTGACCGGCGTTGATGGCAACACCGCCACGTTCAAAGATGGCAGTCAAAGCCATGTTGATGCGATTATCCTATGCACCGGATATCTGCATCATTTTCCATTTCTGCCCGATGCTCTGCGCCTGCGCACCAAGAACCGGCTGGCTACGGCAGACCTTTACAGGGGTGTTGCTTGGGTCAAAAATCCCAAGTTGTTCTATTTGGGCATGCAAGATCAATGGTATACCTTCAACATGTTTGACGCCCAAGCGTGGTATGTGCGCGATGTGATCATGGGGCGGCTGGCGGTTCCGGCAGCCGAATCCGATCGCGCGGCGGATGTGGTGGCGCGGGTGGCGACAGAGGATGCCGTGGCGGATGGATACGAGGCCATCGCCTATCAGGGCGCTTATGTGCAGGAATTGATTGATCTGACGGATTATCCCAGCTTTGATATTCCTGGATCAAACGAGGCGTTTTATGCGTGGAAAAAGCATAAAGTCAAAAACATCATGACCTTCCGCGACAATGCCTATGCGTCAGTGATGACAGGCACGATGGCACCGCTGCATCACACGGCCTGGAAAGATGCGCTGGAGGATAGCATGGAAAGCTATCTTAAACGCTAAGGCCGCGCTGGCGTGATGCGGTGCCGCGCAGTCCCGGACGTGATCCGTGACCTCGGGTCGCGCCAAAAAGGCCCCGGACCAAGCCCGGGGCTGCGGCGTTTATGCAGGCATAGTCGCCAGCCGTTCAAAAATGGCGATCACCTCTGCCTCGGTCGCGCGGTCCAACGCGTCATTTCCCAACTCGGCGCGCGACCAGACCCAGGATTGCGCCGGGTCATCGCGCATCGCCCAACGGGCAAACAGACGACCGGTCTCTGGGATCATGCGGCGCGACATGGGACGCACCTCTAGGTGCCGATCATCGCGGGCAATCCGGCTATAGGTCGCTTCAACCGCGTCTTGCGGCCCCTCCAGCAGTTGCAGATACAGATCATCCCGGCAGATCAACGCGCCGGTGATACCATCCCGGTCATTGCACCGCCGCGCATCCAACAAAATTCCCGCCAACGTTGGCCCGTCAAACCCGAAGGGCCGTGACGCATAAGTCAGTTGGATCAACGCCATGTCGGCCCCTTGGATCAATTCTTATCCAGGCAGGCTAGCGCTAAAATTTGGTGCTGCACAGGCCCCGCGTTGCGTCAAACAAGCGGTTCCACAGATATCGCGCGCAGCGGGTTTGCTTTTCGGGGCCGTGGCAAAGCCCCGAAAGGTGCGATACACGCCAATCAAGCCTAGTTATTGGCCGTCAACGGATCAATGATCTGTGGAATTTCGGTAACGCGCGAAACCGGAATGCCGCTGATAGTTGCATGCTTGTGAATTTCATCTTCGCTTTTGGCAAGGTAGATGCAAAATGTCTTGTTGCCGGCAACATAGGAATGTTGCCACTGAATATCTGGGCCGATTGTGGACAACGCGTTGTTCGAGGCCCGCGCGGCACCGCAAAGTTCGGTCACCGAAAATTCGCCAATGCCGGGGATATCGCGTTCAATCATATACCGTTTCATGTCGTTCATTCCTTTTGTGACTGTCGAAGGACGTCGCCGCAAATTCATTTTGCGCCCTGTGCTGCCGGATTCAAAACTCAATTTTCCTTAGTAAGGAAAAGCCAACCTTTAGGGATACGACTTGATCTTTTGCGTCTTAAAGATAATCTTTATCAAATGGCTGTCATATCGCATCTCAGATCGCTGCAGGCGTTGGATATGGCGATCCGCGAAGGGTCGTTGAAACTTGCGGCCAAGCGGCTAAGCATCACCCCGGCGGCGATCGGGCAACGTATTCGGGCGCTGGAAGATTACCTTGGCACCGACCTGTTGCTGCGGGGGCGGTCCGGTCTGATCCCAACGCCGGAGTTGGAGCTGGCGTTGGGGGATCTGCGGCAGGCGTTTGATGCCCTGAACCGGGTGACCGAAACGCTTGATTTTCAGCGCGTCAGCGAAATTCACATTGTCGCTGATCCTGATTGGGCGGAAATTTGGCTGCTGCCGCGTATCCTTGCGTTTCGCAAGGATTATCCCAATATCTTGTTTTGCATCAATGGCGAGGGCGATGTGCCGGTCAGGTTGGGGGCACCCGATCTGCGGATTGTCTATGGCCCCGGGCCCGGAGAAATTCTGTTCACGGATGCCATCTTGCCGGTCACCGGGCCGGATAACATACGCCGGATTGCGGCGTGGGATGCGGAAATGCAGATGGAAGGGATGCCCCTTATGCACCTGAAATCGCAGAATGAAGATGGCGATCACCCCGGCTGGGTTGAGTGGTTTGCTGCATTCGGCCACCGCAGAACAGGTCCGGGGCGTGGGGTGATCTACCCCAATGCCCGGCTTGCAATTCAATCGGTGCGGCTGGACGCGGGCTTTTTGGTTTGCGGCCTGTCTTTGCTGTTGCACGATCTTGATGGCGGATCGGTTGTTTTGCCTTTTCCATCCGCCTTGCATCTGGTGGCACCGCATCCTTACCGGATTCGGCTGCGCGCCGAAGCCGCCAATCGCCCGCAAACCCAACGATTTGTCGACTGGCTGCGCGGTGAGGCAAAGGAAACTGACCGCCGGATCAAAGAGATGATCAGCCGAAAGCCCTGATCGCCGGCCAGTATGATTGCGTCAGATATCCAGCGTGTTATCCCGCTCCCACTGGGTGAAATGGGCGGTGTAGTCATTCCATTCCTGATGCTTCAGCTTCAGATAGGCGGCGGAAAATTCGGTGCCCATCATCGCCTTTAGCGTGGTGTCTTTGTCGTAATCGCGCAGCGCATCCAGCAGGTTCAAGGGGAGTTTTGGCGCACCTTTGACGGTGTGCCCTTGCGTATACATATCAATGTCATAGCGCTTGCCGGGATCGGCCTTGGTGCGCACGCCGTCAAGGCCTGCGGCGATGATCACGGCCTGCATCAGGTAGGGGTTGGCGGCCCCGTCGGGCAGGCGCAGCTCAAACCGCCCCGGCCCCGGAACGCGGACCATATGGGTGCGGTTGTTGCCTGTCCATGTCACGGTATTGGGTGCCCAAGTGGCCCCTGAAACGGTGCGCGGCGCGTTGATGCGTTTGTAGCTGTTGACGGTGGGGTTGGTGATGGCGGCTAGGGCGGAGGCGTGTTTCATGATGCCGCCAAGGAAGTTGCGGCCCCGGTCGGAGAGGCCAAGTTCTTTGCTGTCATCGGAAAAGGCGTTCTTTTTACCGTCCAAATCCCAGACCGAGATATGGGCATGGCAGCCTGATCCG
>JANNAT010000101.1:0-1717 GCA_031384605.1 Cypionkella sp.
CCACCATGAACACGGCCTCCATGTTGATGAAAACATCGTCCTCAACGATCAATACCGTGGCCACTGTGTTCCCTCTTCGGTTCAGATTCTCGCCGAAGGACCGGCAGCCCATTGGCAGGGCAATCGGTCCTTCACACTATGCGAACGCGCGAAACCGGAAATGGTTCCGGTGTTTTAGGAACTTATTTCTCTGCTGTTCACCACATGGTTCTGACCGCTGCTCAGTTGATCACAGGCTGATCAACATCAAGTTTCATGGAACCAGATCGAGTGCTCACGCATTGACTGTATGGAAATTGACGAACCAATCATCAGGGACAGGGGACCGGAATGATCAACCAGCATAGCCCATTCGCACGCAAACTCGGCAGCTTCATTGCGCTGTCCGGGCCCGAACGGAACGTGCTCGACATGCTGCATGGACGGCGCAAGACCTATCCGGCGGGGCGGGATCTGGTGCATCAGGGGCAGCCCGATCAACCGGCCTATGTCATGGCAGACGGCTGGGCATTCTCGTACCGGCTGTTGGCAAGCGGCGGGCGGCAGATCGTGGATTTTCAAATACCCGGCGACTTTCTGGGCATGCGGTCCGTTCTTTCCCGCACCGCGGGCCAAAGCATCGAGCCTTTGACGAAAGTCCTGGCCTCGCCCATGAATGCCCACGATCTGATGGAAATTTTTGCGCGCACGCCACGGCTTGGCACCGCCTTGCTATGGGCCACGTCCCGCGATGACGCCATGGTGGTCGAGCATCTGGTGGGCGTCGGGCGGCGCAATGCCGTTGAGCGGACGGCGCATCTGCTGTTGGAACTTGGCGCGCGGTTGGCGCTGGTTGGGATCGGAACCAAGGCCGGATACGCGTGCCCGTTGTCGCAATACCTGCTGGCCGATGCCTTGGGCCTTAGCGCGGTTCACGTAAACCGGGTTTTGCGCGAGTTGCGCGAGGAAGGGCTTGCGACCTTTCGCAACGGACGCGTCGAGTTTACCAATTTCGCCGGACTGATCGACCTTGCGGACTTTGATCAGGACTACCTTGATCAAGAAGGATCACACTACAAAGGCGCGCCATCCGCAATGGCAGCCTGAGGCTTTACTTCTGCATCTGGTGAGGGGTTCTGTACCATTTGTGTCCCGTTCGGGCGAAACCTGACCGACAGTTTGAAACTCTGGTCTGCGGCGTCCAGCCCGGACTGAACCTCGGCTGCAAGCTGCTCGGCAAATGCGCCGATCAGGACGAGCCCAAGCTTTGTACTTTCCGGGGTTTCGTCGCCACTGTGCAATCCTGACCCCAAGGAATTGGCAACATTGAAATGGATCTTGTCTCCGTCCCAGGTCAGCGCGATATCGATGCGTGCGGGACCAGCGTCAGGTTTGCCCACGTATTTCAGCGCGTTGGTCACTGCTTCGTTTGCCAACAGCGACAATGGCCCGATCTGATCCGCATGCAACATGACCGGGTCGAACCGGGTCGAGATCTGCACGCGGTGGCCCGCCTCCAGATTGACCGCCACCAACTGGTCAGTAATCGACGCAATCAGGGCGTCCGCGCGAACACCCTCGACATCGCCGTTCATATAAAGGCTATGGTCGATGGCGGCGATGCTCAAAACCCGGTCCTGCAGGCTGCGCAGAACCTTCGCGACGGCCGGATCAATGGCCTTGCGCCGTTGGATGCTGATGATCGAGGAAATCATCTGCAGATTGTTCTTGATGCGGT
>JANNAT010000108.1:0-10103 GCA_031384605.1 Cypionkella sp.
GTCGCCTGTCTGACGATCTACGATATGGTCAAGGCGGTTGAGAAATCCATGAGGATCGAAGGCATTCAACTGATCCTGAAAGATGGCGGTAAATCAGGGCGTTACGAGGCAAAGCTGTGATATCGGTTGAAGAGGCACTGGCCCGCTGTCTGGCCCTGACCGAAACATTGAAACCCGAAACCGTGCCGCTGCGCCGATCGCTTGGCCGGGTCATGGCTGCCCCGGTTTATGCCCAATTGACGCAACCGCCCTTTGCCGCCTCGGCGATGGACGGCTATGCACTGGGGCGAATTGCGGGTGTGGGGGATGGCTTTGACGTGGTGGGCGAAGCAGGCGCAGGCCATGCCTTTAGCGGCCAATTGCTGCCCCATCAGGCGACGCGGATTTTCACCGGTGCGCCCTTGCCCGACGGGGCCGTCAGCATCGCCATTCAAGAAGATACCACGGCGGTTGGCGCAAAGATCACGCTGAACGCGACCGCAAACACTGGCGACAACATTCGCCCCAAGGGTCAGGATTTTGCCCAAGGGCAGGCCTTTCATCCGCCCCACCCTTTGCGCCCCAACGATCTGGCGCTGCTGGCGGCGATGAACATTCCATTTGTTCCCGTGATCCGCCGCCCCATTGTGGCCCTGATGGCCACCGGCGATGAACTGGTGATGCCGGGCGAAACCCCGCGCGCCGATCAGATCGTGGCGTCAAATACCTTTGCTTTGGCCGCAATGGTGGAACAACTGGGTGGCGAGGCGCGGATTTTGCCGATTGCGCGGGATACCGAAGACCATCTGCGGCAGGTTTTCACGCTAACCACTGGCGCCGATCTGATCGTCACCATTGGTGGGGCATCGGTTGGCGATCACGATCTGGTGGGCAAAGTCGCCACCGATCTGGGGATGGAGCGCGCGTTTTGGAAGATCGCCATGCGCCCCGGCAAGCCGTTGATGGCCGGCCGTGTGTTGGGCATTCCAATGTTGGGCCTGCCGGGAAATCCTGTGTCTGCAATTGTTTGCGGGCATTTGTTCATGTTGCCGATGCTGCGGGCCATGCTGGGGTTGTCCGATTGCGGGCCGGTTGTGCGGCACGCGATTTTGGCAGCCGATCAACCCGCAAACGGCCCACGCACCCATTACATGCGCGCACGATTGGCCGATAACGGCACGATCACCCCTTTTCGGCAGCAAGACTCGGCTTTACTTTCAATCCTTACCCAAGCGAATGCGCTGTTGATCCGCCCGATGAATGATCCAAAGCGGATAGGTGGCACCCGGATGGACTATATTCCCCTGTAAAGACCGATCCGTTAAATGCTTGACACAAACCAAGAACACGGGCAGAACATACCAACAACATAGAGTTTGGAGTCTGCCATGCTGACGCGCAAGCAATTGGAACTTCTGGATTTCATCAAACAGCGGCTTGACCGCGATGGCGTGCCGCCGTCTTTTGACGAAATGAAAGATGCGCTGGATTTGCGATCAAAATCAGGCATCCACCGGCTAATCACCGCGCTGGAGGAACGCGGTTTTATCCGCCGTCTCGCGCATCGCGCGCGGGCCCTGGAAATTGTGAAACTGCCCGAAGCGATGGAAAAACCGGGCTTCAGCCCGCGTGTCATTCAAGGCGACCGCGTTGATCCGCCGCAGGGGGCGATCCCGATTGAAGGTGTCTATGCGACGGAACTGCCGGTTATGGGCCGCATTGCCGCCGGCGTGCCGATTGAGGCGATCAGCCATGTGTCGCATCATATTGCGGTGCCCGGATCCATGTTGTCAGGCAAGGGACAGCATTACGCGCTGGAAGTGAAGGGCGATTCGATGATTGATGCCGGCATCAATGATGGCGATATCGTTGTAATCCGCGAACAATCCACCGCCGAAAACGGCGACATCGTGGTGGCCTTGGTTGAAGACGCCGAAGCCACGCTGAAACGCTTTCGCCGCAAGGGCAGCATGATCTCGCTAGAGGCGGCAAACCCGGCCTATGAAACCCGCGTGCTGCCCGATCATCTGGTCAAGGTACAGGGGCGGCTTGTGGGATTGATCCGCAGTTATTGATGAAGGGCTGCTGCCTCAAAGAAAGTGGCATGCCCGTCGTCTTCTGGCTGCGTCAAAAGATGCCCCAGTGGTATGCAGGCCAAGACGAATCACAAATTTTAGATGAATTTCAAAGGTTTGGATGACGGAAAGCCCCGGGGCGAGGGGCTGGCTGCCTGACGGTATTGGCTGGCAATTATGGCGTTTGAACCAGTTTAAGGGGATCGCGCCGCAATACAATCGGCGGGCGTATAAGATCGGGCGACATCCACATCCGCTTCACCCACCGGGTGGGATGCAGGATCAAAGTATCGCCCGCGACTTCTGCCGATAAAGCCCCGGTTTCATCCAGGATACTGCGATCAATAATCAAACATCCCGGTGGCGCAGGCGTTAATGGGGCAAGGGCTGCGGGCATGATCACAAAATCCGTTGCGGCGCAGGCCGCGGGAAGGGCATCAACAGCACCTTTGCCGCCCAGAATAATGCCGCGCCACCCTGCAAGATCGAACGCCCGCGCACCTTTGGCCCCCCAAAAGCCAGACCTGATCGCGGCCACTTCCGGCAAAGCCAGATCGCCGTCGTTCTCGATCCAGGTTTTGGCGGCAAACCCGGCCCCGCGCGCCGATGAAAGGGCACGGCCATCTGGCCCCCACAGCCCCACCAACGCCCCATCCCCACTGATCAGCATCACCGGGCGCGCAGCCCCTGCCCAGAGGCCAAACCCCAAAATCAACGGTAATACCGCCGCCCATCGCACCCGTCCGCGCCACAGCACTGCCCACAATCCCGCAAAGGCGATCAACGGCATCACGGCTGCCCCCGGCTCAACAATTGGGGTAACTGACCCGTCCAACCCTGCCACCCAATGGGCCACGAACAATATCCAGCGCGCGCAGATGTCCATCACCCATAACGCTGGGGCCGCAAGGCCCAAGGGTGCCAACAGCGTGGCCATAACCCCTGCCGCCATCAACAAAGACATTACCGGAACCGTCAACAGGTTGGCCAGCAAGCCATAATCGGTGAACCGGTTGAAATGGGCGGCGGCAAAAGGTGCGGTGGCCAACCCAGCCAATACCGAGGTCAGCACCAGCGTAAACACCGGCATGATCCAGCGCGGCAGGCGTTCTTGCATCATCCGGCGGTCCAGCGCGCCATAGCCTGCGATCAGGATTATGGTGGCCGCAAAGGACAACTGGAACCCCGGTTCTGTCAGGCTTTCAGGTTCGACCAACAGCAAAACCACGGCCGCCAACGCCACCGACCGCATGGTCAACGCGCGGCGGTCCAGCAAAATCGCCCCCAACATCACGCAAACCATCAAAAAGGCCCGCGTGGTGGCCACATTCGCCCCAGACAACAGCAAGTAAAATAACGCGACGCCAAAAGCCACCACCGCGGCCAGCTTTTTGGCATTCACCCGCAGTGCCAAAGGCGGGATCAGGGCAACGCCATAGCGCAGCAACATGAACACGAAACCCGTCACAAACGCCATGTTCATGCCCGATATGGCCAGCAAATGCGCAAGGTTGCTGTCGCGCAACGCCTGCACCGTGTCCAGGCTGATGCCCGACCGATCCCCTGTCATCACCCCGCTGGCAAAGGCCCCCGCATCGCCGGGAATTCGGGCCATGATTGCCACTGACAAATGCGTTCTTAGCCGGTTGATCACTTGCGCGCCGTCTTGGGGTTCTTCCCACAACATCACCGGACTACGGGTATAGCCCACGGCCCCCAGTTGATTGAAAAACGCCATGCGCCGGAAATCAAAACCGCCGGGTTCGGACGGCCCTTCGGGGGCAGACAAGAAGGCGGTCAGCAAAACCACTTGGCCGGGTTCGGGTGTATAGGCTTGTTTTCCCAAGGAAACCCGAACTTTAAGCGGGGTTCGCTGGGGGGCCACATCTTCCAGCACCACCTGATCCAAAGTGATCCGCAGCGCATCGGTTTGCGACCGGTCTATGACCGTAATGCGGCCCTGAACCGCGCCATAATAGCGAAAATCAAGCATTGGCGCGGCCACCGAATGGGCCCGGATGCCGCAGGCCAACAGACCCACAGCAATACAACCCATTATCATGGCCAAAGGATATGCCAGTTCCGGGCCAAAGAACCGCGCAACGCCGCAAAAAGCTAAAACCAACACCGCTGCGCCATAGAATGTTAACCCCGGCTCAAACGGCAGGGCGAACCATATCGCGATGCCAACGGCGATGAACACTGGCACCCATCCAAACAGCTGGCCTTGGGCGGTTTGCAACGCCTTCAAGGGCCAGATCGCCCACCGCGCAATGCCAGCACCCCGTTCCGACACCTTGTTACTGACCCCGCATTTGCCTAAAGCTGCCGCAATCTTACCGCCGCGATGGTTTCTGAAAGGTTAATGCCGATGTCTGCCGCCTCCCGCCCTGTTGTTACCCGATTTGCCCCGTCACCCACCGGCTATCTGCATATTGGCGGCGGGCGCACAGCGCTGTTCAACTGGCTTTATGCGCGCGGGCGCGGCGGGAAATTCCTGTTGCGCATCGAGGATACTGACCGTGAACGATCCACGCCCGAGGCGACGGCGGCCATTCTGAGGGGCCTGACATGGCTGGGGCTGGACTGGGATGGCGAGGTGGTCAGCCAGTTTGACCGCAAAGATCGTCACGCCGAAGTGGCGCATCAGATGGTGGCACGCGGCACGGCCTATAAATGCTTTTCGACGCAGGACGAGATCGCAGCAGTCCGGGCGAAGGCCGAAGCGCGCGGGTCTTATGCGGTGTTTCAAAGCCCGTGGCGGGACGCAGATGCCGCAACTTACCCTGATTTGCCTTATGTGATCCGCATGCGCGCGCCGCGCGGTGGCGAGACGCTGATCGAAGATGCCGTTCAGGGAACCGTGCGGATCAAGAGCGAAACTTTGGATGACATGATTTGTTTACGCTCTGATGCTACGGCTACCTATATGCTGGCGGTCGTGGTGGACGACCACGATATGGATGTCAGCCATGTTATCCGGGGGGACGATCATCTGAACAACGCCGCGCGCCAGCAGATGATTTACAACGCCATGGGCTGGAAAATTCCGGTTTGGGCGCATATTCCGCTGATTCACGGGCCGGATGGCAAGAAACTGTCCAAACGCCATGGCGCGACGGGCGTGGATGAGTATCAGGCGATGGGATACCCTGCGGCGGGGATGCGCAATTATCTGACACGGTTGGGTTGGGCGCACGGCGACGCCGAGATTTTTACAACCGCCGAAGCGGTGGCCATGTTTGATCTGGCCGGGATCGGGCGCGCCCCTGCCCGGCTGGATTTCAAAAAGCTGGAAAACACCTGCGGGCATCACATGGCAATGGCCGATGATGCTGCACTGCTGCATGAATTGCAGGCGTTCCTGGTGGCCGCGAACCGCCCCGACCTGACAGATGCGCAACGCGATCTGATGGCACGCGCGATGTATTGCGTCAAGGACCGCGCCAAGACTTTCCCGGAACTGCTTGAAAAGGCTATGTTTGCACTGGCCTTGCGGCCGGTTCAGATGGATGAGGCGTCTGTGAAAGCCCTTGATCCGGTATCCCGTGGTATACTGAAAACCTTGACGGCGCAGTTGCGAAATGCTAGCTGGACAAAGGCAGATTTAGAGCTGATCTTGACAAATGCTGCAACTGCAAATGAAATTGGCTTTGGAAAACTGGCGTCACCGCTGCGGGCGGCGCTGGCGGGGCGGGCCGCGACACCCAGCGTTTACGACATGATGTTGGTGCTGGGGCGGGATGAGACGATTGCACGGCTGACGGACGCGGCAGGCTGACCTGCGCGCCAAAGGCCAGACCTGACCGGCGGGCCGCGTATTGCCGGTGGACAATAGGGGATGAATGATGGCCGATCCGACCAAAACCGCGACGCTGACCCTGAACGGCAACAGCTATGACCTGCCGGTTCTGACGCCCACTTTGGGGCCGGATGTTCTGGATATCCGCAAGCTTTATGCCCAGGCCGATGTGTTCACCTTTGATCCCGGCTTTACGTCAACCGCCGCCTGCGAAAGTGCGATAACCTTTATTGATGGCGATAAGGGCGAACTGCTGCATCGCGGCTATCCGATTGAGCAACTGGCCGATCAGTCGAATTTCCTCGAAGTCTGTTATCTGCTTTTATACGGCGAATTGCCAACGGCGGCACAACAAGCCGATTTCGTTTCTCGCGTGACCAATCACACCATGGTGCATGAACAGTTGCACTATTTCTTCCGGGGTTTCCGCCGGGACAGCCACCCGATGGCCACGATGGTGGGTGTTGTGGGGGCGATGTCGGCGTTTTATCACGACAGTCTTGACATAAATGACCCCTGGCAGCGCGAAGTGGCCGCCATCCGGATGATCGCCAAACTGCCGACGATTGCGGCGATGGCGTTCAAGTATTCTATCGGGCAACCCTTTGTTTACCCAAAAAATTCACTCGATTATGCCAGCAATTTCCTGCACATGTGCTTTGCCGTGCCCGCCGCCGATTATGTGGTGAACCCGGTTTTGGCGCGTGCGCTTGACCGCATCATGATGCTGCATGCTGATCATGAACAAAACGCGTCGACCAGCACCGTGCGTCTGGCCGGATCATCGGGGGCCAATCCGTTTGCCTGTATTGCCGCCGGTATCGCCTGCCTTTGGGGGCCGGCGCATGGCGGGGCCAACCAGGCCTGTCTGGAAATGCTGCGCGAAATTGGAACGGTTGACCGCATCCCGGAATACATCGCCAAGGCCAAGGATAAAAATTCGGGCTTCCGCCTGATGGGCTTTGGCCACCGGGTTTACAAAAACTTCGATCCGCGCGCCACAGTGATGAAGGAAAGCGCCGATGAAGTGCTAGGGTTGCTGGGGGTTTACAACAATCCCACCTTGCAGGTTGCCAAGGAATTGGAACGGATCGCGCTGTCGGACGACTATTTCATCTCTAAAAAGCTGTATCCCAACGTTGATTTCTATTCAGGGATCATCCTTGATGCGATGGGGTTCCCGACCTCGATGTTCACCCCGATTTTTGCGCTGTCGCGCACGGTGGGTTGGATTTCGCAGTGGAAAGAGATGATTTCTGAAAACAACCAGAAAATCGGCCGTCCGCGTCAATTGTATGTGGGCGAGCCACGCCGCGATTTCGTTGCCGTCAAGAACCGCTGAACCCGGGGGGGCGGTGATATATGCCGCCCCCGTTTCAGGTGTATGAAATGGCCAGAAAGTGAGCCAACTTTCCCGCATCCCTTTGATTGATCTGGCCCGCACCACCGCCCTGATCGGCATGGTGGCGTTTCATGTCAGCTATGATTTGCTGATGTTTGATCTGATCCCGCGCGCCTATGCCGCATCAAATTTCTTCTATTACCACGCGCGTATCGTGGCGGGCAGCTTTTTGGTGCTGGCGGGGTTGGGGCTTTGGCTGGCGCATGGGCGCGCAATCGGGTGGCCCGCGTTTTGGCGGCGGTTTGTAAAGGTTGCAGGGGCGGCGGCGTTGGTAAGCGTGGCCACGTGGGTGGCGATGCCCGATTTTTACATTTATTTCGGTATTTTGCATGCCATTGCGCTGTTCAGTCTGCTGGGTCTTGCCGCATTACGTCTGCCCGCGCCGATGACTGCGGCGATCGCGGCAGTCTTTATCGCGGGGTCGTTTTACCTGTCCGGCCCGCAGTTTGACGCACCATTACTGCGGTTTATCGGCCTAAGCACGCTTCCTGCGCAAACCATTGATTTTGAACCGATTTTTCCATGGTTTGGCGCGGTTTTGTTAGGAATTACTCTAGGACAACTGGGTGGCAGGCTGGGCCTTTGGGCGCAGCTGTCTGGGGTTCCATCGGGCAAATGGGTTGACCGTCTGGGCTGGCCCGGTCGTCATAGTCTGGTGATTTACCTGATCCATCAGCCGATTTTGATCGGCCTGATCTGGGCCTACACACAGTTGCGTTAAAGGTTGCCGTCCAAGGTCGCGAGCGCCGTGTAAGTGTCGGGCCGGCGATCACGAAACACCCCCCAACTGCGCCGCAATTCCCCTATTGCATTCAGATCGAACGTCGCAGTGACTAATTCTTGCGCATCCCGGCTGGCGAGAGCCACCAATTGCCCGGTATGATCGGCGATAAAGCTGGAGCCATAGAACGTCACGGCTGTGCCTTCGGGGGCCGTTTCCATGCCGATCCGGTTTGACGCGATCACCGGCATGATGTTTGCGGCAGCATGTCCGCGCATGCACATTTCCCAGTGCGGCTGACTGTTATACTCCGGCGTGGTCGGTTCTGATCCAATCGCTGTGGGGTAAAGCAACATCTCCGCCCCCATCAGCGCCATTGCGCGGGCGCATTCGGGGAACCACTGATCCCAACAAATCCCGACGCCAATACGGCCAAACGCCGTATCCCAAACCCGATATCCGGTATCTCCGGGCGCAAAATAGTATTTCTCTTCGTAGCCCGGATTTTGTGGAATATGGGTTTTGCGGTAGTTCCCTAAAATCCGCCCATCCGCATCAATCATCGCCACCGAATTGAAATGCGCCTGACCGCTGTGTTCAAAATACGAACAGGGCAGCACCACGCCCAGTTCCTGCGCCAAATCAGAAAACCTGGCGATAAGCGGATGGCCTTGCATTGGGGCGGCCATCGCCAGATATTCCGCCCGCTGCGTGATGCAGAAATAGGGTGCGGCGAACAGTTCCTGGATCAAGATCACTTGCGCGCCCTGCGCTGCCGCCTGTCGGATCAGGGTTTCGGCGCGGTCAACATTGGCGGGCAAATCCCACGAACAGGCAAATTGTGTGGCAGCGACTGTGACTTGGCGCATCGGGTGGGCTCCTTGGGTTGCACCTTGGTATTTGATCAAACCCACAAAGGCAAAGTCAGAAAAACCGAAACAGCGGCCAAGGAACCCATCTGCGCGGCAGCTGCACTGCCGCCGTTGGATGCACCTGTTCTGACACGTCGCGGCCCGTTTTGCGCCTTCGACGCAGCAAAAACCACATCCCCCAACCGCGCCAGGTGCCCACCATAGGTGCGCCCGGATCGCAGGGATACCGCGCACGCCAGCCGTCGGGCAGGGCAAGGCCAACCGATGCCGCACTTTCGATCATCCAGACCAAGGGAATATTCGCCAAAGGGCGCGACGCGGTATATCGCCCGATCATGCCGCCAATATCGCCGTGCGCGCCGCGAAACCACATCTGCTGCACCCGCCCCACAGATTCCGCCGGGCAAACCCACATCACAGGATCAAACACCGCCCGGGTTTCATGCAAGGCAAGCGCGTGAAAACCGTGCCGGATGGATTTGCCAAGGCGGTGGTCATGGAACAGGTTTTTCTTATCCGTCAGCATCCACAGCAACGGCCAACGCATGCCCAAGGCTTTTACAGTGTCCCAGACGCCGACCATCTGAATTGGGGTATCGTCAAGGCAAAACGCCTTTACAAACGCCCGCGATGCCAGTGAGTCGGGGTTTACTTTGTAATGCCGGAACGCCAGCCTTACCGCGCGTTCGGTGGCATGTTCCCGCCGGATCAGGCCAACCCTGTCGATCACCCCCGCCAATGACCGCACCGCATAAGCGCCGCGCGAATAGCCAAACAGGAAAATTCGGTCGCCTTCCCGGTAATGACTGGCCAACCAGCCATAGGCGCGCGTGATCTGGCGGTTCAACCCCTTGCCAGTGGCAAGATCAAGCGATTGCCGCCAGCCCATCCATTGCAAACCGGGTTCATAGTAAAGCGTGCGATGGGGCGATCGGCCCGCCCCCGCCAGCAAATGATAAAGCAAACCCGCATTGCCTTCCTGCCCCAGTTCCAGCGTTGATAATGTGCCATCCAGAATGATCACATGATCCACAACCCCGCGTTTGCGCCCCGGTTCGGGCGCAGCGGCGGGCTTGACCTCAACAATGGGGGCCCCCTTCCACCAGTGCGCAAGGCGACTAAACAGGGACAGCGCGCGCCTCCTGCACCCAATGCCAGATCCGCTGCGGGCTAAACGGCATGTCAACCGACGTTACCCCAACAGGGGCAAGCGCGTCGCGCACCGCGTTTGATATGGCCCCCAGTGCGCCCA
>JANNAT010000149.1:0-128798 GCA_031384605.1 Cypionkella sp.
CATAGTCGGCGCGTCGATTGCATAGTTCATCGCGTCGGGCACACCGCTGGCAACAATGGTCATGCCGGGATGCGAAATAGAGATGGTTGATTTGCTTTCGACCGACCCTTCTACACCGGCCACGGCTGCGGTCACGATGTCCATTACCTGATCGTCCGACATAAAGATATTGACGGTGCCATCGCCATTGTCGGTAAACTTCATTTCACTAAAGCTGGAACTTGAGGTGACACCGTCCATGTCAGACGACACCGTTACATCCTGAACGATCAATGTATCGCCATCGCGGGTGGTGCCCGCGGCGGTGATGGTTTGGCCCGATGCGGTGCTCAGGTCTTGCCAGCTTTGCCAGACCTCTTCCGGGGTGACATCCGCGAACGCGGCCGAGCCAGACAAAAGGGCAATCGCGGCAGTGCTGCCTGCCAGGTTCCAGAGTTTCATGTTCAATCCTATCTGATCCAATTTTGCGGCTAACCATCCCTGCTTGCAGGGATTGGGTCAAGGGTTTCCGTAGCTGCTGTTACCTGCGAAACATCAAGGATGGGTTCACATTCGCAAGAGGGTCAGCATGCAAGGCAAAGTGGTGGTGATCACCGGGGCAAGCCGGGGTATCGGGGCGGCGGCAGCGCGGGCGTTTGCGCAAGCCGGAGCGCAGGTGGCGTTGCTGGCGCGAACCGCGGATCAGATCGCAGAATTGGCCAATGAAATCGGGCCAAACGCAATCGCGGTTGTCTGTGACGTTGCGGATTGGGCAGCGGTGCAGGCGGCAATCGCGGCGGTCGTCACCCGGTTTGGCCGTTTGGATGTTCTGATAAACAATGCGGGCGTGATCGAGCCTATCGCGCCTTTGGCCGACACGGATCCCGCCCTATGGGCGCAGGCCATCGCGGTGAACCTGTCCGGCGTATTCCATGGCATGCGCGAAGTTTTGCCGATCATGCGCGCGCAAGGCTTCGGCACGGTCATCACGGTGTCTTCTGGTGCGGCGACCACCCCCTACGAAGGCTGGGGGGCGTATTGTGCCTCAAAGGCGGGGGCATTGATGCTGACCCGCAGCGCGCATCTGGAAGAAGGTCATCGCGGCATTCGGGTGTTGGGCTTGTCGCCCGGAACCGTGGCGACGCAAATGCAGGTAACGATCAAAGCCTCGGGGATCGGCGCGGTCAGTCAATTGGACCCTGCGGTGCATATTCCACCCGAATGGCCCGCGCGCGCGTTGGTGTGGATGTGCAGCAAGGCCGCCGATCCGTGGCTGGGCCGCGATGTGGCCTTGCGCGACGAGGCTGTGCGCCGCGCAATAGGATTGATTGGGTGATCTGGCACCAAAAGCACATCGTTGCCCTTTAAGGCCGCCACGTCACTGCGGCCAAAGGTGCCACAGCAGTCGCAAGGCATGCTTGTCTTGCAGCGCGATTGTTGGCACAGCAAGTGAAAGGCTTTCACAGCCACGGGGGGCGCGGATGGGCGGGCAATCGGATCTTTTGGCCAAAGTGATGGGCTGGTCAACCCAAGCTGGTGACATCGTCAAAGGTTGGCTTTTGTCGCCCGCCGCGTGGTCACAGTTCGCTTTGCTGGCACTGTCATATGCCGTGGCGGCTTATGCCACGCGGCGGTTCTTGCCGCTGATCAGCCAAGCGGTGCAACCGGCACCGGATAAAACCGGGCGTTTTGCCCAGATGCGGCACTTTGCTTTGCAGTTCCTGCCACTTTTGATGCCTGTGCTGGCCTATGGGCTGACGGCGATTGGCGAGCAAGTCACCCGGTCAATCTTTGATTCCGGCGATGTTATTGCCTTTGGCAAGCGGGTCTTTGTGTTTTTGGCGGCGCGGGTGTTTGTTCGCCAAATTCTGACCGACAGTTTTCTGCATCTGTTGGGCAAATATGTGCTGCTGCCTGTGGCGGCACTTTATGCGCTGGGGGTGCTGGATGATGTGTCGGTGCGGTTGGAAGAAACCGTCATCGCCGTGGGCAATATCCGCTTTTCGGTAATGGCGCTGATCCGGGGGGTGATTGCGGGATCGCTGCTGTTCTGGCTGGGGTCGTGGTCAAACCGTCAAAGTGCGGACTATATCAAAGCACAGAACGAGTTGCGCCCCGCCACCCGGCAATTGGCGGTCAAAGCCGCCGAAATGGCGATCTTTGGCGCGGCGTTTCTGTTGTTGATGTCGATCATGGGGATTGATCTGACAGCCGTCGCAGTGTTGGGCGGTGCGCTGGGCGTAGGCATTGGTTTGGGGTTGCAACAGATTGCCGCGAATTTTGTGTCTGGCGTCATCTTGTTGATCGAGGGCCAGACCACAGTTGGCGATTATGTCGAACTGGACGGCGGGCAAAAGGGCACGATTGTGCGGATGACCGCGCGCGCCTGCGTGTTGGAGACATTCGATGGCAGGTGGATTGTGGTGCCAAACGATCATTTTATCACGACGCGGGTGATCAATTATTCGGATCAGGGGTCGGCGAACCGCTATTCGGTGGGGTTTTCCGTCAGCTATGAAACCGATATCAATCTGGTGCCTGCAATTATCGAAGCGGCGGTAGGTGCGCTGCCGTTTGTGTTGACCAAGCCAGATGGCCCAGACTGCGAGTTGGTGGCCTTTGGCGAAAGTGCCGTTGATTTTGCGGTGGAATATTGGGTGAACGGCATTGATGACGGCAAGAATAAATACGCAAGTCCGGTGTTGTTTGCGATCTGGAACGCGCTGAAAGACGCAGGGATTGAGATGCCCTATCCGCACCGTGTTGTCGAAATTCGCGGGGGTTCTGTTGCTTGATGCCTTGGTTATCGGGGCGGGGCCCGCAGGGCTGATGGCTGCCGAAGAACTGGCGCGCGCGGGGGCCCGTGTGGTGGTGTGCGACGCAAAGCCAACGGTGGGCCGCAAGTTTTTGATGGCCGGGAAGTCGGGGTTGAACGTGACAAAGGCCGAAGGGCTGGATGCGTTTGTCGCCCGCTATGATGCCCCTGAATGGCTGGCCCCGATGCTGGCGGAATTTGGGCCTGATCAAGTGGTGCAGTGGTGTCAGGGCCTAGGCCAGCCGGTGTTTACAGGCTCCACTGGCCGGGTGTTTCCGATGGCGATGAAGGCATCGCCGTTGCTGCGCGCGTGGTTGGCGCGGTTGGCGGGGATGGGGGTAGGCTTGCGCACCGCTTGGCGATGGACGGGGTTTGATGGCGATGGTTTTCGGTTTGAGACACCGCAGGGTGTGCAGGTTTTGCAGCCAAAGGTAACGGTTTTGGCGCTGGGCGGGGCAAGTTGGGCGCGGCTTGGGTCTGATGCCGAGTGGGTGCCGTGGTTGGCCGATCGGGGGGTGAAAATCACGCCGTTTCAGCCCGCGAACATGGGGTTTGTGGTGAACTGGTCGCCGCATATGGCACGGTTTTTTGGCGTGGCGGTTAAGGGGGCGGCGCTGCTGGTTGGCGATCGGGTGGAACGGGGCGAGTTTGTGATCTCTGCCCGTGGGATCGAAGGCGGCGGGATTTACGGCGTCAGTCGGGATATGCGGCAGGGTGCTGCATTGCGGGTTGATTTGATGCCGGATGTGTCGGCTGATACGGTTGCGCAGCGATTATCGCAAATGCGCGGCCGCGAAACGCTGTCGAACCGGCTGCGCAAACTGGGTCTGGCCCCGGCGGCGGTGGGGTTGATCCTGGAATTTGGCCGCGGGATGGAGGCGGTCGCAGCCGTTAAATCCCTGCCCGTGGCGCACAGCGGCCCCCGCCCGATGGATGAAGCGATTTCGGTGGCGGGGGGTGTTTCGCAGGGGGCGGTAACCGAAGGGCTGGAACTGCGCGCCCTGCCCGGTGTGTTCGTCTGCGGCGAAATGCTGGATTGGGAGGCCCCGACGGGCGGCTATCTGCTAACCGGGTGTTGGGCGACGGGCAGGTGGGCAGGGCAGGCGGCGGCGAGATATTCTTAGGTAATTGCATCGCTGTGTGCCAGACTTACCAAACATTCAGGAGGCGCAAATGACAAACGAAAAACCGGCAACATGGAAAGTAGTGATTGCTGCGATATTGGATTTCTTTCTGATTTTCCTCGGTGGCGGCTATGTGATCGCCTTGCTGACTGGTGGAATAACCGATGGTGGCTTTAGCCTGAATGGCTTGCCAGCAATTGGTTTATTTGCCCTTGTCATTGTCTATTTCGTTGGCATGAAACGCATCGGCGGCACCGTGTTCAAGCGGGTTTTTGGGATCGCGTCGTAAAACGTCGGTTGGGTGAAAACTACCTTATTGCATGACTTCTGGCTGTGTTCTCGGTGGGTTGCACCCACCATCAGGCATTGGCTGACGTGGCGTTGATATGCTTGCATTTTGTGATATCATATGCTATTTACCCCCATGAACAACAGGCATCATCGCACGCTTGAAACTGTCTTCGCTGATCCGGTGTCAGGAACGCTAGCTTGGACGGATATTGAGGCGTTGTTGGTGGCGGCAGGCGCGCGGGTGGTTGAAGGGCGGGGCAGCCGGGTGCGGTTTGTGTGCGGGGATGACGTGGAAAGTTTTCACCGCCCACACCCCGCGAAAGAAGCCAAACGGTATCAGGTGCGCGCGGCGCGGGATTTTCTGGAAAGGATCGGGGTGACGCCATGAGCAATGCAATGACCTATCAGGGCTATTCGGCGCGGATAGACTACGATGACGACGATGGCATTTTCACCGGGCGCATTGCGGGCATCCGCGATGGCGTGGGGTTTCATGCCGACACCGTCGATGGCCTACGGGCTGCGTTTCACGAAGCGGTAGAAGATTATCTGGAAACCTGTGCCAAACTGGGGCGCGAGCCGCAACGGGCGTTTTCAGGGCAGATGATGTTTCGGGTCAAGCCAGAGGTGCATGCCCGGTCGGTGCGCGCGGCGGAACTGGCGGGGAAAAGTTTGAACCAATGGGCGGAAGAGGTGTTGGGGAAGGCGGCGGGGTGAGGGCGGCGCAGCCCCGTACTTGATCCGGGGTCTTGTGGGCGAAAGGAGAGGTCCCGGATCAGGTCCGGGACTGCGGGGAGGGGGGGTGAGAGATAGAGTTTGAGATTGCAGTGGGGTAAAGTTACTTAAATGAACATCCGAAATGAAACACTTCCGATGACGGAACACGATCTATTTGTCGAAGAACGTCTGGGCCATCTCAAGGGCCGAGTAAAACACTGTTTTAGAAGTGCTTACTCACACTTGAAAAAGTCTTGGCTACTTCATCATGTTGACAATGAAATGAGCGCTTTTCGCGCGATTACAGCTGAAGAAGAAGCCGCAACAGGTTTTATTCTTGCGTTAAAACAGCTAAAGTATCCCGGTGCAAAACAATTGAACTACCAAAGCCACTCACAAAAAATGGCTGTTTTTAACATTATACAAGCAGTTCACAAGTTTCTAACGGAAATGAACGTCATTGCTGGTAACTTTTCAATGAATAAGGTTGGCCAACCACGTATTATGATCACAATTGATGTTTCAAAACAGATGGGACTTTCCGAGCCATTCTACATACAACCTGATAATCCATTGAATTTCTCAGTCGTTTCCGAAGATAAAAACGGCAAGCCAATTTCTGCTTTTACGGCGAAGATACATCAAATTTATCAAGGAACGAATTTTAAAGACTTTGATAGATATCTAGATAGTGAGGCAAATCGAAGAAACTCCCTACTGTATGCTACAAACGACGGCATACCGAGCGTTGAGTTTGAAGACTCCTTTATAATTAGCCGATTGACGAGGGTAAGAATAATTGGTCTGATCACAATTGCTCTTCTGCAAGACAGGTCCCATCAGTTACTCGTAAAGCAGTGCATCGAAGAGTTTGTTCTAGCGATTCCAAGGTTAAAATCTATTGCGGCTGACCCCTCTGTGTTCATGAAGCAATCAGAGTGATTTCCCGAAGTATTTTTTAGTTCGCGCGCGCCCCCCCTCAATGCTTCACCATAACGTGCCGCACCACCGTATAATCCTCCAACGCATATGCACTCAAATCCTTGCCATACCCCGACTGTTTCAACCCGCCATGCGGCATCTCGTTCACCAGCATGAAATGCGTGTTCACCCATGTGCAGCCGTATCTTAACGCGCTTGCCGTGCTCATGGCGCGGCCTATGTCGCGGGTCCAGACGGAGCTGGCGAGGCCGTAGTCGCTGTCATTGGCCCATGTCACGGCATCATCGGGGTCGTCAAACCGGGTGATCGACACCACCGGGCCGAACACTTCGCGGCGCACGATTTCATCCGATTGCAGCGCGCCTGCCACGACGGTGGGGCGGTAATAGAAACCGTCGGGCATCACCTCGCCGCCCGTGGTGATTTCGATATGCGGCACGTCGCGGGCGCGGTTCACGAAACTTGCCACACGGTCGCGTTGGCGCAGGCTGATCAGCGGGCCAATTTCGTTGACCGTATCATCCGCCTGCGCCAGCGCTATGGTTGACACTGCAGAGGTCAGATCAGCCACTAATCGATCATACACCCTCTTTCCGGCGTAAATGCGGCAGGCGGCGGTGCAGTCCTGGCCCGCATTATAGTATCCAAAGGCGCGCAGGCCTTCGACTACGTCTGTAACATTGGCGTCGTCAAACACCAACACCGGGGCCTTGCCGCCCAGTTCAAGATGGGTGCGTTTGACGGATTTCGCGGCGGCATCCAGCATTTTCTTGCCCGTTGCCACATCGCCCGTCAGGGAAATCATATCAACGCCGGGGTGGTTGATCAGATAACTGCCCACGGTTTGGCCGCGCCCGGTGATCACCGAAACCACACCGTCGGGCAGTTCTTCCGCCATGATCTGCGCCATCTTCAACGCGGTCAGCGGGGTTTGCTCAGACGGTTTGAACACCACGGTATTGCCGCCGCCAATCGCCGGGGCCAGTTTCCAAGCCATCATCATCAGGGGGTAATTCCACGGTGCAATAGAGGCGATCACCCCAACCGGATCGCGGCGGATCATGGATGTATGGCCCGTCAGATATTCCCCCGCCAGCGCTCCGGTTTGACAGCGCACAGCGCCTGCGAAAAAGCGGTAGCAATCGACGATGGCCGGGATTTCATCGTTGCGGGCAAGGGTGATCGGCTTACCGCAATTCAGCGCCTCAAGGGCTGCGAAGGCGTCAGCCTCGGCCTCTACCCTATCGGCGATGCGCAACAGGGCGGCGCTGCGTTCGGATGGCGTGGTGCGTGACCATGCCGGAAAGGCGCGGCGCGCGGCGGCAACGGCGCGGTCGATCTGGGATTGGCTGGCCTCGGGGATATTAAGGATCAACGCGCCGGTGCGGGGGTTCAGGATGGGTTCGGCAATCTCGGTGCCTGCCTCAAACGAATTGCCGATCAGCAGGTTGGTTTGGATGGTCATGGGGTGGCCTTTCATTTGCCCGATCCGGCGGTTTCTGATCCGTTGCGGGTTAGATAGTAGGCCAGCAAAATCGGCACGAAGGTGGCGGCGAAAACGACGATGGCGACCACGTTGGTAACGGGGCGCTGGCGCGGGCGGATCAGTTCGGAATACATCCAGATCGGCAGGGTTTCTTGCTGGCCTGCGGTAAAGGTGGTGACAATCACCTCATCAAACGACAGCGCAAAGGCCAGCATTCCACCGGCCAGCAGGGCCGTGCCAAGGTTGGGCAACAGGACGTGGCGAAAGGTTTGAAAGGCGTTTGCGCCAAGGTCGGCGGAGGCCTCAAGTATCCCGCCAGACAGGCGGCGGAACCGGGCGACGGCGTTGTTAAACACAATGACGATGCAGAATGTGGCGTGGCCAAGGATGATCGTCCAGGTCGAAAAGTCGATGTCCATGATCGAAAACGCAGACCGCAGCGCCATGCCGGTGATCACGCCGGGCAGGGCAATGGGCAGCAAGATCAGCAGGGATATTTGTTCGCGGCCAAAGAACTTGGCGCGGGCCATGGCGGCGGAAACGCAGGTGCCAAGGATCATCGCAAGCAGGGTTGAGATGGCGGCGACCTGGATCGACAAGTATAGCGGCGGCCAGATATCGACGCGGTTCCACGCCACCGCAAACCATTTGGTGGTCAGGCCGGGCGGCGGGAAGACGTAGGTTTTTTCCTCGGTCGTGAAGGCGTAAAGAAAGATCAGCAGGATCGGCAAATGCAGGAACAACAGCCCGCCGATGGCCGAGATACGCAGTAAAAGTGACGGGCGGTCAGAGAGCATCAAAGGCCCCCGCGCGTTTGGCAAGGGACAGATAAATCAGCATAATCACGATGGGCACTACGGCGAAGGCGGCCGCCAGTGGGATGTTTCCGGCGGTGCCTTGCAGCTGATAGACCGCCATGCCGATAAAGCTGGCCGAAGTGCCGATGATCTGCGGGATAATATAATCGCCCATCGTCAGCGAGAAGGTAAAGATTGACCCCGCGATTACGCCCGGCATGGCCAAGGGCAGGATCACGGTGCGAAAGGTTTGGCTGCGGGTGGCCCCCAGATCGGATGACGCCTCTAGCAGGGATGTCGGCACGCGTTCCAGGGATGCCTGCATCGGCAGGATCATGAAGGGCAGCCAGACGTAGACAAAGACCAGAAACGTGCCGATGAAACTGGTCGACAGGGAATTGCCGCCGATTCCGGGCAGGGCAAGGGCGGCGTTCAGGATTGGGCCGGCACCGATACTTTCGGCGGCCCATGTCAGGATGCCTTCTTTGGCCAGGATCAGTTTCCACGCGTAAACCTTGACCAGATAGGACGACCAAAGCGGCAGCATGATGCCAAGGTAGAACACCGCTTTCCAACGCCCCCGGGCATAACGGGCGGCATAATAGGCGATGGGGAAGGCGAGGATTGCACAGCCGATGGTAACGGCGGCGGACATCAGCAGGGTGCGGATGATGATGTCATAATTCGACGGGCGCAGCAGTTCGGCGTAGGTTTTCAGGGTGAATTCAGGCACCACCATGCCGGAAAATTCGTCGATCGAGTAGAAGGATTGCAGCAAAAGGGCCGCGAGTGAGCCCAAATAGACCACGCCCAACCAAATCAGCGGCGGTGCGATCAACAGGATCAGCAACACGTTGGGTCGTCGCCAAAACAGCGCTGTCAGCAGGTCTGCAATGCCTTTGGCGGGCAGGATCGCGGGGGTCATTCGGCTGCATCCATGATGTGCAGGGCAGCGGCGTCAAACCCAAGGCCAACGGTGCTGCCTATGTCTGGTAGTGTTTGGCCAGCGGGAATAATCGCGGCAATTTCGGTGCCGTGGGTGGCGATTGTGATGCGGTTGCCAGACCCAAGATATCGGTGTGCCGTGATGGTGCCTTTCAAGGCTGCTTTGGCGTCAAATCGTATGGATTCAGGGCGCAGCGACGACCATTTTTCCGGGCCACCCAAAGCGATGGTCAAGGCAGGCGACAGAACGTTAGATGATCCGACAAAATCGGCGACAAATCTTGTGCGGGGCTTGTTATAGATATCCGCAGGCGTGCCGATCTGGGCGATTTTACCGTCATTGAACACGGCCAGACTGTCGGCCATTGACAGGGCTTCGTGTTGATCGTGGGTGACGAAAACAAAGGTGATGCCAAGGCGCTGTTGCAAGGATTTCAATTCGTCCTGCATCGCCTCGCGCAGTTTCAAATCCAGCGCGCCCAAGGGTTCATCCAACAGCAACACGCGGGGCTCATTCACCAGCGCGCGGGCAAGGGCAACGCGTTGACGTTGGCCGCCTGACAACTGGCTGGGCTTGCGGCTGCCATAGGCATCCAGTTTCACCAGCGCCAGCATGTCATCGGCCTTCGCGTATCGTGCCGCACGCCCCATGCCTTTGACCATCAAGCCATAGGCCACGTTGTCGCGCACGTTCATGTGCGGAAAGAGGGCATAATCCTGAAACACCGTGTTCACGTTGCGCAGATGCGGCGGAATGCGCCCGACGCTTTCGCCGAAGATACAAATTTCACCTGCGGTGGGCGATTCGAAGCCCGATATCAGCCGCAGGCAGGTGGTTTTGCCGGAACCTGATGGCCCCAGCATGGCAAAGAACGATCCTTCGGCGATGGTCAGATCAACACCGTCTACTGCGCGGATAGGGGCAGAGGCGGGGCCGAAATGGCGGGAGACGGCGCGGAATTCAACAGCAGGGGTCATAGGTGGGGTCCGGTCATGAAAGATCGAGGCCCCGGATCAGGTCCGGGGCGTCGTTCGTGCGGCAGGATGGGCAATACTGCCCATCGTTAGGGCAAGAGTTAACGCCCGCCGATCACGCCGATGTAATCAGACACCCAGCGGTAATACGGCACGCATTCCCCTTGGGCGCATTTGGAAACCGGAGTGGTCCAGAACTTGATTTTTTCAAAGTCATCCAAACCATTGGCGGTGCAGCCTTCGGCAGTTTGCATACCGCGTTTATCCGTGCAGGCGGCCGGAACGGCAGGGTTTGCGCCAAACCAAACCGACAAGTCAGATTGCAGGTTCGAGGCAAGCGAATGCTCCATCCATTTATAGGCGCAATTGGGGTTCGCCGCATCAACCGCCATCATCGTCGTATCAGCCCAACCGGTGGCGCCTTCGGCAGGTATGGTCGACGCAATCGGCTGACCATCGGCTTTCAGCAGGTTCACCTGGAACGGCCATGAACCCGACGCCACAACGCCTTCGTTCTTGAAATCATCCATCTGAATGAACGCATCATGCCAATAGCGCGAGGTCAGGGTGCGCTGCACGCGCAACAGGTCCAAAGCGGCCTTATACTGTACTTCGTTCAGCTCATAGGGCGAGGTGATGCCCAGTTCGGGCTTGGTTGCCATCAGATATTGCGCCGCATCCGCCACATGGATCGGGCCATCATAGGCCTGCACGCGGCCTTTGTTCGACTTGCCATCGGGCAGCATCATTTCTTCAAACACAACGTTCCAAGATGTTGGCGGCGTTGGGAAAACGGTGGTGTTATACATCAAAACGTTGGGCCCCCACATATAGGGGGTGCCGTAATGGACGCCATCAACGGTATGCCAGCCTGCGTTTTTCAGGCGGTCATCGACGGTTGACCAAGACGGGATCAGATCAATGTTGACGGGCTGCACGCGCTTGCCCGCAATCAGGCGCAACGACGCATCGCCAGAGGCTGTGACCAGATCAAAACCGCCTTCGTTCATAAGGGCAACCATTTCATCCGAGGTGCCAGCGGTTTTGACGTTTACTTTGCAGCCTGACTCGGCCTCAAATTTCGTAACCCAATCAAACGCCTTGTCAGTCTCCCCGCGCTCAATATAGCCCGCCCATGCAACGATATTTACCTGGCCTTCGGATGCGCCGACTTCGGTAATCTGCGCCAGTGTTGGACCCGCACCAATCAGAACAGCCATCGCCGTGGTGCCTAAAAGTTTAAGTGTTTTCATTCGTGAAACTCCCATTGGGTTGCCCGCCTGCAATCGGCGGTCAGCCGGATTCCCGGTCATTTTGCAAGGTTAGGCAGATGCAGCGAAATCGCAATATCAAAACGCAGAAAGGATGTATCGGTTTTTCCGATGGGATCAGGGCCGAAGTGCAATTCTCGGAAATTGTACTTGACCTAGAGCTGCTCTAGCTTGTTACGCCAGCTTACCGAAAGGAATCGCCATGAACATTACACAGGCTGCGGGCCTATGTGGGTTGTCGGTAGACACGATCCGCTATTACGAAAAAGCCGGCATGCTGCCGATAATAGCGCGCGACACGCGGGGCTGGCGTCGGTTTGACGCGGCGGCCGTCGAATGGCTGCGAAACCTGGAACGACTGCGGGCAACGGGCATGCCGATGGCCGATATGCGGCGGTTCGCGGTGCTGGTGCATACAACGGATGCCGCCCAACCGGGGGTGGCAACGGAACGGCTGGCAATCTTGCGCAATCATGCCGACAGGTTGACGGCGCGCCTGCGCGAGGTTGAGGCGTGTCAGGCATTTCTGGATCATAAAATAAATGTTTACAGCAACTTGAACGGGGGCATGACATGCTGACGCGACGCATTTGGGACGGGCGCGAAATACCAGCGCTGGGGCTGGGCTGTTGGGCGATTGGCGGTCCCTGGACGGCGGGCGGGGCAGCGGCGGGTTGGGGCGAAGTGGATGATGCGCAATCTGTGCGGGCGATTCACGCGGCAGTTGCGGCTGGTGTGCGATTTTTTGACACAGCGCAAACCTATGGCGCAGGGCATTCTGAGCGGGTGTTGGGACAGGCTTTGAAGACGCACCCGAATGTGATGGTGGCAACCAAGGTCGGCTATGCGATTGATCCTGAAAAACGGGAATTGACCGGGCCGGATGCCAGCGCGTTGGCCATTCGCGCGTCGATTGATGCCTCGCTGCAAAGGTTGCAGCGCAACCGGATTGATCTGGTGTTGCTGCATCTGAATGCGCTGCCGATCCCTGTGGCGGAAGCCGTATTTGACGCACTTGATGATTTGCGCGCCGAAGGCAAGATCGCGGCCTATGGCTGGAGCACGGATTTCCCGGACCGGGCGGCGGCATTTGCCGCGCGGCCGGGGATGGTGGCAATAGAACATGCGATGAATGTGTTTTTTCGTGCCGACGCCTTGGTGCCAGTAATCGAAGCGCAGGGATTGGTGTCGATCAACCGATCCCCCTTGGCGATGGGCGTGCTGGGCGGTAAAATCGGGCAGCATACGCGTTTTGCGCCGCAGGATCTGCGCAGCAGGACGGTGGATTGGATGGCCTATTTCAAGGACGGAGCCATCGCGCCAGAGTTTGCCGTCCGGCTGGCGGCTGTGCGGGAACTTTTGCAATCGGGTGGGCGCAGTTTGGCGCAAGGAGCGATTGGCTGGCTTTGGGCGCGGTCCGACCGGACATTGCCGATACCGGGGTTCCGGACGGTCGAGCAGGTTGATGATCTGGTTGGGGCGATGGAAAAAGGCGCGCTTCCGGCCTTGGTTATGCAAGAAATCGAGGCGGTGATAGCACGCGAACCTGAAGGCCCGCCGCGGGAGCGGTGATCACCGTGTTGGAATAGCACTTTGCGCGGAGCGGATGAAATTAAGCGCGGGCGTGGCAAGAGGTGCGCCCCGTCGCCAGGCCAGACCGACTTGCACAGACGGCAAATCACCCGAGATATCGCGGATGCCGATACGGTCGCCTTCAAGGCTCCATGGTCGATAAACAAGGCTGGGCAAGATCGCCAACCCGGCACCTGTGGCCACCAAACTGCGCACCGCTTCGACTGATCTGGTGCGAAAGGCGATCTGGGGTTTGACGGCCAAAGCGGCCATCAGGCGGCGGGTGGATTCCTCGATCTCATCTACCATCAATTGGATCAGCGGCTGACCTGCCAGATCGTCTAACGCGATGGTTTCTTGGTCGGTCAGCGGATGACCAAGCGGCAGCCAAAGCCGGTAGGGCGACACCAGCAAGGTTTCAACATGCAGCGCCATGCGGTCTTTGACCGACGAAGTCAGCAGCACCGCCACGTCCAATTCGCCGCCGATCAGCAGATGTTGCAGATAGTCGCCGTTGTCTTCGATCACGTTCAGTTCCACCTGCGGATAGGCGCGCCGATAGCGTTGCAAAATGTCTGACAGCACATAGCCCGCCACCAGTGACGTCACCCCCAACGACAGTTTGCCCGGAATTGGCCCCGCCTCTTCCTGAAACGAGGTGCGGGCGATGGCCACGTCGGCCAATATCTGGCGGGCATGGCGCAGGAACGCCGAGCCTTTTTGCGTGATATCCAATCCCCGCGCCTGACGGTCGAAAAGGGTGATGCCAAGATCATCTTCCAGCGCGCGGATGGCCTCGGTTACCGACGACTGCGAGATTGAAAGGTTGCGTGCTGCCCCTGAAACCGAACCCGCTTCGGCGGCGGCGGTGAAGAATTGCAGCTGGCGCAGAGTGAAAGCCATTTAATCTCGCGTGATGTCCAAAGCCGGGGGCCAGCCCCCAAGTGACAAATGTGACAACATTTGCCACCTGACCCCCGAGGTATTTTGCCCAAGATGAAAGAATTAAAGACCGTGTATTTCCGCGATCAGCGCGTCGCGTGATTTGGTGACAAGGGTTTGATAACTGGCTTGATGGGTTTGGGTAAAGTGGCCAGCGTCGGCCAACAGATTTACAGTGCCGACAACTTGGCTCAGGTCGCCGATGACCGGAATGTTCATGCAAGACCCAAGGCCAAGCGAAGTGATCAGCGCATGATCAACGAAATACCTGACAAATTCAGCCGGCGTATTGGCGACAAAACTGTGCCTGCCTTCGATGACATGGTCATACCAGCCATCGCGCGTGATGGGTTTGGTGCCCGAGGTTGGGTATTCGACGGGATGCGAGGTATAGGCGCGGCGGGCAAGATCGGCGGCGACGTCCAGCAAGGTAACGGTAAATAGCAGCGTGCCAAGGCTGCGGCAATCGGCGTGCAAAGTGGTAAAGATGCTGGACATGAAAATTCCGTTCCTGCTCAATTCGCGCTGTTTGACAAGATGGCCGCACGGGCAAGACAGCGCAAGAGGCGGCAGCCTATTTCAGGTCGCAGCGATGCGGTTGATTGCGATTGCAAGGGTGGTCATCGATCCCAGGTTGCTGCCGCAAAATTGGTTAAGCCTGCTTCCGGTGATGGTGTAACCGGGCCTTGCCCTTGCCAAAAGAACAACCGCACATGCACGGGGGCGGCGGGTGCGGTGGTTTCTGCCAGGGCCTGCCAGTGCAGATGAAAGCCTTCCATCAACAGGCCCTCGGCATAAAAGGCAATTTCTTCGGCGTCCAGCATCTCGGTCGTGTCGTCTTGCGCATCCCAGTCCGCCCCATTGGCCCAGATCACCTCGGCTTCGATGTCGGGATGTTTGGCGGCAAGTTTGGCAAGCGGGGCAAGGAAAGATTGAATCGGCGTCAGAGTTTTGGGCATAGGCGCAGCTACCGGGCCATCGCGCGTTGATAGGCGGGACGGGCCTGCATTTGCGCGAGATAACCTGCCAAACGGGACGATACCGGCGGGAATTTCGCCATAATTCCCCACATCAGGCAATGGGTTAGAAGAAGATCAGGAACCGTCATCGCATCACCCATCAAAAAGGGATTGTTGCCCAAATGGGTCAGCAACACCTGTTCGCTGCGGGAAAACTCCCAATGCAAGGTAGGTTTGATTGCGGGCAGGCGGCGGTCTTCGGGCAGGATAAAGCTGTGGCGGGACGCCGTCCACAGCAAGGCTTCAAATTCATCCAGCAGGAAATGGGTGTAACTATCCTGACGGGCACGGGCAAGCGTTCCGGCGAGGTTCGTAAACTGGCCGTGCTTGTCGGCAAGGTAGGTCATGATCGCAACAGAATCGGTCAGAACTGTTCCATCGACGATCAATGCCGGCACTTTGCCAGTGGGATTATGGGCCAGCGCCTCGGGGCTGCGCGGGGCGGCGGCGATATGATCATAGGGTTGCCCCAATTCCTCAAGCAACCAGATCACCCGAAATGCACGGGTTTTGACAGTGCCAACAGCAGTATACATGGGCTACCTTTTCATCATGGCCAGACGGATCAGGGCGCGTTCCATCACGGCCATTGTCGGCGCGCGCGAGGTAGAGCGCAAGGTCAGGTCGGTTTCCACCAGCAAAGCCAGGGCATCTTCCAGTTTGCGCATGCCCCAGTTTGACGCTTGCCGTTGCATCGCATCGCGGCGGGGCCCGAAAACGCGGGCTTTCATCATGCCGTTTGACACGCCGCCCGGATCGCAGGCGGCAACATGCAGGGCGCGAAAATGCCGCAATGCGCCGATGCAGATGGTGACAGGGGCCACGCCCTGACCTTCCAATCGGCGCATCAAGGGGCCGATGGCGGTATGTCGTTGATCGGCTGTGGCGGCCAGCAGATCATCCACCTCGGCCTCAATCGTGGCGGGGGCAAGGCTTGCTATTTCGGTGGGGGTCAGGGGGGTGGGATCGCCATGTTTGTAAAGCGCTATCTTTTCCAACATCTGGCGGAAATCGCCGGGGTCAAGATCGCGGGCCAGGGTGTTCAGATCGGCCATAGCGGCGGGGGCGATTTGGGTCAGTCCAGCGCGGGTCAAAGCGGATTCGATTTCCTCGCGGGTCGGAGGGTTGTCGTAAAGGCCGATGCAGGTGGCATTCAGGTGCCGCTCGAACAGGGTTTTCAGGGTGGATTTGGCGGTCAGGTTGCCAGCGGTGACGATGATCTGGGCATCGCCTTTGCGCCAGTCTTTTAATGCCGCCTCTAGAGTGCCGGTCAGCCCATCGGTGGCGTCTTCGACAAAGGCCACACGGGGGCCGGGGAAAAACCCTGCCGCACGGGTGGCATCGTTCAGCAGCGCCGGGTCTTTGCGAAGATCGGCGGCCTGGATGCGGGTCAGGCGCATTTCGGATTCGCCCGTTGCACCGATCATCGCCAATATCGCCTCTTGGCGTTTCAGCGCCACGCGCATCGGGTCGGCACCGAATATCAGCAACCCCGCGCGGCCGGGGTCGGGTTTGGCCAGATATCGGTTGGCATCGGCGCCGGTTAGTTTCATCGATGGTGCCGTGCAGTCATTTCAACCAATCGCCCGAGGTGGCGATCAGGCGGGTTACGATCTGATCGGCGAGGATGCGCATCAGGCGGGCGGCGGCGTCTTCTTCTGCAGCCAAGCCTGCCACGGTTGATCCGGTCGCGGAATAGCTGGTAAAGCTTTCTACTTTGCCGCCTGTCAGGCGCGTGCCGGTGCCGCGATCTGTCAGCGTCCAATCCACGGCGCCTTTCAGGTTGTAACGGGTGATGGCGTTGTCGGGGGTGATGCCAACGCCCACGGGTTGGGTGGTGATGGTATAGGTCAGATCATAGCGGTCGCCGTTCGGACGGCCAAGGCGTTGATCCAGACGTGCCACCAGATCGAAGGCGTTTTTGTCGGTGGGGTCGGCTGCCCGGATGGTGCCGTTGATCCCAGCCGCCGGGCCGCCGGGGCCATAGGCGGGGGCAAAGCCGCAGGCGGCAAGGGCCAGCGGCATTAAGATGATGGTTCGCCGACTATACAACGACATTGATAATGCGCCCCGGAACCACGATGATTTTCTTGATCGGCTGACCGGCCAGGAATCTGACCACATCTTGGTCTGCAAGGGCCAGCTTTTCAATCTCGCTTACTGTCATATCAACGGGCACGCTGATTTCCGCCCGGCGTTTGCCGTTGATCTGGATCGGCAGGGTCATGGTATCAGCGATCAGCAGGGCCGGATCGGCGACGGGCCAAGCGGCGGTGGCACACAAACCCGCGCCACCCTGATAGGCCCAAATCGATTCGGCGATATGGGGGGTCATCGGCTGCATCAGTTGCGCCAAGGTGCGGATGGCCTGTTTCATCGCGGAGCTGGAGGCGTTGGCCTTCGACAGAGTATTGGTGAATTCGTAAAGCTTGGCGATGGCTTTGTTGAAGGCGAATCCTTCGATGCCTTGCGTCACTTCATGCACCGCGCGGGCGGATGCGCGGACAAGATCGGCGTCACCGGTGCCCTGATGGTCGGCGGGCATGGAGCCGATACGATCACACAGGGCCCACACCCGCGACAGATGTTTATGCGTGGCCTCGGCCCCCGATGCCGTCCATTCGACATCGCGTTCGGGGGGAGAGTCTGACATCACGAACCAACGGGCGGTGTCGGCCCCGAATGCTGCGATGATTTTGTCGGGGTCGACGACGTTCTTTTTGGATTTGGACATTTTGGCAGACGAGAACACATCGACTTTGGTCCCTTCCAGCCGCAACGCAGAATATGCATCGTTACGTTCCAAACTCGGTGTCACAGAAATCAGTTCATCAACCTCGGATTTGAGGAAGGCGCGACCCACTATCCCTTCTTTTTTATCGAAAGAGGTTACACCTTCGTCAGTGACGCCCTCAACCTCTTCGGGAAAGTGATATTTTACCGTAATGATCATCGCCGCTTCGTCATTTGGTCCAGTCGCAGACTTCGTCGTTACACTTCGATAAATTCCATGCGTCACCATGCCTTGGGTGAACAGCGCGTTGAAAGGCTCGATGGCAGACGCTGGCAGATGCCCCGTCTTGTTCATCGCACGAGCAAAGAACCGCGAATACAGCAGGTGCAGAATCGCGTGTTCCACTCCGCCGATGTATTGATCGACGTTCATCCAATAGGCGGCGTCTTCGGCAACCGTGGGCGTTGTGGCATGGGGCGCGGTGAAGCGGGCGTAATACCAGCTGCTATCCACGAACGTGTCCATCGTGTCGGTTTCGCGCCGCGCACCCGCCCCACATTTGGGGCAGGTGCAATTGCGCCATGTTGGGTGGCGGTCCAGCGGATTGCCGGGGATATCGAAAGTCACATCGTCGGGCAGTCGGACGGGCAGGTTTTCTTTCGCCTCTGGCACCACGCCGCAAGTGTCGCAATGGATCACGGGGATAGGGCACCCCCAATAGCGTTGGCGCGAAATGCCCCAATCGCGCAGGCGGTAATTGGTAACACCGCGGCCCACACCGATGGATTCGCAATGGGCGATGGCGGCGGTAATGGCGGCTTCGCCGGTTTGGAATTCTGCGCCTGCAAAGCCACGCATAAAGTGAACGCGTTCGGATTTCATCGGAACGTAGGCTTCGGTCAATGCGGCATCTTCCGCGCCTTCGGCCACGAAAACCGCTGGGATTGGCAAGCCGTATTTGGTGGCAAAGTCAAAATCCCGCTGATCATGGGCGGGGCAGCCGAAAATCGCGCCCGTGCCGTAGTCCATCAACACGAAATTCGCGATGTAGACGGGCAGTTCAACCGCGTTATCAAACGGATGCAGCACGCGGATGCCAGTATCCATACCGATCTTTTCGGCGGTTTCCATTGCCTCGGCCGTGGTGCCGCCTTTGCGACATTCGACAAGGAAAGCCGCCACCGCCGGATCGTGCCGCTCCAGATGCTTGGCCAACGGGTGATCGGGCGATATCGCTGCAAACGATGCGCCCAGCAAGGTGTCAGGGCGGGTGGTGTAGACGTCCAACCGGTCAAACCCATCTGGCGCGCCGGTGGTGGTGAAGGCAAACTGAAGCCCTCGCGATTTGCCGATCCAGTTCGCCTGCATCAGCCGCACTTTTTCGGGCCAATTCGTCAAGCCATCCAGCGCGCTAAGCAATTCAGCCGAATAATCGCTGATCTTGAAAAACCACTGCGTCAATTCCCGCCGTTCAACAGGCGCGTTGGAACGCCAGCCTTTGCCGTCAATCACCTGTTCATTGGCCAGCACGGTCATATCGACCGGATCCCAGTTCACCACGGCCGCCTTGCGGTAGACCAACCCTGCCGCCATCATGTCGATGAACATAGACTGTTGCTGGCCGTAATATTCCGGGTCGCAGGTGGCAAACTCGCGGCTCCAGTCAATCGACAGGCCCAGCGGCTTCATCTGCGCGCGCATGTCGGCGATGTTGGCATAGGTCCAGTCTTTGGGATGGCCACCGCGTTCCATCGCGGCGTTTTCGGCGGGCATTCCGAAGGCATCCCAGCCCATCGGATGCAGCACCGAAAACCCCTGCGCCATCTTATACCGCGCCACCACGTCGCCCATGGTATAATTGCGCACGTGGCCCATGTGGATGCGGCCCGACGGATAGGGGAACATTTCCAACACGTAATATTTGGGCCGGGACAGATCACGCACGGCAGTGAATGTTCCCGCCGCATCCCAGATGGCCTGCCATTTGGGTTCAATTATCGTGGGGTCATAGCGTGACATATCCGGCCTCATCCTGCGTGTTACGGCGCGAATACACCGCCACGCAGATCAAGGCCAGTGCAGGTTGCTAAAGTTTGGAGTCCTGAATCCGCAACTGACGCGCGCGGGTCATGATGGCGTCTTCCACTGCGCGGATGGTTTCAGGGGCAACGGCGCCACCGCCGCGTCCTTGCATCGCAATTTTCAATGATCGCGCATCCAATGCTGGGTCTTGCACCAGAATCGTTGCGCGATACGCCCGCCCGCCGCCGGGTGGGGTGCCATAGCCGGTAACAATAACGCCGGTAAACGGATCAACCGATTCGATGGGCAGGAAATTCAGCACATCCAAAGACGCCGCCCAAAGGTATTTGTTCACTTCGACATTCGCGTTCGGGCTTTTGTTATTGCCGAACAGATCCCAAATGGTCGATGCGTTCGTGTCTTCACCCTTTGCTTTTGCCAAAGCGGCGGCTTGGGCATCGGTGGCTGCGCGGCCTTCAACTTGGGCATTTGTCGGAATTGCAGCGCGGTTGCGACCGAATAAGCCACTGTCGCCGCTGGATATTCCACCGCCGCAGGCCGTCAGTGTCAGGGCAAGCCCCATGGCTGTTACAGATCTGTACGCGCGGTAAAGCTGCATCCGGTCCCCCGATTTACCTTTTTGACTGTCTAGCTGACCCACCCGTGACTGCCAAGGCTTTTCACCCCTTATGCTGCTGCCCCTTTAGCAGACTGGTTTGGCCACAGGGTTGCCGCAGTTTTGTGCCAAAACCCCGCAAAGTAACCTGTGGCAAGACTGCACCATCGGCGGCGTCTTTGCCCGCGCCGGGCGGGATGGCGTTGCAATGGGCCGTCCAAAGAGAGAAACAACGGTATACCCAAGTCGGAGTTCCCTGACTTGGGCACCACCTTTGATACAACGAGGGAAACTATGAAAAAGATTCTTCTTGCTACAACGCTGATCGCCGCGACAACCGGCTATGCCGCTGCTGAAGTTGCAGTTTCGGGTTCGGCGCGTATGGGCGTAACCTATGACGACGCCGCAGTGAACCAAATGCAATTCTCGTCACGCGTTCGCGTTGTTTTCACCATGTCCGGTGAAACCGATGGCGGCCTGACATTCGGCGCGTCGGTTCGCGCTGATCAGTCCGGTGGTAACGGCGCAAAAACCAGCGTAAGCGCTGGTCCGGATAATATTCCCGGTACCGCAGACGATGTTACGACAACCGTTGGTAATACCGGCGAAACCAATGGCGATTCGACCGTATATCTGTCGGGCGCATTCGGCAAAATCACCATGGGTGATACAGGCAATGCGCCTGACTCGCTCGTTGGTCAGGTTTCGGGCATCGGCTACGGTCCAGGCGCACTTGATGGCGCGGCAGATTTGGCGTTCTTGGGCGGCAACTCTGCTACCGGCGTGATGTATGAATACTCGGCTGGCGCGATCACTTTCGGTATCGGCACAGGCCAAGTCGGTAACACATCGAACTATATGTCGGCTGCTGTAAAGTATTCGACCGATGCGTTCTCGGTTGCTTTGGGCTACGAAGATTCGAGTGCTGGTAACGTTGTTTCGTTGCTGGGTTCGGCTACTTTCTCGGGCGCAACCGTCAAGGCAAAAGTTTCAGACAGCTCTGCCGGCACCGGCATGGCATTGTCGGTTGACTATGCAATCAGCGGCGCAACTGTCACTGCTTTCTACGCAGATGACAACGCACCAGAGGCAAACTTTGGTATCGGCGCAGCATACGACCTCGGCGGCGGCGCTTCGGTTGTTGGTGGTGTCGGCTCCGTGGCTGGTCGCACCGTTGCAGACCTCGGCGTGAAGATGTCGTTCTGATCTGACCGATCAAAACTTTGATCAGAGCGGGCCTTCGGGCCCGCTCTTTTCATTTCTGGGGCACTGTGGGCAAATGCGGCTAACAGGAGTGTCCAATGTCTTTATCCCAAATCACCCAACGCCTGCGCGCCGCTGAAATTGCCTATGGCCGCAGCCCGGAGTCGGTGCAGCTGATCGCGGTTTCCAAAGTGCAGCCCGATGCCCGCGTGCGCAGCGTGCTGGACGCGGGGCACCGCGTATTTGGCGAAAATTACGTGCAAGAGGCGGCGGGTAAATGGCCGGGGTTTCGCGCGGAATTCGGTGCGGTTCAGGTGCATATGATCGGGCCGTTGCAAACCAACAAAGCCAAGCTGGCGGTGGAATTGTTCGACGCCATCCACACCGTTGATCGCGCATCTTTGGCGGAAAAGCTGGCGAAACTGGCGCAGGCGCGCGGGGCATGCCCGCAATTGTTCGTCCAAGTGAACACCGGGGCAGAGCCGCAAAAGGCGGGCGTTCTGCCGGGCGATCTGGATGGGTTCATCGCCACCTGCCGCGGGATGGATCTGGCGCTGGCGGGTTTGATGTGCATCCCACCCGAAGATCAGCCCGTCGCGCCACATTTTGCAATGCTGGCTGAAATGGCCGCGCGCAACGGTTTGATGGGGCTTTCAATGGGGATGAGCGGCGATTTCGAGGCCGCCATCGAACACGGGGCCACCCATGTGCGGGTGGGGTCGGCGATTTTCGGCGCGCGGGATTATGGATAGGCGGATGCCTCTGGCGGGAGTATTTGGGCCAAAATGAAAAGGCCTAGGTCAACCAGACCCGCGCAAACGGTGGCAGGGCCAAATGATCATCGTGCAAGGTAACGGCTTGATCAGACAGCGAGTCATGCCAGCGCGTGACCGTGTTTGATCGCAGCCATGCGGCGGGCAAATTGACCCAAGTTTCGGCAAAGTTGAACAGGCACAGAATCGGGCCGGTTGGCGCGTGGCGTTGCACGGCAAAGACCGAAACGCTGGGGGCCGTCAGGATTTTGGTCGGATGTGCGGCGTGCAGCCCGGCGGTTTCACGGCGGCGGCGTAAAATATGTCGCACGCCTTGAAAGGTTTGCGCGGTGGGAGTTAGCGCGGAATGGCGGCTGGCGGCCTGTTCCCAATCCATCATAGGCCGGTGCACCCATCGGCTGTCATGGGCGTGCGCAGGATTGGTCAGATAGCTGTAGTCGTTCAGCAAGGCCAATTCATCGCCCATATAAATCAAGGGGATACCGCCAAAGCAGGCAATCAGCGCATGACCCAACAGAATGCGTTGAACTGCGGCGTCTTCCTTGGCCACAGTCTGCGCCTTTTCCAACCCGGCAAGCGAGGCAAAACTGCCCGAAATGCGCTTGTCACCCGTGGTTTCATTCACTTGAAACGGCGCGCCTTTGGCAAAGCTGCCGGGAAAGCCGCCTTCGTAGAAATCCGACAGATAGCGGCGATGGGCAGCCCCATTCACCCCCAAAGCGGCGGCGTCTTCATCGGTGATTGCCCAACCGATATCATCATGGCAGCGGATATAGGTGGCATAGGTGGCGTTGGTCAGCCTGTCGGGGAAATGCGTGGCCAACACGTGGGTCATCAGGCGCGTATCGCGGGTGGCAAGGGCACCCCAGAACTGCACCATCAGCGAATTGTGATAGGCAAGGTTGCCTTCGCGCCCATCATGTTTGCCGCGCCCCAGATAGGGCAGCATTTCTTGCGGGCCCACGATGGCCTCTTCCAGATGAATAACCGCGGGGGCTGCGATGCGGCAGCAGGCGCGCAGGGCTTGCAGCAGCATATGCACCTGCGGTTCCGACTGGCACCGCGTGCCCATACGTTTCCACATGAAGGCCACCGCATCAAGGCGCAGCACATCGACGCCGGTGTTGGCCAAGTGCAGCATGGTTTTGGTGATTTCCAAGAACACTAGCGGGTTGGCCCAGTTCAGATCCCACTGGTGTTCGTTGAACGTGGTCCAGACCCATTTGCCGCTGTCGGGGTAATGGGTAAAATTGCCCGGCGCGTTGTTGGGGAACACCTCGACCAGCGTTTTCTCATAGGCCTGCGGCATCTCGGGGCTGTCAAACATCAGGTAGTAGTCCTGATATCTGGCGTCCCCCGCCGCCGCGCGGATGGCCCAATCGTGTTCTTTGGCAGTGTGGTTCAGCACCAGATCAATGCACAGTGAAATGCCCCGCCCGCGCAACTGGGTTGCAACCGCTTTGAAGTCGTCCATCGTGCCATAGGCCGGGTTGATGCTATGGTAATCCATCACTGAATAGCCACCATCACTGTCCCCCGGGCGGGGGTGCAGGCAGGGCATGAAATGGACGTAAGTGATGCCAAGATCGGTTAGATAATCAAGGTGGTTCAGCACACCGTTCAACGTGCCGGCAAAGCGATCAATATAGAACACATACCCCGCCATATCGGCGCGCAAAAACCAGTCAGGTTCCAGATCACGCTGCAAATCCAATACTTTAAGATCGGCGGGGCGGCTTTTCCACGCAGCGGCAAGCGCGGATTTCAGCTGATGGCAGAATTCGCCATACCCGGCATGGGTTCCGTAAAGCGCGTCCAGCATCGGCCAAAGATCGGGGGCAGAGCGCGCCATGCGCAACTGAAAAATCGTCTCATCCGGTTTTGCTGATACCTTGGCCATGACTTATCCCCCCCCTTACGGCGGCAGGATAGGCAATTCGAAGCGCTTTGGGAAGAGGATCAGGCGCGGATGATCAGCCGCGTTTGATGGCGGATCCGTGCGGCGATCCAGATCAAATCAGCGCGGGCGAAACCGATGCAACCCGCCGTGGGATGGCGCGGTTTGCGCCAGGTGTGGATGAAGATGGCCGAACCCTTACCGGGCGTCGCATAGGGCCAGTTCCAGTCGGTGATCAGGATCAGGTCATACAATGGGTCGGGCCGCGACAGGCGTTCGTGGCCAAAGGCGTGCGGCGTGCGGACCATGGTGTTATAGTCATCGTCCTTTGGATCATCCGACCACAGATCGACAGGACCAAACGGCAACGCCCAATCGGCAGGCGCGGTCAGGCGGTCCGGGCGATACAGCATGCCGACAATGCGGTGGGTGCCTGCGGGACTGGCGCCATCGCCTTCGCGCTTGGTGGTGGTGATGCCGCCGCGCCCGATGGAACAGGGGAAGCGGCGGTTCATGAACCGCGCACCCCAACGGGTGACGACAATATCGTGGGGCGTCATGGCAAATGACCGGATTTCGCGGATTTGGTCGCAAGATAACCGGCGTTCTGCGCAGTTTGGCCCACATGCAGCGGGACACGTTCGGTGACGGTGATGCCGCAACTGGCCATCATCGCCAGTTTCTTGGGGTTGTTCGTCAGCAAGCGCACGGCGCTGAACCCCAGTTTCGTCAAAATGCTGGCCCCGATGCGGAAATCGCGTTCGTCGTCTTCGAACCCCAAACGGTGGTTGGCCTCGACCGTATCAAACCCTTGATCTTGCAACGAATAAGCGCGCATTTTATTGGTCAGCCCGATGCCACGGCCTTCTTGGTTCAGATACAGCAAGATCCCCGCGCCTGTCGCCCCCATTTGTGCCAAGGCTGCATGCAGTTGCGGGCCGCAATCGCATTTCAGCGACCCCAGCACATCGCCGGTGAAACAAGCCGAATGCAGGCGGGTCAGAACGGGTTGGTCACGATCTGGCCGCCCGATTTCAATGGCATAGTGTTCGGGGCCGCCATCATCGGGGCGAAAGATGTGCAATCGCCCGGCGTTTGCGGCGGCCATCGGCAGACGCGCCGAAATCACCGGCGACAACAGCGGTAGGCGGTCAAGCCCGGCGCAATCAGCTTGGGCAATCAGGGTCAGATCGTTTTGGGCGGCCAGCGCCAAACCGTCCGGCACCGGCACCAGCAAAACCGCCGGCAGCAATTGCGCGGATTTGGCCAAGGCAATCGCGGTGCGGTGCAGATCGGCAGATCCATCGCGCAGCGATGTCAGCGGGCCTTTCATCGGCACCCGCAGATCATCGGCAGGGTCAGCCAGCGCGCGCAGCCAGCGCATATCGGCGTCTTTCGGCACTGCGATGCGGGCCAGATCGCCGTCATAAGCGCGGGCTTTCAACGTTTCAGCGCGACGTTGGGTTAGCGCCAATTCCGGCACGCCGTAACTGCGCAAAGCTGTAAGCCGTGCGTCATCCATTGCCTCAATCGCTGTGCACAACATGGCACGACCGTCGCCCACCAACACAACCGGCAGGCCAAGGCGCAGGTCGGTGCGGGCGCGGGCCAGCTTTTCGGTGGGCGTCGGCATCAGGTTCATTTCAATCTCCTGTGCCTTTCATAGGCATAAGACAACGGAAATGAAACATAGCGGCGTTTAACGACACGACAGCGTGAGGCCTTTGCAGCAAATCTTGTCGGATCAGTGATCAAGGCGCATGTGTTGGCCACGGGGACATGAAACCCTTACGTTGGAGGCCCAAATGGCAACGCTGCGGAAAATTTTGCTGGTCGATGATGATGACGATCTGCGCGAGGCGCTGAGCGAACAACTGGTCATGACCGAAGATTTCGATGTGTTTGAGGCGCGCACTGGTGCCGAAGGCATGGAAAAGGCTAAGGCGGGGCTTTATGATCTGGTGATCCTTGATGTGGGTTTGCCCGATACGGATGGCCGCGAATTGTGTCGCCGCATGCGTAAATTGGGGGTGAAGTGCCCGATCATGATGCTGACCGGCCATGATACCGATAGCGACACCATTCTGGGGCTGGATTCCGGTGCCAATGATTATGTGACCAAGCCATTCAAGTTCCCGGTTTTGTTGGCCCGTATTCGCGCACAATTGCGTCAACATGAACAATCCGAAGATGCGGTGTTTCAGATGGGGCCTTACACGTTCAAACCGGCGCAGAAAATGCTGGTCGATGTGAAGGACAAGAAAATCCGGTTGACTGAAAAGGAAACGAATATCCTGAAGTATCTGTTCCGCGCCCAAGCTTCGGTGGTGGCGCGCGATGTGCTGCTGCACGAGGTGTGGGGCTATAATGCGGGGGTGACCACGCATACGCTGGAAACCCATATTTACCGGTTGCGCCAGAAGATTGAGCCCGATCCGTCGAACGCGCGCATGTTGGTCACAGAGAACGGCGGATATAAGCTGGTGGCGTGACACTGTTTCTAAAACTGTCGCGAATACCGGTTGGTCTGGTCATATTGTTGCCAGAATCAGACGTTATGTATCGCAGCAGACAAAGGTTTCGCCGCTAACAGTTCCCCTTGCCATGTCGGGGTTATGACATGGCACCTCCCTGTTGGACCTGGCCGGGCCTTGCGCCCGGCCTTTTTTTACCCTGCGGGATCATGCCTTTTTGCGGAAAATTCGTCCGCTTGTTGCGCAAAAGCCATGCTGCGCCGAAATTGGTAAATTTTCAACCACAAGTGGCACTGACATGTTAGTGTGATACATCTCCCTGTTGGACCTTCCGCCCGGCCCTGTGCCGGGCGCCCTTTTTTCAAATCATCCACGTTCATTGCTTGTGCAACGCCGCTAAGGCGATAAGACAGGTATCATGTCGGCGACGCCCGCGGCACAACGGTCTTATTTTAGAAAAGGAGCGCACCATGCGCATGACGACCTTGGCTTCAGCACTGTTTATCAGTGCAGCCATTTCTGCCCCGGCGTTTGCCGAAGATCTGGTGTTCAACCTTTCGAACGAAAGTTCCCTCAATCTGCAAGAGCTTTATGTTTCTGCGTCCGAAGCCGAAGCCTGGGGCGAAGACATTCTTGGCCGCGATGTATTGGCATCTGGCGAGTCTGGCGACGTGACGATCTTTGATGGTGCCGAAGTCTGCAGCTATGACATGCGGTTCGTGATGGACAATGGCAGCACCATCGAAGGGTCTGCTGATTTGTGTGAAAATGACGTGTTCACGATCAACGACTGAATTTCATCACCGATTTTAGAAATTTGACGGCAGGGCAAAACACGTTACGCTCTACCGTCTGCATTTGGTGTGCCTGAAAGGAAACCGCGATGGCTTTTACGCTTGCCACATGGAACATCAATTCGGTGCGCTTGCGCGAGGGGTTGGTGGCGCGGCTGATGGCCGAAGAACAGCCCGATATCTTGTGTCTGCAAGAATGTAAAAGCCCGGTTGAAAACATTCCGCTGCAGCAGTTTCAGGCCCTTGGCTATCGTTACATGGTGGCGCGGGGGCAAAAGGGGTATAACGGCGTCGCGATTTTGTCGAAACTGCCGATCATGGATGCGGGCGGGCGGGATTTTGCCGCGTTGGATCATGCCCGCCACGTGGCCGCGCGGTTGGAAAATGGCGTAACGATTCACAATGTTTATGTGCCTGCGGGCGGTGATGTGCCGGACCGCGACGAGAATGTGAAATTCGGCCAAAAGCTGGATTTTCTGACGGAAATGCGCGATCATTTCCACTGGGAACGCCCGGATCGTGCCATTCTGGTCGGTGATCTGAACATTGCACCGCGCGCCGATGACGTTTGGGATCATAAAAGTCTTTTGAAAATCGTCAGCCATACGCCAATAGAAGTAGAGCATCTTGGCGTGGTGATGGAGGCGGGCGGTTGGGCCGATGTGACCCGTAACGATATCCCTGAAGGCAAGCTGTATAGCTGGTGGAGCTACCGCGCACCTGATTGGAACGGCGCCGACAAAGGGCGGCGGTTGGACCATATCTGGGCCACAGGCGACATTGCGCAATCGGCCCACAGCAGCCGCATTCTGCGAGACGCGCGCGGCTGGGAGCAGCCGTCCGACCACGCGCCAGTGTTTGCGACGTTTGATTTGTAGGGGTGACTTTAGGGCACCCAGACGGTTCAGTGGGTTGGTGACGAGGCGGCACAGTACTGACTTGGTGCGGATTTCCTGACTGTTCAGTCTGCCCGTTCGGATGCAACTTAAAGTGGGCACAATTGGATTGGTTCAGCAATGGCATTCACGCGGCGAGCTATTTTGATGGGTGGCGGTGTGATCCTTGGTGCCGCTGGTGCGCGAACGCTAGGTCCGCATACTACCAGTTTTGCCGGTGTTTCACTGATTGCTTCTCCTGTTACCGACGGCGTTATGAATGATGCGTCTTTGCTATCGTCGACGCCGATTTTCAAACACACCATTGTAAAGGAAGCCACGTCTGATCGGTTGGTGGCGGTGTTGCGGGCCGAGTTAAAGGCAGCAACGTCCGAAGGTCGGGCAGTTAACTTGGCTGCTGCGCGTCATTCCATGGGAGGGCATTCTATTCCCTATGATGGCCGCGCCTTAACATTAGATTCGCCTAAAGTATCTACGACCGCAGGCAGCAATATCTACACTGTTCAGGCGGGCACACGCTGGCGCGATGTGATTTCGGCGCTTGATCCGTTGGGTTTCGCCCCAAAGGTTATGCAATCAAATAATGATTTTGGGGTTGCGTCAACGTTTTCGGTCAATGCGCATGGCTGGGCTGTGGCGCATGGGCCGATGGGATCAACCGTGCAGTCTGTCGGAATGCTGTTGGCGGATGGCACGTTTGTGCGGGCATCCCGCGTTGAAAACGCTGATCTGTTTGCCGCCGCGATGGGCGGCTATGGGCTGATTGGATTGATCACAGATTTAGAGGTGGAATGGGCCGAAAATCAGCTGCTTGAACCGACCTTTGAACCCATGGCTGCTGACGCGTTTGCCGCGGCGTTTTCCAATAAGGTGACCGAAGTGCCGATGGCCTATGGGCGGCTAAACGTTGATCGTGACGGCTTTTTGCAAGACGCGATGATGGTCAGTTATCGACCTATCTTAGGCGAAGTGCCCGCAGCGGAAGGATCCGGCTTTTTATCCAAATTGTCGCGGCATATTTTCCGGGCTCAAGTTGGTAACGAATGGGTAAAGCATCGGAGGTGGGGCATTGAAACGGGGATCGGGGCATCGTTGGCCGGGGCGACCAGCCGTAACAGTCTGTTTAACGAGCCTGTTGCAACACTTGACGATAATGACCCTACGCGAACGGATATCTTGCATGAATACTTTGTGGCCCCAGATAAGTTCTCTGAATTCCTGCAACTTTGTCGTGCGATTATTCCTGACAGCTATCAAGAGCTTTTGAACATCACGTTGCGTTGGGTGGAACAAGATACAACCTCGTTGCTATCCTATGCGCCTGATGGTCCCCGGATCGCGGCGGTTTTGTTGTTTAGTCAGGAAATGACGGCGCGAGGCGAGGCTAATATGGCTTGGATGACAGGGCGGTTGATTGACGCAGTTCAGGCGATTGGGGGCAGTTATTATTTGCCGTATAGACCCCATGCGACGGTTGATCAGTTTCGGGCAGGGTATGCGCGGGCTGAGGAATTTATAGTGCTTAAAAGACGGGTTGATCCCGGTCTGGTGTTGCGTAATGGATTCTGGGATAGATATTTGGCGGGGATTTAGACGATGCATCGCAAAATTGCCTTTGGCTATTTCGCCATTCTTACTGGTGTCGCTCTGCTGAATTACATTCCCGGTGTGCCCGACGCGAAAGGCGTGGTATTTGGCATATTCGCGTTAGACATCTATGATGATACGTTGCATTTGGCGTCGGCTTTGTGGGCGCTTGCATCGGCATGGGTGTCTGCGCGGGCGGCGTCGCTGTTTCTGTTATTGTTTGGCATGCTGTATTTGGCGGATGGCTTGCTTGGTCTGGTGACCGGTTCGGGGTATCTTGATTTGGGGATTTTCAATTATGGCGTGCAAGATTTTGGCTTGGGGTTCAAAATCATGGCGAACGCGCCGCACATCATCTTAGGTGGTTTTGCTTTGGTAACGGGCGTGCGACGGTGAGGGTGTTTTGGCGCTGGTCGAAACGCGTTGTTCTTTTGATGTTGATTGGGGTTATCGGCCTTTTGTCTCCGGTTGCCTATACCGAAACGATGTGTCGCGCGCCTGTTGTGGCCGATACTTACGCCTCGATCTTGCCAAGCTTTGCTCACAGGGCCGAGTCGCGCACGCTGCTAACCTATCCCGAATGGCATATTGTGCATGCCTATGATGATTATGCCGAAATTATCCGCACGGAAAATCCTGCGGATTTTGGCTATTTGCAATCCATCGGGGGATTCTGGTCCAGCCTGTGTTCATTGTCGAAGGTTGCTGGCGATCACGGTGGCGTGGATTGGTCAACCAAACAGATGGTTTACACCATCGGTATTAGTTTTACTGCCGAACTGCTTTTGAAAGCGGGCTATGAAGAAACCCTAGGTCGACTGGCCACGTGGATACGCGGTGATACCCGCACGCCGTTGGATGATCTTTCTGCAACACAAGCCTCTGACTATGCAACATTTTTACAGCAAGTGCCTTGGTATCGTTGGGATTTTCGTGGCGACAAGGCGGCGTTGCGGATGGCGGCATCACCGGTGTTTAGGGATCATGAACGAGCGTTCGCTTTGGGTGTCGAATACAGTGTGAAGGCGGCCTATGCAGGCATAATTGGCGCTGCAGTGGCGGGTATGGACCCCGATGCGTTGACTATGCGGGTGATCGTTTCCGGAATGCCCGAAGCCGATCTGGCGCGAATCGAAGGCGTGAAAGTGATAGCCACGCGTGCTGAAGGCATTGAAATTGAAACGCCGCGCTATCGGGCGTTCACCGATCTGGCCAAGATTTTGGCCGCCAAGGGCGCAGAGTTTATCGAAATTGCTGGAAATGATGACATCATGTTCACCGCAATTTCGGGTCAGCCCGATATGCCCGGGGCGCTACATTCTTTTGCACGACAAGGAAATCCGGGGTATCGACATTTGGTCTTGGTAAAGGTGGGCGATCTTGCCGAGATATTGCGGCGTGGCGAGGCTGTCGAACATATCCATGACTATTAAATTGCGCCCAATTTTGTTAGCACTTCCGATTATTTTAATCGTTTGGATAGCGCTGTTGGCGGGGGTCATGCGCGCGTCTGGACAGGCCCCTGCCGCATTGGTGATTTTGCCGCCTTCCGGCCTGCTTGCGTCCTTGCCTGATGGGGTGTCTATCACCTCGATCGGGCGTTTCAGCATTACCCTGAAGGGAGATGTTGGCTTAGTGGCAGCACTTTACAAAGCCGGTGCGCCGCTGGTGCTGCCTGCAGGTTTGACGGGTTGTTTGTCACCAGCAAGTTAGCGTCCCCGCGTCCAATCGCCATTTGGGCGCAACCGCACCGCCGCCGATACCCCGGCATAAACCGCAAACCCAAGCGGGTCGCGCAGGGCCATGCCGATCAGATCACCCTTCGCCAACACCCCTTTGCTGTCGTTGGCCAGCAGGCAGGGATACGCCTTTGCAATCTCGGCAACGCCTGCATCTTGGCGGCGGCGGACGCGGGTTAGGGCCGCAAAGCCTTCGATCATTGGCCAGTCATACTGCGCCGGAACTTGCAGGCGCTGGTCGGGCGCGAAGTGCAGGCGCGCGAATGTATCATCCGAGATGATGCTGGGGAATGCGCCCCACAGGGCGCGCCCAGCGGCATTCACGGCGAACAATCCATATCCCGGCGCATTTGACTGCGCGAATGGCAGTCTTTGCCAAAAGCGGGCATAGGCGCGGGTGGTGGCGGATTTGGCGCGGGGGATGCGGGCGGTTCCGGTGGCGTAGGTTGGTGCTGTTGGCTGTAGTGCTGCGATCAGTTGGCCCATCAAGGCAGGACTAACCCGCACATCCGCATCCAGATAGGCCAGCATTGTGCCCTGCGCCGCCCGTTCGCCTTGGTTCAGTGCGTTCGGCTTGCCGCCTTGCGCAAGCTCGATCACCTGAAACCCCCAACCTGCAATCGCGGCCCGATCATCAAAGCCGCGCGCCACCGTGGCGGTGTCATCACGGCAGCCGTTGGCCACCACAATCGCCTCGGCTCCAATCGGCCCGGAGGCGAACAGCGCGGTCAGGCAATCGCCGATATAGCCCGCCTCGTTCGATGCCGGGATGATCACGCTTAGCACGTCAGGCACCCTTTGATCAGGGCCTGCCAGCGGGGATTATCGTCGCCAAGATGCCGCAATGCCCCCCAGCTGCCCCATTTTCCTGGGGTATAAACATCGACAAAGGCATTGAACGGCGCGTCCGACTGCAACTGCCAGCCCGCGAGCAATTCGGCGTAAAGCACGCCCATTTCGGGGGTATAGTTCAAATGCGTGAAAAAGGCAGCAACGGATTCGTCGTCGATCTGTTTGCCATACCCCACGACATGGCTGCCGCCTTCATACATCATCACCTGCAAGCCTCGGTCGGCGGCAATGGTGGCGTGATAAGGAATGATTTCGCTCAGCACGCGGTTCAGGCTGTCGGATGCATCACCGGTAACGGAGCCATCGCGCAGTTCTTTGGCCGCAAGTGCCGAGGCAAGATCGTATTGGTGCTGACGGATATAGGCAGTGGCATCGGCCCCGGTCAGGCCCGCGGCGCGGGCGGCATCGGCAGCGGCGGCTTGCGACTGTAAAAGCCAGTCTTTGACGGTCACGTATTTCTCATCCGCCCCCAGTAGAGCGCTGAAATAGCCCGTCACGGCATAGGCGTCAAAGCTGTCAACCGGGGGTTTGCGGCCTTCGGCCACCACCAGCGGCGCGTCAAGAATTTGCGTCTCCAGCCCCAGCCAGCCGGTTTGCACGGCAATAATCCGCACCAACCGTGTGGGTGCGTCTTTGAATACATCCGCCCAGATATCTGCCACCTCGGACGCGCGCAGGCCGTAATACTGCACCCAAGTCTGATCTTGGCCCCAGCGCAGTTTACCCTGCTCTTCTGCCCAGCGGGCTTGGGCGAACTGCCAATTCCACACCTCGTTTGAAAATTCCACATTGGCGACCAGCGCAGGATCAAGCTGATCATGCACGATTTGGGCATAGTCGCGCACCAAAGCATCGTCGGCCAAATGCGGGATCGTGAACCATGGGTCGGCCCGCAATTCGTTGACCAGTTGCACCATTACCTCCACTGGCGCACCAAGCCGGGCATAGGTATAATCGGCAGGTTTTGGGCGGTCGGCGCTGTGCGCAAGTACGCTGTCGTTGGTTGCCATCCAATCCATGAACCGGATGGCTCCGACCCCGCGAATGCGCGCCAGCCAATCCGGGTTGAACACGGCCCCTTGCGCCAGCATATCGGCGCGTGCGGCGCGCACCACGACAATATCGCGGATCGGGTCAATGCGATCAGTCGCCGTCAGCGTGACCAGAACCGCGCCCTTGCCGGGGGTATAGTCAAAGCTGATCTGCCCAGGTGCTGCTTCAACCCCTTGCGCGCGGCCTTCCAGTTTCAGCGTGCCTTTGCCCTGATAGGTCAACAGGTAACGGCCCGCTACGCCCAAAGCATCGGCAGGCAGATCGGTCAGGATCAACGTCGAAATGCCTGTCAGATCTGGCGGCAAAGACATGGGCCAACCATCTGGTGATAGAACACCCGCGCGGGCCAGATCATCATGCCCCCACCCGCCCCATTGATCGGGCAGATGCCCGACCCAAGGGCGCGCAGTTTTCATCACATTCAGGAAAGGCTGTTGCACCGACCAATCGTTGATGCCCGCCAACCCCAGCGACAGATGTTGGTTGGTGATGGGCGCAAAGCTGGGGAAAGCCGGATCAAGGGGGGCAGTGGCTGTGGCAGCATCAACAATGGTGACGATTGGCGTTGCATCAACATTTATCGGCGCGGCGGCATCGACGGTAACACCTTTGGCGGGCACATAGGATTGCAGGCTTTCCCATGCGATGCGCTGAAAGGCCAGTGCCTGGGCATCGGTGATCACCGCATCGCGCGAGGCCCAGGCGCGGGTTAGCTTGGCGGGCAACCCTTGGGGGCTGCGCCCCGCAATTGCACCCGCATGAACCATCGCCAGAAAATACAGCCCCTTGCCATTGGGATGCAAATCATCGGTGAACACATCCTCTATTCGGGTCAGGCCAGGCACCGCGCCTTTGCCGATCTCATCCGCCAGACGGCCCATGGCCTGCCCTGCCGGGATCAGCGCAACCTGAACGCCAGATAGATCTGTGGCTTGGGCAACCACACCTTGCCACAGCGGCAAGTCCAGCGCCAATCGTTCGCGCCATGCGATGCCAGCGCTGACATCGCCATCAATCACCACGCCGGGGCCTGATTTCAGGCTAGGCCATGTTTCATAAAGATAAATGCGGGTGTCGGGGTTGGTTTCCTGCGCCAGGGTGGCAAATTTTGCAATTTGCTGGGCGGTGTCAGACCATTTGACGCTGGCGGCAAAGGGTTGCGCTTCGGTCAGGATCAACACATCGGTGCCGCGATCGGCCAACAGCGCACGCGCATCAACGCCTTCGGCTTCGGCCGCATGATCCCAGTTATACGCCAAAGATGCACCGTTGATGATCTGCGCCTGCACCTGCGATGGTTCGCCCATCTGGCGCAAAGCGGCTTCAACCAAAGGCGGCAAGGTTGGGCCAATCAGCGAATGGCCGACGAACACCACTTCGGCCAACAGGGAAAAGATGCTCATAGCCAACCTCAGCTTCCGTTTATGGGCCACTCATAGCGCGTCCCAGCGTGGCAGACCACCTTTGGCAGTGGTATGTCTTTGTGGTCTATGGGGGAAAAGCCGGTGCGGCCCCCTTTTGCGCCGCCGAATATCTGGTATCGCTGGGACTGCACTAAATTGGTCAGGCAAAACGACAATGACGCATCTTTGGATCAGGGCAGAACAGCGCCCCAATGAAGACCGGGTTGGACTGACACCTGACGGGGCAGCGGCCTTGGTGGCTGCGGGCATAATCGTCACGGTGGAACACAGCCGCGCCCGCGCGATTGGCATTGACGGCTACCGCGACGCGGGCTGTCAGATTGCGGCCGAAAATCTGTGGCCCGATGCGCCGGGCGATGCGATTATCTTTGGGCTGAAAGAGTTGCCAGAGGATGGCACGCCCTTGCGCCACCGCCACATCATGTTTGGCCATGCCTATAAGGGGCAACCAGCCGGGCAGATCCTTTTGCACCGGTTTAAGGCGGGCGGCGGGACGCTGTATGATCTGGAATATCTGGTTGATGAAACGGGCCGCCGGGTGGCGGCCTTTGGCTATTGGGCGGGCTATGCGGGGGCGGCGGTTGCACTGAAATGCTGGGCCGCACAGCAGCGCGGGGCCGTCGCAGGGCCTGTTGCGAAGTATGCAGGCCGCGGGGCTTTGTTGGCCGATCTGGCGGCTGATATGGCGGGCGATGACCGCCCGCGTGCGTTGATCATCGGCGCGTTAGGGCGGGTTGGCACCGGGGCTGCGGATTTATGTGCGGCGCTGGGTGTGGCGGTGACGAAATGGGATATCGCGGAAACGGCCAGTGGCGGGCCATTTCCCGAAGTTTTGCAGCATGAGATTTTTCTGAACTGCATCCTTGCGCGCCCCGGATGCCCGGTGTTTGTGCCCGCAAGTGCCAAAACTGATGCGCGGGCTTTGCGGGTGATCGGCGATATTGCCTGCGATCCGACATCGGATTTCTCACCCATCAAGGTTTACGGCTGCGCGACGGATTGGGATGCGCCTGCCTTGCGGGTGGCCAATGCACCGCCGTTGGATGTGATGGCGATTGATAATCTGCCGTCGCTGTTGCCGGTGGAAAGCAGCACGGATTATGCCGCCCAATTGTTGCCCTCGCTGGTGACGCTGGATGCAATTGAAACAGGGGTTTGGGGCCGCGCGAAGGCAGAGTTTGATCGCCACATCGCGGCACTTTAAGGGAGTAAGAATATGACGATACATTGGTGCGGCACGGGTCTGTCATCAGGCCCCGGATTGCGGCGGTTGATAGAGGCGGGGCATGCGGTGGTGGTGTGGAACCGCACGGTGGCCCGCGCGCAAGAGGCGGTGGGCGATATTGCATCTGATATTCGTCCCTATTCCTTGGCAGCCCTGACCGCAGCCTTGCAACCCGGCGATCTGGCGATTTCGATGCTGCCCGCCGATCAGCATGTGGCCATTGCAACGGCCTGTCTGGCGGCGGGCGCGCATTTTGTATCGTCATCCTACATCGCACCAGAAATGCGTGCGCTGGACGCCGCGTTCCGCGATGCGGGGCTGGTGTCGATCAACGAAGTGGGGCTTGATCCCGGCATTGATCATCTGATGGCGCATGATCTGGTGGCGCAGTATCGCGCATCACCTGCCTATCATATTGATAACGTGCTAAGTTTCACGTCATACTGCGGCGGCGTTCCAAAGATTCCAAATGCCTTCAGATACAAGTTCAGCTGGGCGCCTTTGGGCGTGCTAAAGGCATTGCGATCCCCGTCGCGCAGTTTGCGCAACTTTGTCGAATTGCGCGTGGCGCGGCCTTGGGATGCGATCACCGCCTATGATGCCCCGTTGCCGGTGCCCGAAAGTTTTGAGGTTTACCCCAACCGCGACAGTTACGGCTTTATCGACGATTACCGGTTCGACAAGGATTGGACGCTGCGCGATTTCGTGCGTGGCACCATTCGGCTCAACGGCTGGGCAGAGGCCTGGGCCCCGGTGTTTGCCGAGATCGAAACGTTGTCGGGCGCGGACGGTGACGCGCGACTGGCTGAAATGGCGGCGGAATTTCTGGTCAAGAACGCCTATGCGCCAGGCGAGCCTGACCGGGTGATCTTGTGCGTCAGCCTGAAGGCCGAACGGGACGGGCGCGCAGTCTTTCACCAGACTTGGGCGATGGATGCCTGGGGCGATGCGCGCGGCACGGCGATGGGGCGGTTGGTTTCTGTGCCGGTTTCCCTGGCGGTTGAGGCGGTGCTGAACCGCCAGATCGCGGCGGGCGTGCATGCAGCCCCGCATGATCCGAAACTGCTGGCCGAATGGTTGGGCCAAGTGCGCAGCCTGGCGCAATACATGCAACGGGTTGATCATTTGACGTAGGGCGCGGGTGACAGGGCCGCCTGCGCGCGCTATGTTACCGGCACTGATCCGTGGGCAACATGCGGGCATTGGGGCAGCGCGTCAGGCGCAATTGGCAGGATAAGCAGGCGATATGGCCAAGACCGCAACCAAAGGCAGGGGCAGCCTTGCCAATCGTTTGGCGATGTGGCGGGCCTTGCGTGCGCCGCCGGCGCGCGGGTTTTTGTCACAGCCAGAACCGCGCAGTATCGGGTTTTACGCCCGCGGCAAGCAAATGATTGCAGGCAACTTCATGTTTGCCGGTCGGGTGGTAGAGGCCCCCGGCAAGGCGATCTGGGACGTTGCTTTGGCCGAAGATGGCCAAACCGACCTAAGCCACGGCTTTGTCTGGCTGGATGATTTGGCGGCAGTTGGCGATGCGGCAGCGCGGGCGCGGGCGCAAGGGTGGACATGGGATTGGATCGCGCGGTTTGGGGCGGGCAAGGGGCCGGGATGGACCCCCGATTTAACCGGGCGGCGGCTGATCCGCTGGATCAACCATGCGCTGTTGTTGCTGACCGCGCGGGATCGGGCGCAATCGGATGCCTATTACCGAAGCCTGTCGGCGCAAGTGGTGTATCTGTCGCGCTGCTGGCCCCACGCAGCCCCCGGCCTGCCGAGGTTTGAGGCGCTGACGGGGCTGATCTATGCCGGGCTTGCCCTGACGGGGATGGAGGCGCGGATTGATCCGGCGGTGGCTGCATTGGCCGATGAGTGCATTCGTGAAATTGACGACATGGGCGGCATTCCCACCCGCAACCCCGAAGAATTGCTAGAGGTGTTCACCTTGTTGACATGGGCCGTGCAGGCCCTTTCCGAGGCGGGCCGAATCCCGCCCGCACCGATCGTTGCGGCATTGGAACGGATTGCGCCCACGTTGCGCGCCTTGCGTCATGCGGATGGTGGTTTGGCGCGGTTTCATGGCGGTGGGCGCGGGATAGAAGGGCGACTGGATCAGGCGCTGGCGGCGGCAGGCGTGCGACAGGGACCGCCAACAGCGGCGGTGCTTGCAATGGGATATGCCCGGCTTGCGGCGGGGCGCACCACGGTAATCGTTGATGCCGCATCGCCGCCTGACGGGCGTGCGGGCCTTTCGGCGCATGCATCAACCACGGCGTTTGAACTGACATCGGGGCGCAGGCCGTTGATCGTGTCTTGCGGGTCTGGCGTGTCGTTTGGCGCGGACTGGCGGCGCGCGGGACGGGCCACGCCATCACATTCCACTTTGGCGGTTGAGGGGTATTCGTCGTCGCGCCTTGAGGCGGGCGTTGGCCCCGAGGCGATGATCGACCGCGCCCAGATTTCGGCCTTACGGCAAAACCTGGGGCCAGATGGAGCGCATATCTATGTCGCCCATACCGGATGGTCGGCCACCCACGGCCTTGGCTATGCGCGCGATCTGGTGTTGTCCAGTGATGGGCGCAAACTGACCGGAGTGGACAGACTTGGGGCTTTTACCGCCGCAGAACGGGTACGATTCGAAACCCTGCTGACCAACAGCCAGTTGCAAGGCGTTGGTCTTGCAGTGCGGTTTCATTTGCACCCGGACGTTGATGCAGCCCTGGATATGGGCGGATCAGCGGTATCCCTGGCGCTTAAAAGTGGCGAGATTTGGGTGTTTCGCCACGACGGACACGCCAAGCTTTCGTTGGAACCTTCGGTCTTTTTAGAAAAAACGCGTCTTAAACCCCGTGCGACGCGGCAGATCGTTCTTTTTGGCCGCGCGATGGAGTTGGAAACTCAGATCGGCTGGACCTTGGCCAAAGCGCAGGATACTCCGCTGGCCATCCGTGATCTTGAACGCGACGAGATGCCGGGGACGCTGTAAGCAACCAAAGGGACTGCCATGCCCAATCTTGTGCCCATCGGCCGCGCGCTGATTTCCGTGTCCGATAAATCGGGTTTGCTTGATCTGGCCCGCGCATTGGCGGCACAAGGGGTTGAATTGATTTCTACCGGCGGCACGTCGGGGATGCTGCGCACTGCTGGATTGGCCGTGCGAGATGTGTCGGCGGTGACCGGCTTTCCCGAAATGATGGACGGGCGGGTAAAAACCCTGCATCCGAACGTGCATGGCGCGTTGTTGGCGTTGCGCGATAATGACGAACATCTGTTGGCGATGGCCGCGCACGGGATTGAACCGATTGATCTGTTGATCGTCAATCTTTACCCGTTTGAGGAAACCGTCGCCAAAGGAGCCGACCCCGCCACTTGCATCGAGAATATTGATATCGGCGGGCCTGCGATGATCCGGGCAGCGGCCAAGAACCACCGGTCGGTTGTGGTGGTGACGGATCCCGCGGATTATGCGGGTCTGCTGGACCAGATGCGTGCCAATGATGGGGCCACGACAATGGCGTTCCGCCAAAAGCTGGCGCTGGCGGCCTATTGCAAAACCGCCGCCTATGATACTGCGGTGTCTGGCTGGTTGGCCGGGCAGTTGAACCAGCCGTTCCCCAAACACCGCAGCTTTGCGGGCACATTTGCCCAAGGCTTGCGATACGGCGAAAATCCGCATCAGGCGGCGGCGTTTTATACCGATGGATCGCGCCGCGCCGGGGTTGCCACAGCGCGGCAATGGCAGGGCAAGGAGTTGTCTTACAACAACATCAACGACACCGACGCGGCGTTTGAATTGGTGGCGGAATTTGGCGGTGCTGCGCCCACTTGCGCGATTATCAAACATGCGAACCCTTGCGGGGTAGGGCAGGCGGCAACCTTGAGAGAGGCTTATCTGCGCGCTTATGCCTGTGATCAAACTTCGGCCTTTGGGGGGATTGTGGCGTTCAATCAGCCGCTTGATCTTGAAACTGCTGAAGAGATTGTCAAGATATTTACCGAAGTGGTGATTGCACCCGGTGCTACGGATGCGGCGCGTGCGGTGTTTGCGGCCAAAAAGAACCTGCGGTTGCTGACAACGGTGGGGCTGCCGGATGCGCGGGCCGTGGGGTTGGCGTTCAAACAGGTGGCGGGCGGGTTTTTGGTGCAGGACCGCGATGCGGGCGCAATTGGCGCAGACGATCTGAAGGTAGTGACAAAACGCGCACCAACCGACGCCGAACTTGCCGATCTGCTGTTTGCATGGAAGATTGCCAAACACGTGAAATCGAACGCGATTGTCTATGTGAACGACGGGGCTACGGTGGGCATAGGGGCAGGGCAAATGAGCCGGATTGATTCAACCCGAATTGCGGCGCGCAAAGCGGATGACATGGCCACGGGTTTGGGGCTGACGCACAGCCCGACCGTCGGGTCTGTGGTCGCATCAGACGCGTTCTTTCCGTTTGCCGATGGGCTATTGGCGGCAGCAGAAGCTGGTGCGACGGCCATTATCCAACCCGGTGGGTCGATGCGTGATGATGAGGTGATTGCGGCGGCAGATGCGGCGGGATTGGCGATGGTATTCACCGGTCAGCGGCATTTCCGGCACTGATGGGCATGCGTGCATTTACCATAACGGCGATTGCCACGTTTGGCCTTGATCAGGTTTTGAAATGGCTGGTCGTGCAGCAGTTGAACCTGAAGGATTTAGGCGAGATTGACGTGATCCCGACGTTGTTGAACCTGCGGATGGCATGGAACGAAGGCATCAACTTTGGTCTGTTCTCTAGCAGCTCTGATGTCATGCGCTGGGTGTTGATCGCGGTGGCGCTGGTGATTTCAGGCTATGTTTTGTGGTGGGTGCGCAAAGAACGCGCCGGGCGCTGGTCGATGATTTCGGCGGGGCTGTTGGTGGGCGGGGCGTTGGGCAATGTGGTTGACCGGCTGGTTTATGGCGCAGTTGCCGACTTTTTGAATATGTCGTGTTGTGGCTTTGAGAACCCCTATTCGTTCAACGTGGCTGATATCGCTGTCTTTGCTGGCGCGCTGGGTCTGGTGGTGTTTATGCAAAAGCCCACGGCTCCGATACCGCCCAAACGCCGAAAGACCCCGTGACGCGGGCCGATTGATAGGCTAAGACGGCAACAGGATAGACGGTTGGAGGCTTAAGAATGCGATCAGCACGGGTGGTTCTCGCAATTGCGGGTGCGGCATTGCTGATGCTTGCGGCCTGCGGCGGTGGCAAAGATGTGCCGAACCTGATGAACGTGCGGTCGGAAACCAATGGCCCGGATGAATTTTCGATCTTGCCGCCAAAGCCATTGGAACTGCCCGAAGATTTGGCGGCTTTGCCAGAACCCACGCCGGGCGGCGAAAACCTGACCGATCCGCGCCCGTTTGATGATGCGATAGTGGCCCTTGGGGGCAAGCCCCAAGCCACGGGCGGCGTTCCTGCGGGCGATGGCGCACTTTACAGCTATGCCACGCGCAAAGGTGTAACGGCGGGCATCCGGCAAACACTGGCCGCCGAAGATCTTGAATTCCGTCAGAAAAACGATGGGCGTCTGTTAGAGCGTATTTTCAATGTGAATGTCTATTTCAAGGCCTATCGCAAACAGTCGCTTGACCAATATGCCGAATTGGAACGCTGGCGCCGGGCCGGCGCGCGCTCGCCTTCTGCGCCGCCAAATCCTGAAGAATAAGTCACAATCGCGTTTGCCGGGCTTGCGACCGCACCGCGGTGCGATACCTTACCTGTAACCGTTTTTTTCAAGGAGGTCCGCGATGCGTCGCAATTTTGGTTGGGCAGTCATGGCGTTTTTGGCCACGGGTCTGCCCGCCGCAGCCGACACCGTCAGCACCTTCAAACTGGACAATGGGATGGATGTTGTGGTGATCGAAGACCACCGCGCCCCCGTAGTTGTGCATATGGTCTGGTATAAAATCGGCTCGGCAGATGAGCCGCCCGGCAAATCAGGCATCGCGCACTTTCTGGAACATCTGATGTTCAAAGGCACCGATGACATTGGCTCGGGTGAATTTTCCTCGATCGTTGAGGCACAGGGCGGCAACGACAACGCCTTTACAAATCATGATTATACCGCATATTATCAGCGGGTTGCGGCGGATCGACTTGATCTGATGATGACTTTAGAGGCCGACCGCATGCGCGATTTGCGGCTGCTGGAAGAAGATGTGGTCACAGAACGCGAGGTTATCCTGGAAGAGCGTAGCGAACGCACAGACAGTGATCCGGGCGCGTTGCTGGGCGAGCAAATGCAGGCCGCGCAGTTCATGAACCATCACTACGGCCTGCCGGTTATTGGTTGGCGGCACGAGATGGAACAATTGTCGCGTCAGGATGCCTTGGATTACTATCAGGCCTATTACGCCCCCAACAATGCGATTTTGGTCGTGGCGGGCGATGTTGACCCAAAAGCCGTGCTGGAAATGGCCAAAAAACACTACGGGCCGCTAAAGCCATCCGACAAGATCGTGCCACGCGTTCGCCCAACAGAGCCGCCGCAACTGGCAGAACGCCGGGTGACTTTTGCCGATGAACGGGTGGCGCAGCCCTATGTCATTCGCACGTATCTGGCCCCCGAACGCAATTCCGGCGATCAAAAACAGGCAGCTGCGCTGACCATATTGGCGGAACTGCTTGGCGGGGCTGGCACCACATCGGTGCTGGCGCGGGCGTTGCAGTTTGACACGCAGATTGTGACTTATTCTTCGGCGTTTTATTCGGGCACCTCGCTTGACCCTGACACCTTTGGTCTGATTGTCATTCCAGTGCCGACAGTCAGTCTGGCCGATGCCGAGGCGGCGATGGATAAGGTGGTCGCACAGTTCTTGAAAGACGGGGTCAAGCCGGAAGATTTTGCCCGGATCAAAACCCAGATCCGGGCCGCAACCATTTATGCCCGCGATGATGCGAATGGGTTAGCGCAAGACTACGGTGAGGCGTTGTCGATTGGCCTGACGGTTGACGATGTGAAATCCTGGCCTGATGTGCTGCAATCAGTGACCGAAGCCGATGTTATGGCGGCGGCGGGGTTGGTTTTGAACCGCGATAATGCCGTGACCGGCTGGTTGACACGCAAAGACGAGGTGGCACAATGATGATCCGTATCGCGCTGTTTTTGTTGGCGCTGGCCACGCCGTTGCGGGCAGAAATCGCTATTCAGGAAGTCACCTCGCCCGGCGGAATTAAAGCGTGGCTGGTTGAAGATCACGGCATTCCGTTCACCGCGCTTGAAATCAGATTTCAGGGGGGCACGTCGCTGGATGCGCCCGGCAAGCGGGGCGCCGTAAACCTGATGACCGCGCTGATCGAAGAAGGTGCGGGCGATCTGGACAGTCAGGGATTTGCCGCCGCCCGCGATGCGTTGGCGGCAGAGTTCAGCTTTAGTTCTGATCAGGATGGCGTTTCGGTTTCAACCCGGTTTTTGACCGAAAACCGCGATCAGGCGATGGCGCTGTTGCAGCAGGCCCTGGTGGCCCCCCGGTTTGATCAGGTGGCCGTAGACCGGGTGCGCGCGCAGGTTTTGTCGGGGCTTCGCTATGACGAAAAAGATCAAGGCGCGATTGCCAGTAATCTGGCGCGCGCCCGCAGTTTTGGGACGCATCCCTATGCCACAGTTGGCGATGGCACGATGGCCAGCGTAACCGCCTTGGCCCGCGACGATATTGTGGCGGCCTTTGCGGCCAGTGTGGCGCGGGACCGTATCACCGTGGCTGCGGCTGGTGATATTACCGCGGCTGAATTGGGGGCTTTGCTGGATAACGTGCTTGGTGGTTTGCCTGCCACGGGCGGCCCACAGCCCGGCCGCGCCGATATGGTGATCAAATCCGGCATCAAAGTGCAAGATTTCCCCGGTCCCCAATCGGTGGTGCTGTTTGGCCATGGCGGTATCCGTTTTGACGATCCGGATTACTTTGCGGCGTCATTGTTGAATGAAATCTTTGGCGGTGGCCGGTTTGGCGCGCGATTGATGACTGAAGTGCGCGAAAAGCGGGGGCTGACCTATGGCATCGGCACCGGGCTTGCCAGCTATGATCATTCCGAATCGTTGGTTGGTCAGTTTCAGGCCAGCAACGACAAAGTTGCTGCGGCGATTGACGTTATCCGTGCCGAATGGGCCAAAATCGCAACCGATGGCGTGACCGAAGAAGAACTCGCGACGGCCAAGACCTATATGACCGGGTCGTATCCGCTGCGGTTTGATGGCAATGGCACGATTGCGTCAATCCTTGTAGGCATGCAGATTATGGGGCTGACCCCTGATTACCCCAAAACCCGCAATGCGCGGGTAGAGGCGGTGACGATGGCCGATATGAAACGCGTGGCGGCGCGGTTGTTCAAACCGGGCAATTTGGCGTTTATTGTGGTGGGTGAACCCGTTGGCGTGACGGCCACGGAATAGCGAATCTGTGGCCCATCGGGGTTACACCTGCTATTAGTGGTGGCATGAACCTACATGCCACCAACATAGGCGGTGCTTTGCGCCCGGTTATCCGCCAACTGGACGACTCCGCGATCAACCGCATCGCGGCGGGCGAGGTGGTGGAACGGCCGGCGTCTGCCGTAAAAGAACTGGTGGAAAACGCGCTGGATGCAGGTGCGCGCCGTATTTCGGTTGATTATTTTGCGGGCGGCAAGGGGTTAATCCGGGTCATTGATGATGGCTGTGGCATGACCCCCGCCGATTTACCGCTGGCCGTGGCCCGGCATGCCACATCGAAAATTGATGGATCCGATTTGCTGAACATCCGCTCTTTCGGCTTTCGCGGTGAGGCATTGGCCAGTCTGGGTGCCGTGGGTCGGCTGAAAGTAACATCGCGCGCAGACGGGCATGACGGGGCCAGCCTGACGGTGGCGGGTGGACGGATCGGCGATCTGCGGCCTGCAGCGATGACGCGCGGAACAGTGATTGAATTGCGCGATTTGTTTTATGCCACGCCCGCGCGGTTGAAGTTTCTGCGCACCGACCGGGCGGAAGCGCAGGCGATCGTTGATGTTGTAAGGCGTTTGGCAATGGCCGAACCGCTGGTTGGCTTTACCCTGACTGAAACCGCCGATGGCGTTGCACCGCGCGTGATTTTTCGTGCCGATCCCGCGTCGGGTGATTTCTTTGACGCGTTACACAGCCGGCTTGGCGCAGTCTTGGGCGCGGATTTCATCGACAACGCCCTGAAAATTGACGTGGAACGCGAAGGATTGCGCCTGACCGGCTATGCCGCCTTGCCGACTTACTCGCGCGGATCATCGGTGCAGCAGTTTGTGTTCGTCAATGGCCGCCCGGTGCTGGACCGCCTGTTACTGGGTGCTGTGCGGGTGGCGTATTTCGACTTCCTAAGCCGGGATCGGCATCCTGCGGCGGTGTTGAATCTGATTGTTGATCCCGAACGGGTAGATGTAAACGTGCATCCGGCGAAATCCGAAGTGCGGTTTCGCGAACCCGAAGCCGCGCGCAGTTTGATCATCACCGGCTTGCGCACGGCTTTGTCGGCGGCGGGGCATCGGGCAAGCACGACAGTGGCCGATGCAACTTTGGCCGCAATGCAACCGCATGGGCGAGTTTACCAGATGGACCGCCCCAGCCAAGCCGCCCTTGGCCAAAGCTATGCCTATCAGGCGCCGCAGACCATCGCCCCCGGCTTTGCCGAAACCCCATCCGCGCGGTTTGAAGCCGCGTCTGACGACGGCGCAGACCTGCCTTTGGGGGCCGCACGCGCGCAGGTGCATCAGAATTACATCATCGCGCAAACTGCCACTGGCATGGTGATTGTTGATCAGCACGCCGCACACGAACGGCTGGTTTATGAGCGGCTGAAACGGCAACGGGATGCGGCTGGCGTTACGGCGCAGGCCCTGCTGATCCCCGAAATTGTGGAACTTTCCCCGATGGATGCCAACCGGTTGCTGGATATCGCCGCCGATCTGGCACAATTGGGCGTGACGATTGAACCCTTTGGCGGATCGGCTATTGCGGTGCGGGAAACGCCGGCGATTTTGGGCACTATTTCCGCCGCGACCCTGTTGCGCGATGTGTTGGATGAACTGGCCGATCAAGGCAGCAGCCAATCCTTGCAGGCGAAAATGGATGCCATCCTTAGCCGCATGGCCTGTCATGGCTCCATCCGGTCGGGTCGTCAGATGCGCGCGGATGAGATGAATGCCCTGTTGCGCGAGATGGAAGCGACGCCGCATTCGGGCCAGTGTAACCATGGCCGCCCCACCTATGTGGAACTGAAACTGGCCGATATCGAAAGGCTGTTTGGACGCAAATGATCACGCTGTTTGGCCAGACATACGCATGGAACGCGCCCGAAGTGTTGCTGATCGCCGGGGCTGCGGTGGTGCTGGCTGTGCTGTTGATCCTGATTTTGCGCGCGGCCGGCAGGTCGGCCACCATGGCCGCGCCGTTGATGCGTGAAATGGGCTGGCTGGGGCAGCGGGTGCAATTGCTGTCAGATGGGCAGGAACGGCTGGCGGGCGGTTTGCATCATGTGTCGGAAACTCAGGTCGTCAGCCAAACGGCGATGCTGCAACTGATGGAGCAACGTCTGGCCGAAGTATCACGGCAAATGGGCGAGTCTTTGCACGGCACATCAACCCGTACCGCGCGCAGTTTGGGCGAATTGCAGCAACGGCTGGAAACCATCGACAAAGCGCAGGCCAATATCGAAAAGCTGTCGGGCAATGTGCTGAATTTGCAAGATATTCTGGCCAACAAACAGGCGCGCGGGGCGTTTGGCGAAATTCAGCTGAATGATATCGTGCAAAAGGCGCTGCCCAGCGACGCCTACACGATGCAAGCCACGCTTTCGAACGGCAAACGCGCCGATTGTCTGGTGCATCTGCCCAACCCGCCCGGCCCGATTGTGATCGACGCGAAATTTCCGCTTGAGGCTTATGAGGCGCTGCGCCGTGCCGAAAACCCTGCCCAAGTGGCCGAAGGTCAACGCCAGATGCGCACGGCAGTGCGCGCGCATATCAAGGCGATATCCGAGAAATACATCATCGAAGGCGAAACCGCCGATGGCGCGCTGATGTTTTTGCCGTCAGAGGCGGTTTATGCCGAGTTGCATTCCAATTACCCCGAAGTGGTGCGCGAAGGATTTGCCGCGCGGGTGTGGATCGTGTCGCCCACCACTTGCATGGCGACGCTGAACACCATGCGCGCGGTGTTGAAAGACGCGCGGATGCGCGAACAGGCGGGGGCCATCCGGCGCGAATTGGGTGAATTGTATAAGGATGTTGACCGGTTGGTGGAACGGGTGGGCAATCTGGACCGGCATTTCGGCCAAGCCGCCAAGGATATCGAAGAGATAAAAGTGTCGTCAGACAAAGCCAGCCGTCGCGCGCGGCGGTTGGATAATTTCGATTTTGAAGAGCTGTCGAACGAACCCAGCGGCCCGGTGATAGCAGCCCTTGGGCCCCAAGCCGCCGAATGATCCGCCACCTGACGCCCGCCGATTATCGCCCCATGCCTTGGGCCAATGGCCGGGGGGTTACGGTGGAAATGCTGCGGGTGGACGTGGCCGGTGCGATGAGTTGGCGGTTGTCGCGGGCCAGCGTGGTTGAGGACGGCGATTTTTCGATGTTTCCGGGGATAGAGCGGAATCTGACCGTAATCAGCGGCCCCGGCTTTGATTTGGTGGGGCCGATGGGGGTGCTGCCTGCGCGGCCTTTTATACCGGTGACGTTTGCAGGGGATGTGCCTTTGCGGGCCACGGGTGTGACCGCGCCATCGGATGATTTCAATGTTATGACGGCGCGGGGGCTGGCTTTGCCGCAGGTGCAGGTTGTGCAAGGCAACGCCAGTTTTGCGGCGGGTGGCACGTTGGCGGTTTTCGCGCTGGGCCGTGTTACGGTCAATGCGGTTCAGATGGCGCAGTATGATTTGATTGTCACCGAAACCGATATTGCGGTTTCGGCTGATGGTCAGGCGATTGTTGTCAAGCTTTTCGTGTAGGGTGTGCCTTTACGGCGCATCTTTCGGCGATGGTGCGCCGTAAAGGCACACCCTACATTCAAGCGCAATCAAATCCGGAACAAGGGCTGCAGCAACCGCGGGATCAATCCCATAAACCGCAGCGGCGCGTCGGTGACGGCCAGACAAATACACGGCACACCTGCTTCGGCCACCGGGGTATGTTCCAGATCTTCGGTGGCGATTTCTATATCGCCGGGGCCAAAACGATCCTCGCTGTCGCTGAACGCTCCTTGCAATACCAGCGTCAACTCCATGCCGCGATGGCCGTGATCGGGCATCGCCTGACCCGCCGGAATATACAAAAGCCGCGCAGATGCGCCGGGCCCGGTTTTCAGAATGGCCTGCCGCACACCCATGCCCAAAGGCCGCCATTTCACGCTGGAAAAATCGCGGCCTACGTAGTCCGACAAAGGTGCTGGAACATCGCCACGTGGGTTTGTGGGGCGAATGCGATCTGACGTGCTGGGGCGGGCCATCACGGCCTCCAGGCTGCCATCTGACATTGCGACGATGTCGCAATCTTCTACAACGGCACCGCCGACGGCTTCAAACGCGCAAAGCCGCGCGCGGCAGTCATCGCACATCGACACATGGGTGGCGATTGCAAGGCCAAATGCCTCGGGCAGATTGCCCGCCGCATAGGCAATCAACAAAGGGTCGGTCAAGTGGTGCCGTATCGTCTTGATCATGGGTCTGGTGCCTTAGCTCATCGTTTGTCGCAACCGGTCCAGCGCCAATCTTATCCGTGACTTGATCGTGCCCAATGGCAGACCTGTCTCGGCGGCGATCTCGCTGTGCGAAAGATCACCGTAAAAGGCGCGCTGGATCAGCGCTTTTTGTTTCTCGGGAAGTCCGGCCAAAGCGGCGCTTAGCCGTTTGGTTTCTTGGGCAATCTCATAGACATCGGCCTGATCAGGTTCGCCTTCCGGACCCCAGTCAAGGATTTCGGGTTCAGGGCGGCGCGCGCGGCGGGCCACATCAATACGGCGGTTGCGCGCTATCGTGAACACCCATGTGGCAACGGACGCACGCGACGGATCGAACAGATGCGCCTTTTGCCACAAGGTTGCCATGACATCCTGGGCACATTCTTCGGCCAGCGCCGCGTCGGTGCCCGACTTCATCAAGAAAGCTTTGACGCGCGGGGCGAAGTGGCGGAAAATTTGTGCAAATGCCAATTTGTCCTGACAATCGCGCACGGCAATCAACAGCCCTGCCCAGTCAACTTCTACTTTGTCCGACGACACCCGTGCCCGTCCTTCATTGACCAAACCCGTCGCGGCCGGATGAACACAAACCCCGCCCCGTTCGGCGGTATAGGACGGGTCAAGAAGGGGCGCGTCAAGGTTCATAAAAGAGTTACGCCGGGTCTGGCCGATTGGATCACATCGCAGTCGCGCTATTTCTTCCTTGCCGGGTATGGCTGGAACTTTGTCAAACCCCGTGCAAATTGATCTGATCTGGTCCGCCGCGCGTAACTGTTAGGCCAGCGCAATAAGGACAACTTGATGCTTTTGAATGATTACAGCGGTTCTACCCGGCGTGTGGCCGTGGTAGGGGGCGGCATTTCGGGGATGGCGGCGGCGCATCTTTTGGCACCTGATCATCGGGTTGTGTTGTTTGAAGCCGAGGCGCGGCTTGGCGGCCATGCCCGCACGGTTCTGGCCGGCAAGCATGGCGATCAGCCGGTGGATACCGGATTCATCGTTTATAACCGGGTGAACTACCCGCATCTGGTGGCCCTGTTCGAAAAGCTGGAGGTGCCGGTGGCGAGCAGTAACATGAGCTTTGGCGCATCAATTCGCGGCGGTTGGCTGGAATATGCCCTGGCGTCTATAGATGCTTTGTTCGCGCAGCGCAGCAACATCGTGAACCCATCGTTCTTGCGCATGTGCCGCGATATTTTGTATTTCAACAAACACGCGCAAAGCGCTGCCACTGATCCGGGCCTGACAATTGGGGGACTACTTGACAAACTGGGCACCGGTCCGTGGTTTCGCGATTACTACATCCTGCCTTTGTCGGCGGCGATTTGGTCAACACCCAGCGCGGGCATCTTGGAGTTCCCTGCGCAATCCCTGATCCGGTTTTTCAAGAACCACGCGCTGATGAGTCTGTCAGGCCAACACCAGTGGTTCACAGTGCGCGGCGGATCAATCGAATATGTCCGTCGTTTGCAGGCCGAACTTGCCCGGCAAGCGGTTGATCTGCGGCTGGCCACGCCGATTGCCGGGATAAAGCGGGATGGTGGATATGTTTATGTGCGGGCCGTGGCAGGCGAATGGGAGCAGTTTGACGAATTGATCATGGCCACCCATTCCGACGATGCTTTGGCGCTGTTGTCTGATGCCAGCCCAGAGGAACGCGGCGCATTAGGCGCGGTGCGTTATCAGGCCAATTCAGCCGTTCTGCATGCTGACGCCCGCGTTATGCCAAAATCCCGCAAATGCTGGGCGTCGTGGGTTTATACCGAACCCTGCGGCGCGCAGGCTGAGAAGATTGATCTGACCTATTGGATGAATTCGCTGCAACCCATCCCCAAGGATGACCCGCTGTTTGTAACGCTGAATTCGAACACTCCGATCCGGGAAGAGTTGATTTATGATCAGGTGACGTTCCGCCATCCGGTCTATGATCTGGGCGCTGTTGCCGCACAGGGCCAGGTGCGGGCGATGAACGGCGCGCACAACACGTGGTTTTGTGGGGCCTGGATGAAAAACGGCTTTCATGAAGACGGCTTTGGCAGTGCTGTTGATGTCGTTGACGCGTTGCGTGCGCGCCACCGGATTGCGAAGGCGGCATGAGCGGGGTCGATCATATTCGCGGGGTGACGTTTCACGGCCGTAAGGGGGCGGTTGAAAACCGGTTCACTTATGGCGTTGATTATGTGGTGCTGAACCCCGAAACCGCCGTTGGCCCTGCGTTGTTTTCGCGCAACCGGGGCAATCTGACATCGTTACATGACAGTGATCACGGTGGTGCGCCAAAAGCGGGCCGCGGTATCGAATGGGTGCGGCACGTGTTGGGCGTGCATGATTTACCGGGGCGCGATCGGGTGGAATTACTAGCGCAGCCGCGCGTATTGGGGCATGTGTTCAACCCGGTGTCATTCTGGCTGTGCTACGACGCGCAGGATGCCTTGTGCGTGGTGATTGCCGAGGTGTCAAACACCTTTGGAGAGCGCCATTCCTATCTGTGCCACCGCGCCGATCGGGCGGCGATCAGCCGCGAAGATACCTTGACCGCGCAGAAAATCTTTCACGTGTCGCCCTTTCAACCCGTTGAAGGTGGCTATCAGTTTCGCTTCGATATTCGTCCTGATCGGATTAGTGTCTGGATCGACTATACGGCCGGGGCGGGCGGGTTGATCGCAACACTGACGGGGCGGCGGGTGCCGCTGACCAATCGGGCCATCCTTTGGGCGTGTCTGCGCCGCCCGTTCGGGTCGCGCCGGGTGTTGGCGCTGATCCATTGGCAGGCGTTAAAGCTGTATTTCAAGGGCGCAGGCTATCGCGCGCCCCCCGCGCCCCCGGTTGATGAGGTATCGCGTTGATGGCCGCTGTCGCAAAGGCCCCTGCGCTGTGGCCCTGGTCTTTGTTCGCCGCGATGATCGCGGCTGCGGGATTGCCGATTTATATTCATGCACCAAAATTTTATGTCGACAGTTACGGCGTGAGCCTTGCCACTTTGGGCGGCGTTCTGGCGCTGCTGCGGTTGGTTGATGTCGTGCAAGACCCGTTTTTTGGCTGGTTGGCCGAAGTCACGCGGGCAAAGCGTGGCGTATTGGTGACTTGGGCAGTGGTGGTGCTGGTGGCATCAATGGTGGGCCTGTTTGCGGTTGTGCCGCCGATCGCACCATTGGTGTGGTTTGCCATCACACTGACCGGGTTGTTTTCAGCGTTCTCGTTTCTGACAATTGTGTTTTACGCCCAAGGGGTTGAACAAGCGGGCCAACTGGGCGATCGCGGACACCTTCGGTTGGCCGGGTGGCGCGAAACCGGATCTTTGATCGGTGTGTCGTTGGCCGCGGTGGCCCCGGTGGCATTGGCCGGTGCTGTGGACGCGCCGTTTTCAGGGTTTGCTTTGGGCTTTGCGGTGCTGGCAGCGGTTGCAGCGATTGCGATGCACCGGGCTTGGCGCGGGGGGTATGACATTGCGCAAAAACCGTCGGATTCAGTTTTAGCGGTGTTTCGCCCGGCACTTGCCGACCCAACCGCGCGGCGTTTGCTGCTGTTGGCGCTGATTAACGCAGCCCCGGTCGCTGTCACCTCGACCCTGTTTTTGTTCTATGTCGAAAGCCGCCTTGGCCTGCCCGATGCCGCCGGGGCGTATCTGCTGGTGTTCTTCGTCAGCGCCGCTATCACCGCCCCATTGTGGAGCAAAGCCGGGCAGCTTTACGGTGAAAAGCAAGTTCTGATGGCCGGAATGGCCTTGGCGATTGTCAGCTTTCTGTGGGCTTACGGGCTGGGCACCGGCCAATGGCTGGCGTTTGGGCTGATATCGGCGGCGTCTGGCGCGGCACTGGGTGCCGACATGGTGCTGTTGCCCGCGATCTTTGCCCGCCGACTGGCGCACCTTGGCAATGAAGGTGCGGGGTTTGGCCTGTGGTCTTTCGTGTCAAAACTGTCTTTGGCGATTGCCGCCGCGACGCTATTGCCAACGTTGCAGTGGGCGGGATTTACCTCGGGTGGTGCCAACTCACCTGCGGTTTTGAGTGTTTTGTCGCTGCTTTATGCCGCCGTGCCTTGTGCCCTGAAAGCGATGGCTTTGCTGTTGTTAACCTTCATCCCTTTTGAGAAAGCGTAACCATGTCGCCACTTCTTTCTGCCCTTCTGGTTGTTGCAATTGGTGTGGCGCTGTTGATTGCAAAAATGCGGCTGACCGGGTTTCATACTCAAAAACCGGCAGACTTTAGCGGCCTCGGCCCCAGCTTTGATCCGCGCACCCATCTGAACGGCCCGATCCTGTGCGAAGGCGTGATTTATGGGCCGCTGGGGCGGGTGTCGTCCCGGTTCGTCGCGCAAATGGTTGGCGTTTGGGACGGCAATCGTGGCGTTTTGGATGAGACTTTCACCTACAGCAACGGCGACGTACAGGTTCGGCAATGGCGGCTGACCTATGGCAACGACGGCAAAATGAAAGCCGAGGCAGATGATCTGGTGGGCGACGGGCAGGGCTTTGTTCAAGGCCCAACGGCGCAGATGCTGTATAATATCCGGCTGCCTGCGTCTGCCGGAGGGCACGTTCTGAAGGTCAACGACTGGATGTATCTGGCAGAAAATGGAACCATCATGAATCGCAGCCAGTTTACCAAGTTCGGCTTTACGGTGGCAGAGTTGGTAGCAACAATGCGTCCCATGCCGCTTTTGGCTGCGTAACGGGGCAAGGTATGAATTTCAAAGGCAAACGATACTGGCTGGTCGGCGCAAGCGAAGGCTTGGGGCTGGCCTTGGCGCAGCAATTGTCGGCGGCGGGGGCATCGGTGATTTTGTCGGCACGATCTGCTGATGGATTGGCTGCCGCGGCGGCAACCGTGTCTGGTCCAGTTCAAACGGTGCCGATGGATGTGGCTGATCAGGCGTCGGTTTCACGCGCGGCGGCGCATATTGGTGAAATCGACGGTATCGTGTTTCTGGCAGGCGTCTATTGGCCGACCAAGGCGCAAGAGTGGGACGCACGTGCAGTGACGGCAATGTGCGATGTGAATTTCACCGGTTGCGCGCGGGTGCTGGGCGAGGTGGTGCCGGGCATGGTGGCGCGGGGGGCTGGGCATGTGGTGATCACGGGGTCACTTTCGGGATTTCGCGGATTGCCGGGGGCGGTGGGATATGCGGCGTCCAAAGCGGGCGTGATGACGCTGGCGGAATGTCTTTATGCCGATCTGCGCGGCACCGGGATAAAAGTGCAGCTGGGCAATCCGGGGTTTATCAAGACCCGGCTAACCGAAAAGAACGACTTTTCGATGCCATTCCTGATGGAACCTGCACAGGCGGCGGCGGCAATGATGGCCTTGATGCGGTCAAACGCCTTCAAATCCAGCTTTCCACGGGTGTTTTCGTGGCTGTTTCGCGGATCGCAGTTCTTGCCGGACTGGGTCTATTACAGGATGTTTGCGCCCAAGAAATAGCCGTCAGGCTTTGGTGACGCAGACCATAAAGAACCCGTCCATCCCACCAATATCGGCCCAATAATCGGGCCGCAGGCGCAAACCACCTTGGGGGGTGATCCATGCAGGATCAATGCCTGCAGATATGGGCGGCAAAACCCGCAGGCCGGGATGGCGTAGTATTGCAGCGTCCAGCTGCGCTTCGCCCTCGTCAGGCAACAGCGAACAGGTGCAAAACACCATGCGTCCGCCGGGTTTCAAAAACCCCAAGGCGCGGTCGAACAACTGCGCTTGCAAGGCGATCAATGCAGGCAGTTCTGATCCGTCTTTGATGAAAGGCAGATCAGGATGGCGGCGGATGGTGCCTGTCGCGGAACATGGGGCATCCAGCAATATAGCATCGAAAAGCGCGTCTGGGTGCCATGCCAAGGCATCCGCCGTGACCAGTTTCGCCTTCAACCCGGTGCGGGCCAGATTTTCTGCCACCCGCGCGATACGCGGACCCGAAATATCAAGTGCCGTTACATCTGCACCCAAAGCCGCCAGTTGCAGCGTCTTGCCGCCGGGGGCTGCACACAGGTCCAGCACCCGTTCGCCGGGTTTTGCGCCCAACAACGGCACCGCCATTGCAGCGGCGGCATCTTGCACCCACCAGCCGCCTTTGGCATAGCCCGGCAAAGCCGAAACCTGCCCCGGATCGGCCAATCGCAGACTGCCAGTCGGCAGGGCTATGCCGTCGGGGGCGTCACCTGCGTTTAGCGTCAAATCAAGCGGCGGTGGCGTTGCATGCACGGCTTCAATGGCGTTCACCACATCCCGGCCATGCGCATGCACCAAGGGCTGCCGTAACCAGCGGGGCAGGCGTTGGGCTGCGCCGGGCAGGGCCGCCCCCTCGGGAACAGCGCGCAACACGGCGTTCACCAGCCCCGTCATATGCTGCGTCCGGTTGCCACGCCGCGCCAGTTCTACCGCTGAATTGACCACGCCATGCGCTGCAGCGCCGCCTGCCAGTTCAGCCACTGCCAACCGCAGTATGTTCATCACCGCCATTGGCGGCACTTTGCGCAAGGCGGGCGACAGCAGGGCGTCAACCCGTTCCAGCTGCCGCAAAACCTGCACGGCCAGACGTTGCGCACGGGCACGATCCGCCGGGGCCAGCAGAGCCAGGGGCCCCTGCGCGTCCAGCACCTGGTTCAGCGGTTGCCCGTCTTCCAAGATTGCCGTCAACAGCGACACCGCCGCACCCCGTGCCACCAAACCTTCAGCCATGCGCCCCAACCCTTGCCGTTTGTTCGTCTGCGCGTATATCAAGCACAGTCGCACCGCAAGGAAAGCCCATGTTACCTGATCAACCAGACCTGCCCCCTGCCGCACAACGCGCTTTGGCCGAGGCGGATGCCCGCCGCAAATTGGCCAAGGCCGATCTGCCTGTTGAATTGGGCGGGCGCAACGGGCCGGAACCCGTGCGCTATGGTGATTGGGAGAAAAAAGGTCTGGCGATCGACTTTTGAAAGGTTGGCTTACCGGATATCAAACGATTCGGAATTTCCTGTGCCCTTATCGACGGTAAAGCGCAGTTTTTCCGCGCCGCGTGCTTCGACCAATTGGCAATTATAGTCGATTGCCATGCCGCTCCAATCCATTTCGCGGCAGAAATACCCGTCTTTCCAATCCCAGGATCCGGTGATGTCCCAGCCCAAAGCGCTGCCTTGAATTGTGCCATCTTTGCCCAGTTGAAGCGTAAGATTGTAAAGGCCAATCCGCAAATCGCGGCCATCCACCAACTTTAGAAATTCGGATTTATCCGTGACTTTGGCAAAGTCATTGGCATGGGCGGGCAGGGCCGACAGGGCGGCAAGGGCAATCACCAAACGAAACATATCTATCCCCAGGCGGTGTATTCAAAGATGATACGCAGATTTTGAAGGCTTGGTTCACTTTACGCGTCAAAAACTGCTTGCAGACACAATTTCAATTCGACCAAACATACTGCTAAAGCCCCAAAACATCCATCATATCATAGCGGCCCGGCTTTTGATTTTGACCCCAAAGGGCGGCTTTCAGCGCGCCACGAGCAAAAATCGCGCGGTCTGTGGCCACATGACGCAGCACAATACGTTCGCCATCGGTGGCAAAGATCACGTCATGATCACCGACAATATCACCACCGCGAATGGCGGAAAAGCCGATGCTGCCATGGTCACGCGCACCCGTCATGCCATGCCTGCCTGAAACCATGGCATCATCGAACGAAACGCCGCGCCCCGCAGCCGCAGCTTGGCCCAGCATCAAAGCCGTGCCAGACGGAGCATCCACCTTTTTGCGATGATGCGCCTCGACCACTTCGATATCCCAATCTGCATCCAGCGCTTGGGCCACTTTTTGCGTCAGCCGCACCAAAAGGTTCACGCCCAGCGACATATTCCCGGCCTGAATGATCACGGCATGGCGCGCAGCGGCGTCAAGGGCGGCGTGGTGCGCGGGTTCCAATCCGGTTGTGCCAATCACATGCACAGCGCGCGCTTGGGCGGCAAGCGCCGCAAATTCGACGCTTGCGCCGGGCGATGTAAAATCAATCACGGCTGCCGCGCGGGCAAACGCCTCTAGCGGATCATCTGTGACGATCACGCCCAAAGGCGCACCGCCCATCGCCACGCCGATATCCTGCCCGACCCACGCATGACCGCTGCGTTCAACACAGCCCACCAGTTTTGCAGACTGACCGGAGGCAATCGCATGCACAAGCATCTGGCCCATCCGGCCTGATGCCCCGGTGATCACAAAGCCCGGAAGTTCCATCGTCAATCTCCTGTTTCACGCCCAATAGCGCCAATCTGTGTTCGGTGAAAGCCCGCCGTTGCGGGGGCCGCCGAATCCGCTTAAACGGGCGGAATGGCAAACAAACGCACATCGGCCACTGGCCCATCGCAACGGCAACTTCGCGTCGGCGAATTGATCCGCCGCACCCTGTCTGATCTGCTTAGCCGGGGGGAAATCCACGATGTGGAACTGAACCGGATGTATATCACGGTGGGCGAGGTTTCGGTTTCGGCAGATCTGAAAATCGCAACGGTCTATGTGATGCCGCTGATGGGCGGGGCCACGGTGGAAGAGGCTATTGCCGCACTGTCGCGCAACAAATGGGAATTGCGCCATAGGGTTTCGGCCGAGATGACGCTGAAACATTCGCCCGATCTGCGGTTTCGGGCCGATGAAACCTTTGACCGGTTGGATGAAACCCGGCGGCTGTTTTCCAACCCGGTGGTGCAGCGCGACATTGCTGCCCCGGATGTGCCAGACGCAGACGATCCTGCGAAGGATTAAGCCATGCGCGCGGCTTTGATCTGGCTTTTTCTGTTGACTGGCAATCCCTTGCAGGCAGCGAATTGCGCGGATGTTTTGTTTGAATCGGTATCTTATACCACATGTGAAGTCGTCCTGAACGAAGATTTGCGGCTGTTCAACTTGGGCCCCAGCGGCCCTTATGGCAGTTTTTCAGCGATAGACGCCGCACTGGAGCCCCAAGGGTTGGCTTTGGGATTTGCGATGAATGCGGGGATGTTTCATCGCGATCTTGCCCCGGTGGGGCTTTATGTCGAAAACAATATGCAACAAGCGCCGCTGATCACCAGCGATGGGCCGGGCAATTTCGGCTTACTGCCAAATGGGGTTTTCTGCGTAGGCTCGCGGTTTTTGGTAGTCGAAAGTCTAAGGTACAAGTCGACCAAGCCCGCCTGCCGTTTTGCCAGCCAATCTGGCCCGATGTTGGTAATTGATGGCGCGCTGCATCCAAAATTCCTGCCAGATTCAGAATCGTTGAACATTCGCAACGGCGTCGGCGTGTCTGACGATGGTTTGCGGGCGATCTTTGTCATCTCAAACACCGCGGTGAATTTCTATGCCTTTGCCCGGCTGTTTCGTGATCAGTTGGGTATAAAGAATGCCTTGTATTTTGATGGCTCGATCTCGCGGTTATACGCCCCGCAGCTTGATCGCCATGATGGCGGCTTTCCGATGGGGCCGATTGTGGGCGTTGTGGTGCCGCGTGGTTGACGGCGCTGTTGGGGCGGTCTAGCTGACGGTTTTTGCAAGGCGGGGGCACCAATGGCGCGCACGAAAAAGGGCAGGGCGATTTCGGGCTGGCTGGTGGTGGATAAACCGGCGGGCATCACCTCGACCACGGTTGTCAATAAAGTGAAATGGGCAATGGATGCGCAAAAGGCGGGCCATGCCGGCACGCTTGATCCGGCCGCCACGGGCGTTTTGGCAATTGCGCTGGGTGAGGCGACCAAGACGGTGCCTTTTGTGACCGATGCGCTGAAATGTTACCGTTTTGTTGTGACGTTTGGGGCCGAAACAACGACGGATGATGCCGACGGCACGGTAACACAGGTGGCCGAAACCCGGCCAAGCGATGCGCAGATTGAGTCTGCTTTGGCGGCCTTTCGCGGCGATATCCAGCAAGTGCCGCCACAGTTTTCCGCAGTGAAAGTGGATGGTGAACGGGCGTATGATCTGGCCCGGATCGGGGAAGCAATGGATTTGGCCGCTCGCGATCTTTGGGTTGAACGGCTGACGTTTTTGGCGCGCGCCGACGCCGATCATATCGAATTGGAAATGGTCTGCGGCAAGGGCGGCTATGTGCGGTCAATCGCGCGCGATCTAGGGCGCGCGCTGGGCTGTCTGGCGCATGTGCAATGGCTGCGCCGTGAATGGTCGGGGCCTTTTACCGCCGCAGAAGGGATCAGTCTGGCCGAGATTGACCGTCTGGCCAAAACGCCCGAGCTGGACGCCTGGTTAAAACCATTGGAGCTGGGGTTGGTCGACTTGCCGGAATTGCCCTGCACCCCCGAAGGCGCAGCCCGTTTGCGCAATGGCAATCCGGGCATGGTTTTGTCGTCGAGCGTTGGTTATGGTGAAGAGGCCTGGGCCAGTTACCTTGGGCGCGCCGTGGCTGTTGGGATTTATAAATCGGGTGAGCTGCACCCCAGCCGGGTGTTTAACTGACTGAAAACGGGCCCCGTCCCGCGGGGCAGCCCAGGCCCGCTATTTCGGGCTGACGCGGTATGAATTCCGGATATATTTGGGGTCTTATGATCAAGCGGCACCATAGGAAAAGCGATACAGCTAGCGAGGCGGTGTATTCTGACTGTCAGATGTATCGCTATTCGTTGACCCGTCAATGGCAAACTACCGGACGTAAAGCCTTGTTTGTCATGCTGAATCCGTCGACAGCCACAGAAGTTCAAAATGATCCAACTGTTGAGCGATGCGAGCGTCGCGCGCGCGCGCTGGGCTTTGGAGCGTTTGCCGTTACCAATATCTTCGCTTACCGCGCAACTGATCCAATGCGGATGCGCGGGCAGGTCGATCCGGTTGGGCCGCAGAATGATCAGGCGATTGCAGAGGCGGTCATTTGGGCCGATCAGATCATCTGCGGATGGGGCGGTCACGGCGCGCATATTGGGCGGGGCGCGCAGGTCGGTGCATTATTGCGTTCAATGGGTAAGCCGTTGTTCCATTTGGGGTTAACCCAAGCAGGGCAACCCAGACATCCCTTGTACATTGGCTATGCGGTGCAGCCAATGCAGTGGATAGATGCGTGCCTGTGATCAATTACGCGAGAGCGTTTCAGGTTTAAGTTGGATCAGAATTCAAACTAAAAGTGTTTGAATTCTGATGCTTGGGATTTCAACGACAATCCGAAACGCTTTAAGCCGCGCGCAGGGTGATTGCGCCAAGATCAACCCCCGAGGCGTTGGTGAAATTGGCCAGCGTCACCCCATCAAGCAAAAGGCGTATCGCCCCGCTGTCGTGATCCGTGACAAGGCTGATCTGTGGGTCGGGATGTTGGGCCGCATCGTAAAGCACGACCAAAGCATCTTCGGCGGGGTTGAAATCGGTGATCTGCATCGGCGGGTCATCAGGGCCGATGTCCAGCAGGCCAAACACATCTGCACCGCCGCCGCCATTGCCATAATCGCCCTCGCCCAACATCAACAGATCATCCCCGCCACCGCCGTTCAGGAAATCGGTTTCGGCATCAGCCTCATCAGGCCACTGGCCCCATAAAGTATCACTGCCTTCGCCACCATCCAGCACATCAGAACCGTTGCCGCCTGCCAAAAGATCGCGGCCATAACCGCCATCCAAGGCGTCATCCCCGCTGCCGCCTATCAGACTGTCAAACCCATTGCCGCCAAGCAGACTGTCGCTCCCGTCCCCGCCAATCAGGGCGTCATCGCCTTCGTGGCCATAAAGCGCGTCGGCGCCGTCGCCTCCATTCAGCGCGTCGTTGCCCGCTTCGGCGTGCAATACATCTGCACCTGCGCCACCCAGCAAAGTATCTGCGCCCGCACCGCCATAAAGATAGTCCTCGCCTTCGCCACCGTCCAACAGATCATCACCGCCACGACCTCCCAGAAAATCATCCCCTGCCACGCCGGAAATGCTGTCATTGCCGCCATTTCCGTTCAGATTATTGGCCCCCGCGCTGCCCCACAGCGTCATATCCGTATCGGGGGCATCTGGCAGATCATCGGACATTGGCATGCCGTCGTCGGCTGTATCAGACGCCTCGGCAGTGGCGGCATCGGAAGAAACCGCGCCGCCTTCAACCGGGCCGAACATTGAAAAGATGCTTTGCGTTTCAACGGGTTCATCGTCAGGTGACGCCTCATCTGGCAAATCGTCTGTTTCATCTGTGTCGGTGCCGATACGCATTATACTGTCGGCAACGACGCCGGCAAACAACGCCCCTAATAAACCCAACAGTCCAAGCACAGCTACCCCCCCAAACAAGCGCCACACTTAATGCCGCGCCGTTAACCATGTTTCCCTGCAAGCCATTGGAATAGATGCAGATTTCAGTATTTATGATAGCATAGAATTTCCGTTTCCTCTAGCAGCGGCTTTGGCTTTTTGGTTTGGTGGTAAACGGATCATTGCTGCGCGCGCCAACCCGCAGCGCCCGCATTTGCGCTTTTCTTTTGCGCCAATCTCTCCTATACGCGCGCATCCGCTGGTCTTAGGCGGTGCCAACGGCCTTGCTGGACGACATCCCGGCCCGTGCCATCACCCTCTTAACAGGAGATTTCGATGTCGATTACTGTCGAAGAAAAAGCCCGCCTTATCAAAGAATACGCCACCAAAGAGAACGACACTGGTTCGCCAGAAGTTCAGGTTGCGATTCTGTCCTCGCGGATTGCCACGCTGACCGAACATTTCAAAGGCCACAAAAAGGATAACCATTCCCGCCGTGGTTTGTTGATGATGGTCGCCCTGCGCCGGAAGCTGCTGGACTATCTGAAGGGCAAAGACGAAGCCCGTTACGCGTCGCTGATCGCCCGCCTCGGCCTGCGCCGCTAGGCGGTTTGCCGATTTGCGTTTGCGCCCGTGGCGAAAGCTGCGGGCGTTTCACCACTTGGCCGCTTCGCCTGCCGCCGCCTTGGCCAAGGCATCACTGGCACTATTTTCCAGCGGCAGCGACAGTGCAGCTTCAAGGTCGCATAGTGTCAGACCGATGTCGCGCAACTGGGCCACCGACATGCAGCCATAGATGCGGCGGATCTGGCGGCGGCGCAGCGCCTCGCCAAAAAAGTCGAGCGCCCGAATGAACGAGAGCGACGCGTCGACCAGAACGGGGGCAGTGCGATTGGCAGAACGTGTGTGGTCCATGATGTTTGCTCCTGGGAATGTGGTTTCTGCCCCGCCATCCTGCCGTCTGCCCCCCGATCCGGCCAGTTCTGGAACCGAAGGGGATCGCTACGATTTTCGAACTAGGTGCAGCGCCCCCAATCCTTTACACTTGCCTCCGGGAGGGTCCCGTTATGCCAAACAAGCCCTATGGAAGCATCTGCGCCTTGTCCAAAGCTTGCGACGTGATCGAGCCGCGCTGGACCCTGCTGATCCTCAACCAGATGTGGTCGGGCTATAGCCGATTCAGCGATCTGCGCCGCGCCGTAGGCAACATCTCGCCCGGCGTCCTGTCCAAGCGCCTGACCGAGATGGAGCGCATGGGTCTGATCGAACGGGTCGAAGACCGCGCTCGGGGGACGGTGGACTATGTCCGCACCCAAAAGGCGCTTGATCTGGAACCCGCGATGGATGCGCTGTCCATCTGGGCCCAACGCAACATCGAGGCCGAGGTGGCGCTGGCGGACACCAACCTGTCACTGTTGATGGGATATCTGGGCAAGAACCTCGTGACGGACTGCCTTCCCCAACGCCGCGTCGTGATCCGCTTTCATTTTTCCGACGAACCTGGACCCTACAAGACATGGTTCTTTCTGGCCGAGCCCGGCGTGCCCTGTGATGTCTGCGTCAGCATGCCCGATCTCGACATCGACCTTTTCATGGAAACGACGAAGGTTTCGCTGCATGCCGCCTGTTCAGGGCGCTCGACAATACCCCGCGAAATCGAGGCCGGGCGCATGTTCGTCACCGGCGACGCCTTGCTGATGCGCAGCATAACGCAATGGCTGCCCCGGTCCTATTATGCAGAGGTCGAGGGCACCCGCATGCTGCCCGCCGCCGAATAGGGCCAAAGACCATCCCCCTTCCCATCCCCCCACTATTCCTGTAAACGCGCAATCTGCGATGTGGGGCCTGCCCCCGGCCACATGCAAAGGATAGGGGGCGGCGGCAATGGGGCCGCTATGCAAACGGAAGACACGGGCAAGGGGCCTGTGGGTGCTTCCATATAGGGAACGATCAATGTTCAACGTAACTAAAAAATCAATCCAGTGGGGCGAAGAAACGCTGACGCTGGAATCGGGCAAGATTGCCCGTCAGGCCGACGGTTCGGTGATTGCCACTTTGGGCGACACTTCCGTGATGGCCAATGTCACCTATGCACGTGCGGCCAAACCGGGGCAGGATTTCTTTCCGCTGACCGTGCATTATCAGGAAAAATACTATGCGGCTGGCAAGATTCCCGGCGGCTTTTTCAAACGCGAAGCGCGGCCTTCGGAGAAAGAAACGCTGACCTCGCGGTTGATCGACCGTCCGTGCCGCCCGCTGTTCGTTGAGGGTTTCAAGAACGAAGTTCTGGTGATGGCAACCGTGCTGTCGCACGATCTTACCAATGATCCTGATATCGTCGCGATGATCGCGGTGTCCGCAGCGCTGACGATTTCCGGTGTGCCGTTCATGGGCCCAATCGGGGCCGCGCGCGTTGGTTTCACGGGTGGGAATTACGTGCTGAACCCGTCGGTTGACGACATGCACCAGCTGCGCAACAATCCTGATCAGCGGCTTGATCTGGTTATCGCTGGCACCAAAGACGCCGTGATGATGGTAGAGTCTGAGGCGTATGAGCTGACCGAAGACGAAATGCTGGGTGCAGTGAAATTCGGCCATGCAGCGATGCAGCCGGTGATTGATCTGATCATCGACTTTGCTGAGGATTGCGCGAAAGAGCCGTTTAACTTCTCGGCCCCAGATTATTCGGCGCTTTATGCCTCGGTCAAAACCGCTGGCGAAGTGCAGATGCGCGCGGCGTTTGCCATTCGTGACAAGCAAGAGCGGACTGCGGCAATCTCGAACGCCGTGTCGGTAATCAAAGGTGCGATGAGTGCCGATGATCTGGCCGATATTAACCTTGGTTCGGCGATCAAAAAGCTGGAATCGTCGATTCTGCGCGGTGATATCATCAACGGTGGCGCGCGCATTGACGGGCGTGACAACAAAACCGTACGCCCGATTGTCTGCGAAACCGGTCTTTTGCCGCGCACTCATGGCTCGGCCTTGTTCACCCGCGGTGAGACGCAGGGCTTGGTCGTAACCACGTTGGGCACTGGCGAGGATGAGCAGATCATCGACGCGCTGCACGGCAATTCGCGGTCGAACTTCCTTTTGCACTATAACTTCCCGCCCTATTCGGTTGGCGAAGTTGGTCGTGTAGGGTCACCGGGCCGTCGCGAAATCGGCCATGGCAAACTGGCATGGCGCGCGTTGCAGGCGGTTTTGCCTGCGGCAACTGACTTCCCCTACACCGTGCGTCTGGTGTCGGAAATCACTGAATCTAACGGATCGTCGTCAATGGCGTCGGTTTGTGGTGGCAGCTTGTCGATGATGGATGCGGGTGTGCCGCTGAAATCACCAGTGGCCGGGGTGGCGATGGGCCTGATTTTGGAAGACGATGGCCGTTATGCCGTGTTGACCGATATTCTGGGCGATGAAGATCACCTGGGCGATATGGATTTTAAGGTGGCGGGCACTGCGAACGGCATCACCACGATGCAGATGGACATCAAGATCGCAGGCATCACGCCCGAGATCATGGCGCAGGCCTTGGCCCAAGCCCGCGATGGCCGGTTGCACATTTTGGGTGAGATGAACAAATCGCTGAGTGCCCCACAAGGCTTTAGCGAATACGCGCCCAAGATCGAAACCCTGCAGATCCCAACCGATAAAATCCGCGAAGTGATCGGATCGGGCGGCAAGGTGATCCGTGAGATCGTGGAGTTGTCGGGTGCGAAAGTTGACATCAACGACGACGGCATTATCAAAATTGCCTCGTCCGATGCGGCGTCGATCAAAAAGGCCTATGACATGATCTGGTCGATCGTGGCAGAGCCGGAAGAAGGCCAAGTTTACACCGGTAAAGTGGTAAAACTGGTCGATTTCGGCGCCTTCGTGAACTTTTTCGGCAAGCGGGACGGTTTGGTTCACGTGTCTCAGATCGCGAATAAGCGTCTGAACCACCCGAATGAGATCCTGAAAGAGGGCCAGGAAGTGAAGGTTAAACTGCTGGGCTTTGACGATCGCGGCAAGGTGCGGTTGGGCATGAAGATGGTCGATCAGGAAACCGGTCTGGAGATTGCGGAAAGCGCAGAGGCATAAGCCTGATCTATTCTGATGCAATTTGGGCGGGCAGGGTTTCTATGGCCCTGCCCGCTTTCATGTGGCTGTTAGGTTCAGCATGACAACTTTTCCGTATGCGCAAGTGACTGTGGTGTCGGTCAGCTATAACAGCATGTCGGTGCTGCCGGTGATGCTGGCGTCTTTGCCCAAGGGCACGCCTGTGGTGGTGGTCGACAATGCGTCGGCAGATGTTTCGGCGTTGCAAGATCTGTGTGATGCGTATGGGGCGAAACTAATTTATAACAGCGAAAATAAAGGCTTCGGCGTGGCCTGCAATCAAGGTGCGGCGGGTGCGCAGACAGAGTTTCTGCTATTCCTGAACCCGGATGCCACCCTAAAGCCAGACACGCTTGACCAGCTTATCGCGGCGGCAAGGCGCTATCCGCTGGCCTCTGCGATGAACCCGCGCATCGCAAGGGATGATGGTAAACCGCTGTTTCACCGCCGATCCCGTTTGATGCCTGTTTCGGAATATATGCCCAAGGGCTGGCCAGATGCCGACCGCGAGGTGACGGTATTGGTGGGGTCTGCGTTATTCGTGCGGCGCGCAGATTTTGAGGCTGTCGGTGGCTTTGATCCCCAGATCTTTTTGTACCACGAAGATGATGACCTGTCCCGCCGCCTGCGTGCAACCTGCGGTCCGATCATGTTTATCCGGGATGCGTTTGTTGAACATCTGGCGGGAAAATCATCGCCGCCGTCGTTGCAAACCGTAGCATTCAAAGAATATCACAAGGCCCGCAGCCGGGTCTATACCGCGTGCAAACATCATCGCGGCTGGCCATTCGCCACGGCCCTGATCGCAGCCCTTCTGGGCCTGCTTGCCCCCGATATGCTAACCTCGGCGCGGCGACGGGCAAAGCATTGGGGCGCGGTCAAAGGCGTGCTAAGCACGTGGGGCGACGGCGGTGCAGGACGAGGCAAAAGATGATTCAGAATTACAAAAGACGCCTCTATCTGGCAGTTCAACGCTGGCTTGGAAACGAACAGCTTACCTTCGCTCCACATGGAATAGAGGTATCGGTTCCGCCTGCCGCTGACCTGAAAATACGTTACGATCTGGCGCGCGGCCGGCCTTATGAAGGGTCGGAAGCCGCGATGATTATCGCGCATTTGCCAAAGTCGATGCCGGTCATTGAACTGGGCGGCTGTCTTGGCATTATCTCGGCGCTGATCCGGCGGCAGATCGGACCGAATGCGCCGCACATCGTTGTCGAAGCCAATGCCGAACTGGCCGAATTTTGTCGCCCAAATGCGATGATTGGGGCAGCAGACGGTGCGACGCAAATCGTCGTGGCGGCAGTGGACTATTCAGGCGCGCCTTCGGTCAGTTTCTCGACGGGGCGGATGGCGCATAGTGGTCGGGTATCGGCAGGCGGCACGATGTCGGTGCCAACGACGACGCTTGCCAAACTGGCCGCGGGTTTACCCGATGGCCCCTTCGCGTTGATCTGCGATATTGAGGGCGCAGAAATGCCCCTTGTTCTGCATGAAACTGCACTTCTGGCACGTGTTGCGGTCTTTGTGCTTGAAACCCACCCCAAGCTTTATCACGGCGGCAAGGCAGACATGGAAGCCCTGATTGCCGCTGTGGAAAAAACCGGCCTGCGCTGCGTGGCACAGGCAAGGAATGTTTACGCCTTTACGCGCTGTTAGATCGTTTCGGGTTTTCGTTGAAATCATCAGTATCAGACTTCAAGTACTTTTGGCTTGAATTGCTGATGCAACATAAACCCGAAACGCTTTAGATCGGCCTTTTTGCAAACCGCAGATAGGGAAGCTTGATGTCCAATTCCCCAAACCGCGCTTTCGCATCGTCGGTGGAAACCGACAGCGCCACGATCACATCCTGGCCTGGCACCCAGTTTGCAGGGGTTGCAAGCGGCACGCCATCGGTGGCCTGCACGGCATCCAATGCCCGTAAAATCTCGGCAAAGTTTCGGCCAACCGTCATCGGATAGCTCATCGTCAGCTTAATCTTCTTGTCCGGCCCAATGATGAAGACCGTCCGCACTGTTTGCGAATGCGCAGGCGTGCGGCCCTCGGCGGGCAAATAGTAATCTGCCGCCAACATGTCATAGGCCTTGGCCACGGTCAGCGACGAGTCATCAATGATCGGAAAATCGGCAGGTGCGCCGCCGAACGCCTCAATATCGCGTTTCCATTTTTCGTGATCCGCGACCGAGTCGACCGACACGCCGATCACCTTGGTGTTACGCTTAGCCCATTCAGGCGCAAGCTGTGCCACCGCGCCAAATTCGGTTGTGCAAACGGGGGTGAAATCCCGTGGATGGCTGAAAATAATCGCATAGCCGGCACCGATCCAGTCATGGAAATGAATCGTGCCGGCAGTCGAGTTGGCGGTGAAGTCAGGGGCGATATCGTTGATACGGACAGACATTTTGAAGTCCCAATTGTGCGTTTGATTTTCCCGATATAGCCACTCTGGGAACGGATTTCCAGAAATTTGCGTATAATAGTTTCAAATTAGAATATTATTGCCCCGTAAAAAACTGATAGGAATAATATTCCAAATTCTACAAGCATACCGACCTATTTGCCACGCCAGGTATCAGGCCCTTCCCCCTTGTCGCGGGTCAGCCGGAATGGCAAGTTGGGCGAAATCAGCAGGAGCACCCCATGATCATCAAACGTGATTTTTACATCAATGGCGGTTGGGTTCCTCCACTGACTGCCAACGATTGCAATGTGATCGATCCGTCCACCGAAGAGGTCTGCGCGATCATTTCTTTGGGATCGGCCGCAGACACGAATGCAGCGGTGGCGGCGGCGAAGGCGGCGTTCCCCGGTTGGGCCGCAACGCCACCCGCGCAGCGCCGTGCTGTTGTTGTGCGTATCCTTGAGCAGTATGCGCGCCGTGTCGAAGAGTTCGCCCAAGCGATTTCGATGGAAATGGGCGCGCCGATTGATATGGCACGCGACAGCCATGCGCCGTGCTTGCCTTGGCATACCAACAATTTTCTGGCCGCATTTGACGCGTTGGAATGGGTGCGGCCGCTGGGTCCGCATGCCCCGAATGACCGTATCGCGCTTGAACCGATTGGCGTTGTGGGTCTGATCACGCCATGGAACTGGCCCGTAAACCAAGTTGCCCTAAAAGCGATCCCGGCAATTCTGGCGGGTTGCACCTGCGTTTTGAAGCCGTCTGAGGAAAGCCCGCTGGATGCAATGCTGTTCGCGGAATTTTGCCATGATGCCGGCCTGCCAGCGGGCGTTTTCAATCTGGTGAATGGCGACGGCGTCGGGGTTGGCGCGGTTCTGTCCAGCCACCCGGATGTTGAAATGATTTCGTTTACCGGATCCACCCGCGCCGGGCGGGCCATTTCGGTGGCGGCGGCGGCCACGTTGAAACGTGTGACGCTTGAACTGGGTGGCAAAGGCGCGAATGTGATTTTCGCCGATGCCGATGATCGCGCAGTTGAGCGCGGCGTTCGCCATATGATGAACAACTCGGGCCAATCGTGCAACGCGCCCTCGCGGATGTTGGTGGAACGCCCCGCCTATGACCGTGCGGTCGAAATTGCAGCCCAAGTGGCGACGTCGATCAAAGTGGGGTCTGCGCATGACGCGGGTACGCACATTGGCCCGGTGGTGAACAAACGCCAGTGGGAACAGATTCAGGCCTATATCCAAAAAGGTATCGACGAAGGCGCGCGGCTGATTGCGGGGGGGCCGGGCCTGCCGGATGGATTTAACCGCGGGTTTTACGTGAAACCCACGGTGTTTGCCGATGTCGTTCCGGGCACGACGATTGAACGCGAGGAAATTTTCGGCCCTGTTCTGGCGATTATTCCATTTGATACCGAAGCTGATGCTGTGCGGATTGCCAATGATACGCCGTACGGGCTGACCAACTATGTCCAAACCCAGGACGGCGCACGCCGCAATCGGTTGGCGCGCAGTTTGCGGTCAGGGATGGTTGAAATGAACGGCAAATCGCGCGGGGCAGGATCACCGTTTGGCGGCGTGAAATCATCGGGTCGCGCCCGCGAAGGCGGACATTGGGGATTAGAGGAATTTCTCGAAGTCAAGGCAATCTCGGGTTGGGATAGCGCAGCAGAGTAAGGTCTGGCGGCCATCGCCGGGGCCGCTTAGCGTGGTGTAAATTTGTTCTGAAGCGTCGCCGAGGGCGCTCACTCAACTTACGCCTGCTGGCTTAGGTTGGTTAAATGGAACCAATCCATGACGGAGCACCGCCATTTGCTTAATCTGCTGGCGGCACTGCGGGCGCAAAAATCAGGATTTCAGGGGTTGAAATTTGGGCGGCCTACCATTCACTGCTGGATCAATTCTGGACACCGTGGAGCAATACCCGCACTGACAAATGGGGTGGCAGCACGGAAAACCGCACCCGGTTCTCGCGGGTTTTGGTTGAAAACATCCGCCGCGCCTGTGGCGCTGATTTCATTGTCGGGTTGGCCATCAGCTATTCTACCGCCTATTTGGTGACGCTTTCAGCGAAAGCCTGATGTGAAGTGGTGGCTTGGCACGATGCCACAGGTCATGTCGACTAGGTGACCTGTGGCTATGCCAGCTATCTGGAATTCGAAGGGATCATTCCAGCTTTTACACATGCCGAAAAGCTGACCACGCTGATGACGTCGCCGATGACGTCGCTGCTGAAAGGTGTGGTAAAACTCGCCGTCATCACGTCTGAAGCTGGTATACAAACACCCCAGAACGCCGAAGGGATTATCGCCAGTGGTGAGGCCGATCTGGTTTCCATTGTGCGCGGACAAATTGCCAACCCACATTTGGCGCGCAAAACCATTGAGGGCCGGGTGGAAGACATCCGCGGATGTATTTCGTGCAATCAAATGTGCTGGGGGCGACGCAGCCGGGATTACTGAATCTCGCGCCTGATAAACCCGTCGGGGGGTCGTGAATTTGAATGGGGCGGAGATCGCTTTGCGGCCGTCGCCGTTCCAAAATCTGTGCTGGTTGTCGGGGCCGGGCCTGCGGGGCTTGAGGCCGCCCGGGTGGCGGGCGAACAGGGGCATCGTGTCGAAATTTCTGAAGCATTACCTGTCGTTGGCGGGCAGTTTCGGCTGGCGGGTCTACAGCCCGGGCGCGCGCAAATCCTTGATTTGATGGATTGGATTGAACTTCAATTTGCCAAACTGGGCGTTCACTTGCGGCTGAACACCTATCTGGACGGCGATAACATTGCTGCCCACCCGGCAGATGTGGTGATTATCGCTTCGGGATCGCTGCCCGATGAAAAAGGTTTTCAACGCTGGATGCCGCACAATGACAGCCTGCCGGGCCTTTGATCCGTTCCCCGAAACCTTTGCGGGCAAAACGATTCGCCGGATCGGCGATTGTAGCGCCCCGCGCCTTGCGGCTTATGCATTTCACGAAGGGCGCAAAGTGGCGATGTCGCTTTAGCCTATCCGCGCAAAACTGGCGGCAGACGACATCGCCCAAGGTTCGCTGAAAAACGCAGATGACGCGGGATCGCTCAGCAATTGCCCGGATTTGACCTGCTCATACTGATCTGCAAACGAGATTACCCGATCAGACGAGGCCCGACGTTGAAAATGGTGCGGCTTCAGATCGGACGGATGCGACAGACCGGCGGCGGCGACCAGTTCGGCAAGGGCATGCAGCGTATTGCGATGAAAGTTTGCCACCCGTTCGGCCTTATCCGGCACAACGATGGCGCGCTGTCGCAATGGGTCTTGCGAGGTTACACCCGTCGGGCAATGCCCGGTGTGGCAGGTCTGCGCCTGAATGCAGCCGACGGCAAACATAAAGCCCCGCGCGGCATTGCACCAATCTGCGCCCAAGGCCATGATCTTGGCCATATCAAAGGCGGATGTAATTTTGCCCGAGGCCCCGATCTTGATGCGGTCGCGCAATCCCACGCCAACCAAAGCGTTGTGAACCAAAGATAATCCGTCGCGCAGCGGCATGCCGACATGGTCCATGAATTCCAACGGAGCCGCCCCGGTGCCGCCTTCCTTTCCATCAACGACAATGAAATCAGGCGTAATCCCGGTTTCCAGCATGGCCTTGCAGATCGCCATGAATTCCCATTTATGGCCAATGCACAGCTTGAATCCGGTGGGCTTGCCACCTGAAAGATCCCGCATGGTGGCGATGAATTCCAACAGCCCCACCGGGGTTGAAAACGCCGAATGGGCGGCGGGCGATACACAATCCTGCCCCATCGGAACGCCCCTGATCGCGGCAATTTCGGCGGTAATCTTGGCGGCCGGCAGCACGCCGCCATGGCCCGGTTTGGCCCCTTGCGACAGTTTCAATTCGATCATTTTAATCTGCGGATCGACAGCGGTTTCAATGAATCGCGCCGGATCAAAGCCGCCGTCGCTGCCACGGCATCCGAAATAGCCTGATCCCACTTCCCAAACCAGATCGCCGCCAAATTCGCGGTGATACGGGGATACGCCGCCTTCGCCTGTGTCATGATAAAACCCGCCTGCCGCCGCCCCACGGTTCAACGACCGGATGGCATTGGCGGAAAGCGCCCCATAGCTCATTGCCGAGATATTCAGCAGTGACGCGGAATAAGGCATTTTTGCATCTGCGCCAATCATCACCCGCATCGATTCAAGCGGTGGTGCGGATTTGGGCGAAAGGGAATGATGCAGCCATTCATACTGTTCTTGATAGACGTCAAACTGCGTGCCAAACGGGCGCTTATCCAAGTCTTTCTTTGCCCGTTGATAGACGATTGCCCGCTTATCACGGGGAAAGGGTGCCCCATCCTTATCGCCTTCGAAGAAGTATTGGCGAATTTCCGGGCGAATTTTTTCAAGCAAAAACCGCAGATGCGCAGCGATGGGATAGTTGCGCAAAATCGCATGGCGGGTTTGGGTAAGATCATGCAAGCCGACGGCAACCAGCGCGGCCATAAGCATCGCAAGCGCCAAAAATCCCCCTCGCCAGTCGGGCAAAACCAAGGCCAAGCCCGCAAACATCAGGCCGAGAAAGACCGACATCGTTAACGGAAGATACCTGACTTCAAACATCGCTCGCGGAGGGGGCATGATGATCCTTTTCTGGTGCGCGCCAGGATGCAAATGTCCTGACAGGCGCAGTTTGAACGCGAATGATTGCGTCATGGTTAACGCTAGATTGGGGTACTGTCTTTAACGATTAAAATGGGCAGGGCGCTGTGAAAGAAATCCATGATTTAGTGTCTGGATGATGCAGCGACAAGGTTTCAGCATGCAGCATCAGGCGCGGAAAATCGCGCGCGTTGTCGGTGGCATAGATTGGATCGCCTAAGATAGGATGCCCCAAGGCCAGCATATGCACCCGAAGCTGATGGCTGCGGCCCGTCAAGGGCGATAGCCGAACTCTGGTTGAATAATCATCATAATCAATGGCTTGCCAATCTGTCTGGGCCGGGCGGCCTGTTTCATAGTCAACCTGCTGCCGCGGCCGGTTCGGCCAATCTGTTGCTAAGGGCAGGTCAATATGGCCGCTGTTGTCGGTCATGCGCCCCCATACCCTGGCGATATAGGTTTTAGCAGCGCGGCGTTTTTCAAATTCCTGCCCCAAAAACCCTTGGGCCAGTTTGGTGCGGGCAAAAATCATCAGACCCGACGTGTCGCAATCCAGCCGGTGCACCAAAAGTGCGTCCCAATGCGTGCCAAGCAGCCGCGAGACAACACAATCCTCGCGTCCGGCCAACTTGCCCGGCACCGACAGCAATCCTGCCGGTTTATCTACCACGATGATATGGTTGTCTTCGTAAATGACCCGCAGCGCACCATCGGGCGGGCAATAAATGAAATCGGGGATCATTGAATCTGATGGCCAGCGTCGCGCAATCGGCTTGCAAGGTGACGGATATGGTCGGGGCCAACCTCGCAGCAGCCGCCGATGATTGTTGCACCTTGCGCAACCCAGGACATTGCAAAATCACCATATTTTTCAGGCGTCAAATCATGGCGATGGGTCAGCTCTTTGACCGTCGACGCGTTTAGCAGAAAATTGCCCGAAATATGGGTAAATCCGTTGGCATAGGCCCCAAACGGCAGGTCAAGCGTGGCAAGCGCCGTCAAAGCCGCCGACATTGCTTCGGGAACAGAACAGTTGGCCAACACCGCAGTTACGGGACTGTTTACCAAAAGCGGGCGCAAATCGGCGATAGCCTCGCCCGATCGCAGGCGCGAGCCGTTGTGATCATCCACCGTTATCGACAGCCACACCGGCAGGTTTGCTGCGCGCGCGCCTTGAATTGCCCCCTCACACATCATCACCGACGCCATGGTTTCGCATAAAATCAAGTCGACATGCGGCCCCAGAATACGCGCGATTTCGGCATAAAGCGGGGCTGCCTGATCGACGGGCAAGGTAACCTCGGGGCGGTAAGAGGCAATCAAAGGCCCCATAGATCCAGCAATTTTGCCGCCCCTATGGGCCGCTTTTGCCTCATGCGCTTCGGCCAATGCACGCAGGTGCAGGGCGTGAAACATCGCGTCCAGACCGAAACTGGCCAAGCGATCGTGATGAATTGCATAGGTGTTTGTCGTGGCGATGCTTGCGCCAGCCGCGAAATATGCGGCGTGGATGTCGCGCACCAACCCCGGATTGTCCAGCATAACGCGCGTTGCCCATAGCGGTGTCGGCTCGTCACCGGAACGGGCCAGCAGTTCCTGGCCCATGCCGCCGTCCAGAAGGGTGATTTGTGCCATGATCAGCCGGGCTCCATTGGGGTCTGGTTAAGAAGTCTTTGGTCTATATTGGCACAGTAAGGTCGCCGATGGGATCGTGAAAGGTGAAACGCACCGTCGCGGGATCTTGGCCAAAGCTTTGTTTATGATGGTCGCCATCACCACCGTTGATTTGACCAACGCGCTGAGGTGCGGCAGTTTGGCGGCAACAAAGGTGTGAAATGAATTATGAAACAGTGTCTGCCCGCGATTTTGGTCATTCCCTGCAGGGCATCAGCGTTAATCTTTTGGTGCGCGATGTGCTGGCCGAGGCCGCTTTTCTAATGGCGGTCTTTGGGATGCAAGCCCACCGGATAACTGCAGATTTTGCTATTGTTTTGCATGCGGGGCAACCGTTTCAACTGCATTCGGACCGTAGTTTTTTGACGAATCCCTTGCACAGCTTGTTGCCCGAAGCCGGTCCGCGCGGCGCGGGGATAGAAGTGCGGCTGCATGAGGCAGATCCAGATCTGGCCGTGGCAGCAGTCGCGGCGTTTGAGGATGCGGTGGTGCTTCAAAATCCGACAGACAAAGCCGGCCACGGGTTGCGTGAAGCGGTGATACTTTGCCCTAACGGCTATGCCTGGGTTCCATCGAGGCGGATTTGAAGGTTGGGTTTCCCGCTGAATGATAAATTTAATCTTCATTCTGCGTCTTGAAAGACCTCGGCCAACAGGGGCACCAACCAATCGACATCGGTTTGGCTGAATGCAGCGGGCGTATCACTGTCGATATCCAGCACGCCCAACAGCCTGCCTGCGCGATTGTAAACCGGCAAAACCAGCTCTGATTTTGTTGAACTGGCACAGGCGATGTGGCCGGGAAACGCATCAACATCCGGCACGATCTGCACCTGACCGGTGCGCGCGCAGGCCCCGCAAACGCCGCGTGAGAATGGAATAACCAGACAGCCGTGCCCGCCTTGATACGGACCAATCTTTAGCATCTCAGGCGCTACAACGCGGTAGAACCCGGTCCAATCTGCAAAGGGATGTGCCTGATGAATTTCGCAAGCAACCGTCGCCATCAGGGCCACGGCATCGGTTTCGCCGTGGGTTAACGCGCGGATGGTACGGATGATGTCTTGCATAGGGGGGGCGTCCTGTCACTCTGGCGCTGATGCGGCAGTGTAGGATCATATCGGAAACCAAGTCGATCAGGTAAATGACCGGCGCGCAGCAGGCAAGTTGCCGGCAGTTGCCGCGCGATGAAATTAAAAATTCGAACGAATAACGGCGCGGTCGTGATCTTTTTCAAAATGATCGAACGATGCGCGATGCAAAGGGTCGGAAAGAATTGGTGCCTCGGCGCCGCGAACTGGGTGGGGGCTGTTATCCGCAGCACCGAGGGAAGCTTTATGCAGCTACAATGCAAATATAGGATCGCCACGCGGCAGTTTTAGGGGGAAATATTGGTCATACCGTGTCATTATTCAAATCCAGGAAACACTGATCCGTCAACTCGCCAATTGTCCCGTATCAAGGCAAAAGCTTAGATGGTTGCGGCCATTAACCCGGCGATAATCAAGATCGCGCGACAGGGTTCGAATCAAAAACCACCCGAAGCCCCCTTCAGGCAAGTCGTCGGTCGGCGCAAACTGGGCCAGGTGCCCCGCTGGCAAGGCGTCGTTGGGCATCGGAAGTCCGGTATCAATGATCCGACAAATCAACGCGTTTTGATGCAACAAAAGCGTTATTTCAATTTCACCAGCGTGCCGGGCATAGGCGTGTTCGACGATATTGTTTAATGCCTCTGCCAAAACTATCTCGGCGGTGCCGCGATCATCTTCGGTGAGGCTGCGCAGCAACACCGTATCAAACAACACCGCCAGCCCATCGCGCACGGCCAACGGATCAGCCGAAATTGTGACTTGTGCGCTTCTGTGTGGATCGGACCCGGCGATTTGGGCATTGCTGCCATTATCCTGCATGGCGAAGCCCATCGGGAACCTGATCATGGATGGTGAAAACGCTGTCCATCCGCGTCAGGCGGAACACCTTTTGCACGGTTGCCGTCAGCCCTGAAAGTTCCAGCTTTCGATCCGGTGCCAGCGCCTTCATCACGGCCACAACCGCGCCCAAGCCGCTGCTGTCCAAGAACGCCACGCGTGACATATCCAGCACCACGCGCGCACTGGCACCGGCGGTAATGTCGCGCATGCGATCTTTGAATTGAATGGCCCCCGCTGCATCTATCCGGTCTTGCATCGCGCGCACGACCAGAATTTCGCCACGCTGTTCGGCTACAAGTTCCATCTGCTTGCCCCCCTGTTATGAAACACTCGGGTCAAGCTACTGGTAAAGTGTTACTGATCAGTAAGGGACGACGCAGCAGATCAGATCAATTTAACTGGAACTGCAACGGATAGCGGCCATCTTCGAAATCACCGAAAAGGTCTGGCAAGTCCGGATGGCCAACCGGTTCGCCCGTGTCATCGGGCACAAGGTTTTGTTCCGAAACATAAGCCACATAATGGCTTTGATCATTTTCGGCGAGCAAATGATAGAAGGGCTGATTGCGCGACGGGCGGGAGTCTTCGGGAATGGCGTGATACCATTCTTCGGTGTTGGAAAAAATTGCGTCCACATCAAACACCACACCGCGAAACGGATGCTTTCGGTGGCGCAACACTTGGCCGATGTGGTATTTGGCCGCCGTCTTTAACATCATTACCATTCTCCTACACGATGGTAATATTCCCTTGTTGGGGGCCTGTCCATTCCGCGGCTTGGCATTGGCGGAAACAGACTGTGCCATTGATCCGCATAGTCTTTCGTTCGCAGGCGACCGAAAATCCGCCTGCTCGCGCAAATCTGATCCCGGATGGGCCGCATTCCCATTTCCCTTTTTGTCTGTTTCCCGTATCTTAGCATCAAAATAGAATGCACGAGGGGCAAATGAGCAGACTTCTCCGTGCGTCGATCTTGTTGTTGGCCCTTGCATCTTGCGGGGGGGGCAATTTTTCGGCGCCTCGTAATCTGGATGACGCGTGTTCCATTCTGGTGCAGCGGCCGACCTATTGGAAAGCGATGAAGGCCACCGAACGCAAATGGGGCATTCCCGTTGCTGTTCAGATGGCTGCGATCTATCAGGAATCCAAATTCATCGGCAATGCCCGCACGCCGCACCGCTATGCGTTGGGGGTGATCCCGATGGGGCGGCAATCGTCAGCCTATGGATATAGTCAGGCGCTGGATGGCACGTGGGATGAATACCAGGCCGATCAGCGCCGGGGCAGTGCCAAGCGGGACCGGATTACCGACGCTACGGATTTCATGGGCTGGTATATGAACGAAAGTGCCGAAAAGCTGGGCATATCCAAAGGCGACGCCGAGGCGCAGTATCTGGCCTATCACGAAGGCCGCACGGGGTATGCCAACCAAAGCTATCTGGGCAAACCTTGGCTGGTGGACGTGGCTGCCGCAATTGGGGCGCGGGCGCAGTTGTATGACCAGCAATTGCAGGGCTGTCGGGGGTAGCGGCATTGTTGTGGCCCCGGATCAGGTCCGGGGCTGCGCCGGGCGCGCGTTTGGGTTCAGTTCGCGCGCTTGGCGCTTTCATCGACGATGCTGAACAAAGACGGCGGGTATTTCGCGCCTTTAGAAAGCTCTCCCAGCATCACCGTGGTTTGTTGCCCCAGATCATCGGTGATGATCCACTGGCGCAGGGCAATCGGGTCGGCGGTAAAGATCAGGTCAATGGAGCCATATTCCGGGTTCTTCGGATCCATCGCCCGCACCCGCGTGGTGTTTTCCTCTTCTTTGTGATCAACGACCATTTTTGCCGCCCCCAGATTGACATTTGCGGCCAGGATCAGGTTCAACGGCGTGCGTTTCAGCGGGTATTGTTCGGGGGGTTGATTGGATTTGGCATCAAAAATCGCCACTTGCCCGCCCGATGCCAGCACCAGCGATTTATCCGGCGGGGCATATTCAAACCTCACCCGGCCGGGGCGTTTTATATAAAGCTTTCCGGTGGCGATGGACCCGTCGGCGTTAACTTGGGTAAAATCTGTCTCGGCGGTTGTCAGGGTGTTGAGGTATGCCGAAAGATCCTTCAGCGGAATTTTTTCCGCCATCGCGGGGAAGGCGAGGGCAAGGGCGGCAAGCGGGGCCAGCAGGGCGGATCGTATGTTCATGGAGGGAATATAGGGGGTTTGGGGTGGCGTTGCATCCCCCCGCCGATCACTTGGCGGAGAGGTGCCGAAAGGGGGTGTCCACGCGTGGACAGGGTGGGGGTTTGTGGGTTTTCAAGGGGTTAGGGGAGGGGGATTAAGGGAATTTTAACATAATTCCTCGCATAGCATAGGTTGTTCGGCGGGCCTTACCGCGGATTAACCCATCACTTCCATGAGAAAAGCTCGTTAAAGCCGCCCGGTCAGCAACAGCACGACCACGATAATTAAAACAACACCCAGCACGCCGACACCGCCGTTGCCAAACCCATAGCCATAACCCCCAAAGCGCCCGCTAAAGCCGCCCAACAGAGCGATGATCAGCACAATCAAAAGAATGTAACCTAAGGACATATCTGCCTCCGAATGAAATGGAAAAAAGGGCTACTAGCGCTTTATGGCGTCTTTAATGCTGCCAACTGCGTTTTGCACTTTGCCTTCAACCTTATCCGCCTCACCATCTGCGCGCAGTTTGGCATCGCCGACGGCCTTGCCCACAGCCACTTTCGCCTTGCCCGCAATAACCTTGGCGGACCCTGCAATCCGGTCTTTGTCCATTGGAAAGCTCCTTTAATGCGGCGGCACTGTGCCGTCGGGTATAGGACTATGGTAGCAGGGCGGTGGGGGGTTGGGATTGATCTTGGTTAGTGTTGGGAAGCGGGAAGTTAGTCCGGGTCAGGCCGGGCGACTGGCGCGGGCAGAGTGCAGTGTTTAGGAAATCGGGCAAGGAAGACGGAGGTTTTGGGAGTGGCGGCTGTTTAAGGGCGTGGGTTTCACCCACCCTACGGTTTGCTAAATTTTAGAGAACCACAGTTCATTTAAGCTGTGAGCACGCTCCAATTATCATTGCAAGGGAGTCTCTATTGCTTAGATCTGGAATGGAATATGAGGATACTGAAATATATTCACCATTTGGAGCGAAGTCGTAGTCGACCAAATTATCGCAGCGAACTGCCCACATTTCCCCTTTCTTCTTATATATCTCTCTGCATACTTCACCGTAGCGAGGCTCTTTTCCAATTATGCTGTTCTGGTAGCAGCCATAGGCAAGACCGCTGTAATCGTTGAAGACCACGTTGGTGTTTAGGTCGTCCCGTTCAATCTCACGGGCGCAGGATGACGCAAACTTGTCGTCGAGTGCAAGCTTCTTGATCAGCCTTTTCTCTGTCGCAAATCGGCTGTTTACCCACTTGTCGCCCTCCCAGTTAAAGCCGATTGCCGCCTCCTCAACGCAGAGATACTCCTGAGATTGCACATGGCTTGCAGGCACCAAAACTATAGTAGAAGCCAACAAAGCCTTCATTCCATTTCTGCGCGATATTTTTGAGATTTGGCTATTCATGAATTTAATCTCCCTCAATGCTCCGGCAACAATATCTCGCGTTTCCCCACATGGTTTGCCGCCGTGATCACCGAATGCTCCTCCATCTGTTCCACCAGTTTCGCGGCCTTGTTATAGCCGATCCCCAGCTTCCGCTGGATATAGCTGGTGGAACATTTGCGGTCGCGGGCGACGATGGCGACGGCTTGGTCGTAGAGGGTGTCGTCAAGGCCATCGCCGCCCAGACCAAGCAGGCTGTCAATCTCGTCTTTGTCGTCATCGCCAGCTTCTACCACGCCGGACATATAGACTGGCGGTCCGTAAGATTTCAGGTGGTTGACGATTTCTTCAACCTCTTCATCCGACACAAACGGGCCGTGGATGCGCATCACTTTGCCGCCCCCGGCCATGTAAAGCATATCGCCCATGCCCAGCAGTTGTTCGGCGCCTTGTTCGCCCAAAATCGTGCGGCTGTCGATTTTACTGGTCACCTGAAACGATATCCGGGTCGGGAAGTTAGCCTTGATCGTGCCGGTGATCACGTCAACCGACGGGCGCTGGGTGGCCATGATCAGATGGATGCCCGATGCCCGCGCCATTTGCGCAAGGCGTTGAATGCACGCCTCTATTTCCTTACCGGCCACCATCATCAGATCGGCCATCTCATCCACCACCACCACGATATAGGGAATGGTGACGGGCTGGAATTCGTCGGTTTCAAACACCGGCTCGCCCGTGTCATCATCAAATCCGGTCTGGATGGTGCGCTTGAACATCTCACCTTTTGCCAAAGCCTCGCGCACGCGGCCATTATAGCCGTCAATGTTGCGCACGTTCAGCTTGGACATTTTGCGGTAACGTTCTTCCATCTCGCCCACCACCCATTTCAGGGCGACAACGGCTTTTTTGGGGTCGGTCACAACGGGGGACAAAAGGTGCGGGATGCCATCATAGACCGACAGTTCCAGCATTTTGGGATCAATCATGATCAGGCGGCATTCGTCGGGGCTGAGTTTATAAAGCAGCGACAGGATCATCGTGTTGATCGCCACCGATTTGCCCGACCCGGTGGTACCCGCGATCAGAAGGTGGGGCATTTTGGCCAGGTTGGCGATGATCGGCGCGCCGCCAATGTCTTTGCCCAAGGCCAGCGGCAGGCGCAGGTTTGAATCGCCAAAATCACGGGCGGCGATAATCTCGCGCAAAACCACCTTTTCGCGCACGGCGTTGGGCAGTTCAATCCCGATCACCGTGCGGCCCGGAACGGTAGAGACGCGGGCCGACAGCGCCGACATGGATCGCGCGATATCATCGGCCAAGCCAATGACGCGGCTGGCTTTCAGACCGGGGGCGGGTTCCAGTTCATACATCGTCACGACGGGGCCGGGGCGGACCGAGACGATCTCGCCTTTGACGCCGTAATCATCCAGCACGGATTCCAGCATGCGCGCGTTTTCTTCCAGCGCTTCATGCGAGAGTTGGTGGCGGACCACGCCCGATGGGTTTGACAGCAACGACAGGGGCGGCAGTTCATAGGCGGGGGCGGGATCATCGAACCGCAGGCGGGGTTGGGATTCGTTTATCGCTTGTTTCGAAGGGACTGCGGGTTTTTTCAATGGCGGTTGCACGACCGCGCGGCGGGGTTCTTCAGTCGCGCGCAAGGCCATTGGGGGCAGATCGTAGTCCGTTTCAAACGCGTCGGATTCGGGCCAATCCAGATCGTCATCCTCGTCGTTGGTATCGACAAAGGCGTTGTGGATGGCGGTTTGCGACGTCTGTAGCGCCATCACCGGCGGCTCTGCGCGCAAACCTTTTGGGCGGGTATCGGCGACCAACGGCGCTGGTGCGCGCGGGCGGGTCAGTGCCGGTTCGCGGCGCGCGATGGCGGCGGTGATGGGGGAAATTTCGGCCACGGGTGTCGCCGTGCGGTTGCGGATAACATCGGTAATGCGGGCGCGAATGCGGTCATCGGAAGGCATTCCCGCCAGATCTGCGGCGGGGCCCAAGTGCGGCTCTATCAGTTCGGGTTCAGGATCAATCGCGCGGCGCATCATTGTGGGCAGGCGCGCCAATAGGCCCAGCTTTTCGCGGGGGGCGGCGTAGTGCGCGGCCTCGGCCAGCGGTTCGCCATAGCGAGCGTCGGCACGCAGCGCGTTGGGGCGGCCCCAGATGGCGGGTTGCGTGGCGGCGTCGGCCACCACGGGCGGCTGCGCGCGTGCTGATTTGGCGGCGGGGTGTTGATGCCAATCTGGGGAGTGGTGATAGGCTTCGGGTTGGGATGCCAAAGCGGCGGCAGCACGACGGTTTTGCACGGCTGTGGCGGCCCCCGCAGCGCCTTTGCCCGCAGCCCCCAACATGGTGGAATAAGTGACGATCAGGCTGCTTGCCAAAAACCGCACCGTTGCGCGAATTTCCGTCAGATCAAAGCCGGTGACAAACAGCATCATTCCGATCAGGGCGACACCTGCGGCAACCGATACCAGTTTCAGCCCAATTGCCGCCCCACCCGGCACCACGCCCAAAAGCGCGCCCAGAACTGTATCGCCAAACAGCCCACCAAGACCGAAAGAATGCGTCCATTCGGCCCCCGGCACCAAAGTTGCGGCATAGACCGATCCAAGGGCAATTGCGATGACGGCAAAAATCATCCGGCTGAGGGCACGTTCGGCCCCGCGGTGCAGCACAAAGCGTGCGCCCCATGCAGCAAGAACCACGGGAATGCCCCAGGCACCTTTGCCGCCGATGATGATAAGGGTTGACGCCAGTGCCGCGCCAAACCGGCCCAGATAATTCGCCGCCGCCTCGTCCGTGGCCACCATCCAGCCGGGGTCTTCAGGCGAATAGCTGCCCAGCAGCAGGGCAAAGCCGATGGCCGCTGCGATCAGCGCCAGACCCAGCAATTCGCGGCCCCGCCGTTCCAGCATGGCTTGGGTGTTCTGATCCAAAAGGGGATCACGCTGCCGAACCTGATATGACGCCATTTTAATCCGCCCTTAACCGTAGAGACAGTCACGCAGCTGTAAAAGCCCGTGCTGAGTTTCTGCTTTTGGGGCCACAAGTGCGACCCTGATGTAATTTTTGCCGGGATTATCGCCACCCACATCGCGCGACAGATATGCGCCGGGTAACACTTTGACGCCCGTTTCGCGCCATAGCTTAATCGTGGCCGTCTCGCCATCTTCAACCGGCAACCACAGAAAAAAGCCACCATTGGGGCAGGTAAACCCTTGCAGGCTGGCGAAAATCTGATCGGCGATTGCAAACTTTTCCTGATAAAGCGCGCGGCTGGTATCAACATGCGCCTCATCCCCCCACGCGCGGGCGCTGACCCGTTGGATCGGCAAGGGCACCGGTGATCCGGCATAAGTGCGCAACTGGCGGATGCGCGCGATGCCTTGGGCACCGCCCGCCACAAAGCCGGACCGCATTCCGGGCAGGTTTGACCGTTTCGACAGGGAATGAAATGCGTAAACCCGTTCGGGATCGGCCCCGGTTTCGGCGGCAATTTGCAAAATGCCGGGCGGCGGGGCGCTGCGCCATATTTCGGAATAGCATTCATCCGCCAGCACGATGAAATCATGCTTTTCGGCCAGTGCCAAAAGCTGCGCCCAGTAATCCCGGCTGGCGACAGAGCCTTGGGGATTGGCGGGCGAACAGATATAGGCGATTGCCACGCGGTTTAGAACCGTCTCGGGCAGGCCCGCATAATCGGGCAAGAAACCAGTGGCGGCAGTGGCGGGCACGTAAACCGGTTCCGCGCCGACGGTTAACGCAGCCACGCCGTAAACCTGATAAAACGGGTTCGGCATCAGCACCACGGGCTTGGCACCGGCTTTGGTTTCGGGACAAAGTGCGATGCAGGCGTTGAACAATCCTTCGCGGGTGCCGTTCAGGATCATCAGGCGGTCTGATGGGATTTGCGCAGCGTAGCGCCGCGCAATCCAACCAGAGATGGCCGCAAGCAATTCTGGCGTGCCTTCGTTTGGCGGATACATCCCGAATTCGTGCAAACATTCGGCCAAAACCGGCCCGACAAAATCGGGCATCGCGTGTTTCGGCTCGCCAATGGTCATTTGAATGGGGGTGCCGCCGGGTGCGATACCATCCAATAGCTTACGCAGACGCGGAAATGCGTAATCTGGAAGGTTCGAAAACCGTTGTGGAAACGCCATTGCTGCCTCGTTTCAGGGTCATGTCGCCCCGATTAAAGGCAAGATAGCCAGATCGCGCGGCGCGGTCCAGAAAAACCCATGCAGCGCTTGGGCTTGCGGTGCGAAGTTGTGACTTTTTGGCCCTGCTTTGGCGCAAGGAACCGCAGGTCAGGCCAAAGCGCGTTCGGCGGCGGCCCCCAACCGCAGCAGGCGGTCTTCGTGCCCTGACGCGGCCATCAGGGAAATGCCGCAGGATGGCTGGTTCGTTGGCAAGGTAAGGGCGCAAAGATTCATCAGATTGGCGATGCGGGTGTTGCGCAAGGCCAGCAGGTTTTCGGCCACGAAATAATCCATATCGGCCAGCAAGCGGGCGGCATTGGGCGGCAGGATGGGGGCCGTGGGCAGCAAAACCGCGTCGAACCCGGCGGTTTTCTGGGCCCAAACGGCCCGCAAATCATCCAATCGCCGCCACGCCGCGATATAGTCTTTGGCCAGGATATGCGCGCCAGACCGAAACCGGTCCAGAATACGCGGGAACATTTTTTCGGGCGCGGCTTCGATCGTGGGGCCCCAGATCGCATAAGCTTCGGCGGTAAACAAAACGCCTGCGAGGGCCATCGCCTCGGCCACTTCGGGGATGGCGATGTCGGTGATCTGCGCGCCGGCGCGGGTCAGCCGCGTCAGCGCATCTTCGAATCCCAAGGCCGGCCTTTCGCGCAGATCGTCAAGAGCGACGGTTTGCAGCACCAGAAAACGCGCGCCGGTTAGGGTGGCACCCGCCAGATCGGCAGGTTTGCGGCCTGCAAGGGCGGCCAGCAGCAAGGCGCAATCTTCAACGCTGTGGGCAATCGGGCCGATGGTGTCGAATTTGGCACACAGCGGCACGGTGCCGTGCAGGGGCAGCAGGTTTGATGCGGTTTTCAGACCAACCAGATCGTTCCACGCGGCCGGAATTCGCACCGATCCGCCGGTATCAGACCCTATGGCGGCGGGGGCCAGCCCAAATGCCACCGATGCGGCAGCCCCGGATGATGACCCCCCTGCGACGGCAGCATCATCGTTCACACAAGGTGGCGTGGCGGTGATGGGGTTCAGGCCCAGCCCCGAAAACGCCAGTTCCGACATGTGAGTTTTGCCAAGACAAACAAGGCCTTCGCGGGTGGCAGTGGTCAGAACGGCGGCATCTGTGGCAGGGGTGCGGCCCCGCAGCAGGGCTGATCCGGCTTCGGTTGCAACACCGGCGGTGTCGAACAGATCTTTCCAGCTGATCGGGACGCCGTCCAGAATGCCACGCCTTTGGCCTGATTTGGCACGGGCGGCGGCACCCATCGCCTCGCCCCGCGCGCGGGTGGCGGTGGCGCGGGCATAGATGCGGGGGGCTGCGGGGTGGCTGGCGATTTGATCAAGGAAAAATTCAGCCAGTTCAACCGGGTTGATGCGGCCACGGCCGATGTCGCGGCCAAGGTCGGCGGCTGTCAGGTTGGACCAGAGTTTGCGCATATTGTCCCCTTGGGTTTGGCAAACGGTAGCGGCAAGGCGGCGCATGGACAATCCTGTATTGGCGTCCATATTGGACGGATGGAACAAGACGCAGATGTTTTGATTGTGGGCGGTGGGCTGAATGGGCCCGCGTTGGCCTTGGCCTTGGCGCAAGGTGGTTTGCGGGTGATCGTGATTGACGCGCGTGCCGCCCCGGCGCGGGCCGAGGCGGGGTTTGACGGGCGCGCCTATGCGCTGGCGATTGCGTCAAAGCGGCTTTTGTCGGTGATTGGGGTTTGGGAAGGGATCGCCGCGCGCGCGCAGCCGATCCTGAAGATCAAGGCCAGCGATGGCGTGGTTGGGCAAGGGCCCGCGCCGTTTTTCCTGACCTTTGATCATGCCGAAATTGAGGAAGGCCCGATGGGGTTTCTGGTGGAAGACCGGCATTTGTATGCGGCGTTTCTGGCGGCGATGGCGGCGGCACCGGGGGTTACTTTGGTGTCAGGTGAAACCGTTGTGGATCAATCGGTTGATGGCAGCAGCGTTGCGGTAACTTTGGCATCGGGGCGGCAATTGCGCGCGCGGGTGCTGATCGGCTGCGATGGGCGCGGATCGGGCACGGCGGCGCGCGCGGGCATCACGCGGATGGGGTGGAAATACGCCCAGACAGCACTTGTGACGGCGGTTTCGCACGCGGTTCACCATCAAGGCACCGCGCATCAGTTTTTTACGCCGTCAGGTCCATTGGCGATATTGCCGTTGGCGGGGGGGCATCGTTCGTCGATTGTGTGGAGCGAAGAGGTGGCCGCAGCAGCGGCTATTCAGGCGCTGCCGGATGGCGAGTATCTGGCGGCCTTGCGGGCGCGGTTTGGCGATTTTCTGGGGGAAATTGCGCTGGCGGGGGATCGGTTTACCTATCCGCTGTCGTTAAGTCTGGCACAGCGGTTTGTGAAGCCCCGGCTGGCGTTGGTTGGCGATGCGGCCCACGGCGTGCATCCGATTGCGGGGCAGGGGTTGAACCTGGGGTTCCGTGATGTGGCGGCATTGGCGCAAGTGATGATCGAGGCCGCGCGGCGGGGTGAGGATATCGGCGCATTGGATGTGCTGGAGCGGTATGAACGCTGGCGGCGGTTTGATGCAACGACGTTGGCACTGGGGATGGATAGCGTGAACAGATTGTTTTCAAACGACAACCCGGTGTTGCGCGCGGGGCGGGATTTGGGGTTGGGCATTGTGAATGCCGTGCCCGCATTGCGGCGCGGGTTCATGCGGCAGGCGGCGGGGGTGTCGGGGGATTTGCCACGCTTGTTGGCGGGGTTGAAGGTTTAAGGTGGGGTGGCCCGCGTTTAGGCGGCGTGGGTTTCACCCCCCCTACAATGTTATTCCAGCGTCCGCGCCTCACCTACCAACATGATCGGGATGCCGTCGCGGATCGGAAAAGCCAGATTGGCGGCTTTTGAGATCAGCTCATTCGTTTTGGCGTCATAGATCAATGCGGCGTGGGTTAGCGGGCAAATCAGGCCTTCCAGCATACGGCGGTCTGGGGTGGTTTGCTCGGTCATTGCAACACGTCGTCCATCGTGCCGCCGCCACGCAGGGAAAATTCGATCAGCGTGACCAGTGTTTCGCGGCGGGTGACAAGCGACGGGGCCTCCAGCAGCGCCTGTTTGTCTTCGGGCGCGAAGGGCAGCAGCATTGACAACGAATTGATCAGCAGTTCGGTATCTGCGTCTTTCAGGCCTGACCAATCGGTGCCCAAGCGTTGCGATTGGAAGAACCGCGCCAGCAGGGCAAAGAAACTTTCACGGTCAAGGCCGGCGTCGGCCTCATCTGCGCCCAGATCACGCGAAAATGCGGTCCATTCCACGGTGCAGCGGCGGTAGGGGGTAAATCCCTGCACCTCATCTCGCAGGCGGAACCGCGAGATACCGGTCAGGGTGACCATATAGCGGCCATCTTCGGTTTCCGAAAACGCGGTCAGCCGACCGGCACAGCCGATAGAGGACAAACGCTTTTCGCCGGTGCCCGGCACCTCACGCGGTTGGATCATGCCAATCAGGCGATGCGGCGTTTTCATGCAATCTTCCAGCATCGCCAGATAGCGCGGCTCAAATATATGCAGGGGCAGTCGCGCGCGGGGCAGCAAAAGCGCGCCCGGCAAAGGGAACACTGGAATGGTGTCTGGCAGATCGGAAGTTTTCATCATACCTTGTAACTAGGACGCAGCACGCGTCAGGCAAATATCATCGAAGACAAGCGTCTGCGACCGGACAAAACAATCGGGTCTTGCGGCTTTAGCGCGTCAAAGATCGTGAACAACTGGGTGCGGGCGGCACCATTGTTCCAGTCACGATCCAATTTGAACAGGGCCAGCAATATATCAACCGCGTCTTGCGCCTTGTCCGCTGCCAGCAACGCAAGGGCCAGATCAAACATCACCCCAGGGTTGGTTGGATCGGCAAGGTGGGCTGCGCGCAGATCATCTTCGGGGCCTGCGTTGGCGGCCTGACGGGCAAGATCAATTTGGGCGCGCACAGCATCAATTTCTTTGGCTTTTGCAATTGCGGCTGGCACGGCATCCAGAAACTGTTGCGCCGCTGCGACATCGCCCATTGCCAGATGCGCGCGGATCAGGCCGGAATAGGCCAGCACATTTTCAGGCTCTTCTTCCAGCACGGCGGCAAATGTCTCAACCGCATCGGCGAAATCGCCATCCGTCAGCATCGCCTCGGCGGCCAGAATGGCATCGGCCAATCCACCATCGGGTTCGGGGCCAAGGGCCACCATTTTTTCGACAAAGCGTTTAACCTCGGAGGCCGAAACCGCACCTTGAAAGCCGTCGGCGGGTTTGCCTTGCCAAAACGCATAGACGGTGGGGATGGATTGAATGCGCAACTGTGCCGCAAGGCCCTGATTTTGATCGACATTGATCTTGACCATCCGCACCCGGCCTTTGGCGGCGGTTACGGCGGCTTCCAGCTGTGGCCCAAGGGTTTTGCACGGCCCGCACCACGGTGCCCAGAAATCGACGATCACCGGCACCTCGTTAGACGGATCAATCACGTCTTGCAAAAACGTGGCTTCGGTGCCGTCCTTGATCAGATCGGGCAGGGCGGCGGCGGGGGCTGTGGGTTGATCGGTGATCCCGAACATGGCGTCCTCAACTGATATTGGTGTTGAGGGTATATGCGCGCAGGGTGGGGAAAGTTGAAGGGGCAAGATGCGATTTTAGCGGTTTTGCGGCTAAAAGGGTTGCCAATGCCGCCGCACGGCTTTTAGGTTTTTGCAGCAACAAGGAGATTTCGCATGACAGTTCTGCTGACCTTTGGCGACAGCAACACCCATGGCACGCCGCCGATTGAACAGATGGGGGTTTATGACCGGTTTGATGCGGCAACGCGGTGGCCCGCCCGCGCTGCGGCCGCATTGGGTTGGGAGTTGGCCGAAGAAGGGTTGCCGGGGCGCACCGCGCAGTTTGATGATCCGATCATGGGCAGCCATATGAACGGGCAAGTGGGGTTAAAGATCGCGTTGTGCAGTCATGGGCCGATTGATCTGTTGACGATCATGCTGGGCACCAATGACGTAAAGGCGCGGTTTTGTGCGACGCCTGAGATGATAACGGGCGGGATCGCCTCATTGCTGGACATCGCGCAAGGGGCTGAGATGCAAACGCGGCATGGCGGGTTTCAGATCTTGCTGATCTGCCCGCCGCCGGTGGTGGAAGTGGGACCGATCCGGGCAGAGTTTTATGGCGGCGCGGTCAAATCGCAGGGCCTGCCCGCGCAGTATGCCGCCTTGGCGCAGGCGCGTGGGGTTGGATTTATGGATGCGGGTCAGGTGATTAAGGTCAGTTTGATCGACGGGGTGCATTATGATGCGGCGACGCATGGCGTTTTGGCAGGGGCCGTGGTTACGGCTTTGCGGGGCATGGTGTGATGTCTGGGCAGCAAGAGGGGGGTTTCACACCCCCGTCTGATTGGCTTGGGCCAATCAGCCCCCCCGTGGGATATTTTTGAACAGATGAAGCGCAAATTTTAGTTAAATTTTAGAGAGTTAGGGAAGGTTAGAGCATTTCGAGTTTAAGTTGGATCAGAATTCAAACCAAAAGTGTTTGAATTCTTATGCTTAAGATTTCAACGTAAACCCGAAACGCTTTAAACCGTTAGATCCGACCAGCCGCATAAGTCGGCCAATCGTTGCGGTGGGTGATCTGTGCCTACGGCCATGTTGGCGCGGAACGCGGCAGAGGTGTGATCACGCCAGCGGTTGCGATAAAGATGCAGGCCGGACCCACTGATCTTGATGATGGGCGTGCGCAATGGCAGATCGGCGCGCCATTTGCGCTGCATAAAGCGGTAACATTCAACGAAATCGGATTGCAGCGCTTCGTGGTAGCGATCGTTGTGGATGGTGGGCAGGGCCCCCGCATAGGCGCGCAATCCCCGTGAGCGCGCCGTTTGCACGATGTCGGTGCCATACATATGCCAGCCGGGCGCGGTTTCGTCAAAGCGCAGACCTGAGGCGCGGCGCATGACGATCAGCAATTCATCGAAGGATTGCACTTGGGTCGGCTGCATCGGCACGCGACCGACAATCTGGCCAATGGACGATGACCAGACCGGGCCGATGTGGGCAGCATCAAGGTCCACACCGAAAGCACCGAACAGCGCCCAGTTCGGATCAGCGGCTGCCACTTCGGCCAGCCGTGCCGCCAGCACGGTTTGCCAGCCGTGTGGCAGATAGACGTCGTGATGGGCAAAGACCACGATATCGGACGTGGTCGCATCCAGCGCGCGGTTATAGGCGATGGCAGCCGTTGGGGCGTTGCGTTCCAGATGCAGGGGGGTGCCGGCCGCGAACATCGGCGATTGCGCCAGATTTGCGTTCAGGATGATATCGGAATTGCTGGCGCAGGCGACGGTCAGGGTCATTTTTCACTCGTGTATTGGGTGAACAGGGTCAGAAGTTTGGCGGCCTGCACGTTGATATCGTGGCGCGCCAGCACGCGGGCGCGGGCGGCGGCGCCCATTTCGGTAAGGGTTGCGTTTGGCGTTTGGGCCAGCGTTACGATTGCTGCGGCCAAGGCGGTGGCATCACCTGCGGGCACCAGCCAGCCTGTATCGGGTGTCACCAGTTCGGGCAGGCCTGCAATGGCGGTGGCGATGATGGGGCGGGCGGCGGCCATCGCCTCCATCACCACCACCGGCAGGCCTTCGGCGAAGGAGGGCAGGATCAGCGCGGTTGCGCGGGCAAGGGCCGCGCGGACGCCGGATTCGGATTGCCAGCCTGCAAGGGTGATGTGGGCGGCAAGGCTGTGGTGCTGGATTGCGGCTTCGATTTCGCCGCGCAATTCGCCGTCACCGACCAGTGTCAGGTGCAGGGCTGGCACGGATTTGGTGGTGATGGCCACAGCGTCAATCAGCAGGGGGAATCCCTTTTGGCCGGCCATCCGGCCAATGGCCACCAAGTGCGGGCCTTCGGTTGGCAAGGCCTTGGGTTCGCCAAATTGGTCGGGTTCAATACCGCAATGCACGACGTGCAGCTTTGCCCAGTTGGCGGGCGGCGTCCAGCGTGACAATTGGCTGCGCCCAAAGCTGGAGATGGCCACGGCAAAGGCGGCGTTGGCGATTTTGAGATCAAGCGACAGGGCTACAGGCGCGTCAAATTCTTCGGGGCCGTGGGTGGTGAAACTGTAGGTCGGCCCCCCCAAAGCATGAGTCAACATTGCCACAGTGGTCGAATTCGTGCCAAAATGCGCGTGAAAATGGGTGATGCCTTGGTGCGTGCTGATCGCGGTCAAATAGGCCGCCTCGAGCAGATAAATCATGTGGCGCAACCGCCCTCCGGTGCCGGCAACACCGCCCGAAGCCCGTTTGCCGCAGGCCATGGCCAAACGCGCCGCCCGCACCGATTGGCGGGGGTGCCGGATCATCCATCCAGCCGCCTGCGCCAGAATCGGGGCAAGGCCTGCCGTCAGCACATGATGGGTTTTATCATCTTCGGCCAGATCGGCGGCATCGACCAAGCCGGGACGATCTGATCGCATGGCAAAGCGATGCACCGGCACGCCCAGCCGTTCCAGCGCCAAAATCTCACGCCGGATGAAACTGTGCGACGCTCGCGGGTAGGTGTTGACAAGATAGCCAAGTTTCACTGCGGCACCGATTATGAACTGCACCGACATCTAACCACAGCTTGGGGCAAGAGTAAGCCCGAAGCAGGGCAATCGGCGTGCAAAGCCACCGCTGGCCAGATTGACGCCTCAATCGGCTTTGCCTAGGGTCCGCGCAACCAGAGTGTGTTGCGTTTGATCGGGTTCAACCGATAAAACGCAACACGCAATATCAGAAGCGGTTCTTGTCTTGGATTTCTTTCAATCTGAGTCAGATTGAAGGAAATCCGCTCTAAAAGGGGCGCAAATGCCAGATCCTGCACCACAAGCTGCGCACACGGCCGGGCTGTTTGCCCGTGCCATGCGGGGATCTGCATTCACCGCCGGGTCTTATGCCATCGCCCAAGTCATGCGGTTGGGATCAAACCTTATTCTGACGCGCCTGCTGTTTCCCGAGGCGTTCGGCCTGATGGCTTTGGTGTCGGTGGTTTTGGTGGGGCTGGCGATGTTTTCCGATATGGGGGTGGGCCCGGCGATCAGCCAACATCCGCGCGGCGATGAGCGGGCATTTCTGGATACGGCCTTCAGCATTAACGTCGCACGCGGCGTGCTGTTATGGGGGCTGACCTGTGCTTTGGCCTATCCGATGGCTGCCATCTACAACGCGCCCGATCTGATGCAATTGTTGCCCGCAGCCGGGATAACCTTGTTGATTTCCGGGTTTAACCCCACGCGGATTGATACCGCCAACCGGCATCTGTTGTTGGGCCGGGTAACACTGTTGGACCTGATCGCGCAAATCATCGGGATTGGGTGCATGGTGGCACTGGCCTTTGCGTTGCAGTCGGTTTGGGCGCTGGTTATCGGGGCAATCACCGGATCGGCGGCTAAACTGCTGATCATGTCAAAATGGCTGCCGGGGCCCGCAAACAGCTTTCGTTGGGACCAAGCGGCGGGGCGGGATCTGGTCCATTTTGGCAAGTGGATATTTCTGTCAACGGCGTGCGGGTTTTTGCTGGCACAAGGCGATAAGGCGATTTTTGGGGCTTATCTAAGCCTGACAGAGCTTGGCGTGTACAACATCGGCTACTTTCTGGCGTCGTTCCCGGTGCTGTTGGCGGGGGCGGTGGTGGGGCGGATCATGATCCCTTTATACCGCGATCATCCCCCGGCGGGATCGGCGGCGAATTTCAACAAAATGCGGCGGTTGCGGTTTGGCGTGACGGGGGGCACGTTGCTGTTGCTGGCGGTGCTGGCGTTGACGGGACCTGCACTGGTGGGGGTGATGTATGATGCGCGTTATGCGGGGGCCGGGGCAATCGTGGTGGCGATTGCCTGTGTGCAGATGCCCGGAGTGATCGGGATGACCTATGATCAATCGGCGCTGGCGGCGGGGGATAGCCGGACGTATTTCTGGCTGATCGCGCTGAAGGCTTTGGTGCAGACGGTGGCCTTTGTGATCGGGGTAACCATGGGCGGTTTGATGGGGGCCCTGATGGCCCAAGCGGGTGCCATTACTTTGCTGCACCCCGCAATTGTGCTGCTGGCGCGCAAGCATCGCGCGTGGGATCCGTTGCATGATGCCGTGTTTTTTGGGTTAGCCGCAGGGTTGGCGGGTCTTGTGTTGTGGTCACAGGGATGGATTTTTGCAGGGATCGCGCCATGATTGCGTCTGGGGTTTGTCCGATTTCTGAGATAGCAGGCAGGTGTGAATTTTTGTGGACGATACGCAATGAACATTGAAAAAACGGCCCTTGCAGATGTGTTGGTGATAACCCCCGCCCGGTTTGGCGATGATCGGGGGTGGTTTTCTGAGACATGGAACGCGCATCGGGCGGCACAGGCCGGGCTGGACGTGGTGTTTGTGCAAGACAATCATTCAATGTCGGGCGCGGCTGGCACGTTGCGGGGGCTGCATTATCAGTCGCCGCCGCATGCGCAGGATAAATTGGTGCGATGCACGCGCGGGGCGATTTTCGATGTGGCGGTGGATGTGCGGGTGGGATCGCCCAGCTATGGCGGCTGGGTTGGCGTGGAGTTAAGCGCGCAGAATGCCAAACAGTTGTTTGTGCCGAAAGGGTTTTTGCACGGGTTTGTGACGCGCGTGGCAGAGACCGAAGTGCAGTATAAATGCAGCGATGTCTATGCGCCCGATTGTGATGGCGGCATTCGCTGGGATGATCCCGATATTGGCATTGACTGGGGGCTTTCGGGCGCGCCGGTGTTGTCGGCCAAAGATGCCGTTGCCCCTTTGTTGCGCGATTTTGCGTCGCCGTTTGTGTGGCAGTGTGCGGCATGAAAATTCTGGTGACAGGCGGGTTGGGGTTTATCGGGTCCGCCGTGGTGCGGTTGGCGGTGGCGCGTGGGCATGAGGTAGTGAACCTTGATGCGATGACCTATGCCGCCTGTCCTGAAAACGTGGCGATCGTGGCAGGGTCGAACCTGTATTCGTTTGAAAAGGCCGATATCCGCGACCCTGCCGCGCTGCACCGGGTGTTTGCTGATCATCGCCCCGATGCGGTGATGCATCTCGCGGCGGAAAGCCATGTTGATCGGTCCATCGACGGGCCAGCCGATTTTATCGACACCAATATCACCGGCACCTTCAATATGTTGGAGGCTGCGCGCAGCTATTGGGTGCGGATGGGCAAACCTGAGGGTTTCCGGTTTCATCATATCTCCACCGACGAAGTGTTTGGCAGTCTGGGCGAGGTCGGGCAGTTCACCGAAGACACGCCTTACGCGCCAAACTCGCCCTATTCGGCATCGAAAGCCGCCAGCGATCATCTGGTGCGGGCTTGGGCGGAAACCTATGGCTTGCCGGTGGTGATGACGAATTGTTCGAACAATTACGGACCCTACCATTTCCCGGAAAAGCTGATCCCGGTGGTGATATTGAACGCTTTGGCGGGGCGGCCTATTCCGGTTTATGGCGCGGGCGTGAACGTGCGCGACTGGCTTTATGTCGAAGACCACGCCGATGCGCTGTTGTTGGTGGTGCAAAAGGGCGCGGTGGGGCGCAGTTACAATATCGGTGGCGAGAATGAGGCGCGCAATATTGATATCGTTCATAAAATTTGTGCGATTTTGGATGAACTGGTGCCCGGCGGCGCGCCACATGATCGGCTGATCAGCTATGTGACAGACCGGCCCGGCCATGATCTGCGCTATGCGATTGATCCGTCGCGGATACGGGACGAGTTGGGCTGGCGGCCATCGGTGACGTTGGATCAGGGGCTGCGGTTGACGGTGGAATGGTATCTGGCGAATGCCGATTGGTGGCAGCCATTGCAGGCCCGCGCGGGTGTGGGTGTGCGGCTGGGTGCCCGCTCATGAAGCTGTTGGTGTTCGGCCAAACCGGCCAAGTGGCGCGGGAACTGGCGCGGCGGCTGCCGGATGGGGTTCGGGCGGTGTTTTTATCGCGCGACCGCGCAGATTTGTCCGATCCCAGCGCCTGCGCTGCGGCGATTATGGCGGCGGACGCCGATGCGGTTCTCAATGCGGCGGCCTGGACGGCAGTGGATAAGGCAGAGGCCGAAGAGGCGGCGGCGACCGTAGTGAACGGTAACGCCCCGGCAGCCATGGCGCGGGCCAGTGCGGCGCGGGGTTTGCCGTTTGTGCATATTTCAAGCGACTATGTGTTTGATGGCGCGGGGGATCAGCCGTTTGGCGAAGATCATCCAACCGGGCCGCTCGGGGCCTATGGGCGATCAAAACTGGCGGGCGAAGTGGGTGTGCGGGCAGCGGCGGGCAGGCATGTGATCTTACGCACGTCATGGGTATTTTCGGCGCATGGGACGAATTTTCTGAAAACAATGCTGCGGCTGGGGCGGGAGCGTGACAGCCTGAATGTGGTCGCCGATCAGGTTGGCGGACCAACGCCAGCGGCTGCGATAGCGGACGCGGTTTTTGTGGTAGCAACGGCGTTGGTTAACGGGGCTGCGGGCGGCACCTATCATTTTTCGGGCGCGCCGGATGTGTCCTGGGCAGGGTTCGCGCGCGAAATTATGCAGCGGGCAGGGCTGGGGTGTCAGGTGAACGAAATTCCCGCCGCAGCCTATCCGACGCCTGCCAAACGCCCGCTGAATTCGCGGCTGAACTGCGATGGTTTTTTGCAGGATTTCGGGGTGGCGCGACCCGATTGGCGCGCAGGATTAGATGACATCTTACAGGAGCTTTCGGCATGAACCGCAAAGGCATCATTTTGGCGGGGGGGTCTGGCACCCGGCTGTGGCCGATCACCATGGGCGTGTCCAAACAACTGCTGCCGATCTATGACAAGCCGATGATCTATTATCCGCTGTCGGTTCTGATGCTGGGCGGCATCCGTGACATTGCGATCATCACCACGCCCGAGGATCAAAGCCAGTTCATCCGGCTGTTGGGTGATGGCAGCCAATGGGGGTTACAGCTGAGCTATATCATCCAGCCCAGCCCGGACGGTTTGGCGCAAGCCTATTTACTGGCGCGGGATTTTCTGGCGGGTGCGCCAAGTGTTCTGGTCTTGGGCGATAATATTTTCTTTGGCCATGGCCTACCGGAAATGCTGGCGGCGGCTGCGGCAAAACCGCAGGGCGGCACGGTGTTTGGCTATCGCGTGTCAGACCCGGAACGTTACGGCGTGGTCGATTTCGATGCCGATGGCAATGTGCGCCAGATCATTGAAAAGCCTGCCAAACCGCCATCGAATTTTGCCATCACCGGGCTTTACTATCTGGACGGGCGCGCGCCTGATTTGGCGGCGCTGGTAAAACCATCGGTGCGTGGTGAGTTGGAAATTGCCGATCTGCTGGAAATTTACCGCGCCGAAGGCAGCCTGAACGTGGAACGCATGGGGCGCGGTTTTGCCTGGCTGGATACTGGCACGCATGGCAGTTTGCTGGACGCCGGGAACTTTGTGCGCACGTTGCAGGCGCGGCAAGGTTTGCAAGTGGGGTGCCCAGACGAGATTGCCTATCACAGCGGTTGGATTGATCGCGCGGCCCTGATCGCGCGGGCCGAGATTTTCCGCAAAAATGACTATGGCCGCTATTTGCTTGGTATCTCTGCCGAGTAGAACCTGCCGGATCAGCCGATCATTGACGCGGTGGCAATCAGCAACAATGTGGTAACACCTGCAATCACCACAAACCGGGGCAGGCCAAAAATTGGCCGTGCCGGATCGTCGATTAAGCGCAGGGCAGCGTTACCGAACACGCCTTTGGGCCCGCGCATTTCGGGGATGCAGACAACCGGCTGCAGATCAAGCTGACGCTGCATCTGGGCTGCGGTGCGCACAACCGGTTTTGCCAGATCTAGCAGGAATGCCAAAAGCAATGCGCCAAACAGACTGACCACCGAGCCCGCGATTGCAATCTTTTTGCCGCCGTTTCCAAGCGGGTATTCGGGGGTAATTGCCCGTTCCAGCAGGGTAAAACGTTCGGCTTGCTGGCGTTCGGCCAGCCGTTGCGTGGTCTGCGATTCCGCCATGCGCTGGGTGACGACGTCATACTGTTCCTGCAATTGGGTCAGCCTGCGATCATAGCTGTTTAGCACCCGTTCCACTTCTGGTGTGGCTGCAAGGGCAGCTTGAAGGGCATTGCGCCGCGCCGTAATTGCGGCGATCTGTGCATCCAATACGTCGGTATTGGCGGCAATCTCTTCCAGCAGGCGGCGATCTGTTTCGCGCAGGGTTTGCTTTTGCTCTATCACGGCGCGCTGACCGGCCAAAGCGACGCGGTTTTGATCCGCCTGCCGCAGATCATCATCAAAACCTGCCAGCTCGTCGCGGCGCGATTCGCGCAAGGTGGGCAAGGCATCGGCGTTGGTGTCGCGGTATGCCGCGATTTCAGCCTCTAGCGCGGTGATATCTTTCCAGATCCGGGCCTCTTCTTCTTTGAAAAACGCGACACTTTGGTTGGCGCGTTCGCGTTGGCCTGCGGCACTTTGATCCAGAATCCCTTGGGCAAAATCATTCGCCACCCGCGCGGCCAAATCGGCATTGCCAAGTTTTGCGTAGATCAAAATTGCAGAGATGCTGCGCGCCTGACCAAAGGTCTGGCCCGCTGCACTGTCAACGGCCTGAAAAGTGACTGCCTGGCGCAGAAGAAGAACTTTGTCATCCATCGGAACGCCGGGAAGATCGGCAAACAGGCCATGGCGATCAATCATGGCAACCAGATTTTCGCGCGTGGTCAGGCGTTGTTCAATGCTTTGCAAGACTTGCGCGGCACCCCCCGGAAGGGGCACCGCAGCATCGGCGGCGTCAGCCACGGCCGGGCTTTGAATTTGAATAACGGCCGCCGTTTCAAACACATCTGGGCGTGACTTTGCATAGATCGACGCGGCGATCATGCCCAAAATGGTCACGCCAATAATCAGCCAACGGCGGCGCAAAATCAGCCCGATCAACTCTTCAATAGATTGAATCTGTCCCATGCGCGCAGCTTAGCCTTTTGCATAGCGGTAGCGACCCGCACTGAAATCCTGGGCCCGGTTCAAGACCACCCCCATCAAGGGATTGCGCCCCTGCAGCAAACGCTCGCAGGCGCGGATTTCATCAGGCGTGGTTTTGGTGCCATCGGTCACCAGCAAAACTGCATCCAGACAGGGCCCAAGGGCCAGCACATCATCATTTACCAAAAGCGGCGGCACATCGTAAATCACGACGTCGGGATCAAGCTGTTCCAGCATGGCCGCCAATGCTGAAACCGTTTCGGGATCATGCAGGGTTTCAGACGCCTTATCGATTGCGACGCCGTTCAGACCCAGCGCAAGCGTGCGGCCATGGCGGCAAAAGATACTTTCCAGCGGCTGTTCGCCGGATAAAAATTCAGAAAGCGCATGTTCTTCGCGCACCCCCAGAATGCGGGCCAGTTCGGGGCGGCGCAAATCAAGATCAAGCAAGGCCGTGCGGCTGGACGGGCGGCGCGCCAGACTAAGCGCCAGATTGGTCGCCACAAAGGATTTACCGCAGCCGTGCGTCGGCGAGGTTACCGCGATGCGTTTCCAACTTTTTTCCGCCAAACCATGCAAAAGCCGCGTGCGCAACATGTCAAAGGCCACAGCCGCAGGGTGATCACTTGCATCCAGAAACAAACCGTTTCCAGTCAGCACCGATGGCGACAGAATGACTGGCCCGAGTGATTCCCAAACCTTGGCAGGGTTGACAAGTGAGCCTGGCAAGGGCTGCGAAAAGATTTCACGGCCGGTTGCCAGATCAAGGGTGACCGGCGGGTGCGGGGTTTGCGCACCGGCCCGGAACACCGAAACACCCTTTGCCTGCGCACCCCTCCCTGAGCCAGTCTTATTGGCGGCCATGCCTGAAAACTCCACATCTGCAGGGCCAATTGGCGGCTGCGTCAAAATCATGTGTCTGGACATTTGACAGACTGGCCCCTGCGCGGCACATCCTTTTGGGAAGCATCCGTTGAAAAAAGCCCCGCCTTTCGACAGGAATGACGCCGACCAGACCGCAAACCGATCAAAAGCGTGTTCGCTTTGGATCGTCCGAAAATCCGGCCGGGCCCCCGCCCAGATGTGGCGTTACTAGCAGACAAGGCGGCAAAATGAAAGACTTCCACCAAGGCTGCTGCCATGGCATTGGTCACGTGATCACCCTGGTGTGACAAAATGGATGCCAATGGGATTGACGCGAAATGCCTGACACGCCCCGCCCTGTAATCGACGCTGTTGTGATCGGCAGAAACGAGGGCGCGCGGCTGCTGGCGTGTTTGCAATCGTTGAATGGCACGGTGCGCCGGATCGTCTATGTTGACAGCGGATCGGTTGACGGGTCGGTTGCGGCTGCGCGCGCGTTGGGGGCGGATGTTGTCACGCTTGATCTGGCCCGGCCTTTCACGGCGGCGCGGGCCCGCAATGCGGGGTTGGCTGCGTTAAACGCGCCCGCGTTCGTGCAGATGGTGGACGGCGATTGCAGTGTTGATCCGGGTTGGCTGGATGCAGCCCTGGCAGCCTTTGATCAGCACTCGGACGCGGCTGTTGTTTGCGGGCGGCGGCGTGAGCGGTTCCCAGAAGCGTCGGTTTACAACCGCTTGATTGATCTGGAATGGGACACGCCGCTGGGGTCTGTGGCGGCCTGCGGCGGCGATGCACTGATGCGATTTTCGTCGGTGATGGCGGTTGGGGGATACCGCGACGATCTGATTGCGGGCGAAGAGCCAGAGCTGTGCTTGCGGCTGCGCGCGGCAGGCGGGCAGGTCTGGCGGATCGGGGCCGAGATGACGTTGCATGATGCGGCAATCACCAGATTTGGCCAGTGGTGGCGCCGCACGGCGCGGGCGGGCCATGCCTATGCCGAAGGCGCGGCCTTGCACGGGGGCGGCGGGGATCGCCATTGGGTAAAGGAAACCCGCCGGGCGTTGGTGTGGGGCGCGATTTTGCCGTTGCTGATCTTGGCGGCTATTTTGGTTCACCCGGCAGGGGCGGCGTTGATCGTGATCTACACTGCGCAAATCTGGCGTTTGGCGCAAAAGGGTGGGATGGCATGGGCCGCTTTTACGGTGCTGGGAAAGTTCGCCGAAGCGTCGGGCGTGCTGCGCTATTGGCTGGGCCGCATGGGCGGGAAAAAACAGCGGCTGATCGAGTATAAATGACGCGCGCAATGGGCCCGCGGGAACGACGCGGTTATTCTGATCGCAGCCGCCATGCCGCGTTGACTTGGGCAGGCAAAATTGCGGCGCAGGCGGCATAGCGCGGGATCAACCGTCTGGGGCTGGTCAGCGCCCGCCATGCCCATTCCAGCGCAATTGCACGCACCCAGACCGGCGCGCGTGTTTGATTGCCTGCGATAAAATCCAAACCCGCGCCCACCGACGCAAACCCGACAGACGGCGCAAGTTTGCGGCCATGCGCTGCAAACGCCTCTTGTTTGGGGGCCCCAAGGGCGACAAAGCACAGCCCAACGCCCAGCCGCGTCAGATCGGCAAGGATCTGGTCAGCCAGCGGCCCGTCTGGATCAAACCCCATCGCCGGCGCATGGCACAGCACAATGTTCAGCCCAGGAATTGATTGGATAAGATGTGTGGCTGCCGCATCAAGGGCCGCTTGGCTGCTGCCCACCAAGGCCACATTTGCACCGGCATAGGCTGCAACCCGCGCCAAGGGATCAACCAGATCAGAACCGGGCACCAATGACACCGGCCTGCGCGCCAGTTGCGACAACCAAACGATGGGATTGCCGTCGGCTACGATCAGATCCTGCGCGGCATAAGACTGCCGGAACGGGGCCGAGTCGCGCAGTTTCACCAGATGATCAAGGTTGATCGTGGCCAAGGCAAATCCCTGCCCTGCCGCCAGCCGCGCCGCAACCGCCGACAACAACGCAGCCGTATTGGCAATATTCACCACGACTTCAGACGACCCAAACCGGAACTTCACACAATGCCTCGTTTACTGCTGCGCCTCTTTAGCATGCGGCGACACCCGGAAAATAGGGGGACATTGGGCATTGCAGCGCACAGCGTAGTTTCCCCACATCCCTGGTCTGTCCATAGTGACCGATCCGCATTATCAAAGCATGTCAGCATTGCACCCGATAGCCTGCCTGCCGTTGGCGCTGTTGACGGATATGTGGTAGCTAGCGCAAAACGCGGCCCGCCGAAGTGCCTGCTACGAAAGTGTATTGATCCGTGCCAACGCCGAACGCCTTTGCCTACCTTATGATTGCGGTTTGGCCCCTTATAACATGGGCCTTGTGGCGGCATCTGGATGCAGGACGCGCGTTGATCTGGACAGTTCTGGCCGGATATCTGGCCTTGCCACCGCTGACGGCACTGAACCTGCCGTTGATCCCGGATCTGGACAAAGTTTCGATCCCAAACCTGATGGCGCTGTTTTGTGCGGTTTACCTTTTGAAGGACAAGATCAGTTTTCTGCCAAACGGAATTTTGGGCAAAGTATTGATCGCTTTTTACGTGTTGTCGCCCTTTGCAACGGTTCTGACCAACGCTGATCCGTTGATTTTTGCGCAGGCGACCATTCAAGGCATGGTTTTGTACGATTCCGTTGCCGCAGTGGCAAATCAGGCCATTGCGTTGCTGCCGTTCTTTTTGGCGCGCCGCTATCTTGGCACACCCGAAGGGATACGTGCGATTCTGGTGGCGTTGATCGCGGCGGGGTTGGTGTATTCGGTGCCGATGCTGATCGAAAGTCAGCTGTCGCCACAGTTGAATGTCTGGATCTATGGCTTTTTCCAGCATGATTTCTTTCAGACCATCCGGCAGGGCGGGTATCGCCCAGTGGTGTTTCTGCCGCATGGGTTATGGATCGCCTTCTTTGCGTTGATGTGCATGCTGTCGGCGACGATTGTCTTGCGCACATCGCCGCCCGAGGGGCGTCCGAAGGCGCTGATGATATTGGGATATCTGTTTGCCATGGTGATCGTCAGCAAAAGTGCGGGGCCGCTGGTTTACGCGTTTGGCGCGGTGCCGCTGATCTTGTTTGCCACGGCGCGCCTTCAGATTGCGGTGGCTGTGACACTTGCCTGTATTGTGATGGTTTACCCGTTGCTGCGTGGTGCGCATATTGTGCCGCTTGACGATATCATGAACTTTGCCAATGGGTTAAGCCCGGAACGCGCGGCGTCTTTGCAGTTTCGGATCGACAACGAGGAACTGCTTTTGGCGCGCGGTCAGGAACGGCCGCTGTTCGGCTGGGGCGGCTATGGGCGCAGCTTTATGCACGAACCGATCTATGGAAAGATTGTGAACATCGCCGATGGGGCCTGGATCATTGTTTTGGGTATTTACGGCTGGATTGGATATCTGGCCGAATTTGGCCTGACCGCCTTGCCCCTGTTTTTGCTGGGCCGCGAGCTGTTGTTGCAAAAGAAGGCAGCGTTTTCGCCTTATGTTGCGGGGCTGGCGTTGATCCTTGCGGTGAATATGGTCGATCTGTTGCCTAATGCCACCCATATCCCGTTTACCTGGCTGATGGCGGGCGCGTTGTTGGGCGAGGTGGAACGCCTGGTGCGATTGCGAAAATCCGGGGCAATCGACGATTGGCGACAACAGTTGCACGCGCCGGCACCCAGACGCACGGTTATCTGATGCTAACCAGTATTGATCCGCGCGATGCAGGCGCAAAACGTAAAGCAACTGCTCCCCGAGGCGGTTGGCCAATGGTCGCCAGAATTGCCTTATTCCATGCCCTATCAAGGCCTTAATGCAGATTTATCAAGTCAGTGTTGATGCTTCAGGGGTTGTGCTTTTGTCTGTTTGGGCGGGGTATGATCCTTTGGGGTTTTGGGTTAAATTGGGCGGCCAAATCCTTTGGTGCTGTTGCGGGGTTTGGTAAGGGGCACGCGGTTGCATGAGTGATGATTTCGATCTGTCTGGCATCAGCGATTCTGATATTGCTGTGGTTGGGATGGCGGCGCATTTGCCGGGTGCGGCGGATATTGGCCAGTATTGGGCCAATTTGCGCGACGGGGTGGAATCGATCCGTGTGCTGTCGGATCAGGCGTTGCTGGACGCGGGCGAGAGCCGCGCGCGGATGCAAAAGCCTAATTATGTGCCTGCCGCCGCCGTTCTGGACGGATTTGAACAGTTTGACGCCGATTTTTTTGGCTTTTCGCCGAAAGAAGCCGCGATCCTTGATCCGCAGCACCGCCAATTCCTGGAAGTGGCATGGGAGGCGTTGGAAAACGCAGGTCATCCGCCCGAAAACTTCGCCGGTTCTATCGGGGTTTATGCGGGCTGCGGCATGGGCAGCTATTTCTATTTCAACATCTGTTCGAACCCCGATCTGGTGGAACAGACCGGCATGTTTTTGCTGCGTCACACCGGCAATGACAAAGATTTTCTGGCCACCCGCGTCAGCCATATCTTTGATCTGAAGGGCCCGTCGATCAATTTGCAAACGGCGTGTTCGACGTCGTTGGTGGCAGTGCATTTTGCATCTCAGGCGTTGCTGAACGGCGAATGCGATATGGCGTTGGCGGGGGGCGTGACGATAGAGCTGCCGCATGGGCGGGGCTATTTGTATACCGAAGGCGAGATCCTGTCGCCTGACGGCCATTGCCACGCGTTTGATCACCGCGCGCAAGGCACGGTGTTTGGCTCTGGCGCGGGTGCTGTGGTGTTGCGGCGTGCCCGTGATGCCGTGCGGGACGGCGATCATATCTGGGCGATCATCAAAGGGTCTGCCGTCAACAACGATGGTGCGGCCAAGGCCGGGTATCTGGCACCTTCGGTGGACGGCCAAGCGCGCTGTATTGCCGAGGCGCAGGCGATTGCGGGGGTAACGGGCGACACGGTGACCTATGTGGAATGCCACGGCACCGGCACTTATCTGGGTGATCCGATTGAAGTCGCAGCGTTGACGGCGGCGTTTCGCGAAACCACCGATGCGGTGGGGACATGCCGTATCGGGTCGGTGAAAACCAACATCGGGCATCTGGATACCGCGGCGGGTGTGGCCAGCCTGATCAAGGTGGCGCTGTCGCTGCATCATGGCCAATTGCCGCCAAGTTTGGGGTATGTGGCACCGAACCCGGCGATAGATTTTGAAACCTCGCCGTTTTTGGTGAATGATCGGCTGACGGAATGGGTTTCAACTGGCCCGCGCCGGGGGGGCGTTAACAGCCTTGGCGTTGGCGGCACCAATGCGCATGCGGTGCTGGAACAAGCCCCGGTTCGGGCGGTTTCTGATGAAAGCCTGTGGCCGTTTCAGCCTTTGGTGATTTCGGCCAAATCCAAAGCGGCCCTTGATGCGGCATCTTTGCGATTGGCCACTCATTTGCGCGACCACCCCGAACAGCCCTTGGCTGATGTGGCCTATACGCTGAAAGAAGGTCGGCGCGCCTTTGAAAAACGCCGGGTGATTGTGGCGGGCAGCCATGATGCGGCGGCGTCGCTGCTGGAGGGCGGCGATCCGCGTCAGGTGTTTAACCATGATTATCTGGGCGCGGACCCGCAGGTGGTGTTCATGTTTCCCGGGGGCGGTGCGCAGTATGCCGGCATGGCGCGGGATTTGTATGAAACCGAACCGGTGTTTGCCGATTGGATGGATAAGGGTTTGGCGGTTCTGCAACCCATGCTGGACTATGACATTCGCGCATTGTGGCTGCCAGCGGTGGGCGATGAAGCGGCAGCAAATGCGCGGCTGAAACGCCCATCTGTGCAATTGCCGCTGATTATGATTACCGAATATGCGCTGGCGCAATTGTTCCAAAGCTGGGGCGTTGTCCCATCGGCGCTGGTTGGCCATTCGATGGGCGAAAATACGGCCGCTTGTCTGGCCGGGGTGATAAGCTTTGACGATTGTATCGGTCTGGTGCATCTGCGCGGGCAGTTGTTTGACACCATTGCGCCGGGCGGGATGCTTTCGGTGCCGCTGTCCGAGGGCGATCTGCGGCCCTATTTGACGGGCGATCTTGATCTGGCCTCGGTCAACGCGCCGGGGTTATGCGTGGTGTCTGGGCCCGATGCAGGCTTGGTGCAACTGGCCGCGACCTTGGCGCAAACCGGGGTTGAGACGCAGCGCGTGGCAATCGACATTGCCGCCCACAGCCGGATGCTGGAGCCGATCTTGGCACGGTTCGGGGCGTTTTTGCGCAGCATCAAACTGCATGCGCCAAAACTGCCGATTATATCGAATGCCACGGGTGTGCCGCTGACCGACGCGCAGGCCATGGACCCCGCCTATTGGGTGGCGCATTTGCGCAACACGGTGAATTTCCAGTCCTGCATGGCGACATTGATGGCAGAGCCGGGGCGGGTTTATGTGGAAATGGGCCCCGGTCGCGCGCTGTCGTCGCTGACGCAGGCCAATGGGGTGGCGGTGGGGCAGGTGGTGCCCGCCTTGCGCCATCCTGATCAGAAAATGGCTGATGATGCCTGGCATTTAGCAGCGGTTGCGCGGCTGTGGGCTTGCGGCGTGCCGGTGGATTGGGCCCCGATCTGGGGCGGTGCGCGCCGCCAACGGGTGCCTTTGCCAACCTATGCGTTTCAGCGCAAACCCTATTTCATCGAACCGGGAGTTGCCCGGGTCGCTGATGCGGCAGCCATGCCAGACCGTATTGCCGATATGGCAAACTGGGGCTGGAAGCCGCAATGGCGGCAGGCGGCAACAGGGTTTGATCTGGGAGCCGATCTGGCAGATGCGCCGGTGCAAAGCTGGTTGATCTTTGCCGATGCCGAAGGGCTGGCGGCTGCCTGTGCGGATCGGTTGCGCAAGGCCGGGCACCGCGTAACCATGGTGCGCGCGGGCGATGCCTTTGCCCGCGACGGCGAAGCGGGGTATATTCTGGCCCCCGAGCGCGGCCGCGAAGGATACGATCTGCTGATCCGCGATCTGGTCGCACAGGGGCATACCCCCAGCCGGATTGCCCATTTCTGGCTGGTGACGGGTAACCCCGGCTTTCGCGCGGGTTCCAGCTTTTTTCACCGTAATCTGGAACAGGGCTTCCATTCGCTGTTATTTTTGGCCCAGGCGATTGCCGATGAAAACCTGCCCCGTCCGCTGCATATGACGGTTGTGACAACGGGGGCGGCACAAACCGGGCGCGAAGGGCTGTCTTACCCGGAAAAGGCCACGGTGCTTGGCCCGGCGCGGGTAATTCCGCGCGAATTGCCGGGCTTTACGGTGGGCATGCTGGATGTGGCTTTGCCGGTGCCGGATCGCCGGGGTGCGCCCGTTTCAGGCGCACTGGCCGATCAGGTTCTGGAGGAAATTCTGGCCACGCCTGCCTGCACAATTGCGGCGCTGCGGGGCGCGCGACGCTATGCGCAGGGGCTTAAATCGGTTGCCCTACCGCAAGATCAGTTTGCGCTGCCACACGGCGCGCATGTGTTGATCACGGGCGGATTTGGCGGCATCGGGCTGACCATTGCCGAAGATATCATCCGGCGCTTTGGTGCGAAGATCACCTTGATCGCGCGGCGGACTTTGCCGGATCGGGCGACGTGGCCCGCCTTTCTGGCGGCGCATGACCCAGGCGATCCGATTGCGCGGCGGATACTGGCGTTGCAACGGCTTGAGGCATTGGGCGGGCAGGTGTTTGTGGCATCTGCGGATGTGTGTAACATGGAAGACATGCGCGATGCCGTGGCGCAGGGGGTGAAACGCTTTGGCCCGGTGCGGGCCGTGATCCATGCGGCGGGGGTGGTGGATGACGGCCCGCTGATGTTGAAGACCCCCGCTCAAGTGGAAGAGGTCTTTGCACCAAAACTGCATGGCACGCTGGTGTTGGATCAGTTGTTCCCGGATGGGTCGATCGACCTGTTGGTGCTGTTTTCGTCCACCTCTACCCAGACCGGGCCAGCCGGGCAGATAGATTACGTCGCAGCGAACGAATTCCTGAATGCCTATTCACAATCGCGCAGTGGGGGCAAAACCCGGGTGATCGCGCTGAACTGGGGGATATGGACAGGTGTTGGCATGGCGGCCGAGGCGCTGTCTGATCGCATCGGCCTGCGCCCTGTCGCGCCAAAGCTGCCGATAACAGCGCCAATGCTGGACGAGGCGACGTTTGATCGCGACGGCAACCGCGCGTTTCTGGCCAGCTATGATCGCAAACGTTGGTTTTTGGACGGGCACCGCATAAAGGCGGGGCAGGCGTTGGTTCCGGGCACCGGTTATATCGAAATTGCAGCCGAAGCGTTGCGGCATGCGGGTGAGGCAGGCGCGTTTGAGCTGCGCGATATGTATTTCTTCCGGCCTTTGGATATCGCCGATGCGCAAACCCGCACCATCCGTGCGCGATTGATCCGCAGCGACGAAGGCTATGGGTTTGAGCTGGGGTCGGCGGTCACGATCAACGGGCGGACCGGCTGGCAATTGCACGCGCAGGCCCGCGCCATTCCAATCGCCGCCGCCAGTGGCCAGATCGACGTGGCAGCGATTGCGGCAAGGTTGCCTGCGCCAGAAACCGGTGTCGGGTTGATCAGCCCGCAGGAACACCACCTGACGTTTGGCCCACGCTGGCGGGTGATTGATGCGCGCAGCCTATCGGCCAGCGAAGGCTTGGCACAGTTGCACCTGCCCGATGCGTTTGCCGCCGAGGCGGGTGATTGGCTGCTGCACCCGGCGTTGATGGATATGGCGACGGGTTGGGCGATGGGGTTGATTGACGGCTATGCGCCCGATCATTTGTGGGTGCCGGTGTCTTATGGCCGCATCCGGGTTTTGCGGCCCTTGCCCGCGCAGATCGTCTCTTGGGTGCGCAACGCGGCCCCCAATCGTGCCAGCAATCCGACGGCCAGCTTTGATGTGACGCTGGCCACACCAGATGGTCAGGTTTGCGTGGAAATTGAAGGGTTTTCGATCAGAAGACTAGAAGGTGAACTGGCATTCACAAGCTCCACGGCGCGGGAATTAGAGTATGACGACGCGGCGGCAGTTGCGGCAACATCACCGGCCCAAGACCGCCTGTTGCACGCATTTGCCCAAGGGATCCGGCCCGATGAAGGCGGGGCGGCGTTTGGGCGCGCAGTTGCGGCGGGGGGTGCCCAGATCATTGTGTCATCGCTGGATCTGCCGGCCTTGATCCGGCAAACCGCCGCAGCCGAAGCTGCCAGGTCTGCGGGCCAAAGCTTTGCCCGCCCCGATCTGGACACCGCCTATGTCGAGCCGCGCAATGATATCGAACGCAGTCTGGTCGGGTTCTGGCAGGAATTGCTGGGCGTGGCGCAAGTGGGGGTCGAGGATAGTTTCTTTGATCTTGGCGGTCACAGCCTGATTGCGGTGCGGCTGTTTGCGATGGTGAAAAAGGCGTTCCGGGTTGATTTCCCGATTTCGGTGTTGTTTGAGGCCCCGACGATTGCGCGCTGTGCGGCGCTGATTGCGGATCAGATCGGCGAGGGTGCCGATACGGCTGGCGATGCTGCAAAACCTGTGGCACCCGCGCGCAGGTTCACCCATCTTGTGCCGATGCATCAGGGCGACGTTTCGCAAAAGCAGCCGTTCTTTTTGGTGGCGGGCATGTTTGGCAATGTGCTGAACCTGCGGCATCTGGCGCAGCTGTTGGGCGGTGATCGCCCGTTTTACGGGTTGCAGGCGCGCGGCCTTTATGGTGATGCCGCCCCGCACACCAGTTTGCCCGAAGCCGCCGCCGATTACATTGCCGAATTGCAGCACGTGCAGCCACATGGCCCCTATATGTTGGGCGGGTTTTCCGGGGGCGGTCTGACGGCGTGGGAAATGGCACGGCAGCTAGAGGCCGCGGGCGAACGCGTATCGGTTCTGATCTTGTTGGACACCCCATTGCCAATGCGGCCAAGCCTATCACGGGCCGATAAGGTGATGATAAAACTGGCTGAATTGCGCGCGCGGGGGCCGGGGTATCTGCTGGATTGGGCGCGGTCGCGCTGGGCGTGGGAGATGCAAAAGCGGGGCCGCAAACCCGCCGATGCACAGCCTGCCCAATTCCACAATGCCGCGATTGAGGCGGCGTTCCGTGCGGCTTTGCCCGGTTATGTGATGTCAATCCGAAGCGGGGCAACGGTGTTGGTGCGCCCACCGCTTGATCGGCGCTGGCGGGTGACAGGTGGCAATTGGGTGTCGGCGGCGAAAGAATATGTGTTTGCCGACAATGACCTGACCCGCTTTGCCCCACAGTTGCAGGACATCGAAGTGCCCGGCGATCATGACAGCATGGTGTTGGAACCCAATGTGCGGGTGATGGCGGCGCGGTTGCGTCAGGTGATCGAAAGCGTGACGGCTGAAGATGCTGCTGCCGTGCCCGCAAAGGCCGTGCGGCTTGCTGCGGCGGCGGAGTAAGCGACATGACCAGCCTGCTGACCGTGATCTTGAATTGGCGCACCCCTGATATGACGATCAAAGCTGTCGCATCAGCTTTGGAGGCCCTTGCAGGCATCCACGGGGCTTTGGTGATTGTCGATAATGACTCGGGCGATGGATCTTTTGAGATGTTGGCCAAAGCAGTGGCTGCGCGGGGTTGGGATAGCGGGCCGCAATCGGTGCGGGTTTTGCAGGCGGGGCGCAATAGCGGCTTTGGCGCGGGCAATAATTTTGGAATGCGTGCGGGGTTGCCGGGCGGCGGGCGGCCGGATTTTATCTATATCCTGAACTCTGATGCTTTCCCCGAAAGTCACGCGATCAAGGCGCTGATGGATCATCTTATCACCCATCCTGAAACCGGATTTGCGGGCAGCTATATTTACGGCCAGGATGGCACGCCGCACCGCACGGCGTTTCGCTTTCCGTCGATCCTGGCTGAGTTTGAGGCGCAGGTTCGGTTTGGTCCGATCAGCCGGATGTTAAGCCGCTATATCGTGGCGCGGCCCATTCCAACGGCGACGTGCCGGGTGGATTGGTTGGCAGGGGCCAGTCTGATGATGCGGCAATCTGTGCTGGACCAGATCGGGTTGTTTGATGAGCAGTTCTTTTTGTATTTTGAGGAAACTGACCTCTGCCGTCGCGCCGCCCGTGCGGGTTGGCCCACCGATTATGTGGTGACAAGCCGGGTGGTGCATATCGGATCAGTATCGACCGGCATGAAGAAATGGGCGCGTATTCCCGGCTTTTGGCTGGACAGCCGGTTGCATTATTTCGTGAAAAACCATGGGTGGCTTTATGCCTTTGCCGCCACGCTGGCACATATTGCTGGCGGGGTTTTGTGGCGGCTGCGGTTGCTGGTGCAGCGCAAAGACCGGGGCGATCCGCCGCATTATCTGCGCGACATGGCGTGGCACGGCATTCGGGCGATGGTTTCAGGCCATAGGGCCAAGGCCGACACCCCACCCCCGCAATCAACGGTAAGGACGCCACGATGACCCGGTTTTCGACCCTTCTGATCGGCAATGAAGCCCTGACCTGCCAATGTGGCGAGGTGCTGTCAGAGCGGGGCCATACCATTGCGGCGGTTGTTACGCGCAACCCCGATGTGCGGGCTTGGGCGATTGACAGGGGTCTTCGAACAGAGGCGCAGGATGTGGGATTGGCTGCGGGTTTGGCTGGTGTCAGTGTTGATTGGGTGTTGTCGGTTGCCAATTTGCATATGGTTTCCAAGGATATACTGGCGTTGGCACGCCATGGCGGTGTCAATTTTCATGACGGGCCGTTGCCGCGCTATGCCGGTTTGAATGCGCCGGTCTGGGCGATTTTGAACGGTGAGACCCAGCACGGGATTTCCTGGCATTTGATGGCCGACGGCGTGGATGAAGGCGACGTGCTGGAATCGCGGGCCTTTGAGATCGCGCCCGATGACACGGCGCTGACCCTGAATACCAAATGTTTTGCGGCTGCGGTAGACAGCTTTCCGTCCTTGCTGGGGCAATTGGAAACGGGTGTGCTGCGGCAGATCAAACAAGATTTGTCGCAGCGCCATTTGTATCTGCGGTCTGATCGGCCCGCTGCGATGGGGCGCATTGATTTTGGCCAAACTGCCGATCAGATCATCCGGCTGGTGCGTGGGTTGGATCATGGCCGCTATTGGAATCCGCTGACCACGGCAAAGATCGCAACGGCGTCGGCGGTGCTGAACGTGGGGGCAGCCGCGCTTGCGGCGGGCTTTGGTGCGGCGGGGCAGGTTTTGCAGGCGACAGACGAAGGTTTGGTGGTGGCCTGCCGGGATGGTGCAGTGCGTCTTTCGCGATTGACGTGCCAAGACCGGGGAGTGGCAATATCGGCGGTTTTGGTTCAGGGTAAAATGCTGCCTGCCTTAGATGAGGCTGAGGCGGATTATCTGACAGCAGCACTGGCCGAAATCGTGGCGCAAGAGCCGCAGTTGCGGGCGCGGCTGTTGGACATGGTTCCCGCAGCCGTGCCACTGGCCAAGTCTTTGCAACGGGCTGCTGATTGGCACCGCATTCCGATGCCGCCGTTGGATGTTGATGCGAAACGCCGCGCTGCAATTTTTGCGATGGCCATCGCGCGTGCGATTGGGCAATCGCCGGTCGATATCGCCTATTCTGCGACCTCAATAGATGCGCAAGGGTATCTTTCGAATTGGGTGCCGCTGCGGGTTGACCTGTCGCAGAGTGTGGCCGTGGCAGAGGTTGCTGTTACCAAAGCCCTTCTTCAGGCTTCGACGGCGGGCAGCTTTGCCCTTGATCTGATGACGCGGGACATAAAACTTGCCACGTTGAATTGGCCCCAAATTGGGATATCGCAGACGGATCGCGCCATCCCCGGCACAGTGATGACTTTTGCCGATGGGCTGCACTTCAATGCCAACCGGATTTCAGCAGATGACGCGCGGGCGCTGGCGGTGCGGATTTACGACATTGCGGTCAAGATCGCAGCACTGCCCCAAACCGCGATGGTGCAAGAGGTGCCCGCGCTGACAGACGCCGAACGCGATCAGGTTTTGTATGGTTGGAACCAAACCGCACACCCCTTTGATCCGTTTTGCATCCATCATGCGTTCGAAGCGCAGGTTGCCAAAACGCCCGACGCCACGGCATTAGTCTGTGATGAACGCGCGTTCACTTATGCCGAGTTAAACGCGCGAGCGAACAAGGCAGCCCATGTTCTGATCGGGCTTGGCGTCGTGCCGGGAATGCTTGTGGGTCTGTGCCTGCCCCGCAGCCTTGATTTGCTGACAGGTGCGTTGGCGATCCACAAGGCGGGCGGGGCCTATGTGCCGATGGACCCGGCCTATCCGGCAGACCGGATTGCATTGTTTATCGAGGATTCGGGCGCGTCGGTGATTGTCACCCAATCTAACCTCGCGGCAACGTTGTCTGCCAAAGGTGCGCAAATTCTGTGCCTTGATACGGATCTGCGGCTGGCATCAGAGCCTGATACCAATCCGCAAACCGGCGTTACCCCTGCCGATCTGGCGTATGTGATCTATACCTCTGGCTCTACCGGGCGGCCCAAGGGCGTGATGGTGGAACACCGCAATGTGGCGAATTTCTTTGTCGGAATGGATGATCGCATCGGCGCGGACAGCGGCGTTTGGCTGGCGGTGACATCGCTGTCGTTCGATATTTCGGTGCTGGAACTGTTCTGGACACTGGCGCGCGGCTTTAAGGTGGTGCTGACGTCAGATGATAACCGGGCTTTGGTGTCAGCCGGCAAGATTTCATCGGCACAAAAGATGGATTTCTCGCTGTATTATTGGGGCAACGACGACGGCGTTGGCCCCAAGAAGTATGAACTGTTGTTGGAAGGCGCAAAATTTGCCGATACGCACGGGTTTTGCGCGGTCTGGACGCCGGAACGGCATTTCCATGCCTTTGGTGGCCCCTATCCGAACCCGTCTGTTACGGGGGCGGCTGTTGCGGCGGTAACAAAAAACATCGGCGTGCGGGCGGGGTCTTGCGTGGTGCCGTTGCACCACCCCGCGCGCATTGCCGAAGATTGGGCGGTGATTGACAACCTGACCAACGGGCGCGCAGGCATCGCTGTGGCCAGCGGCTGGCACCCCGATGATTTCGTCTTGCGACCCGAAAATACCCCGCCGCACAACAAAAAGGCGATGTTTGCGGCGGCAGCGCAGGTGCAACGGCTGTGGCGCGGTGAAAAGGTCGATTTTCCCACGGCAGATGGCGGCACCTTTGGTGTGATCACACAACCACGCCCGGTGTCACAAGAACTGCCGATTTGGGTGACAACGGCGGGCAACCCCGAGACATGGAAAGAGGCCGGACAACTGGGTGCAAATGTTTTGACCCATCTTCTTGGCCAAACCGTGGATGAGGTTGCGGCCAAGATTAAGCTATATCATCAGGCGCTGCGCGAGGCGGGGTTTGATCCGGCCAGCCGCGTGGTGACGATGATGTTGCACAGCTATATCGCAGCGGATCGTGAAACCGCGCGGGCCGTGGCGCGCGAACCGATGAAGGAATATTTGCGATCAGCGGCGGCACTGATCAAGCAATACGCCTGGGCGTTTCCGGCCTTCAAGAAACCGCAAGGTGTGGCAAAGCCGATGGATATTGATATCCAGTCGCTGGCGGCAGATGAGTTGAACGCGATCCTTGATTTCGCATTTCAGCGCTATTTTGAAGAGTCCGGCCTGTTTGGCACCGTGGATGATGCGCTTGCCCGCGTGGAACAGTTAAAGCGGATCGGTGTGGGCGAAGTGGCCTGCCTGATTGATTACGGCATCGCGCCTGACGTTGTGCTAGCGGGGTTGGTGCCGCTGGCGGAAGTGGTGGCGCAGGCAAACCAGCCAGATGGCGTTGAAAATGATGATTATTCCATCGCGGCACAAATCATCCGCCACAAAGTAACGCATCTGCAATGCACGCCGTCGATGGCGCGGATGATTGCAATGAATGACGATGCACGGCAGGCATTGGCGGGGATAAACACGCTGATGCTGGGCGGTGAGGCCCTGCCTGCGGCCCTGTGCGCCGATCTGCGCGCAGCGACGCAGGCGCGCATCATGAACATGTATGGGCCGACGGAAACCACGATCTGGTCATCCACCGAAACCGTCGGTGATATCGACGGGGTGGCCAATATCGGCACACCCTTGGCCAATCAGCAGATGTATGTGCTGGTTGACGCGCTTAACCCTGTTGCCCCCGGCATCGCGGGCGAGTTGTGGATAGGCGGGCACGGCGTTACGCGCGGCTATTGGCAGCGGCCTGATTTAACGGCCCAAAGGTTCATCCCCGATCCGTTTGTGCGTAGCACGCAGGCAGCCCCCTGGGGAGCGCGGATGTATCAAACCGGCGATCTGGTGCGCTGGCGCGGCGATGGCAAGATCGACTTCATTGGCCGCGCAGACGGGCAGGTAAAACTGCGCGGTTACCGGATAGAGTTGGGCGAGATTGAATCTGTGCTGGAAACGCAGCCCGGCGTCACCCAAGCCGTGGTGATTATGCGCGAAGATACCCCCGGTGATCTGCGGTTGGTCGCATATTTCACGGGAAATGCTGTGTCATCGGATTTGCGGGCCGCACTGGCCGCGCGTTTGCCCGATCACATGATTCCGGCGCATTTTGCTCAGCAATCAACCTTTGCGCTAACGCCAAACCGTAAAGTTGACCGCAAGGCCTTGCAGGCACCAACGGTGGCAGCGACCACATTTGTCGCCCCGGCTTCAAATGTTGAAGGTCAGTTGGCGGTGATCTGGAAACGGGTTTTGGGCGTCGATCAGGTCGGCGCGAGAGACAATTTCTTTGCTTTGGGCGGGCATTCCTTGCTGGCCGTGCAATTGCACCGCGAGATTCGCGAAACGCTCGGCACGACCAAGCTGTCAATCACCGACATTTTCCGGTTTCCAACATTGCAGGCTTTGGCAAGCCATATCGACGGTGCCGCCCCATCGGTTGCCATTGCGACACAGCACGCGGCTGGCTTGGCCGACCGGGCCGATGCGCGCACCGATGCGATGGACCGCAGGCGCGCCATGCGGCAGGCGCGGTTGTGAATGCTGTGTTAAACTAAACGGTTAAATGTCGTCAAAGCGTTAGCGACCCATAAGACGACAGCGATCTGTCGTGCAGCAATGTGGAATAGGTCGCGGAATAAATACCCCCTCCAAGGCGGTCTGGGGCAGGATCATAGACGCGCAACGTTGTGCTGTTGCCGTCAGGCGCGTGCGATCCACGTGTGCCGACAATCACAAGGTAGGGGCTGCTGCTGATTTTACTGCGGCCAGTGCCCCGATTTGGCGATTTCAAGACCATCACCGCCGGTCCGCGTTGCAGCCAGCTGATCAAAGTCGCTATGGGCCAGTTTTGCTGTGGGAAGTATTTCAGGCCATGGGCGCGGGCGAGGTCAAAATGGCCATCACCCAAGGGGTTGCGTTCCTTTTGCGCATGCAGACCCCCCGCCTGATCAAGCAATGCCTTGGGTGTTGCAAACTGTATGGTTCCAATCCCGGTGCCTTTCAGCATTGCAACTGCTGCGGCCCAGCCGGTTTCTGGCGTCGGCTGCGCAACATAGGTTACATGATGCTGAATTGGCCGCATCGCCTCGGTGTCATAAATGGCGTCAAGCGTGCAAGGTCCGGCAATGCCATCTTCTTCCAGCCAGTTGCCACGTTGAAAAGATCGCAAAGCAAGTTGGGTTTGCGGCGTGATCAAACCGTTTACAATCAAGTTCGGGCTGGGGTTCAGCCGATTGTTCAAGGCCAGTTGCAAGTCTCGCACAAACGGGCCGGAAGAGCCAGGGCGCAAGACAACATTCCGCATTAAACGCCTCCAGCTAAATCAAATTTTCCAAAAACTGAAATACGCAGGCAATCTTATTCTTGCAAGCCTAAGGCAAAGCCCCTTGCCGCTCAAGCATTCGTTTCAGTTAAGATATCGAGTGGTTATCTACGACGGAAACAACGTTTCATGCGGCAGCGGCCGGGCGCTTGATGGCTTTGGCGGCTTCGATAACCAAAGGGCGCAGACCCGCACCACCACTATCCAGCACCTCATACAAATGCCGGCGCATTCGTGGCTCCCAGAAATCATTGATATGCGACGCCAGCAGGACCACCCCTTCGGAGTGCGGTTTTGATTCCATGAAAACGGCGATTTGGTTGGCCATATAAATCAGCTTGGCGTGGGGCCCGTCATGCGACATCGGCGGCTTCCTTTGCAATTCGATTGGTATGGGTGAAGCACTCGAACCGGTCAGGACGGGCCAAGGCAATCAGGGTTATTCCGGCGGCATCGGCCAAAGTAACGGCATGCGCTGTCGGTGCCGACACCGCGATTAAAATCGGCGCGCCAAAGGCCGCCACCTTTTGCACCATATCTATCGAAACGCGACTGGTCAGCACAACCGCACCGGGCGGGTGCGGATGGCGGATCAAATGACCGGCCAATTTATCAAGTGCGTTGTGGCGGCCGACGTCTTCACGAACCGCAATCAAGCCGCCGTTGTAAAATCCTGCGGCATGAACGGCACGTGTTGCATCATGCAACGGCTGCGAACCGGGCAACGATGCCATGGCTGCCATAATTTCGGCAGGCGACATGACAAAACTGCTGGCAGGAACTGGGGGCAGTTTGCGCGTCGCTTCATCAAGGGAATCAATGCCGCACAACCCGCAGCCCACTGGCCCCGCCATGGTGCGGCGGCGTTTGGCAAGCCGGGTTTCGGCATCACTGGTCAGCCAGATTTGCACATCAAGGCCGTTTTCAGCGATGACGACTTCAATGCTTTCAATCTGCGCTGGCTGCGCAATGCCTTCGGTCATCGCAAAACCATAAGCAAAATCAATCAGATCGCCGGGTGTTGCCATCATGACGGCTTGGGTTGTGCCATTAAAGGTCAACGCCACCGCCACCTCTTCGGGCAGGGCGCGGGTTCTTTGCACGAACGCGCCCTGTCTGAAGGATAGCACCGAAACGGACCGATGGGTTTGCATCATTCTGCCGCGGAAAGAATGCGCCGCGACAGGGTTGCGTGGCTGTTGTAATTTTCTTGCCACTCTGACGGGCCGTTGCTTGGCGATATCTGAACGGCCGTTACCTTATATTCGGGGCAGTTCGTGGCCCAATCCGAATAATCGGTCGTAATGACGTTGGCTTGGGTATCGGGGTGATGGAATGTGGTATAAACCACGCCCGGATTGACCCGATCGGTGATCGTCGCGCGCAGGGTTGTCTCACCAGCGCGGCTGGCAAGACGCACGAAATCACCATCTTTTATCCCACGCCCTTCGGCATCATGGGGGTGAACTTCCAGCAGATCTTCTTCGTGCCAGATCACGTTCGCCGTGCGCCGGGTTTGCGCGCCAACGTTGTATTGCGACAAGATCCGACCTGTTGTCAGCAAAAGTGGAAAGCGCGGCCCGGTGCGTTCATCGGTGGCAACATATTCCGTGTTGATAAACTTGCCCTTACCGCGCACGAACGCGTCAACATGCATCAACGGCGTGCCGTCAGGGGCACTTTCATTGCAAGGCCATTGGATGGATCCCATTTCTTCCAGCCGATCATAGCTGACACCGGCAAAAGACGGCGTTGTCATCGCGATTTCATCCATGATCTGGCTTGGATGGGTGTAGGTCCAGCGCGCACCCATGGCATTGGCCAACAGTTGGGTGACTTCCCAATCAGCATAGCCATTGCGCGGTGCCATCACTTTGCGCACCCGGTTGATGCGGCGTTCGGCATTTGTGAACGTTCCTTCCTTTTCAAGAAAGGTAGATCCGGGCAAGAACACGTGCGCGTAATTTGCGGTCTCATTCAGGAACAGGTCATGCACGATCACGCAGTCCATCGCGGCCAAACCTGCGGCGACGTGTTTGGTATCGGGATCGGATTGCAAGATATCCTCGCCCTGACAATACAGCCCTTTGAACGTGCCCTCAACAGCGGCGTCCAGCATGTTGGGAATACGCAGGCCCGGTTCGTTGTCAATTTTGACGCCCCAAAGAGTTTCAAAAATCTCACGCACGTTATCATTCTTTACGTGGCGATAGCCGGGCAATTCATGCGGGAACGACCCCATATCACAGCTGCCCTGCACGTTGTTCTGCCCGCGCAACGGGTTGACGCCCACGCCGGGACGGCCAATGTTTCCGGTCAGCATTGCCAGATTGGCAATGCCGATGACCGTGGTCGATCCTTGGGAATGTTCAGTAACACCAAGACCATAGTAGATAGACCCATTACCGCCCAAGGCATAAAGCCGTGCCGCCGCGCGCAATTCATCGGCGTTCACGCCCGTCAAAAGTTGCACGGCTTCGGGGCTGTTTTGCGGGCGGGCGACGAATTCGGCATAGTCCTGGAATTCATCCCAATCGCAGCGTTCCCGAATGAAAGTCTCATTAAACAAACCTTCGGTCACAATGGTATGGGCAAGGGCCGTGACGACCGCGACGTTGGTGCCGGGGGTCAGCGCAAGGTGATGCGATGCCTTGATATGCGGGCTTTCGACAATATCCGTGCGGCGCGGATCAATCACAATCAGCTTGGCCCCCTTGCGCAGGCGCTTTTTCAACCGGCTGGCAAACACCGGGTGGCCATCGGTTGGATTTGCCCCGATCAGGATGACCACATCTGTTTCTTCAACAGAATCAAAATCCTGCGTCCCCGCCGAGGTGCCCAAAGTTTGACCCAGCCCATAGCCGGTGGGCGAATGACAAACCCGCGCACAGGTATCCGTATTATTGTTCATAAATACGGCACGGGTCAGTTTTTGCACCAGATAGGTTTCTTCATTGGTGCAGCGGGACGACGTGATCACCCCGACAGAATGCCGCCCATGTTTGGCAATAATGCCATTCATCCGGTTGGCGGCAAATTCCATCGCGGCGGGCCAGGACACTTCTTGCCAAGGATCATTGATATTGTCGCGGATCATCGGGTTCAGAATGCGGTCTTTGTGGCTGGCATAACCATAGGCAAAGCGGCCCTTGACGCAGGAATGGCCACGGTTCGCCTTGCCGTGTTTGTAGGGCACCATGCGCACCAATTCATCACCGCGCATTTCAGCTTTGAACGAACATCCAACACCGCAATAGGCGCAGGTGGTGATCACGGACCGTTCGGGCGTGCCGATTTCAATGATGGATTTCTCTTGCAACGTTGCTGTCGGGCAGGCGGCCACACAGGCCCCGCAGGATACGCAATCAGACGCCAAGGCGTTGTCATCGCGCGCGCCGAATGAAACGCGGCTGTCAAACCCGCGGCCTTCGATGGTTAAGGCGAACGTGCCCTGAACCTCTTCGCAGGCTCTGACACACCGGGAACAAACGATACATTTGGCAGGATCGTAAGTGAAATAGGGGTTGGAGTCGTCTTTCGGAATATACAGCGCGTTCGCAATGCCCGAGGTATCTTTCGCCTTGAAATGGGTGTCGATCGCCTCATACCGGACATCGCGCAGGCCAACCGCACCAGCCATGTCTTGCAATTCGCAGTCGCCATTGGCCGAACAGGTCAAGCAATCCAGCGGGTGATCCGAGATATACAGCTCCATCACGCCGCGCCTCAGCTGTTTCAGCCTGGCGTTCTGCGTGGTGACTTTCAGGCCGGGGGCCACGGGCGTGGTGCAAGAGGCTGGCGTGCCGTTGCGGCCTTCAATTTCGACCAGACATAAACGGCACGATCCAAAGGCATCAATGCTATCAGTCGCGCACAGCTTTGGCACCGAAATGCCAATTTCGGCGGCTGCCCGCATGATCGAGGTGCCTTCGGGCACGGTGATATCGAAGCCGTCAATGGTCAATGTGACCATTTGTTTGCTTTTGGCCGCTGGTGTGCCGAAATCACGATCCGGAATGATGAAATCTTTCATTCTGCGGCTTCCTTCACGGTGTTAAAGTCATCTGGAAAATGGGCTAAGGCAGACAGCACCGGATAGGGGGTAAAGCCACCCAAGGCGCAAAGTGAACCGGCCTTCATAGTGGCACAAAGATCTGTCAGCAATGGGATTGCCGATGTGTCGCCGCGCGCGATCCGGTCCACTGTTTCAACGCCACGCACCGCGCCAATCCGGCAGGGGGTGCATTTGCCGCAGGATTCGATGGCGCAAAATTCCATCGCAAAGCGGGCTTGTTTCAACATATCGGCACTGTCGTCAAACACGGTAAGTCCGGCATGGCCGATCAGGCCGTCTTTGCCTGCAAATTCTTCATAGCCAAAGGGGGTGTCAAACAGCGCACGCGGGAAGTACGCCCCCAAGGGCCCCCCAACCTGAACGGCCTTTACCGGGCGGCCCGACGCGGTTCCACCGGCTATTTTATCAACAATATCGCCCAGAGTCAGGCCAAATGCGATTTCATACAACCCACCGTGTTTGACATTTCCGGCAATTTGCAGCGGGATGGTTCCGCGCGATCGGCCAATACCGAATTCTTTGTAAAACGCGGCACCCTTTTCGAAAATTACCGGGATCGTGGCCAATGAAATAACATTGTTAACCACTGTTGGCTTACCCATAAAGCCTTCCAGCGCGGGCAGTGGCGGCTTGGCGCGCACCACACCACGCTTGCCTTCAAGGCTGTTCAGCAGGCTGGTTTCTTCGCCGCAGACATAGGCCCCGGCACCGACACGAATTTCAATGTCAAATGCATGTGCAGACCCAAAAATCGACCCGCCCAGCACGCCCGCACTTTGCGCAATTCCCACAGCTTCTTGCATCACCCGGATCGCTATCGGGTATTCCGAACGAATATACACAAATCCTTTGGTCGCCCCGGTTGCCAATCCTGCGATGATCATGCCTTCGATCAAAGTAAAGGGATCGCCCTCCATCAACATGCGGTCGGCGAAAGTGGCGCTGTCGCCTTCATCGGCATTGCAGACGATGTATTTGCGATCTGCTTTTGCCTCGGATACCGTTTTCCACTTGATGCCGGTGGGAAATCCAGCGCCGCCGCGCCCGCGCAGGCCGGATGCCGTTACTTCGGCCACGATGTCGGCGCAGGGCATGGCAATCGCGCGGGCAAGGCCCGTCAAACCGCCTTGCGCTTTGTAATCGTTCAACGAAAGCGGGTCGATCACCCCGACACGGGCAAAAGTTAACCGGGTTTGTGTGGCAATCCACGGAAGGTCTTCCGTCAACCCCAACGCCTTGGGGTGGGCTGTCAGATCGGCAAAGAGGGCTGGCACATCTGCCAAAGCCATCGGGCCAAACGCCATCCGGCCAACGGCGGTTTCCACTTCGGCAAGGGGTTCCAGCCAGACCATGCCGCGCGATCCGTTGCGCACAAGCGTCAGTTCCACCCCGGTTTTGGCGGCGAAATCCAAGATGGCAGCGGCAATTTCATCGCCATCCAAGGCGACGGCAACACTGTCGAGGGGAAGGTATATCTTCATTTCAGCGCCCCGATGATTTTATCCATTCGTGCGACATCCACCCGCGCGATCAACTTGCCATCGACCATCGCAGCCGGACCGCAGGCGCACAGGCCAAGGCAAAAGATCGGATCAAGCGTCACCGCACCATCGGCGGTGGTTCCATGCCAATCAACGCCAAGCGACTTTTGCACATGGGCCGCCACCTGATCGGCCCCCATCGCCTGACAGGCTTCGGCGCGGCACAGTTTGATCACATGGCGCCCGGTGGGCGTTTCGCGGTAATCATGGTAAAAGCTGACCACGCCATGCACCTCGGCGCGGCTGATGTTCAGGTCTTTGGCGATTGTTGGCAGAACCTCTTGCGGGATATAGCCAAATTCGGCCTGAACCGCGTGCAAGATCGGCAAAAGCGCGCCTTCAAGGCCCTTATGGGCCTTCAGGATTTCTTCAATCCGCTGGGAAGTTTGCACGGAATCAAGCATGAGAATGGCCTTTTGCAGGGTTTCGATCTTGTGAGCCGGATTGATAGGAAAATCAATATCAATATACCGTTGTGTGATAGGAATAAACTATCGTATTGAGGCTGCCCCAAGCCGTGCTGCCTCGTCAATCAGCGCCGAAAGGACCGGCGTTTGCGGCTCGCGTTTTGGGGCGATCAGGCCGACCAGATGTTCGGCTTCGGGATCTATCATCGGAATGGCGATCAACCCCTGGCCTGTAAACATTTCCGCCAGTTTACGCGGCACCACCGAAGCCCATTTGCCCGACCGCACATGGGCGACCAACGCGATGGTGGAATTGCTTTCGACCGACGGGGCCGCACGTGCGCCGGCATCGGACAAGTGTTGGTTGACGATGCGGCGGTTTTGCATATCGGATGTCAGCAGGCATAGCGACAGGCCTGCCACTTCGGACCAACTGACACTTTCGCGCGATGACAAAGGCGTATCAGGGGCGCAAAGCAGCCGATAAAATTCAACATATAAAGGCACTTGGGCGACACGGCCAAGGGGTTCATTGTCCAGATAGGTGATGCCTGCATCCAGTTCCAGGCTTTCGATACCTGCCAGTATTTCGGCGCTGGTGCGCGAAAGGATCGTCACCCGCACATTCGGATGGCGGGCCAGAAAAGGGGCGGTCAGTTCGGCCACCATCGGCAGGGCAGTTGGGATAACGCCCAGACGCAGGTTGCCCGACAGACCGGCATGGACATTGCGCATCTCATCTTTCAGCGCACGCATGTCGCCGACGATACGCCGTGCCCAATCCAGCACGCGCTGACCTTCCGGCGTGAGACCCTGAAAGCGTGAGCCGCGAAACACCAGTTGCACCCCAAGTTGATCTTCTAACTGGCGGATAGCGCCCGACAGGCTGGGCTGGGTCACACGGCACACTTCGGCGGCGCGGCCAAAGTGACGCTCATTTGCCAGCGCTATGAACATTTCCAGCTTGTCGATCATGCGCGCAGCGTGGCGGGGAATGTGCAGGCTGGCAAGGGCCTGCGGCGGACGGGCAGTCAGATGGATATTTGGGCCAGAATGAAAGGCACAGGTTGTGCAGGGATGCGGCAATGCTTAGGTTCGCGGCATGATGAAATATATTCCCTTTATCAAAAAGCCGCCAATTGTCGCGGTGGTCCGGCTGGCTGGCACCATTGGCAGCGGGCGCAATTCGCTGAACGATGAAGGGATGGCCCCCCTGATCGAAAAGGCGTTTCGGATGAAACCGGCAGCAGTTGTGCTGGTGATAAATTCGCCGGGCGGGTCTGCGGTGCAGTCCAGCCTTATTGCCGCGCGGGTGCGCCGCCTGGCCGAGGAAAAGGGCGTAAAGGTTCACGCCTTTGTCGAAGATATAGCTGCCAGCGGCGGCTATTGGCTGGCGTGTGCCGCCGATGAGATTTGGGTGGATCCGTCGTCGATCGTGGGGTCAATAGGGGTAATTTTTGCCTCGTTCGGGTTTCCAGAACTGATGGCCCGCCAGGGTGTAGAGCGGCGCGTTGTAACGGCGGGCAAATCAAAAAGCTTTGCCGACCCGTTTCTGCCGCAAAAACCCGAAGATGTCGAACGTCTGCGCGCGCTGCAAACCCCGATCCATGAGGCGTTTATCGCCCATGTAAAGGCGCGGCGCGGCGCACGGCTAAGTGATGCAGATTTGTTCAACGCTGATGTCTGGGTGGGCGGGCAGGCTGCTGACTTGGGTTTGGTTGACGGGGTTGGCCATATGGTGCCGAAAATGAAAGAGCTTTTTGGCGAAAAGCTGCGTTTTGTAAATTTGACTCAAAAACGCAGCTTTTTGTCGCGATTTGGCTTTGGTCTTGCTGGCGATGCCTTGGCGTCGGTCGAAGATCGGGCTTTGTGGGCAAGGTATGGGCTGTAAATGATCAAGGCTGTTGTGGTTTTTCTGTTGATCATGGCGGTCATCGGTATCATCGGCAACGGGCTGTTTCCCGGGGCCATGGCGCGGCAGGTCAAATCGCGGATGGGCGGCAAAAATCGGCTGGGCGCGGCAAAATCCGCTACCTGCAAGGCTTGTGGGCGCTATGTGATTGGGGCGAAGGGCTGCGATTGCAAGAAGGGCTGACAATGAGGGCATTGGTGACGGGGGCGGGCAGGCGGCTTGGCCGGGGCATGGCGCTGTATCTGGCGCAGCGCGGCTATGACGTGGCGGTGCATTATTCCAGTTCCGCAGATCAGGCGGCCGAAGTTGTGGCGCAGATAGTCGCGATGGGCCGCCGCGCGGTGGCGCTGCAGGCCGATCTGCTGGATGAGGCGCAATCTGAAACCCTGATCGCGCGGTCCGTCGCGGGTTTGGGTGGCGCGTTGGGCGTGTTGGTCAACAACGCGTCGATCTTTGAATATGATACCTTGCAAACTGTGACGCGCCACAGTTGGGATCGGCACATGGAGTCTAACCTGCGCGCGCCCTTTGTGCTGATGCAGGGGTTTGCTGCGCAAGTGGTGCCCGCGGCGGCAGATGCAAATGGCGAACCCGTGGCGCAGGGGTTGGTGGTGAACATGATTGATCAACGGATTGAAAAACTGACACCAGAGTTTATGAGTTACACTTTGGCAAAAATGGGCTTGTGGGCGCTGACGCAGACGGGGGCACAGGCGCTAGCCCCGCATGTTCGGGTCAATGCCATAGGCCCCGGCCCAACCTTGCAAGGCGCGCGGCAATCAGCCGAACATTTCGCTAAACAACGTGCTGCCACCATTTTGCGACGCGGCGCAAACCTTGACGATGTGACTGCGGCATTGGGATTTTTTCTGGATGTGCCGTCCGTCACGGGCCAGTTTATCGCGGTGGACGGCGGCCAACGTCTGGCCTGGCAAACCCCGGATGTGCTGGGAGTAGAGTGACACTGCGTTCACCTGGCAGAAAAGTTGTCCACTTTTGGATTCCGTGTCACAGCACCGTTACAAATTCTTAAGTCTTATCAGGGATTTGCCCGATTGAAGAAATAATACATAATGTAATCAAGACCTTGATATATCGCCTAAAAAACAGGCAAATGGCCGAACGGGGCCAAAAACAAGGAAAAAACGGCTGTCTGAAAAACTTCTCCGCAGACTTATCCCCAGAAACGGTGGACAGGTTTCCTCTTGTCCCGGCCCTTGGATCGGTGCAGCAAGAGCGAAGAATCGGGGACATGAGCAGGGGTCTTAGCGGATGACCAAGGAAGAGCTGCCGGGGCACGACGTTATTCTGGGATACCTGAAAACGCTTGACGGATCGCCCGGCGTTTACCGCATGCTGAATGCCGCATCCGAGGTGCTTTATGTCGGCAAAGCCCGCAATCTGAAGGCGCGCGTGTCAAACTATGCGCGCGCCTCTGGTCATTCAGGCCGGATTGCGCGGATGATTTCTGAAACCATGTCGATGATGTTTCTGACCACGCGCACCGAAACCGAAGCGTTGCTGCTGGAACAAAATCTGATCAAGCAACTTAAACCGCGCTACAACGTGCTGCTGCGCGATGACAAGTCGTTTCCCAATATCCTGATCTCAACCGAACACGCATTTCCGCAGCTGAAAAAGCATCGCGGCAAGCGATCTGAGAAGGGATCGTATTTCGGGCCATTTGCCAGTGCCGGGGCGGTGAACCGCACGTTGAACCAGCTGCAAAAGGTGTTCTTGCTGCGGAATTGCAGCGATGCGATGTTTGAATCGCGCACCCGGCCGTGTTTGCAATATCAGATCAAACGTTGTGCAGCACCCTGCACCGGGCGGATTGATGGGCCGGGATATGCAAGGCTGGTCGCGGATGCAGAACGGTTTTTGCAGGGTAAAACCACAACCGTGCAATCTAATCTGGCGGCGGAAATGACCACGGCATCGAATGCGATGGAATTTGAACGTGCGGCTGCCCTGCGCGACCGGATCAAGGCGCTGACCCAAGTGCAGTCTTCGCAGGGGATCAATCCGGCGTCGGTGCCCGAGGCGGACGTGGTCGCGCTGCATCTGGAGGGCGGGCAGGCCTGCGTTCAGGTGTTTTTCATCCGCGCCAACCAAAGCTGGGGCAACCGCGATTTTTATCCGCGCACCGGGTCTGGTGCGGATGAGGCGGAAATTCTCGAGGCGTTTCTGGCGCAGTTTTATGATGACAAGGAACCGCCGCGCCTGATCTTGCTGTCGCATCAGGTGGAAAATCCCGATCTGGTGACGCAGTTGTTGTCAGATCGTGCGGGACGTCGGGTTGAAATCGCGGTGCCGCAGCGCGGTGAAAAGGCGGAACTGGTGGAAAACGCCGCCCGCAATGCCCGCGAAAGTCTGGCGCGCAAACAGGCGGAAAATACCACGCAGAACAAACTGCTGGCAGGATTGGCGGATGCGTTCGATTTGGACAGCCCGCCGAAACGGATTGAGGTTTACGATAACAGCCACATTCAGGGGACCAATGCGGTGGGGGGGATGATTGTGGCGGGGGTCGATGGGTATCTGAAATCGCAGTATCGCAAGTTCAATATCAAATCCGATGCGGGCGTGAACTCCGACGATTTCGGCATGATGAAAGAAGTGCTGACCCGGCGGTTCGAACGGCTGATCAAGGAAGACCCCGCCCGCACGTCGGATGCCTGGCCGGATTTGTTGTTGATTGATGGCGGGGCGGGGCAGGTGTCGGCGGTGGCACAGGTCATGGCGGAAATGGGGGTGGATGATATCGCGATGGTGGGGGTGGCTAAAGGGGTGGACAGGGACGCGGGCAAGGAAGAATTTCACCGTGTGGGGCTGCCGGTGTTTGCGCTGGCGATGAATGATCCGGTGCTGTATTTCGTGCAAAGACTGCGGGATGAGGCGCACCGCTGGGCGATTGGGGCACACCGGGCCAAGCGGGCGAAGGCGGTTTCTATCACGCCGCTGGATGATATTCCGGGGGTGGGGGCTGCGCGGAAACGGGCACTGCTGGCGCATTTCGGGTCGGCCAAGGCGGTGGCGCGGGCGGGGCTATCAGACCTGACGGCGGTGCCGGGGATATCCGAGGCGATGGCGAAAGTGGTGGCGGATTATTTCAGCACGAAGGGGTGAAGGGAATTTTGTCCACGCGTGAACAGGGATATATTACAAGCAATATAAAGGGGTTACGGGCGCGAATTTACCGGATTTTAACATTCGTGTGGTCAAGAGCCCGCCGTAGCCCCGGACTTGGCCCGGGGCTGCGGCGGGGCGAGTTGCAATGTCTCGACCGACAACACCGTTGGCAAATGGCGGGCGATTTCGGCCCATGTGTCGCCCTCATCCAGACTGGCAAAAACTGAGCCGGAGTTGGTGCCAAAATACAGACCCGGCACATCTGCCTGATCAACGGCCATGGCTTGGCGCAGGACGGTAAAGAAGCAATCCTTTTCTGGCAGACCGTTTTTCAACTCTTGCCACGTATCCCCCCCATCACGGGACCGCCAGACTGCGGCGGCGGCCCCCGGCGGAAACCGTCCCTGACTGTCGCCGTTCAGCGGAAACACCCACAGGGTTTGCGGATCGTGCGGGTGCACGGCGATTGGAAAGCCAAAGGTCGACGGCAGGCCATGCGCAATACTGTGCCAAGTGCGGCCGCCGTCCGGGCTGCGATACGCACCGTGGTGGTTTTGCTGATACATCAGATCGCCCGCACCGGATGCACGCACGATATTATGGACACAAATGCCCACCTGATCGCCGTGGTCGTGATCACCGTGGGTGACGGTTTCAAGGTTGGAGCGCCGGTTGCGGGGTTCCCATGTTTTGCCGCCATCTTCGGTTGCGTGGGTGCCCGCCGCCGATATGCCGACCCATAGCTTTTGATCATTTGCGGGATCGCTGACGATGGAATGCAAAACCAGCCCCGCAGCACCCGGTTGCCAGTCTTTATGCGCGGGATTGGCCCCCAAAGCCTGTACTTTGTGCCACGTTTCGCCGTTGTCAGTGCTTTCGTATAGGCCAGCGGGTTTTGCGCCAGCATAAAGCCGGGTTTTGGTGCGGCCCAGTGACCACAGCGTTACCAAATCGGGATCGCCTTCGTTCGCCGCAAGACCAGCGTTGGATTTATCCCAAGTTTTGCCCTGATCGGCTGTGCGCCAGACATGCGGGCCGAACCATTCCCCACCGCCTGCTGCCCAGATCATTCCGGTGACCGGATCACCGATCACGTGGTTAATCGGTGCGCCGTCGCAATGCGGGCCAGACACCGACCAATCGGTTGCGACTTCGGATTTGGAGAGAAGGAACGCACCTTTTGTGGTGCCAAGAAGCAGTAAATGAGCCGCTGACATGATCGTCTCCACACACCGATTTGTGCAGGGTATACCTGCAGTGCCGGCGCGCAAAACGATTTTTCACAGGGGGATAGTGGAGCGGAATGTAAACAAAACCCGGCGCATTGCTGCACCGGGTAAGATTTAAGTCACGTTAAATCAGATAGTTATTCTATGTTGACGCTGAGCGGATCAACCAGCATCGCCTTCGCTTGACTCGGCTTCGCCGCCTTCATCGCCACCTTCGGCTTCGCCCTCAGCCTCGCCCTCGCCTTCAGCCTCGGCTTCCGGCTCTGCGTCATCTGCGGCTTCGGCCTCGTCTTCTGCGGGGGCCATGTCTTCGGCCCCTTCTTCTTCGACCGAATAGTCTTCGACGATGGTTTCTGACAATTCGTAACTTTCGGTCAATTCCACCGAATATTCCGCATAGAAGCTGTCATAGTCAAAACCGTCGAAGTCGTAGAACGTCCAGGTCGCGATCGACGCAAAATCGAGCGGTTTGAAGGCTTCTTCCCAAGTGACTGAATAAGTCATGGTTATGGCTTTGCCGTCCCGGAAACCATCAGAGGTGAATTCGGTCACATCTTCGTCCAGCGCGAAAAATGCAATCTCGTCCAGCGTGACCAGATCGGTGATTGTCATGCCATTGATTTTGCTGATCACGTCACCGGGCAAAAACCCTGCGTCTTTTGCAACGCCATCGGGCTGCATTGACACAATCATCATGCCGCTGGTGGCAGTTTTGATTTTGAATTTCTTGATGGTTTCCGCATTTACTGGCACCAGCACAGCCCCCAATGCGCGCGACAAGCTGGTGTTGGACGGGGTTTTTGCCGCAATTTCAGTTGGGAACAGCATCGCTGCAGCGGTGATCTGGAATGGCAGTGCCAAAGCAATCGCAAGGCGCAGGCCGGAATTGGTTTTCATCTGAATAGCCCCGTTGATTTAATGTTTGCCCGTCGGCACGGCCCAGACACACAAAAACACTGGCACTATAGGACGCGTTTCAGGAATAAACGTGTTAAAGCAGAGGTTTGGCCATCCGGCTATGGGATTTTAAAGAAAATTGTTGAAAAAATGCAAAACGGGGACAGCCTGCGCTGCCCCCGTTTCGAATTTCGTGCAAGTGGCAGATTATGCCAGTGCGAGGTTGATCGCGGATTCGCGACCATCACGGCCTGCTTCGATGTCGAAGGTTACAGCCTGACCGTCGTTCAATTGACGGATGCCTGCGCGCTCCATTGCCGACACATGAACGAAAACGTCCTTGTTGCCGTTTGCTGGTGCAATAAAGCCGAAGCCCTTGGTTGCGTTAAACCACTTCACGGTGCCATTAGCCATCGTGAGATCTCCTAGTTTGGTATGCCATCCGCGATATGCGATGGCTTGGCTTAGT
>JANNAT010000013.1:0-6532 GCA_031384605.1 Cypionkella sp.
GGACGCGGCTATGGAGGATCTTGAGAAGTTCAGCCGATTTCTGGGCCGCAACCCCGAAGGCCGGGGGAGCGTCGAGGCGCATGCGCTGCTGCCTGCGGCCCTTCGGCAAATGTTTCCATTAAAAGAACTGGATGAGATCAAGACATGGGCAGGTGCCATTGTTCAGGCGGGTGGGTTGGTGCCCGTAAGAGATGTACTCGAACGCCTTGAGGGTGAACGCCCGCAACAATTGGGCAAGCGCCAGTTGACTGGTGCGGCGGATGCACTGGCGCGGATCGGTTTCGGTCTAGCCCCAGACCCGCGCTTTGCTCTGCGAGCCCCGACACTTACTGAACCAGTGGTACTGTTCGACTTTGGCGGCCCGGTTGAATTGCTGGAGGATGTTTCGATACCCTACAAGGCAGCACTTATGGAGCTGGCACTGGCTACTTTCGTCGCGCACGCCGATGGGGTGATTTCCGAAATGGAAAAGACCGCACTGGAAGCGCAGACCAGATCGGTCACGCACCTGTCCAACCACGAACAAAGGCAACTTTGGGCCAACCTTACTTGGTTCATCGCTGTGCCACCCGACCTGACTCTCTTGCGACGTAAGCTCAAGGAAACTGGAGCTGACCAGCAGTCGGCCATTCGTGCAGCACTGGTGGCCGCCGCACATGCGGATGGCATTGTCTCGACCGAAGAAGTCGCCGGGATCGAAAAAATCTACCGTGCCCTCGGATTGGACCCGAACCTCGTCTATTCCGATCTGCATGCAGGTGAGGTTCCAGATACGCCGATGCGCGTACGCCTGGCACAGCCTGGCGCTCCGGGCGAAGCGATCCCTGCAGAGCCCCAGGCGTCCGCCCAAAGGCTGGATTCTGCCCGCATCGCCAGTATCAGGCAAGACACAGATCGGGTCTCGGCGGTTCTGGCCAACATCTTCACAACGGATACGCCCGATGATGATGAAAGCACGGCGACGCCTTCAGCCCTCGCAGGTCTCGATGCAAAACACACCTCCCTCGTCCGCGATGTGATTACGCGCCCGCACTGGACAAAAGAGGACTTCGTCGAATTGACAGCACGGCATGGGTTGATGGCAGCAGGTGCGCTGGAGACGGTGAACGAATGGGCTTTCGGGGTTCACGACGAAGCACTGTTGGAAGAATATGAAGGCTATGACGTGTCCCCGGATATCGCCGACGCGCTGGCGGATACGTTCGATAAGGAGAAATGAGATGTCAAAGCTGAAACCCCGGGAACGGGATGCGATCGTTCAGGCCCTACGTGCTGGCGTCGTGCCGAAGCTGGGCCTTCGGCACATTCAGGTTGGTCGCGTACACGAGATCGAGGAACTGGTCAAAGACATGGACCGGATCGCCGACGGTGGCGCAGCAATCCGGTTCATCATCGGCGAATACGGGTCGGGCAAGACCTTCTTCATGAACCTGATTCGCCTGATAGCACTTGAAAAAGGCATGGTGGTCATGTTCGCCGACCTCGCTCCGGACCGGCGCATTCACGCCAGCGGTGGACAGGCACGCGGCTTATATGCCGAAATGGCCCGGAACCTCTCCACCCGCACGAAGCCCGACGGCGGGGCAATGGCCAGCGTCGTCGAACGTTTTGTTTCGCAGGCGCATCGTGATGCAGAGGCGGAGGGGAAGGCGACCGGAAGCGTGATTCGCGAGCGACTTGGACATTTTGAGGAACTGACCGGCGGGTTCGAGTTCTCTGAGGTGATCAGGCGGTATTGGGAAGGCCATGAAACCGGGAACGACGAACTGACTTCTGCCGCGCTACGCTGGTTGCGCGGCGAATACGCTACCCGGACCGATGCGCGCAAAGCCCTCGGTGTGCGGACGATCATCGACGATGCGAATGTCTACGACCACCTGAAGCTGATGTCCGTTTTCGTCCGCGAGGCTGGCTACAAGGGTCTTCTGATTGGCCTTGATGAAATGGTGAACCTGTTCAAGCTTTCATCGTCCCAGGCGCGCAATGCTAACTACGAACAGATTCTACGCATCCTGAACGATGTCCTGCAGGGCAGCGCCGAGCACCTTGGTTTTCTCATGGGCGGCACCCCCGAATTCCTGATGAATACCCGCCGGGGGCTTTACAGCTATGAGGCCCTTCAAACCCGACTGGCCGAGAACAGTTTCGCCCGCGATGGATTGGTCGACCTCTCTGGTCCGGTTGTCCGCCTTGCCAGTCTGACGCCCGAAGATCTGTTCGTCCTTCTCGCGAACATCAGAGGGATCATGCAAGATGGCGAGGATGCTCTGCCGGATGCCGCGCTTGAGGCCTTCATGACGCATTGCTCCAGCCGAATTGGCGAGTCGTATTTCCGAACGCCTCGCAACACTGTCACGGCGTTCGTGAATCTGCTTGCGGTGCTTGAACAGAACCGGGGCGTCGAATGGCATGACCTGATCGAGAGGATCGAGGTAGCACCAGATGCGGGTGATGACCTGTCAGACCTCGATGAGGCCACTGGGGCGAGGCCTGCGGTAGATGATGATGAACTGACCAGTTTCCGACTTTGAGGCTCACAGATGACCGGGGCTTTTGAGAAACTGGCACGTCCGATTCAGAAGTGGATCCGGACCCAAGGTTGGCGTGAACTGCGCCAAATCCAGTCTCAGGCTGTTCATGCAATTATCGGGGGCAAGTCCGACCTCATCATCGCTGCCACCACAGCTGGCGGAAAGACCGAGGCGGCTTTTCTGCCTCTGATCTCGCAGGTCTTGGATGATCCTGCGCAGACCACGGGGTTCGATCTGCTCTACATCGGGCCTCTCAAGGCTTTGATCACCGATCAGGCCGGACGTCTTGAGGCGATCTGCCGCGATGCCGAAATCAAGGTAACGCCTTGGCATGGCGACGTCTCGGCCTCGGTCAAGAGCCGTGCTGTGAAGGCACCCAGCGGCATCCTTCTGATCACGCCTGAATCCCTAGAGGCCTTGTTCATCCGTCGCGGGCTGGAAATCCCACGTCTTTTCGGAGCTACCCGCGCGATCATCATCGACGAGTTGCACACCGTTCTCGACAGTGAACGCGGGGTTCAGATGCGGTCGCTGCTGACCCGGATGGAGCTTGCGATAAGTCGCCCCATCCGGAGGGTGGGGCTGTCGGCGACCCTGGGCGACATGCAACTGGCCCGTGCGTATCTACGCCCTGACGACCCCGGTGACGTTGAACTTCTCGAAGCGAAGGGCGGCGATAGCGAACTGATGCTGCAGCTGCGGGGATACATCTCGGGCGACGATGACGAGAAAACCCCATCTGCCACCAACCGGATCGCCCAGCATCTGTTCACGAACCTACGCGGAACCGACAATCTGGTTTTTGCTGGATCCCGGCAATCGGTCGAGATCTATGCCGACCAACTTCGCGCGCTGTGCGAGGAGGAACGCCTTCCGCAGGAGTTCTATCCCCATCATGCCAGCCTCTCCCGTGACCATCGGGATTTCGTCGAAAAACGACTGAAGGACGCCACGAAACCCACGACCGCCATCTGTACCTCGACCCTCGAGTTGGGGATCGACATCGGGGATGTCACCTGCGTCGCGCAAATCGGTGCACCCTTCAGTGTGGCCTCCCTCCGGCAGCGTCTTGGGCGATCTGGGCGCAGAGCGGGTCAGCCTGCAGTGCTTCGCCAGTACGCTGTCGAAACCCGCCTGACCCCGGAAAGTGACTACATCGACCGCCTTCGGCTGGGGCTGGTACGGTCAGTTGCTATGATCGATTTGTTGCTTGAGGGATGGTGCGAACCGCCGCGGCCGCAGGCCCTGCACCTGTCCACCCTGGTCCATCAGATACTGTCCTTGATCGCCGAACGTGGCGGGGCCTCGGCTGGCCGCCTCTTTCGCGTCTTGTGCCAAGAAGGCCCCTTCAAGAAGGTGGACAGACCAATCCTGACGGATGTGCTCAGGGCCCTCGGGCAACCGGAAACCGGACTGATCGAGCAGAGTGATGACGGTCTTCTTCTGTTAGGTCAGGTCGGCGAGAAACTGGTCGAGCACTACAGCTTTTACGCCGTTTTCCAGACCCCCGAGGAGTACCGTCTGATCTCTGGTGGCAAAGAGTTGGGGACGCTGCCAATCGTAAACGTGATGGCCCCCGGAATGATGCTAATTTTCTCGGGACGCAGATGGGTCATTCAGGAGATTGACGACCGCGACAAGGTCATCATGGTGAACCCGTCGAAAGGAGGAACGCCTCCCATTTTCGGAGGGGACCCGGGCGACATTCACGATCGGGTCATCGAGCGGATGTTCAAAGTCCTGGAAGAGGACGCCATCCCCGCTTACATGGACCTCACGGCGCGCGATTTGCTGAAGGAAGCGCGGCGACATTACGTTCAGCTGGGTTTCAAGACAGCGTCAGTCGTCTCATTGAACGAAACGCGCTTCGCTCTGGCTACGAGAGCCGGAACGGTGAAGACCAATACCTTGGCTCTGGCGCTCAGGGCGTGCGGGTTTACAGTGGAAACATTTGATGGTTTCCTGACTGTGACATCCAAGGAAAAAGAACAAAGCTTGCTCGCCGCGCTCCAGCGGATAGCGAGTGGCGCAACGATCAACTTGTTTGGTGACCAGACAAACCTGATTTTCGAGAAATTCCACTCCTATCTGACGCGGGACCTTCTGGAACTGGACGCGCTCTCCGCGAAGATTGATGCCGCAGCATTATGCGCGCTATGCGGAAAGCTAGGGGAGCCGAAGTCGGTCTCGCCTGCCACAGACGAGGACCAGCAAGATTGTTTGTCCGATTGAGTGGGCTTGGTGCTGAGGGGCTCTTGTCAACGCCTGGTCAACCGTTGAATGCTGTTTTCAACAGGTTGGATGCTGGCCAATCCGTGCGAAACGACGCGAAGAACGCCAAATAAGGTTTCCTTAACAGGGGCTTGGCATCTAAGCTATTGATCTACAATAGTTCTTCCGTTTCGCTAGGCCACGGCTCATAACCTGAAGGTCACAGGTTCAAATCCTGTCCCCGCAACCAAAAATACCAAACATATCAAATAGATAGAACCCGACATAAACAGTCGGGTTTTGGCTTGTCCGTTTTGTGTCAACGCTGTGTCAACGTTTGAAGAGTCGCGTGTAAAGGTAATCCGGGAACGCCCTCCGCTATCGGCTTGTCGGCGGTCTAGCGCACCGTTGAAACCATCGCCTTCTCCTGCTATATGACTCAGTCATACCATGGAGGCGACGATGACTGTCAAAACTACCCTCAGCTTTACCGACCGGCATCACCACTTCCTCTCGGAAAAGGTGGGCCAAGGCATCTTCGCAACCCAGAGTGCCGCAGTTGCGGCCGCGCTGGAGCAGATGATGCAGGATGAGGAGGAACGCGAGGTCGCCCTTTCTGCCCTCGGGCAAGAAATCCGCGCCCGTATGGAGACGCCCCGCGCAGCGTTCATCGACCAAGACGACGCATTCGCCGCTGCACGAGCGACCATCGGCGCGGTGCGTGGGGCGTGATCTACCGGATCAGATTCCACCCACTTGTCGCTCGTGACCTTGACGCAATCGCCCAGTGGATCATTGACTATGCCGGGTCCGAGGCGGCGGCACGCAAGCTGTCCGAGATCGAAGCGGCAATTGCCACGCTAAAGACCACGCCACACAAGGGCAGTCTGCGCGATAAAATTGCCCCAGGCCTGCGCGCCATCCCCGCAGGCAGGAAGGCCGTCATTGCCTTCCTGGTTGACGATGAAGTGGGCGAGGTGCTGATTTACGCTGTCACCTATGGCGGCGCGGATTGGATCGGGCGAAGCAGCGCGCGCGGCCGATAACGGGGCCGATATCGACGCAATGCCGTCGTTTTGGCCCAGTCGTTGGCTGCTGGGTCGCCTTCCCCGAACAGGCCATTCCTCTTGGCCGCAGCGAAATTTTTGGCGCAATGTCAGCGATGCGGACATACTTGACATTTGAACCATGTCCCATACTCTCACTGGAAATCCAAGTCGAAGTTGAAAAGAGTCCAGCTAAGTCCATCTGCGACCACGCAACCCGACGACCTAGTCCGCCCTATCGTTGAGTTGACGCATCGTTTTCTTTAGTCGCGGAATGGGGACGCTGAGATCAGAATTGAATTTCAATCAATTATCACAAGAGCGCGTAATCTCATTGGGCGAAAAGCTCCCATTGATTCCCGAGCGGTTACTCCTCGCGCACGCGCGTGGGGAGGTACTTTTCATCTGCGGAGCTGGCATATCAAGGCCGGCTAATCTACCAGATTTCCGTCAACTTGTGCTAGACGTCTACGGCAAACTTGACACTGCCGCGCATGCGGTCATGACCAGCTTGCCCAATGGCGCCTGTAACCAATGGCAGGCCGATTTCAGGACCTTGAACGACCGCCAAGCAGCTGAAGTAAAACGGTTCATTGTCGGCGATCAACCTACACGACATTTTGTGGAATGGCTGGTTGAGAGCGGCGAGATGTGGTTTTCTGTTGGACTCTTCCTCGGCAAAGGAGTTTCCTGTGGATCACCGGATCGTCACCGCTCTCGCGGTCAAGTTACGGAGGGTTGTGG
>JANNAT010000087.1:0-82657 GCA_031384605.1 Cypionkella sp.
GGCAAACGCCTGACCAACGCGCATGAAACCCTGATCTGGGCATCGCGCGATGAAGACAGCAAATACACCTTCAACTACGAGGCGCTGAAAGAGTTGAACGACGGCGTGCAGATGCGATCCGATTGGGTTTTGCCAATTTGCACCGGACATGAACGGCTGAAAGATGAACACGGCGACAAGGCCCATCCCACCCAAAAACCCGAGTCGCTGCTGCACCGCCTGTTGATCGCCACGACAAACCCCGGCGATGTGGTGCTTGACCCGTTCTTTGGCACTGGCACCACCGGGGCCGTCGCCAAAATGCTGGGCCGCGATTTCATTGGCATCGAACGCGAAGACGCCTACCGCAAAGTCGCCGCTGAACGCATCAACCGCGTGCGCCGCTTTGATGCCTCCGCCCTGGAAACCACCGGATCGAAACGATCAGAACCCCGCGTGCCGTTTGGCCAGGTTGTGGAACGCGGCATGCTGCGCCCCGGCGAGGAACTGTTTTCCATCGGCAACCGCTTCAGCGCCAAGGTGCGCGCCGATGGCACTTTGATCGGGGCCGATGTGAAAGGGTCTATCCATCAGGTCGGCGCCCATATGGAAGGCGCGCCGTCGTGCAACGGCTGGACCTATTGGCACTTCAAACGCGATGGCAAAATGATCCCCATCGACATTCTGCGCCAACAAATCCGCGCCGAGATGGAGGCCGATCACGCAGGCCGCCCGCATTAGTGCAGGCTTAACACTTCTCTGAAATTCAGTTTACGCCGTGCCATGGTCCGCCCGTGGCACCCCTTGCCCCGCCCTGTTCGCACGGCGGGGCTTTTTCGGTTTTTATCTGGGCGGCGCAAAACGCGGATGTAGGATGTAGGGTGGGTGAAACCCACGCCCACCGGGTCCCATCCGTTTGGGAAATACGACGGTGGCGACTGACGGAGCACTTATGGCGGTTAAACGCCCGGCACCGGGTTTTGCGCCTTATTATACGGCTTCCAATCGGTGATATCGGGATAATACGTCGCCCGCCAAGCCTTGACACGCGGGTTCATCACCCGCTTGAACAACGGCGGCACCATCGCGGCCATCGTCATCACCGGATAGCCGTAAGGCAGTTGCGGGGCGTCTGCTGCAGTATGCGTTTGCAGCAACGGAAAGCGGCGGTCGGGTTTGTAATGGTGGTCCGAATGGCGCTGCAGGTTGATCAGCAGCCAGTTTGACGCCCGATGCGACGCATTCCACGAATGCCGCGGCAGCACATGTTCATATTTGCCATTGCCCAAATGGCGGCGCGTCAGCCCGTAATGTTCGATATAGTTAACAAGTTCCAACTGCCAGATCGCACTAAACGCCTGAAACAGGAACAGCCCCAACCCGATCCAGCCGCCCAACACCACTGCAAGCACCACAAAACCCAACTGTAACGCCGCATAACGCCAGAACGGGTTCGACAGATCTACGACAGCTAAATTGCGCCGCGCCAGCATCGCGCCTTCGGCCTTCCATGCTGATACGAAACACTGCACCAGAACCCGCGGGAAAAACCGATGAAACCCTTCGTTATACCGCGCCGTCACCGGATCGCGGGGGGTGCCGACATACAGATGATGCACCCGCAGATGTTCTGACCGGAAATGCGAATACAATACCGACGCCAGCAATAGATCGGCCATCCAACGTTCGACCACTGGTTTTTGATGCATCAACTCATGGCTGTAATTGATCCCAATGGTGCCCGAGATGATGCCCATGCCAAAAAATATCATAACCTTTTCCAAGGTGCCCAAATGGGTCGCCTGCGGCACATACCACAACAACCAGACCAACAGCCCAAACTGCACTGGAAACCAGATCAGCGTGATCATGCGATACCAATAAAGGCCGTTATCGGGCGTCGCGGGATCGGCGTTGTCTTTGTTCAACCCGGTCAGCGCATCCAGCAAAATGAACACGCCCCAAGACCCTAACGGCATCAAAAGCACTGTCCAGCCGCCGACCAGCGCCCCCAAAACCGAAATGGGCACCAATGCCAAAGACAACCAGAACGGCAAAACACTTGGCAGGCGGGAAAAGGCTGGGGTCATCGCGCTCTCATTCAGTTTTACCAAGCATAACGCAAATTCCAGATCGCTCAACGCGTTGGATTGACGCGCAACGTAAGGTCATAGGCCTTGCGCATCACCGTTGGCAGATCACCGGGGCGGAATTTGGGCGCCGCAACATATTCCCCCCGTGCCGGATTTGCCGCAACTTCCGCCGTAAACACCTGCAAGATCAAGTGAAAATGCGTGAACGTGTGCCGCACCTCGCCCAAAACCTGCCAATCGGCCGCCACAGGTGCCTTGCCCCCCGCGCCGTCCCAACCATCGCCGGGAAACCCCAGCATACCCCCCAATAACCCCCGGTCCGGGCGGCGTTCTAGCAGCCACGCGCCATCTGTCGCGCGCGCGATCCAAACCACCCCAACCCGCGTTGGTTTTACCGGCTTGGCCAACTTTCGCGGCAAATCCGCCTGCACACCCGCCGCGCGCGCCAAACAAAATGCCATCAACGGGCAGATCGCACAGGCCGGATTGCGCGGCGTGCAGATTGTCGCCCCCAGATCCATCACCGCTTGGGCATAGTCCCCGGCGCGCATCTGCGGCGTCAGGCGCGCTGCCAAAGCGGTTAACTCGGGCTTGGCCACCGGCAACGGCACCTGCACCGCAAACAACCGCGCCATCACGCGTTCGACATTGCCATCCACCACCACCGCAGGGACATCATAGGCAATCGAGGCTATTGCCGCCGCCGTATACGGCCCCACACCAGGCAGCGATAGCAACCCCGGCAAATCGCGGGGAAATACCCCGGCATGTGTCCGCACCACCGCCCGCGCGCCGGCCAACAGGTTGCGCGCCCGCGCGTAATACCCCAGACCTGCCCATTGCCCCATCACATCGGCGTCCGCCGCTGCCGCCAGATCGCCCACCGTCGGCCACAGCGCCACAAACCGCAGAAAATACGCCTTCACCGCCGCGACGGTGGTTTGCTGCAACATGACTTCTGACAGCCAAACCCGGTAGGGATCAGGCAACACCCCTGCTGCGCGATCCGCGGGTGATACCCGCCACGGCATCACTCGCGCATGGGCGTCATACCAATCCAGCAACACCGGGGCCGCCTCATCGTCACGCAATGTTTATTCCTTTTGATCCCACTGCCCACTGGCGGCACCGGGCCTTTGCCGGATAGACTGCATCCTATCATAGCGTCAAACAGCAGCAGAACCAGATGGCCCGAACGCCCAGCCCATTGCCAAACCCAACCCGCCGCACGCGCGGGTTTGAACCGGCGTTCGGCCTGTTGAAAGATCAGGTGCGCCGCGCAGGGGAACACCGTGGCTTTGTCATCGCCCGTCTGCTAACGCATTGGACCGAAATCGCTGGCGAAGATATGGCCCGCATCACAAGGCCCGTGAAGGTGGGCTATGGCCGCGAAGGCATGGGGGCCTCGCTGACCCTGCTGACCACCGGATCAAATGCCCCGATGGTCGAGATGCAAAAAGAACAGCTGCGCTGCCGGGTGAATGCGGTTTATGGCTATGCCGCGATTTCGCGCATCTTGCTGACCCAGACATCCGCCACCGGGTTTTCCGAAGGTCAGGCCGAATTTCTACCCGCCGCCAATCAAAAATCCATAGCCCCCGATCCGGCCATTGTGGCCGACGCGTTGCGCACCGCCGCCCCCATTCAAGACGACGGCCTGCGCAGCGCCCTTGAAGCCTTGGCCCAAAACATCTTAACTCGCCGAAAATCGAAGGATATCTGACCCATGATGAAAAATGTTCGTTTCGCTGCCGCCGCTTTGGTAATCATCGGCGGCCTCGGCCTTTGGGCAGCCGGCAGCAAATCGCCCGAAATATCCCTGTTGGCACCTTTGGCCGCCCAAGCCCAAGAAACCACAGCCCCCGCAACCGGCACAACCGCAGCCACCATTGAAATCAAAGACTTTGGCCTTGGTCCCGTCGATGCTAAGGTGAAAATCACCGAATACGCCTCGTTCACTTGCCCGCATTGTGCCAACTTCCACGCCGATGTGTTTCCGAAACTGAAGGCCGACTACATCGACACCGGCAAAGTGCGCTTTGAATATCGTGAGGTGTATTTTGATCGTTATGGCCTTTGGGCCGCGATGATGGCCCGTTGCGGGGGCGAGATGCGCTATTTCGGCATAACAGACATCTTGTTTGACACCCAATCAGAATGGGCTGCCACCGATGATCCGGCGGCCGTTGTGGCAAACCTGAAAAAGATCGGGCGCACCGCAGGTTTGGATGACGCAGCCCTTGAAGTGTGCATGAAAGACGCCGCCACCGCCGACGCGCTGGTCAAGCATTTCGAGACAAACTTCAAAGCCGATGGCATCGAAGGCACCCCGTCTTTCATGATCAACGGCGTCAAATATTCGAACGTGAAATACGACGAACTAAAGTCGATCCTAGACGCCGAACTGGCCAAGTAACCGATGCCTGCCCCGCTGGCTGGCATAAAGGTCGTTGAGTTGGCCCGCATTCTGGCAGGCCCCTGGGCGGGCCAGACCTTGGCCGATCTGGGGGCCGAGGTGATTAAGGTAGAGGCCCCCGAAGGCGATGATACCCGCCGCTGGGGCCCGCCCTTTATCGACCGCGACGGCGATAAAACCGCCGCCTATTTCTATGCCACCAATCGCGGCAAAACATCGGTGATCTGCGATTTTCGCACCCCCGAAGGCCAAGCGCAGGTCCGCGAACTGGTGTCGGGCGCCGATGTGGTGATCGAAAACTTCAAGGTTGGCGGCCTTGCCAAATACGGGCTGGATTATACCAGTCTGGCCGCCATCAATCCCCGCCTGATCTATTGCTCGATCACCGGTTTCGGCCAAACCGGCCCCTATGCGCGCCGTGCAGGCTATGATTTCATCATCCAAGGCATGGCCGGGCTGATGAGCATCACCGGCGAACCCGACGGTCAGCCGCAAAAAGTCGGCGTCGCGGTGACCGATATTTTCACCGGCGTTTATGCCGCCACCGCCATTCTGGCCGCCCTGCATCAGCGTGGGTCGACGGGCATAGGCCAACAGATCGACATGGCCCTGATGGATGTGGCGACCAGCATCATGGCCAATCAGGCGATGAACTACCTGACCACCGGGGTTGCTCCGGGCAAAATGGGCAACGCCCACCCCAATCTGGCCCCCTACGCGGTGTTCGACTGCGCCGATGGCTGGATCATTCTGGCGACGGGGAACGACGGCCAATACCAACGCCTTTGCGGGGTGCTGGGTCTGACGGACATGACCACCGCCCCCCATTTCGCCACCAACGCAGACCGCATTGCAAACCGGGTGGAACTGACACGGCGCATCACCGAGGCCACCAAAACCTGGGCCAAAGACGATCTTCTGACGGCCTGCGAGGCTGCAGGCGTTCCCGCAGGCCCGATCAACGATCTTGAGGCGGTGTTTAACGACCCCCAAGTCATCGCCCGAGGCATGCAGATCGCACCCGATGGCGTGCCGGGCGTGCGATCGCCCATGACGTTTTCCGGCGCGGATTTGGTGCTGGGCAGGACAGCGCCAAGGTTAGGGGAATCGTAGGGTGAGTGAAACCCACGCCTGTGACCCCAACAAACCCCTGATGGCGATGATGGGGCTGCAGCACTTTCGCTACCAGACGGATGCCGATTTGCAGCCCTTGGTGCTGCGGCCACTGAACAGCGACCGCATCGCAATTGCGCATCCGAAAACCACCGAACACGCCGCTTTGGTCGATATCGCAGGCTTTGCGAGCTGGGCGTCGGTGTCTGACGAGGTTGATTTGAAAATTCGCGAACAGATCAAAACGGGGACATTTCCGATCAGGTTGAAACCCGAAGATTGGAATTCCGGCCCGGTGAACTGGCTGCTGGATGTGATTGCGCCGGACCGGAAATCGACGGGGCAGGTGATTGCGAACTTTCGGCAGGTAGTGAAAGAGGGCGATCTGCGGATACATCCGCAGGTGGCGGGGTTGGTGGAAGGCGATATGCGGGGGAAGATGATGGGGGATACGAAAAATGGTTGATTATGCTTGGATGAGCGTTGCGGCGAAGAACCCGGATTTTTCTTTTGCGATCAGCCCCCGGGAAGTATTGGATGGCCCCGAACCAGAGAAAGTCCAGATGCTGGATGCCCTTAGGAAGACGGAAAGTGGTGAGCCTGTCCCTGATGACGCGCTGCCGAAGAGTTTGTTTGCATGGCGGGGGCCACACGATGAGAGCAAACCGATCACTTGTAAGCTGCCACACTTTTCATCGTGCGGAGGATTCTGGATATTAACAGCGGAGGCAGCATCTGTGTTTCGGCAATTTGATCTGGGTGGCTGTAAGCTGCACCCCATCGAGATTTTTATGGAAGATCGACAGACGCCGCTGCCAGGGCAATACTTCTTGCTGGATTTTGACAGCTGGAAAAATGTGTTCGTGCCCGATGCGTCGCCCTGCGTGAAAATGATGCGGGGATCAACGACCCGACGGTCACCAAATCTGCTGACCTCAGACGACGCCGCAGTTTTGTCTCGGGATGCGCTTGTAGGTGCGGATATCTGGTGGAATCCCCATGTCTTGGCCGCTTTCTTTCTTAGCGACCGGCTTATTCAGGCGCTAAAGGCAGCGAAGGTTGATAAGCCTTTTACTCTTAAAAGATGTCTGATTGCTTGAGCATCGTTTTTTCAATTTAGTAAATAAGGTGCATCATGGCGCTTAAAATGTTTGGTGAATTCGAAATTGAACATCTGCTTCCACAGCAATTGTTTCAAAATGATCAAATGCGTAACTTTCTTTCTGGTATGGGTTTTACCAAAGAAATGCGCGGAAACAAGGTTGCTTTGTATGCGAACCCAGATCATGTGGCGTTAATTCAAGGGGCATCCCCTGATCTTGTATCGGCGTTGATCGAGGCTGGATGGGGGATCGTGCGTCATGAGGGCGGTGATAATGATGAAGGTGGAAAACAAGCAGGTAAGAATGCTTTCTTCATTAATCTACTGGCAGATATTAAAGCTGCAGCTGACTTGCCGGTCAATGACGACGACCACCTGACACCAGCAGACGCGAAGCTTGCAGTTAGCAAGCGTAGGGTGGGTGAAACCCACGTCTTTCTAATGGCCTAAACCCCAATTCGCGTGGGTTGCACCCACCCTACACCAAACTACTCGCCAAATTTGCCATCCTGCGCCGCGCCCGTCCATTCCGAAGAAACCCGGCACAACCGGATGTCGCGGTGCAGCGATGAATACGGCCAATCAACCGCCCGTTGCACAAACCCGTGTTTCACCGGGTTGCCCCAGTTGGGTAGGGTGGGTGAAACCCACGGCTTTTTACAACAATGAATGTCGTCTTGGCTGCCCCATTCGCGTGGGTTTCACCCACCCTACACGTTAACAACCCGTAAATCCCCCACCCATAACCCATTGATGTCCCTCAACCCGCACCTTTGTCCACGCGTGGACACCCCCGCTCAGGTAAACCGATTATCTCTCGGGAAACCGCGTGGGGCCATCCGGCCTGCCGTTGCCCGCGCGGCCTGCCATTCGGTCAGATCCGTCTCACTTCGCGTCCGGCCCGCCGGGTCTTTCCAACTCAGCCCGTTTGCCAAAACAAACGTCACCGCATCCGACAACCCGCCGTCTTTATACTTCTGTAGCCGCACACCTTTGCCCTTCGACATCTCTGGCAGATCGGCCAGCGGGAACACCAACATCTTGCGATTGTCCCCCACCACCGCCACGGCATCGCCGACCACTTTGCGGCAAAGCGCGGTTTTCACCCCCGCCCCCAAGGTCAAAACCTGCTTACCCGCCCGCGTCTGCGCCAGCACCTCATCCGATGCCACCACAAACCCGTCGCCCGCCGTGGATGTCACCAAAAGCCGCTCTCCCCCGCGGAAAATCTGCAGATCGACGATTTCGGATTCGTTCGGCAAATCAACCATCAACCGCACGGGTTCCCCCATGCCACGCCCGCCGGGCAGGTTGACGCCAATCAGGGTATAGAACCGCCCATTGCCGCCGATCAGCAGGATTTTATCGGTGGTTTCCGCATGAAACGCAAAACGCGCGGTATCGCCGTCTTTAAATTTCTGCTCGGCTGCCAGATCAACGTGGCCCTTCATCGCCCGGATCCAGCCCATCGCCGAACAGATCACCGTGATCGGTTCGCGTTCGATCATCGCCTCAAAGCTGACCTCTTCCACATCCCCCGCCACGGCAAAGGCGGTGCGACGGCGGCCCAGAACGGTGTCTTTGCCAAACTGTTTGCGGATCGCTTCCAGTTCCGTGCCGATCTGTTTCCACTGCAACCGGTCACTTTCTAGCAAATAAGCCAGCCCGGCGCGTTCCTTAATCAGTGCGTCGCGTTCGCGCAGCAATTCCATTTCCTCCAGCCGCCGCAAGGACCGCAGGCGCATGTTCAGGATGGATTCGGCCTGTAAATCCGACAGCTCTCCATCACCCTTGGCGGGGGCCACGTAATCCTTTTCTGACATCGCGCGTTTGTGCGGCTTGCCCCAAACCTCGGCCATCAAGGCCGCTTTGGGATCATCGTCATAGCGGATGATGTCGATCACCCGGTCAAGGTTCAGAAAAGTCAGGATGAACCCTTCCAGCACCTCCAGCCGGTGATCAATCTTTTCCACCCGGTGCTGGCTGCGGCGTTTCAGAACGGCGCGGCGGTGGTCTAGGAACGCGCGCAACACTTCCTTCAGGCTGCACACCTTTGGCACCCGGCCGTCGATCAACACGTTCATATTCAACGAAAACCGGGTTTCCAGATCGCTGGTTTTGAACAGCGCCGCCATCAGCATATCGGGGTCAACAGTGCGCGACCGGGGTTCCAGCACGATGCGGATATCATCAGCGGATTCGTCGCGCACATCGGCCAGCAGGGGGATGCGTTTGGTCTGGATCAGTTCGGCCAATTTCTCAATCAGCTTGGATTTCGCCACCTGATACGGAATTTCGGTGACAACAATTTGCCAAACGCCGCGCCCCAAATCTTCGACCGCCCATTTCGCGCGGGTGCGAAACGATCCGCGCCCGGTGCGGTAGGCATCCTGAATCGTCGCGGGGGGTTCGATCATCACGCCGCCGGTTGGAAAATCCGGGCCGGGGATCAGGGCAAACAACGCGTCATCCGACAAATCGGGATCGCGCAGCATCGCGTGGCAGCCCATGATCAACTCATCCAGATTATGCGGTGGAATGTTGGTGGCCATGCCCACTGCAATACCGGTTGATCCATTCGCCAACAGGTTCGGAAAGGCGGCGGGCATCACCACCGGTTCTTCCAAAGTGCCGTCATAATTGGCGCGGAAATCGACGGCGTTTTCGGTCAACCCTTCCATCAAGGTTTCGGCAATCGCCGTCAGACGCGCCTCGGTATAGCGGCTGGCGGCTGGGTTATCGCCGTCGATATTGCCGAAATTGCCCTGCCCATCCACCAGAGGATAGCGCACATTGAAATCCTGGGCCAACCGCGCCATCGCGTCGTAAATCGCCACATCGCCATGCGGGTGATAGTTGCCCATCACGTCGCCGCTGATCTTGGCTGATTTGCGGAACGCCGATGTTGCCGTCAGCCGTAACTCTCGCATGGCATACAGGATTCGCCGGTGCACCGGCTTTAATCCGTCGCGCGCATCGGGCAGCGCGCGGTGCATGATGGTGGATAGGGCATAGGTCAGATACCGCTCGCCGATGGCGCGGGCCAAAGGCTCGGCAAGGGTGATCGGCTCTATCTTGGGGTTATCAAAGTTATCGGACATGGATTTGGTGTAAAGCGGGGGCCGACAGGGGTCCAGAGCGAAATTTGACCCGCCTTTGTGGCAGATAAGTTCAGGGGGAATAATTTGCCTTTTTTTCCGCCACACATCCTTGGGTTTTGTGTTAATACACTTTCAAACGAGTGTGATAGGTGCGTGATGATCCGATTGGTTTTGCTTCTGGGGGTCGGGCTGTTTGCAGCCATGTTGATCGGCGGGCGAGATCGGGGTCAACTGCGATTTGGGCTATTGCCGCCCAAAGATGTGCCCGTTGCTTCAGCCATTGTTGACGTGGTTGCCGCAGAACCGGCTGCGGTTGAGGCGGCCGTTGCAGAAGTGGTCAATCCACCCGCCGCACCGATCGAAACGATCAGTTTTGCGCCAGCCGAACCCGTGATGGTGCCGCAACCGGCTGCGGTCGAAACGGTTGAAAATGCGGCACAACCAACAACCGAGGCCGCCAAAATTCTGTTTGTCGCAGCCAAATCAGTGAACGTTCGTGAAGGGCCGGGAAAAGATTTCGGCGTTGTCAGCCGCCTTGCGCGCGGTGAGGCGGTGTTGGTGGTATCAGCCGGCGAAGGCCCTGATGGCTGGTCGCTTATCCGCATCGAAGGCGATGGCGTTGAAGGCTATGTCGCCTCACGGCTTTTGGCGGAATAATACAAACATCGCTTATTGAATGAAATCCTGCCCGGTTGGAAAGGATTTGCAGTTTGTATCAGCAAGCCGTTTGCCCTTGGGCCGATCAGGCCTTAGGAAAGGCAAAACAAAAACGGCAGGCAACCATGAACCAATCTTCCAAACGGTCCATTTTGATGACTGGCTGTTCATCAGGCATTGGCCTTGATGCCGCCAAAGGGCTGCACGCACGCGGTTGGCGGGTGTTTGCAACCTGCCGTCAGGAACCCGATTGCGAACGGTTGCGCGGAATGGGTCTGGAAAGTTTCGTGCTGGATTACGCGGATGAGGCCAGCATTGCCGCCGCTGTGGCCGAGGTAAAATCCCGCACGGGCGGCACGTTGGATGCACTTTACAACAACGGTGCGTTTGGATGCCCCGGGGCTGTCGAAGATTTGCCGCGCGGGGCGCTGCGCGAGATTTTTGAAACCAATCTGTTCGGCTATCACGACCTGACCCGTCAGGTTATTCCGATGATGCGGGCCCAAGGGGCGGGGCGGATTGTGAATTGTTCCTCCGTTTTGGGGTTGGTGGCGATGCGGTGGCGCGGGGCCTATGTGGCGACAAAATTTGCCATGGAAGGGCTGACCGACGTGCTGCGCATTGAAATGGCGGATACCGGGATAAAGGTGATCCTGATCGAACCGGGGCCGATCACCAGTGAAATTCGTCAAAAATCCATTCCGCATTTTGAACGCTGGATTGACTGGGAAAATTCCGCCCGTGCCGAAGAATACCGCAGCCTGCGCGGGCGGCTTTACGAAAGCAGCGGCCCCGATTATTGGGAATTGCCCGCATCCGCCGTCACCGCGAAGTTGATCCATGCCGTTGAAAGCCGCCGTCCACGAGCGCGATATTATGTCACCAAGCCCACTTATCTGATGGGCCTTGCGCGGCGGATCCTGCCAACCTCGGCTCTTGATTGGGTTATCGGCCGGGTTTGACCCTTATTGCGTTTTTCCTCTCGCTTTTCGCGCGTAACCGCCTAAATCAGGCGTAACAACAGGAGCCTGCCGATGATCAACGATCCGCTGTTTATTCTTGCCATTCTGGCCTGCTTTGGTGTGTTGATCATCCTGATGCTGGGCATCGGTGGTTTTGCCAAGGGTGGCGAGTTCAACCGCAAACATTCAAACCGCCTGATGCGATACCGCATTATCGCACAGGCGGGTGCGGTTATTCTGATCGTTCTTTTCGCCTTTATCCGCAGCCGTGGGGGCAACTGATGGTCGTTCTGTCGAAGATATATACCAAGACCGGCGATGCGGGCGAAACCGGTCTGGGCAATGGCGCGCGGGTGGCGAAACATTCGGTGCGGGTTTCGGCCTATGGAACGGTCGACGAAACCAACGCCACAGTCGGCATGGCGCGCCAACATTCCACAGGCGATGTGGATGCCGCCTTGGCGCGGATTTCCAATGATCTCTTCGATCTGGGGGCCGATCTTTGCACCCCTGATATGCATAAAGATGCCACCGCCCCCTACCCCCCCCTGCGGATGATCGAGGCGCAGGTTTTGCGGCTGGAACATGAAATTGACGCGATGAACGAACGCCTGACGCCGTTGCGTAGTTTCATTTTGCCGGGTGGTTCTGCCTTGGCCGCACATTTGCATGTTTGTCGCACCGTTTCGCGCCGCGCCGAACGGTTGGTGGTCGAATTGGCCACAATTGAAGAAGTGAACACATCCGCGGTGAAATATCTGAACCGGCTTTCGGATTGGTTCTTTGTGGCAGGTCGCATTGCCAATAATGATGGCCGCGATGATGTGCTGTGGGTGCCGGGGTTGACGCGCTAGGCGCATGTGGCGGCATATCGCGGCAAAGACGCGACGTCTGGACGCGTTTGCGCGTCGTATTTGATCTGTCGGATTGACAGCTTAACCGCTATCACGCTGGCAATGGTTTGTCTGGCCCGTGCTGGCCTGCAGAAAAGGATTTACGCGATGAAGGTCTTGGTGCCCGTCAAACGTGTGATCGACTATAACGTGAAGGTCCGCGTCAAAGCGGACGGATCGGGCGTTGATCTGGCCAATGTGAAAATGTCGATGAACCCGTTTGACGAAATTGCCGTCGAAGAGGCGATCCGTCTGCGCGAAAAAGGCATCGCCACCGAAGTGATCGTGGTGTCGATCGGTGTCAAACAAAGCCAGGAAACCCTGCGCACGGCCCTTGCGATGGGTGCAGACCGCGCGATCTTGATTGAGGCGACCGATAGCGTCAGCACTGATATCGAACCGCTGGCCGTGGCCAAATTGCTGGCCGCCGTGGTGCGCGAAGAGGCCCCCGGTTTGGTTTTGTGCGGCAAGCAGGCCATCGATAACGACATGAACGCCACCGGGCAGATGCTGGCCGCACTTTTGGGCTGGTCTCAGGCGACATTCGCGTCGGAACTGGCCGTGACCGCCGATACCGCGACAGTCACGCGCGAAGTCGATGGCGGGTTGCAGATCATCACCGTCAAGATGCCTGCGATTGTGACGGTTGACTTGCGCCTGAACGATCCGCGCTATGCATCGCTGCCCAATATCATGAAAGCCAAAGCCAAGCCGATGGCACTGAAAACGCCTGCTGATTATGGCGTGGACGTGGCACCACGTCTGGCAATTCTGAAAACAGTGGAACCAGCAGGCCGTAAGGCGGGTGTCAAGGTGGGCTCTGTGGCCGAGTTGATTGCAAAACTTAAAGACGAAGCGGGGGTGATCTGATGGCTGTTCTTCTTCTTGCCGATGTGATCGAGGGCGCGCTTGCAACCGATCAAGTGGCGAAAGCCCTGACGGCCGTGCAATCATTGGGCCCCGTGACGGTGTTGGTGGCGGGCATGGGCGGTGATGCCGCGGCGGTTGAGGCCGCAACGCTGTCTGGCGTGGTTAAGGTGCTGTTCGCCGATGACCACGCCTATTGCCATGCGATGGCCGAACCAACTGCGGCGCTGATCCAATCTTAGGCAGGTGATTTCAGCCATATAGTGGCCCCTTCGGGCGCATTTTCGAAATCCGTGCTGCCGCGCGTGGCGGCCTTACTGGATGTGATGGTGATTTCCGAAGTCTTGGCCGTGATTGACGCCGATACATTTGAACGCCCGATTTATGCCGGCAACGCCATTCAGACGGTGAAATCATCGGATGCCAAAAAGGTTATGACAATCCGCACAGCCACCTTCGATGCGGCAGGAAAAGGCGCAAATGCGCCCGTTGAAAAGATTGCCACCGCCGCCGATGGCAGCCTGTCGGCATGGGTGGCAGACAAAGTCGCGTCGTCGGATCGCCCCGAACTGACTTCGGCAGGCATCGTGGTGTCTGGCGGGCGCGGCGTTGGATCGCTGGCGGATTTTGCGTTGATCGAGAAGCTGGCCGATAAGTTGAACGCAGCCGTGGGTGCCAGCCGGGCCGCGGTGGATTCGGGCTATGCACCAAACGACTGGCAGGTCGGCCAGACGGGCAAAGTTGTGGCCCCCGATCTTTATGTCGCTGTTGGCATTTCGGGCGCTATCCAGCATCTTGCCGGCATGAAAGACAGCAAAGTTATCGTGGCGATCAACAAAGATGAAGAGGCCCCTATCTTTCAAGTGGCTGACTACGGGCTGGTTGCAGATCTTTTCACGGCTGTGCCAGAGCTGATTGAAAAGCTTTAACTTTTTCCCGGATGCTTGGATAAAAGGGCACCTGATCGGGTGCCCTTTTTCATTTACATCAACTGATTTACATCAATTGATGGATCAGGGGCATCAATGCCTCTGCCACTTCTCGGTGCGCCAGCGGCCCTGGCACCGTTGCCGCCGCTGGTGCCTCAAGCGGCCCAAAGGCCATTCCTTGAACCCCTTGCGCCCGCGCATGCGCACTGGTGATCACTTGCACATAGCCAGTGGCATGGGGGCGGATCGCGGCCACCATTTCTACATCAACCAATAAAGGATTGCGCGTCAACTCTACCCGCCGGGTCGGCGATGGCGGCATCGCATCCGCCATCCACAACAAAATCGTCGGTCCCGTAAGCCGCGCCAGTAACAGCTTCATCCGCGCCACCCAGGCCGCGCGCAGCTCTTCCGCCACCACCTCAAAGCGGTCGGCAGAGCTGTGCTGTAACGCGCGCAGCATATGGCGGGTAAAATTGAACTCGGTAAAATCCACCCGGGGGAAGATCGCCCGCAACTGTGGCGATGCCCCCAAGAACCGATCATTCCGGCGCGGATGCACGGCATAAAAGCGGTTCGACAGGTTCTGCGCACCCAGTAATTGCACGACGGTAACGCAGGCTTGTGCCGCAATTGCTGTTACCGATTCCTCATTCAGAAACACGTCCGGGCCGGCGTTCATGCAGCCAAAATTGGCCACTGGCAGGCCCAAATCCCGTTCGATCAGGTCAGGAAACGGGTCCGGCACGAATTTACCATAGGTTTCCGATCCCCCCAGAATGGCCACATAGGCCCGTTCAACATCCCGACGCGGGCCACGAAAAAGCAGCCGCGACGCGCCATAACGGCACGGAAAATAGTCCAGCGCCCCATCGCCTGGAAAAGCATAGGCCATCACACCCACCCATATCTAGTCACACCCAAGGATCAGACTGCCGCACGGGCCTTTCCAATTCGCTAAATTCGGGATTTTCTGAAAATCATCTGTTTTTTGTCAGCGGCCATCGGGGTTGCGCCAGCGTCGGATGCCTGCTTATGGTGCGACCTCTTGGTTCAATGGGGCGCTGCGCTATGACAATCCAATCGGTCGGCATCGTCGGCGCGGGGCAAATGGGCAGCGGGATTGCCCAGATCTTTGCCATGGCGGGGTATGACGTGCTGCTGAACGACGTCAACCCAGACAGTTTGACGGGTGCGTTGGCGGCGGTTGACCGAAATCTGGACCGCCAGATCACCAAGGGCAAGACCACCGTGACCGAAAAATCTGCGGCCCTGGCGCGCATCCGCACGACATTGGTCTTGGCCGATTTGGGCGCAACCGATCTGGTGATCGAAGCCGCGACCGAGCGTGAAGCGGTCAAAGAGGCGATTTTTGACGCGCTAAAACCGCACTTGCAACCGCATACCATTTTGACAACCAACACATCATCAATTTCCATTACCCGGCTGGCCAGCCGCACCGACAGGCCGGAAAAGTTCATGGGCTTTCATTTTATGAACCCGGTGCCAGTGATGCAGTTGGTGGAATTGATCCGGGGGATCGCCACAGATGCGGAAACCTACCAATCCCTGCTGGCCGTTGTTGAACGGCTGGGAAAAACCGCCGCCAGTGCCGAGGATTTTCCGGCTTTTATCGTTAATCGCATTTTGATGCCGATGATCAATGAAGCGGTTTATACGCTGTATGAAGGTGTAGGATCGGTCAAATCTATCGACGAATCGCTGAAATTGGGGGCCAATCACCCCATGGGGCCGCTGGAACTGGCGGATTTTATTGGGCTGGATACCTGTCTTGCCATCATGAACGTGCTGCATGACGGGTTGGGCGACAGCAAATATCGGCCCTGTCCTTTGTTGGCGAAATACGTCGAGGCGGGCTGGCTGGGCCGCAAAACCAAGCGCGGATTTTATGATTATCGCGGCGATGTGCCGGTGCCGACGCGGTAATTCTGGTGCATCTGAAGGCACACCCTACTTGCCCAAATCCAGCACGTGCTGGCGCAACCACGCCAGAAATCCGCGCGGGTTGCCATCCCATTTGTCCAACTCATTGGCCGCAATGGGTGTGCCAATAAAGGGGCGCTGAGGCTTAAACAACGCGCGTTTGATCTCATACAGCAGCAGCCCCTGCCGCACCGTGGCCGATACCCTGTTGGCAATCTGATAGGTGCGTGAATTGCGCCCGGTAAAGTGAATGGGAACGATCGTCGCCCCCGACTTTTGGATCATCTTATGGGTAAAAACGTTCCACTCGGCCTCTAGTGCCGGGCCAAACCATGTTTCTGAACTGGCCACTTTGCCCGCCGGAAAGACGATAATCACGCCCCCCTGCTTCAAATGCTCCATCGTCAGCGCCCGCATCTGCAGACCCAGCTCTCGCGAATTTTCTTCGTGCGGAAACGGCACCGGAATCATGAATTCAGCCACTTCGGGAATACCCGTCAGCAGCGAGCGTGTCAGAATTTTGAAGTCAGGGCGCACCCGGTTAACCATTTCCGCCATCACCATACCGTCAACCAGACCATGCGGATGATTGGCTACCACCACCAACGGGCCAGTGGCCGGAATGCGGGCAATCTCGTCTGGCGGGGTGTCGATGCGAATGCCCATGTGGCGGATTGCCTTGGGCCAGAAGGGTGAGCCGAAGGGCGCGCCAGAACGTTCGAAATCGCGAATAAGCTTCAGTAACGTGATCTTGGCCGTCAGCCATTCAATCACCCGGATCGTGCCCGCCTTGAACGGATTGGTAAACGTGCCTGCATAAGAAAGTCGGCGCATATCATATTTGCGCGGCCCAGAGGCCCCACCATCCACCGGCAGAATAGAATCATTTGTTTGGGGCGTGTCGATCACGAAGCGTCAGCCTTCCTTATCAGTCTGGCCTTGAAGCGGTTCAGGCCTGGATAGAATCGCAAATCGCTGCCTCTCGTTTCACTCGAACGCGTTTTCCGATTCTCTTGGTTCCGTCAAAACCTGAACCGCTTTAATACTCTTCTCCAAAGCGATTGGCCACCAGCGCCTGCAACGCAGCACCCAAAGCCGCCGCTTGGGTGCCGGTGGTCATCACATCGATAGATGTTCCGCGCGAGGCTGCCAACATCAAAAGGCCCATGATCGAATCACCCGACACCGTCATGCCGTCTTTTGTGACCTCGGCCATGGCGTCATGCGCCTCGACCACCTCAACGAATTTGGCGGATGCCCGTGCATGCAAACCCTTTTCATTAATGATCAGAATCGTCTGATTGCCCATTTCAGGCCCCTCCGCCCAAATCCAGGCTGTTGATGTATTTACGCCCGGCATCCAGTGCTGCGGCCACCGCCTCGGCCACGGGTAAATCACGCGACTTGGCCAGCTTGATCAACATCGGCAGGTTTGCGCCGTAAATGATGCGCCGATCTGGCCCCGCACAGGCCAATAACGACAGGTTTGACGGGGATCCGCCAAACATATCCGTTACAACAACCACGCCAGTGCCCTCATCAACCTGATCGGCAGCGCGGCAAATTTCGGCCTGCTTGTCGGCGCGGTCATGATCTTCGGCAATGGAAATGGCACGCATCGCAGGTTGCGGTCCGACAACATGTTCCACCGCCAAAAGATATTCGCGCGCAAGGCCACCATGTGCAACGATCACGATACCGATCAACCGCGTGTCATCCCGATGCCAAGCCGGGCGAAGCTGCCGCGCGGCGTTCCAATTCACGATGACGTTTTGACACTGGCCAGCCTGCTTCTGCAAGCACATTGCCAAGTTTTTCTGCAACTGCGACCGAACGGTGTTGCCCTCCGGTGCAGCCAAAGCCAATTGCCAGATGCGCCTTGCCCTCTTGCAGATGTGCGGGCAGCAACATCAGCACAAGATCTTGCAACCTTTGGAAGAATTCCGCGAACCGTGGGTCTTTTTCGACAAAGCCGCTGACCAAGGGATCCCGGCCATCACGCTCTCGCAGTGCGGCTTGCCAATGGGGATTGGCCAAAAACCGGCAGTCAAACACCATGTCCAGGCCGCGGGGCAACCCGCGTTTATAACTGAACGATTGCACCGAAACCGCCATGGGCGACGCCGCCCGCTGATCAAACCAATGGCCGATTTCTGCCTTAAGGTCATGCGGTGACATCTCTGTCGTATCGATCAGATGATCCGCCCGCGCCCTGATGGGGGCCAGCAGATCAATTTCGCGCGCAATACCTTCGGTCGGGGTTTCCAAGGGTGCCAAAGGGTGCCGCCTGCGCGTCTGTGAATAACGCCGGATCAGTTCGGACGGGGTGCAATCAATGTAGATCAGTTCCAGATGAACGCGCGGATCGCGGGTCAGGGTGTCGATCAGCTCTATCAGGGTGGTGGTGTTGAAATCACGGTTGCGGACATCAAGTCCCAGCGCCATGGGGCGCACCAGCGGCGGGCCATCGACCAACCTTGGCACCAAACTTAGTGGCAGGTTGTCGATCACCTCAAATCCAAGATCTTCCAGCGTGTGAATCGCCGTAGACCGACCGGCACCAGACGGGCCAGTGATCAGCACCAGATGGTGTTCGTGAACCGGATCACTGCCGCCTTGCATCGCCACTTTGCCCGTCATTCCTGCCGTTGCCCTTGAAGATAGCACAACACTGCGGCGCTGAGATGGCTACTGGGCGGGCCAAGAACAAGATCAATCGGGATGCCTGCGATAGAAACGTGGCGTCGCGGTGGCAACCGATCAGTTTCGTTCTGATCAAGATCAACAACCAATGATAATTTGGCTTGGGGCAAGGCGCTGAGGCGCAAAATTCCAATGCCCCGCGCTTCAATCAACCCGTGGATGGGCTGCGGGCTGCGGGCAATGGCCATTCCGTTTTCAACGGTGATTTCGGTGCGGTCGTCTGCCACCAGGCTAGCGCCAAGCGCTATCAACTGCAATGCAAGCGATGACTTTCCCGCGCCGGACGCACCAAGGATCAACACGCCCTTGTCATGAACGGCAACGCAACTTGCATGCAGGATCAAATTGTCCTGCACGGCAATCACACCGGCAGACCCACCACGAACCGCGCGCCCAGCGGGTCAGACGTGGCATCGGCATTGGTGGGGCGAATGTTTTCAGCCCAGATAACACCGCCATGCGCCTCGACGATCTGCTTTGAGATCGCAAGACCCAAGCCCGAATGATTGCCAAAATCGTTCGATGGGCGTTCGGAGTAAAACCGGGTGAACACTTTGGTCAGCGCCTGTTCGGGAATGCCGGGGCCGGTGTCTTCGACCACGATCAGCACGCGGTTTTCACGCCGCCGCAGCCACACCCGCACCGCATCGCCATCTTCGCAAAATGACACGGCGTTGGTGATCAAGTTAACGAACACTTGGGCAAGACGCCCTTCCAACCCATGCACTTTTATCGCATCCGTCGGGAAATCAGTAATGAATTCAATGCCTTTCGTCTTGGCTTGCTGACCCAGATATTCGGTCAGATTGCCAAGGGTTTTGACAAGATTAAATTCTTCTTCTTCTTCTTTGACCAGTTCGGAATCCAGCCGCGATGCGTTTGAGATATCACTGACCAAGCGATCAAGTCGGCGAACATCGTGTTCAATAACTTCGATAAGGCGCTCTCGCTGGTCGTCGCGCTTGGCCATCCGCAACGTGCCAACTGCCGATTGCAGGCTGGCCAGTGGATTTTTAATCTCGTGGCTGACGTCGGCGGCAAATTGTTCGTTGGCGTCGATCCGGTCGTATAGGGCGGTTACCATCCCGCGCATCGCAATCGACAGGCGACCGATTTCATCGGGCCGCGCTGTCAGATCGGGTATGCGCACACGGCCCGGCGACATTTTGCGTGCGTCGCGGTCACGGCTTAGTTCTGCCGCTGCGGCAAGATCAGAAAGTGGATTGGCGATTGTCGATGCCAGCACCAATGACAGGCCAATCGACACCAGCAAGGCGATGACAAACATTTGCAAAACCTGCTCGCGTTCATAGCGCACCAACCGATCCAGTTCACCCTCGGCTGAGGTGAGCACGATCGCGCCAATAACTTGCCCAGACGATAAAACCGGTGTCACCACTGAAAACAGCGGCCCGCCCGCCGCGCCGCGCCCGGTATTCACTGCCGTTTTGCCGCCAAGGGCCAATGAATACAGATCCTGCGCCAAAGTTTTGCTGCTTACAGCCGCGCTTTTGCTTTTATCCGAGCCGATAAGACCCGAGACACTTTCCCAGATAACATTCAAAAAATCGGTGATGATGGTTGATCGCTCGGTTTGCGACATTCCACCCACTTCGCGGGCCTGCCCCACACCTTGCGCCACCAAAATGCCCGTTGGATCGAACAAAAAGACTTCGACACCCGGGCCGATACCCAGTTGGTCCAAGCTGCGCGGAAGTTGCCCGCCAGTGGGTTGGGCAGCAGTCTGCACAACATTTGCAATAAGTTGGGCTTCTGTGATCAGACCTTGTTCGCGCTGCAGCACAAGACTGTCGCGGAACGGATTCATAAACAAAACGCCCGCCACCAGAATGACCAGCGCCATCAGATTAAAGACAATAATCTTTCGCGCCAAAGGCGAGCGGTTCAGCGAAAAAAACCCGCGTTTGCGTCGCCCTTGCCGAAGGCCGGTATCAGCGATGGCTGCGGGGGATACCCAGTCTTCGCCCAACAACACTTCGCCCGGCTTGATGCCGGTGGTGTTTTTCATAAAGATCTGTGGAATCGCGGTCATTCTTCGCGATCATTCTTCGTTGTAACGATAACCAATGCCATACAGCGTTTCGATGGCCGAGAAATCATCATCCACCGCACGCATTTTCTTGCGCAGGCGTTTGATATGGCTGTCGATGGTGCGGTCGTCGACATAGACCTGATCATCGTAAGCCACATCCATCAACTGATCGCGGCTTTTCACAAAGCCAGGACGCTGCGCCAAGGCCTGCAACAGCATGAATTCGGTGACGGTCAGCGATACATCAAGACCCTTCCAGGCCACCGAGTGGCGCAACGGGTCCATCCGCAGATGGCCGCGTTCCATGATCTTGGTTTCTTCAGTCACTGCCACTTCACCCGTGGCAATCGCCTCATTCCGGCGCAACAGCGCACGGATGCGTTCGACCAGCAGACGCTGCGAGAACGGCTTTTTGACGTAGTCATCGGCCCCCATGCGCAGGCCGAGAACTTCGTCAATCTCATCGTCTTTCGACGTCAGGAAAATCACCGGCATCTGGGTTTTCTGCCGCAGGCGTTGCAACAGATCCATCCCATCCATCCGGGGCATCTTTATGTCCAGCACGGCCATATCGGGCATGCGGCGGTTGAAGGCATCCAACGCGGATTGCCCGTCGTTGAAGGTTTCAACTTCGAACCCCTCTGCCTCAAGAGTCATCGAAACGGACGTCAGGATATTCCTGTCGTCGTCTACAAGGGCGATCCTTGCCATATTTGGGCTTCCCTATTCTGCTCGGCTTGCCTGATTTTTACCTACACTCTGGTTTTCGCGCCAAGGAATCAACTGTTATGTGCGAATCACCCCGGCATACTGACTCCATCAGCCCCTAAATTTCCAAAGGAATGGCTAATTTGCCGCAGTTTTGCGCGAAACGGGCTGGGTGTCGAATTTCTTTTCCAATGGTTGCGCTAACCTTTCGGTGGTTGCGCTAACGAATTCAATCCGCACTATTCCCAGAAAAAACTGTGTGTTATGGCAAATATAGGGGTCGGCGTGCTACCCCTGCCGCTGGCAACCCTTTGGTCCGGGTGCCGAATTTCAGACATCTAACCGCCTTTCGAGAGCGGTGCAGGGAGCTTGCACTATGCAAATCGGCCGCGTGAACCCACATCGAAAACTTGAAGATCAAGGCATCACAGGGTTGGGGCGCGTGTACTACAATTATCTGGAGCCTGCGCTTGTAGAGGCCGCAGTTGCGCGTGGCGAGGGCCGCCTTGGGCGCGGCGGCGCGTTTTTATGCGCGACGGGAAAATTTACGGGGCGGTCCCCGAAAGACAAATTCGTGGTGCGCACGCCGTCGGTGGAAAACACCATTTGGTGGGAAAACAACGCCGCAATGGCCCCTGCCGCGTTTGATCTGCTGCATGCCGATATGTTGGCCCATATGAAAGGGCGTGATTACTTTGTGCAGGATTTGTTTGGCGGGGCTGATCCGGTGCATCGGCTGGACGTGCGGATGGTAACCGAACTGGCCTGGCATGGGCTGTTCATTCGGCATTTGCTGCGCCGCCCTGAACGCGCCGCGCTGGACGGCTTTGTTCCCGATTGGACCGTGATCAACTGCCCCAGCTTTGAGGCGGACCCTGAACGACATGGCTGCCGGACATCCACCGTGGTTGCGCTGAACTTCGACAAAAAGCTGATCCTGATCGCCAACACCGCCTATGCGGGTGAGAATAAGAAAGCGGTGTTCACGCTGCTGAACTATTTGTTGCCAGAGGCGGGCGTGATGCCGATGCATTGCTCGGCCAACCACGCCATTGGCAATCCGGTGGATACGGCGGTGTTCTTTGGGCTGTCGGGCACCGGGAAAACCACCTTGTCCGCCGACCCGTCGCGCACCTTGATTGGCGATGATGAACATGGCTGGTCAGATCGCGGCACCTTCAATTTTGAAGGCGGCTGCTATGCCAAAACCATCAATCTGAGCGCGGTGGCAGAGCCTGCGATTTACGCCACCACGTCGTGCTTTGGCACCGTCGTGGAAAACATGGTTTATGACCCTGACACGTTAGAGATCGACTTTGATGATGACAGTCTGACGGCCAACACCCGCTGTGCCTATCCGCTGGACTATATCTCTAATGCCTCGGCCACGGGGTTGGGGGGGCATCCGCGCAACGTCATCATGCTGACCTGCGATGCGTTTGGCGTGTTGCCGCCGATTGCGCGGCTGACGCCTGCGCAGGCGATGTATCACTTTTTGTCTGGCTTTACGTCCAAGGTGGCGGGCACCGAGCGGGGCGTGACCGAACCCGTGCCAACCTTCAGCACCTGTTTTGGCGCGCCCTTTATGCCGCGCCGTCCTGAGGTTTATGGCAAGTTGCTGCAAGCCAAGATTGCCAAGCACGGGGCGACGTGTTGGCTGGTGAATACCGGCTGGACGGGTGGGGCTTACGGTGTTGGCCGCCGCATGCCGATCAAAGCGACGCGGGCGCTGTTGACCGCGGCTTTGGAGGGAAGCCTTTCAGCAGGCGGATTTCGGCGCGATCCGAATTTTGGCTTTGAAGTTCCGGGGGCCGTGGCGGGGGTGGATGGTGCGCTGCTGAACCCGCGCCAGACATGGGCCGACGGGGCCGCCTATGATGCGCAGGCCCGCAAGTTGGTTGCGATGTTTGCGACCAATTTTGGCCAATACGTGCCGTTCATTGATGCAGACGTAAAGGCGGCGGCGATTGGGTAGGGTTGCCAAAGGGTGGTGAGACACGGGTCACGGATACCGCCTTTTCACCTTTCGCCCGCTGCCAAAAATTCGGTGCGACATATTAATTCTTACGGACGCTATGTATTGAATTAATATTGCGCTGCAGTTGCAAAAGGTTTAGCCCATTTGCAACTGCAGACTCTTAAGGACACGCGCAATGGCCCATGATGGTTCCCGCCCAAATCAAACGCCACTGCTGGCCGATATTCTGGTCCTTACCGCCAATGCCCTGCCACAGGTTGACGCGATTTTTGACAGCGCGCGCGAGGTGTTGCGCGAAAAAGTAACCCACGGCGGCAAGGTTTCCGCCGCCGCGTTGGAGCAGCACCAATACGCAGCCCATGCGTTGGCCTGGCTTGCCACCTATACGCAGGCGCTGCGGCAGATGCAGGTGTGGGCGCAGCGCTTGGCGGAGGTGGGCAAGTTCGGCGAGATGGAGCGGTTGATCCTGCAAATCGCGTTTGGCGAATATCTGTCGCAGATCGAAGGCGGCATCCCGATGAGCCAGACCGAACTGGTGCGGTTGCACGATATTGGCGCGGGGTTTGGTGGCTTTACGAATGAGGCCCGCGTTTTGATGGCGGGCGGAAATACGGCCGACGCCCGGATGCGGTTGGTCGATCTGATGCGCGAAAATGCGGGCCGCGCGACCTTTGGCGCGACAGGTCTGGACGAAGAGTTGGAAATGATCCGTGATCAGTTCCGGCGCTTTGCCGATGAACGGGTGATCCCGCATGCCCATGGATGGCACTTGCGCGACGAATTGATCCCGATGGAGATTATTGATGCGCTGGCCGAAATGGGCGTGTTTGGCCTGACCATTCCCGAAGAATTCGGCGGCTTTGGCATGTCGAAGGCGTCTATGGTGGTGGTCTCGGAAGAATTGTCGCGTGGCTATATCGGGGTGGGATCACTGGCCACACGCAGTGAAATTGCGGCCGAATTGATCCTGTGTGGTGGCACCGAAGCGCAAAAGGCGCAGTGGTTGCCGGGGCTGGCATCGGGGGCGATTTTGCCAACGGCGGTTTTTACTGAACCCAACACCGGATCAGATCTGGGGGCCCTGCGGACGCGGGCGGTAAAGGTGGGCGATTATTGGGCCGTTACGGGCAACAAGACATGGATCACCCATGCCGCGCGCACCCATGTGATGACGATGCTGGCGCGCACCGATCCCGACACATCCGATTATCGCGGGCTGTCGATGTTTCTGGCCGAAAAGCTGCCGGGCACCGATGCCATTCCTTTTCCCACGCCCGGCATGACGGGGGGCGAAATTGAGGTGCTGGGTTACCGGGGGATGAAAGAATACGAACTGGCGTTTGATGACTTTGCGGTGAAAGGCGAAAACCTGTTGGGCGGCGTGCCGGGGCAAGGGTTCAAGCAGTTGATGCAAACCTTTGAATCGGCGCGGATTCAGACGGCGGCGCGGGCGGTGGGCGTCGCGCAATCGGCGCTGGAGCTGGGGATGTCTTACGCCACCGACCGCAAACAATTCGGCAAATCACTGATCGAATTCCCGCGTGTGGCGGGCAAACTGGCGCTGATGGCGGTGGAAATCATGGTGGCGCGACAGTTGACGTATTTCTCGGCTTGGCAAAAAGACCACGATAAACGCTGTGATCTAGAGGCGGGCATGGCCAAACTGCTGGGCGCACGGGTGGCATGGTCGGCGGCGGACAATGCGCTGCAAATCCATGGCGGGAATGGGTTTGCGTTGGAATATCAGATCAGCCGGATTTTATGCGATGCGCGGATTTTGAATATTTTCGAAGGGGCCGCCGAGATTCAGGCAACAGTGATTGCGCGGCGGCTGTTGGATTAAACCCCGCCCCGTGACGGACGCTGGGTGCCAAGGCGGGGATGCAATTGGCCCGCGATAACATATGCCGCTGCAAATCCTGCACCAGACGCCGCAAAGATAAACCCGAGTGGGGCCACCATCAACACCAATGCCGCCGCCGCAGGGGTGGCGATGCCAGACACGTCGCGAAAGCTGGAATACACCGCAGCCATTTCTGCCCGCTGCGATGGTTTGACCGACATCATAAATGGCAAGCCCCCCACCACATCCAACATCACCAGACCGAACGATCCCAGAAACAACACCGCCATCGCCAGCCACGGCAGGGGCGACAAAACCGTCGCCGCACTGAACATCACGGCGCAATAGATCAGCGCCGCGCGCAATGTCACCCGAACTGACTGCTTGCGCACCCAAGCCGCCATGAACGGCGACAACAGCAGCGTGGCGTTGGTGACGGACAACATAACCCCACCCAATTTATCCCCCAACCCGCTTTCGATACAAAAGATCGGCACATAAACCACATAAACCCACCAGCCACAGCTGCGGATTACCGCAAACAGCCATCCCGCAATCAACCGCGGCTGCGCAAAAAACGGCCCCAGATAGGCCAGTGGGTTCACGGCCGGGCCCTTCGCGCGGGTGATTTGCTTGCCATTGCCCAGTCGCAAATACCAAAACACCGCCAGTTGAATAGCGGCAAACACCGCAGCGATCACAAACGGCAGCGGCCCCCACACGCCCCACAGCCAAACGCCCGACATTGGCCCAATCGCCCAAGGTGCCGCCGCATAGACCATTTGCAGGCTTTGGGTTTGGCCCAGTTTCGCACGCGGCACGTAGTCCAGCACATAGGCGTTAAAGCAGACAAAGCAGGTGACGGTGGCGATGCCCATGACCAGAATGCCCAATTGCACCGACAGTTGCGTGCCGATCACAAACAACACCATCGAGATCAGATAAAACACGCAGCCCGCGCTATAAACCCAACGGCGTGGCCAGATCGTCGTCAGGCGCGGCACCAGCAGGCCCCAGATCAGCGTGATCACCCCGGCAATCAGATAAACCCGCGACAGGTTTTGCGCCGAACCGAACGCCGCATAAACCGCCAGCGGAATCGTCGCGATCAATATACCGCGCACCGCCGCCTCTAGCCCCGCCAGCAAGGCAAAATGCTGAATTTTCGGCGTGGGCGAATGCTTTAGGTCAAGGGGAATATAACGCAAGGCCATGATCGTCTCATTTGGTTGTCTTCTTGCAGTGCCGTCTGCACCAGAGCCGACATTACCCGCCCGTCCGCGACTTTATGTCCGGGAAAGCAGGTTCAACAGCCGCCCGCGCGCTTCGGGCAGCGGGCGGCCGTTCAGTGTGGGTTCCAGACAGCGGTTCAGAAAATGCCCGGTGATCACCAAACCTTGGGCGATTTCCATGGCGCTAGCCCTGCCTTGGCCCAGCATGGCCGCCGGCAAAGGCATCAAGCGATCCGCCCAATCGCCAGCACCTTTGCGACTGACCGCGCGGCCAGATCTGGGGCTGACAAAGGCCAAATCATCACGGCTGCCTGTCACCGCACAACTGCCCAGATCAAGGGCAAAGCCCAGTTCTTCCAGCAACAGCAACTCCCACCGCAGATACTGCGGCGGCCAATCTGCGCCGGCAGCCAGATCATCCAGCAACGCCATCGTCATGCGCCACAAAAGGGGATGCGGTTCGCGTTCGGGCAAGCCCACATGCAGCAGCGCACACACCGCGTTCAGCCCCGCCAGCGCCAACCGGTCCGACAAGATCGCCGCCCGGCTGCGCAAGGGTTCAGCGGTAAAGCTGCCGATGTGGTCGTCCAGCCGCGCGCGCCAAGTCACGTCTATCTGACTGCCGGGTTGCAGCATCGCGGCCATCTTGCGCGAAGCCCCGCCCCGCACAACCCCGGCATGGCGCCCATGCGCCGCCGTAAACACCTCGATGATTGCCGACGCTTCACCATGCAACCGCATAGACAACAGCGCCCCTTCGTCCCGCCATTCCATCAGGGGACTATCGGGCGGGCGGGTGGATCAGTCCAGCCCCCCTTGTAAAACAGCGGCGGCTGATAGCAGATTGACGGTATGATCGCCCGATTGTTTGCCTTTGCTATCGCCGCCTTGGCACTGGCCGCATTGCGCGCGCAGTATGATGTGCTGCCCTATGGCGTGGGCGCGCAGACCTTGTTGCAGCGGCTGTGGGTTTTGGCCGGGTATTTCACAATTTTGACCAATGCCTTGGTGGCCGTGCATATGCTGGCCATCACCAAGAACTGGCAGATTTCATCGTCGCGCGCGGCGGGCCTTGTGGTGGCGATTGCCATGGTTGGCATTGTGTATCATCTGGTCTTGGCGCAGTTATGGAACCCGGTTGGATTGGCATGGTGGGCTGATCAGGGGCTGCACACCGCCGTTCCTTTGGCAACGCTGGCGTGGTGGCTGGCCTTTGCTCCAAAATCGGTGAGGCGCGTTGATGTGCCGAAATGGCTGATCTGGCCGCTGATCTACTGTATCTATGCGGTGATCCGGGGATCTGCGACAGGATTTTGGCCCTATCCGTTTTTGGATGTGGATCAATTGGGGCAGATCAGGGTGGCGATCAATATCACCGGGCTGATCATGGCATTCGGTGGGCTGGCGATTGTGGCCTATTTTGTGGCGCAGGCGATGGGCGGAAAAGATCACGCAAGCCCGTCTTGATCAAGCAGCGTGCGGGCCTTGCGATCTTCCAGTTCGATCACCCACAAATCGGGATCGCGGCTGCGCTGGCGGGCGATGGCCGCATCAACGTCACGCTCGGTGCCTTCGACCAACAGCACCCAGACGCGCATATCTGCCATCAGATCAAAACTGCGCTGAAACGCCTGCGCGCGGCCATCAAGCGTGGCTACCTTGACCAGAACAGCCCCCGCCGTGGCATCGCCTTTGGCGGTGACATAGGCGGGAATTTCGGCCAACCGCAGGCGCGTGAGGTAAGCCGACACCCACAGATCAGCGGTCAGGCGCGGCGTCACGCATCGCCATCCTTAAAGACCAACCCCATTTCGGCATAGCGTTCGGGTTCTTCCAGCCAGTTTTCGCGCACCTTCACTTGCAAGAACAAATGCACCGTGCGGTCAAGGAACGCCGATATTTCAGCGCGGGCAGCGGTGCCGATGGATTTTATCGTTTCACCCTTATTGCCCAGAACAATGCCCTTATGACCGTCGCGCATCACATAAATGATCTGGTCAATCCGGGTAGACCCATCAGGATTATCTTCCCATTTTTCGGTTTCCACGGTCAACTGATAGGGCAATTCTTCGTGCAACCGCAGCGTCAGCTTTTCGCGCGTCATTTCCGCCGCGATCATCCGCATTGGCACGTCGGCGATTTGGTCTTCCGGGTAAAACCACGGGCCAACTGGCAGCTGGGTGGCCAGCCAGGCACGCAAGTCTTTAACGCCATACCCTTTTTCGGCAGAAATCATAAAGGTTTCAGCAAAAGGAAAGGCCGAGTTCATCTTTTCCGCCAGCGCCAGCAGCACCTCGGCCTTAACGCGGTCAATCTTGTTGATCGCCAAAGCCACTTGTTGGCCTTGCGGGATCAGGTCTTTCATCCGGTCGATGATCGCCTCTACCCCACCCGTCAGACCGCGATGCGCCTCGATCAGCAGCACCACCAGATCGGCATCGGCGGCCCCACCCCAAGCGGCCTTGACCATGGCGCGGTCAAGACGGCGGCGGGGGCGAAACAGCCCGGGGGTGTCGACAAACACAATCTGTGCCGCGTCTTCGATGCAAATGCCCCTGATCCGGGTGCGGGTGGTTTGCACTTTGTGGGTGACAATAGAAACCTTGGCACCGACCATGCGGTTCAGCAGGGTTGATTTTCCAGCGTTCGGCTCACCTATCAAAGCCACAAATCCGGCGCGGGTGGGGGTTGGGGCATCAGTCATTCAAATTCTCCATCCGCGTCAGCAATGCGCGGGCAGCCAGTTGTTCGGCTAAGCGTTTCGATCCGGCTTTTGCCGTCTCGGAATGGCCATTTTCCAACCGCACTTCGACGGTGAAAATCGGCTGATGATCGGGGCCTGTCCGGGCCTGTTCCAGATAGGCGGGGGGCGGCATAGCGCGGGCCTGGGCCCATTCCTGCAGCGATGTTTTAGGATCGCGGGCGTCGTGATCAACCGCGTTGATACGCGGCCCCCACAGGCGCAGGATAAGGGATTTGGCGGCATCAAAGCCTGAATCCAGATAAACGGCGGCAATCACGGCTTCCAAAGCATCGCCCAACAGCGCCTCTTTGCGCCGCCCGCCGGACAGCATTTCGGACCGCCCGAGTTTCAGCACATCGCCAAGGCCGATATCGCGGGCCACTTCGGCGCAGGTTTCCTTGCGCACCAGCGCGTTAAACCGGGGCGCAAGTTGGCCTTCCGATGCGCCTTGATCCGCCGACAACAGCGCCTCGGCCATCACAAGGCCCAACACCCGGTCGCCCAGAAATTCCAGCCGTTGATTGTCAGGCCGGGTTGCCGAGGAAATCGACGCGTGGGTAACAGCGCGCAACAACAGGTCGGGGTGCCGAAAGACTTGCCCGATGCGGGCCTCAAACGCCTTAAGATCCGCCGATACCTTCACGCCCTTATTCAACGGCCGTAAAATAGCGGTCCGAACGCCATGTCCAGAAATACAACATCGACGCACCGGCCGAAGAAAAGATCACCCGATCCGCGCGGCCGATCAGATTTTCGACGGGGACAAAGCCCACGCCGCCAACCGCTTGGGCAAAGCGGCTGTCCTGGCTGTTATCGCGGTTGTCGCCCATAAAGAAATACTGCCCGTCGGGCACAGTGAACACATCGGTGTTGTCGGCAAAACCATCGGATTCGATGTTCAACACGGCATGACTGCGCCCGTTGGGCAGCGTTTCAATCGTGCGGGATTTTTGGCAAATCGCGCCTTCCCCGACCGGATCATTTTCGCAGCGAGGGCTGTTTCGCATTGGGCCCTGCGGCTCCATCACCTCTTCGAAAATGCCATCCGGCGTTTGCGGCGCAACCGCGCCGTTGATGTATAAAAGGCCATCCTTCATCTGAATCGTATCGCCCGGCAATCCGATCAGCCGTTTGACGAAATCAGACCCGTTCACCGGATGGCGAAACACCACAACGTCGCCACGTTCGGGGTCAGAGGCCAAAATACGCCCCGAAAAGGGGCAGATGGCAAAGGGGCAGGAGTATTTGGAATATCCGTAAGCCATTTTGTTGACGAAAACGAAATCCCCGATCAGCAAAGTGCTTTTCATCGATTCAGACGGAATCCAGAACGGCTGAAAGAACAGCGTGCGGAAAACACCGGCGATCAGCAACGCATAGACGACGGTTTTGAACATTTCTGCGATGCCGCCATCACTGTTTGTCTTGCTGGCCATTGCGCGGGCATCCTTGCTGTATTTTGCGCATCAGATGTGCGCGGGCTTTGCATTTCCGCGCTACATGCGCGCGGGCTGGGGTTAAGTCAAGTTCAGGCCGTGGATTGGGCGGCAATCGGAAGGGCTTCGATGACTACAAACGCCTGCGCCCAAGGGTGATCGTCGGTCAAAGTGACGTGAACAACCGCACGGTGGTCAGGCGGGGTCATGGATGCCAGCCGATCTGCTGCCCAGCCAGACAGGTGCATCACCGGCTGGCCCGTGCGCAGATTTGTCACGGCCATATCCTTCCAGGAAATCCCCATGCGAAGGCCGGTGCCCAGCGCCTTGGAACACGCCTCTTTCGCGGCCCAGCGTTTGGCATAGGTGGCCGCAACCGCGCGGGGGCGGCTGTCGGCCTTAGCCTGTTCGCGGGGTGTGAAAACGCGGTTGCGGAACCGGTCCCCGAACCGGTCCAGCGTGGCCGCGATCCTGTCAATGTTGCAAAGGTCAGTGCCGATGCCAAGGATCATCACTGCTCCAGCGATGCGGCGATTGCCCCGTCTGTGGCGTGCAGGGTGACCGACAGCGTCGCGTCGGCGTAGGTATCGGTTTCCGCGATCCAGCGTTTGGCGGGGATGCGAACGGTCAGGCCGGTGGGATCGGTGGTGTTGGTGACGCCGTCAAACGACAGGCCCGCAAAGCCCAGATCGGGGTCTAGCGACAGCACCTGACATTGGCGCGCATCAGGATTATCGGCGGTGGGTGGAGTTAAGATCAGCAACCGAAAAGACCCCACGACGGGTTCACCCACGTCCATGATGGCCATGCGAACACTGCCTTCGGAAAACGTTTTGGTGTTCGCCTCCCACGGTTCGGCGATGCCAAAGGCACTGCTGCGCCAATCGTCGCAATCGGACAGGGTTTGGGCGGTGACGGGGGTGGTTAAATAGGATACCGCCAAGATGCCAGCCACGAAATATCGCAAAATATGGATCATGTTATTCCCCTTGCGTCATCCATCAGCCGTCGCATTTCTTCTATCGCGGGCCCTAATCCCCGAAACAGCGCCTCGCCGATCAGGAAATGGCCGATGTTTAGCTCCATCACCTGCGGAATGGCGGCGATGGGGCCGACGGTTTCATAGGTAATGCCGTGGCCGACATGCACCTCCAGACCCAAAGAATGGGCGTAAGCCGCGCCTTCGGTCAGGGCGGCCAACTCAGTATCGCGTTCGGCAAAATGGCCCTCTTCGTGCAGATCGCAGTAGTGGCCTGCGTGCAGTTCGACGACAGCCGCGCCGATACGGGCCGAGGATTCGATTTGTGCCCGCGCATGGCCGATGAACATCGACACGCGGATGCCCGCCTCGCGCAGCGGCGCGATAAAATGCGCCAGGCGGTTTTCATCGCCTGCCACATCAAGGCCGCCTTCGGTGGTGCGTTCGGCGCGGTTTTCGGGGACAAGGCAAATGGCGTGGGGGCGAAGGCGCAAGGCAAGGGCCTGCATTTCATCCGTGGCGGCACATTCGAAGTTCAATGGCGTGGTCAGGCCGGCCATCAACGCGTCAATATCAGCATCGCGAATATGGCGGCGGTCTTCGCGCAAGTGCGCGGTAATGCCGTCGGCACCGGCAGCCTCGGCCAGCAAAGCGGCGCGCAACGGATCGGGGTATGACACACCACGCGCATTTCGCACGGTGGCCACATGATCAATATTCACCCCAAGACGCAGCTTTTCCATTCCCGATTTCCCCATCCGTTATGGCAGTTCTGAACCGTTGCCGTCGCCCTTGCCGGCATCCCGGTTTGGCCGCAAACGCGCAGCGGCTTCGACAAGCGTCGCCTTCAGCTTGCGACGCCGTTCGCGGCGTTCATCTGCTTTGGCGTGCCGGGCTTTTTGATAGGCCTGCACAATCGGGATGGTGACATAATAGGCCACCAACGAGATAATGATGCCGGGCAACAGTGCGCCAATAAAATAGGGCAAATAGATATCGTTCCAAAATTGGATCAATCCGCCCCATTGCATGCGGTCTTCAGTGAAAATAGCCACGACATTGCGCCACAGATCGTGGCCAGCGTTGCCGAAAGCCCGCCCGATTTCTTTGGCTGATAGAGGCGCTTCAACCCCGAGCAGCCAATGGCCCAGCGTCATGGCAAACACCGCAAAGAACGGCGTCGTTACAGGATTGGTGTTAAACGTGCCCAAAAGGGCCGCAAGCACATTGCCGCGCATCAGCTTGGCCGCCCCCCAGGCCGCCAAAAACTGCAAAAACGGCAGCGGCAGAAATCCGATCAGCGATCCGGCGAATATACCGCGCGCAATGCGGTGCGGTTCATCCGGCAGGCGGCTCATCCGGTGAATGACATAACGGGTCGCGCGTTTGAACCCACCACGCGGGTAGACCATCTCGCGCAACCATGCGAGCCATCCCAATGGTTTGCGCCGTTTGAAAACCACGTCCGGCCCGCATCCTTTCTGCCTCTTAAGGCTTGCGCGTCATGTCCCGAAGCCGGGCCACTTGCGCCACATCTGTTTCCGCCTCAAGAGCCGTCATCACCATGTGCAAGTGTTCAACGTCCCGCAAGTCCACATCAATGATAAGTCTGTAAAAATCTGGTTTACGTTCTGTGAAACGCAAATCAGATATGTTGGCTTTCTGCTCTCCGATCAAGGTGCAGATGCGTCCTAAAACGCCAGCGTCATTAGAAATCGCCACTTCCAAACAAACTGTGTTCACGGCTGCGTGACGGCCCGAGTGCCAATGCAGATCAACCCAGCGGTTGGGTTGTTCTTCAAACTCTTCCAGCGCCGGGCAGTCAATGGCATGCACCAACACGCCCTGGCCGCGATAGGTGATGCCTACAATGCGTTCGCCGGGCAGCGGTTGACAGCAGGGCGCGCGCCGAAAGCTTTGATCTGCCGTCAGGCCAGCGACAGCGCGGGTACTGTCAATTTCATCACCCGCCGCTTTGGAAAGTTCCGGATACAGCGTTTCGACCACTTTGCGCGCAGTTAACTCAGCCGATCCCAAATGCGCCAGAAGATCATTTTCATCTATCATCCCCAGCATTTTGGCTGCAGTGCGCAAGGCTTTATCTGTGGCTTTTTTGCCAACGTGTTCAAACGCCGCGCGGGCCAATTCATGGCCCAGCCGCACAAACCGCCCCCGGTCTTCTTCACGCAAGGATTTGCGAATCGCTGCCTTGGCGCGGCCTGTGGTGACAATATCAATCCAACTGGCCTGCGGTTTCTGGCCTTCAGCGGTGATAATTTCCACTGACTGGCCGTTTTTCAACCGCGTCCACAGTGGCACGCGGATACCGTCAATCTTGGCCGACACACAAGAATTGCCGATGCGGGTGTGTATCGAATAGGCATAATCCAGCGGTGTCGCCCCGCGCGGCAGCTGCACCACATCGCCCTTGGGCGTAAAGCAAAACACCTGATCCGAATACATCTCAAGCTTGACGTTTTCCAGAAATTCGCTGTTGTCGCCTTCGTCCAGCCGTTCAGTCATCGAGGCAATCCACTTGGCCGGATCAACCGCAAACGGGTTCTTGCCGCGCACGCCTTCGCGGTAAGACCAATGGGCGGCCACGCCCGCCTCGGCCACTTCGTGCATTTCGCGGGTTCTGATCTGCACTTCAACCCGTTTGCCATCGCGGCCTGAAACCGTGGTGTGAATGCTGCGATAGCCGTTGTTTTTGGGCTGACTTAGGTAATCCTTGAACCGCCCCGGCACTGCGCGCCAGCGTTGGTGGATTACCCCCAGAATGCGGTAACAATCGGCAACAGAATCGCAGATCACCCGAAATCCGTAAATGTCGGACAGCCGCGAAAACGCGAGGTCTTTTTCCTGCATTTTGCGCCAAATCGAATAGGGCTTTTTCGCACGCCCATAAACATCCGCGTCGATCTGCACTTTGTCGAGTTCGGTCAGGATATCGGCGGTAATTTGATGAACCACATCGCCTGCTTCGCGCTGAAGCGTCAGAAACCTGCGAATGATAGAGTTGCGGGCTTCGGGGTTCAGAACGCGGAAGGACAGGTCTTCCAGCTCTTCGCGCATCCACTGCATACCCATGCGGCCCGCCAATGGCGCATAGATTTCCATGGTTTCACGGGCTTTTTGCGCCTGTTTGTCGATATGCATCGACTTGATCGTGCGCATGTTGTGCAGCCGGTCACCCAGTTTGACCAAGATCACCCGCAAATCCTTGGACATCGCCATGAACAGTTTGCGAAAATTTTCGGCCTGCTGCGATTCGGTAGACGACAGGGACAGGTTGGTCAGCTTGGTCACGCCATCCACCAGTTCAGCCACCTCGGCGCCAAACAAGCGCTGCACTTCGGCATAGGTTGATTTGGTGTCTTCAATGGTGTCATGCAAAAGAGCGGTGATGATGGTGGCATCATCCAATTGCTGTTCAGTCAAAATCGCGGCAACAGCCACCGGATGGGTGAAGTACGGCTCACCGGATTTGCGCATCTGGCCCGCATGCATATCCATGCCATAAGCATAGGCTTTGCGGATCAGATCAGCGTTGCAGCGCGGGTTATAGTTGCGAACCAGGGCGATCAGGTCTTCGACGTCGATCATATCGCCATGCCCTTTCAGGGCTTTTCCGAAATCAGAGCTCGCCTTGCGCTTCCATCAACGCGCGCAAAAGCTTTTCTTCTGACATATCATCCGACATCGGGCGATCAATTTCGCCTGACATCAGCAATGCCATCTGATCTTCTTCCGGCTCGTCCACTTCGATCTGGGTCTGGTGGCTTTCGATCATGCGTTCGCGCAAATGATCGGCCAACTGTGCCTCATCCGCGATTTCGCGCAGCGCAACGACGGGGTTCTTGTCATTGTCGCGGTCAACCGTGGCCGCAGACCCTGCCTGAATCTCACGCGCGCGGTGGGCCGCAAGCATAACCAGTTCAAACCGGTTCGGAACCTTGTCAACGCAGTCTTCAACCGTCACGCGGGCCATAGGACACTCCAATAGGTTTGGGGGCTTTGCGAAGCGTCTGTTTAGGCGCGATGCTTTGGCTTGACAAGAGCATAATCAAGCAGATCAGCGGGGTTTTAGGGCAACCACTTCATCACGTTCTGATTGCGGCAGGGCCGCCAGCATTTGTGCGACTGTCAGACCCAACACCGGATGGCGCCAATCGGCGGCAACATCGGCAAGAGGCACCAAAACAAAAGCGCGGTCTTGCATGCGGGGGTGTGGCAGAACCAACCGGTCGGGGGCGGTTGTGCGTTGGTGATCAGCCCCAAGGCCACGCCAGTGATCATAGGTTGCACGATCGGGCAAAACCAAATCATCAAAGGCAAGTAGATCAACGTCAAGTGTTCGCATTCCCCATCGTTGCAGTCTTTCCCTGCCGAAGCGTGCCTCAATCTTGTGCAAAACCGCTAAAACGCCTGCTGCAGTTTGGTCGTTACGTAACGTCACGCTTGCAGCTGCATTTACATAGTCCGGGCCAGCCCCGGCGGGAAAACATGGCGTTTGGTATAGGCTGCTTAATTGGCTCACAAAAATACCCGCATCGCCAAGTGCCGTAATTGCTGCAATAATCGTGGCTTCGGGCGACAAATCGCCGAAAGGCAGATTTGCACCGAATGCAACCATAGCGTGCTTTTCTGTTGCCATGGTTGGTGTTAGACTTCTCATTAGGGCAGCTTGCTAAACGGGGATTTCCGCTGCTAGTGAGGCCCGTTCGCCAATGCGCACTATATATTATGTGAATTGATCACAAAAGGTCGGTTGGGGAACATTTTTTTCGAGGGGATGACGAATGTTTTACAAAGACGAACGGCTCGCGCTGTTCATTGATGGTTCGAACCTATACGCGGCCGCAAAGGCGCTGGGTTTTGACATCGACTACAAGCTTTTGCGTCAAGAGTTCATGCGCCGTGGCAAGTTGCTGCGCGCCTTTTACTATACCGCACTGCTTGAAAATGACGAATATTCTCCCATCCGCCCCTTGGTAGATTGGCTGCATTACAACGGCTTCACGATGGTGACCAAGCCGGCAAAGGAATACACCGACAGCCAGGGTCGCCGTAAGGTAAAGGGCAATATGGACATCGAACTGACAGTGAACGCAATGGAACTTGCGCCACACGTCGATCATATCGTGCTGTTTTCCGGTGACGGCGATTTCCGTCCGTTGATCGAAAGCCTGCAACGTCAGGGCGTCCGGGTTTCGGTGGTATCGACCATTCGCAGCCAACCGCCGATGATTGCCGATGAATTGCGCCGTCAGTGCGACAACTTTATCGAGCTGGACGAGTTGCGCGACGTGATCGGCCGCCCCCCGCGTGAGCCGCGACTTGAACGCGACGAAATGCAGATCGACGAAGTAAAGTGATCCATTGGATTGACTGTAGGCTGGGGTGGGAAACTGCCCCGGCCTTTTTCATGGGCGCACATAAATGATTGTCGCCCTGATCGGACTGTTTGCGGCGGCGTTTATTGCCGCAACCCTGGTTCCCTTTCAGTCAGAGATCATCTTTGTAGCGCTTCAGGCGAAATCCGTGGCCCCTGTCTGGGTCCTGGTAGTTGTTGCCAGTATCGGCAATACCTTGGGCAGTTTTGTTAACTATTTCATCGGGCAGGGGATAACGCGGTTCCGAACCCATCGACGTTTCCCCATCACGCCCGATCAAATGACGCGGGCGCAGAACTGGTTTGCCCGCTGGGGCGTCTGGACCTTGCTGCTGTCATGGGCCCCGGTTGGCGATGTGATTACCGTTATGGCGGGCGTGATGCGCACGCCGTTCTGGTTGTTTGCAGTGCTGGTGGGCGTTGCTAAAACCGGGCGTTATGTGGTGCTGGCACTGGTGACGTCGCAGGTCATCGGTTAAGGCTTTACCCGCGACGGCGCGCCCATTACTTTTAATCCAAATCATCCCGAGGCCATAATGTCGACTTTACCCCCGCTTACCGTTTTTCTGGCCGCCCCGCGGGGGTTTTGCGCGGGCGTGGATCGGGCGATAAAGATTGTAGAACTGGCCATCGAAAAATGGGGTGCGCCAGTTTATGTGCGCCACGAGATTGTTCATAATAAATTTGTCGTTGATGCCCTGCGTGCCAAAGGGGCGGTGTTTGTCGAAGAGCTGGATGATTGCCCTGTTGATCGCCCGGTGATTTTCTCGGCCCACGGCGTGCCGAAATCTGTGCCGTTGGCGGCCGAGGCGCGGCAAATGATTGCCGTCGATGCCACCTGCCCCTTGGTGACCAAAGTGCATAATGAGGCGCAGCGGCACTTTGAGTCTGGGCTGCAAATGATCATGATCGGCCATGCCGGCCACCCCGAAACCATTGGCACCATGGGACAATTACCGGTGGGCGAAGTTTTGCTTGTGGAAACCGCCGCAGATGTTGCAGGGCTGGTGGTGCGCGATCCGGCGCGTTTGGCCTATATCACCCAAACCACTTTGTCGGTTGATGACACGGCGGGCGTTGTCGCGGCGTTGCAGACCCGGTTTTCGGCCATCATTGGCCCGCATAAAGAAGACATCTGTTACGCCACCACAAACCGGCAGGCTGCGGTCAAGGCGATGGCGGGTAAGATTGACGCGATGCTGGTGATCGGCGCGCCGAATTCCAGCAATTCCCTGCGGCTGGTCGAGGTGGGAAAAACCGCCGGCTGTGCCTATGCCCAGCTGGTGCAGCGGGCCGTGGACATTGATTGGCGCGCTTTGGAAGGTATTTGTTCCGTTGGTATTACTGCTGGCGCCTCGGCCCCCGAAATCCTGGTGAATGAAGTGATCGACGCCTTCCGCACCCGGTTTGCCGTAACGGTTGAACTGGTGGAAACGGCGATTGAAAACGTCGAGTTCAAAGTGCCGCGCGTGCTGCGGGAACCCGTGTGACATAACACCATGCCAGAGCTTTTCGCCTATACCGATGGGGCCTGTTCGGGCAATCCCGGCCCCGGCGGCTGGGGCGTACTGATGATTGCACGCGACGGCGGGGTTGTGGTCAAAGAACGCGAACTTTGCGGAGGCGAAGGCCAGACCACCAACAACCGCATGGAATTGATGGCCGCAATTGCCGCCCTTGAGGCGCTGACCCGCGACAGTGATCTGATCATCGTGACAGATTCCGCCTATGTGAAAAACGGCATCACCGAATGGATGGAAAACTGGAAACGCAAAGGTTGGCGCACTGCAGGGGGGCCGCCCGTGAAAAATGTCGACCTTTGGCAACGCCTTGATGCTGCGCGGCTGCGCCACAAGGTTGAATGGCGCTGGATCAAAGGACATGCCGGGCACGCCGAAAATGAACGCGCCGATGCTTTGGCACGCGCAGGCATGGAACCGTTTAAACCTGCGAAATGACGCTCAGATCCAATCGAGATTAACTTTGCCCGTCGGATAGCGTTCGGCCACACTTTCCCGCAGAGCCTTGTAACGATCGCGCAGGTCTTTGAATTTACGTTCATGTGTTTCAGCAACAAGACAACGGACATTTGTGAATAAAGATTCGCAATCCATGACTTCTAAAATGTCCAGCTCTGCGCCTTCAATGTCCATCTTTACAAACGCAATCTCGCCGCGTGCGGTGACCAATTCCCGGACCAGTCCCGGAAAATCAATCAGCGACACCTCAACCGAGTTATCTGCATCAATACGCCGCCCGCCATCCAGAATAGTACTTTTCACCGACGCCCCTCCAGGATTATCGCCGAAATTATCCGCCCGCATCAGCCGAACTGTGCCTGACCCTACGCCCACAGCGGCGTTTACCAACGTAACATTATTCTTCTGGGAAAATTTTTCTTGCAGTATTTCAAAAGCATAGGGATCAGGCTCATAAGCTATCACATCCGCACCGGTCGCGGCCAACACCGCAGTCACTACCCCCATATTCGCGCCACAATCCAACGCCAAATCGCCCGGCTTCAGCATCGCAGCGATTGCCGTCAAATAGCCCTCTGCCCAAGCCTTGCGCATATTCCGCCGCTGCCGACGCATCAAACTTTCTATTTCTTCGGGCGTCGATGGAAGCGGTTTCAGAGATTTTGCAGCCTTCTTTTTACCGCCCCGACCGGCGATTGCAGTCAAATCGAAATCTTCGTCATCATCGCTCATTCTTCTAAGGCCTCGGCCGGATTAACGCCAATTTCTGCACACATCCGTGCAACATAGGAATTGGGAAGTGGCACGTTTTTCCGCCACCACGGCTTTGTGCCATTGGTATAAAGATGAACGGATAACGTGTTATCCGTAAAATGGCCCGCTACCCGGCCATATGGATCAAAAAAAACATCATTCAGTTGAAACGGAACCGGATATAAATAATCGGATGACAATGCCTTTTCAAAATCGCCAGTCTGTTGCGCAAACCAGGTAAAAGCCTGTGGTCCAAAGGCAGTGCGTTCCGCATTATAAATTCGCACGGCCTGCGGCAAATGAGACTCCTGCTTTTCGATCCGTTTGCGCTGCTGTTTGTTAAACCAGGCAGGTGCGTCAGGCAAATTTTCGTAATAATCCAGCAATTGGGATATTAATTCCCCTTTCTGCGGAATATAGACCACACCACAATTCAGCGCCCCTCGAAACCCATGCCCGGCAAAGATATTCTTCATCTCATCAGGAAACGGCCGATGACAAAAGGCATCGCAGTCAATCCAAACCGCATTTGTCTTCTCGATCATTTTATACCGAAAAACATTCGATAGAAAGCTTTCTGAAGTCTGCTTCACAATTTCCATATCGATTGACATTATGTCGGTTGCAGGCCGCACTGTAACACCTTCTGGAACATTGCTAACTTTATCGGTGCAATAAAGCGTGGTGGGATGGCCGTGTTTCACGTGGCTTAATAAGCAAAGCTGATTTAAATAATGCAGCCTTTCGCCAATCCAAAGCGAAGCGACGGGTCTGCGAACGGTACTTGCCATCTCAAGAAACTGCCTTCTGACGATTGTTTCTATTTTGCAAACAATGCCGGATACTTACTCGGCTGTCCAGCAAAGCTGTGTTCATTTCATGTGCCATGTGGCCCACCAAATGAGCCGGCCCAACGATACCCGCGCGCGATAGTGGGATCAAACCCAAAGTCGCTGACATAGTGATTTCTGAATAACATCGCCTCAATTTCCCCGATTGATGCGTGGCAAGTTTCCAGAAATCGACTATACAAAAATACCTGCAAAGGCAGGCTTTCTTTCAACTCTTGAAAGACCGCGGCCAATACCAGTGGCGTTAATGCAGGGTCTGCCAGTATCAGGACATTGGCGCGATGAGATTTGTGAAGTGCAACTATCTCCACAGCAGTTTCACCTTCTAATGTTTTGCTTTCAATTATGAAATTTTCCGTGAACTTCCGTTCACTTATTGCGCAGACAGCGATCAGCGTTGATCTTAGACTGACGTTGCTTTCTTGAAGAACCAGCGTTAGATCAGGTCGAATATTTGCACAATGCCCTGCAACAAAACCTACCGCTGATCCTATTTCCAGCACCCTGGCCCCTTGCACCAACACCTGGGGCAATCGGCGCGCAATGCCGCGTTCAAACTTGCCATTCTGGATCAACGGGATGACATGACTGATAAAAATCCTGGGGTCGGCCGGCAGCTTCATGCTGTGGTTTGTATACCACTGCATCGGGATATCTTGCGACAGATCCGCCAGGCCCGCGAGGTAAGATCCCATAGGAACCGTCTCGACCGGCTCTTTGTGCAAAAGCTTTCGTGAGGATTTAGCATGATCATTCCGGCTTTTTTCGACATCCGACATCAAAGTCGCAATCTTTTCTTTGTCGCGCGGTTGAGGGGGTTTTGCAATGATCTGCGTTATCGGAACTTTGGATGCTTCAGCCAAATCCGATACCATTTGGTGATAGGCCGCCGTCTGTCGCAGTGCGGCTAATCGAATTTCAGCACGATCCAGCGCCGAAAAATGCAATCTTTTAACTTCCGGGTCAGTCAAAAGTTGTGCAATAATCTGGCTTCGCTTTTCACTATAACGCAACATCGTCTCATCACGCACTTCATTTCGATCCTGCAGGCTCCAGTAATCGGAATTGTATTTGTCTTCTTTATTGTTTACGTTTCCACGCATCTTACGAATTGCATAGCTGTCAACTGACTTAACCGCATAGTGATTTAATTGAGCCCAGTCATATCCGACTGTACGGGTAATTGACCTCCAGCCACGAAACTTGAAATAGTCCTCTATTTCATTTCCTGAACCGGTCAACCATTTTATACTATCAGGAAAATCTGTTTTAATATGCTTATTCTTGATTTTTGGACGATGTATCCCTAGTTTCCAATATTCCGTATCAAAAGTAAAAAGTGTTTTTACACCCCAGCCCTTATTCCAGGTTTGCGGTGCTGCCATCAGATATTGCTCTGTTACTGGCGCTCTACTCCAATCCACAATACCGCCTGACCCAAAGATACGCCACGTCACAACGACGCCGTTCGCGCCCTTTTCTTTTGTGGCCGCTATCAAGTCATCAAGCGTCCCGTCACCATATCGAATTGATAAAAACTCATCGGCGTCAAACACCATCACCCAGTCAGAGTCTTGCACGACAGGCTCGTCCTGCGCATGGTTTAGCGCCGAAGGTTGAGGGCGAATTCCTTCAGGAATAACGTTCCTGCGATGATGGCACAGCCCCAGTTGTTCCAGCCGGATCAGCATGTCATCAGTTCCATCCGAACAATCGTTCGTATAAACTACAAGGTCCGTGAATCCAACCGCAAGGTGATGCGCCACCCATTCCAGCAGATAGGGCCCTTCGTCCTTCATCATTGAAACTGCCGTCACTTGCCCATGTGGGCTGACATGTCTTTTTAACAGGAAATCATCCTGACCCCAAAGCTCTGACGCGCCATTTGGCCGAACTTTATCCAATTTTCCTAACGTTGGCTTAGTGCCGCCCGCCATAATCTGGTGCCTTTTTGCAGTTTTTTGTTGAATTGCCCGAACCTCGCCCCTGCGAACACCCTACCGCCATCGCCAAAGCACTCGCAATGCCACGCCGGACGCAATCAAAGAATGATACAGTTGCTGTTGCAACAAGGACAATTGTTGCGTTATTCGAACTAATTAGCCCCCCGTTTGCAAGCTGGCACGTGACAGCAGCAACGTGACCACACATAATCCATCAAAATTGTCCGAAGGGGCACCTTAGCAACAGAGCGGAAGATGTCGCAAAAACTTACTGTATTTTTCATTGTCGAACCGCCCGAGTATGAACAGATGGCTTGCTTTCTGGCGGCGTCTCTTCGCGAACAGTTTGGCGATCAAGTTGCACTTGTTGGGTATTGTCCGGACATAAAGCTGGATCAAGTTTCGTTGGATGTTAAAGAGTTATTACGGCGATTGAACTGTGACTTGCGAACATTCGCTGTTGAGGGGCGCTTTAACCCGCTGTATCCTCATGGAAATAAAATTCTTGCCACATTGGAGCAGCGCGACACGGAATTTTCTGCTTTCTTTGACAGTGATGTTTTATGCCTGCTGCCCAACAGGGTTGAGAATCTGATCAAGGACGGCCACGTGTCGCTGACACCGGCGGCATCAATGATCTGGGGCAAAAGTGACGATTGGACGCGCATTTACGCCGCTTGCGACATGAGTGTTCCGGAAGACCGAATTCGCTTGATGCGGCAAAAGGGAAACCGGGGCCGCGTGCCCTATTTTAGCTCGGGATTATTTACGTTTCCTGAACAATACCGAACGTCCGACGGGAAAAGCTTTGCGCAGGTTTGGATGGATGTGGCCCAGACACTTGACGCCAATCCAACCATTCCCGGAAAGCGCCCCTATCTGGATCAGATCAGCTTACCTTTGGCCATTCAGAAGGCCGGTTTGGCCTGGAACATTCTTCCAGATGAGCAACATTACATCCTTGGCGGCAAAATGCGGGGCGAACCGCTTCCGTCAGATCGCGAAATTTTTACGGTTCACTACCGGGTTTGGAATATTCTTAAAGAAGTGAACCTTGCCAAATCTGCCCGTCAAATGTTGAAGAAACATGCAGGTGTCAGGTTTATCAGCCACGCACGGCATGCTGAAGGTGTTGATGCGGAAATCGGCACCTTAGATTCAGAATAAAAGTTCATATACACCTTGTATTATACGAATTTCTGTTCATGATTGTATCATGTCACGAGCAAAATCCATACCAGACAAAGATGTCCTGAAACTTGTGCTGTCGCATTTGCTGGCAGGTGGCGATAAAGCCGTGTCCTTTGCCTCTGTTTCTGCCATTTGTGGCCTTGCACCGCCAACTTTGGTGCAGCGGTATCGCACACGGGACTTGATGGTTAAATCCGCCCTGACCGCAGCCTGGGACGATTTGGATGCAATAACGCTTGTCGCGTCGGATGATGCGTTTGTGTCGGCAAAAGGCGCGCAAGCCATGCTGAAAGACATCACTGCAAGCGTCGATATTCCGGCGCTTTTGGCGGAAAGCCATCGTGACAAAGATCTGAACCTGCGCGCGACGCAATGGCGAAGCAAACTGGAGGCATCTTTGGGTGACCGTTTGGGTGGCGGAACCCGCGGCCGCGAGGCGGGGGCCCTGATGTTTGCTGCATGGCAGGGACGACAGATGTGGGATGCAACTGGGGGCAAATCGTTCCGGCTGGGTGAGGCTTTGCGCCGGCTGGCAGATCAGCGGGCAATGTAGGTTTTATAAACCCATATCAATGCCATAGCACCAAGAACCGCACCGACCAAGCCAGCAAACCACCCGGTCAATGTGATCAAGAACCGCAGCAGAAATCCCCCCATCAACGCACCCGCCACCCCTATTGCAATCGTGGTTGGCACGTCAGTTTGCACTTTCATCAACCGTGTTGCCAGAAACCCGGCAGCTATCCCGACGATGATCAGCATAAGAATCGGCATGGCCCCACCTCGATTGGTTGTACGTCATATGGGGATCGTTGCTTGAAATTGGAATGGCCAGATTAGTCAAAAATATCAGACAAATCCGCTCCATTCAGGAATTCCTTGGCCAACATCGAGCGTTTGCCTTCGCGTTGCACCAATGTTACTTCGATTGCTCCATCCTTGCAAGCAACGGTCAAGCCATGCAAGCGGTGGCCCGGCTGACCTTGGCCGGACGCCAGCCTGCTGCGCAGAAATTTTACCCGCTCACCCGCAATAGTGCACCAAGCCCCCGGAAAGGGCGAAAGGCCCCGTATTTGTCGATCAACTTTGACGGCAGATTGCGTCCAATCAATACGCGCTTCTAATTTTTCGATCTTTGTCGCATAGGTAACACCCTGATCAGATTGCGGTTTCGGCGGTAGTGGTAACTTTCTTAAAACATCACAAATCATCCGCGCACCCATTTTGGACAAGCGGTCATGCAAATCGGCGGTGGTATCTTCGGCCCCGATTTGCGTCGTTGCCCGCAGCAAAACCGGGCCGGTATCCAGCCCCGCTGCCATTTGCATGATGCAGATGCCAGTTTCCGCATCGCCTGCCATAATTGCGCGGTGAATGGGCGCTGCCCCGCGCCAGCGCGGCAAAAGCGAAGCATGAATGTTCAAGCAGCCAAGCCGTGGCGCATCAAGGACCGGCTGCGGCAGAATAAGACCGTAGGCAACCACGACCGCAATATCTGCGCCTAAGGCGGCAAAGTCGGACTGCAGTTCGGCAGATTTCAGATTGACCGGATGGCGCACGGGCAATCCCAGTTCATTGGCGCGGACATGCACCGGGCTGAGGCGATCTGCCTTTCCCCGACCTGCGGGGCGGGGCGGCTGGGTATAGACGGCGACGATCTGATGATCCTTGGTCAACGCCTCCAGAACCGGCACTGCAAAATCCGGCGTGCCCATGAAAACGATCTTCATATCCGTTTTCCCAGCTTTTCCGCCTTTGCCAACAGCATCTTTCTTTTCAGCCCGGACAGGTGATCGAAATACATCTTGCCAGCCAGATGGTCGATCTGATGCTGCACTGATGTGGCCCAAAGGTTAACGAACTCACGGTCTTCGATCAAGCCGTCGGCGTTCAAATACCGCACCGTTACCGCACGCGGACGGCGCACTATGGCACAGACTCCGGGCAGGTTGGGCGAGGCTTCTTCGTGTTCGCGAAACTGCCCGCTGCGGTGCAATATCAATGGATTGGCCATCACAATGGCTTGGCCGCGCGCATCGGAACAATCTACCACAGCCAGCCGAAAGGGAATGCCGATCTGCACAGCCGCCAACCCGTAACCGGGCATCGCATCCATCGTCTCTACCATATCGGCCCAAATGGCGCGGACATCATCGGTGATTGCAGCAACGTCTTGCGCCGGGGTTCGAAGGATTGGGTGCGGATAGGGCAGGCACAATCGTTGCGTCATTGTAGGGCCATTTCAGCATCGGCACTGTCGGGGGCGGACAGATGATGCAGTGTCAAAACACCATCGAGATGATCGCATTCATGCTGAATGCAGATCGCCGCAAAGCCGTCAAAACTCTGGTCTTGCGACACACCGTCTAGATCCTGCCACGTCAGCCGCAACCGATCCGACCTGCTGACGATCAAGGACAGCCCCGGTAATGACAAACACCCTTCGAGGCCATCAATCAGAGTATCGGATCGCCCCACAATACGCGGGTTGACGAAAACTTGCGGCGCAGGCGTGCCGTCTTTCCACGTCACATCCATCACGAACATCCGCACCAGCGCCCCCACTTGCGGGGCCGCCAAACCACGGCCGGGGGCGTCATACATCGTGTCCAACATATCGGCGGCCAAGACGCGAACATCGTCCGTGACTGGGGCGCAAACCGTTGTCAGGCGCGGATCAGGCCAGCGCAGGATGGGCAAAACCGCCACTACCCCCGCGCCCGTTCGCGCTTTAGCTTTTCCATTTTGCGGGTAATCATCTGGCGTTTCAGCGGCCCCAGATAATCAATGAACAACTTGCCATCCAGATGGTCAATTTCGTGCTGAACACAAGTAGACCATAGCCCTTCGAACAGCCGGTCATTGGTTTGCCCATCCAGCCCCATCCATTGCACTTTGACTGTCCCGGGGCGTTTTACATCGGCATATTGATCAGGGATCGACAAGCAGCCTTCTTCATACGTCGTCAAATCTTCAGATGACCAAACCACCAACGGGTTGATCAGAACCATCGGTTCCGGCACACCGTCCTTGATGCAATCCATCACGATAAGCCGGATCATTACGCCCACCTGTGGGGCTGCAAGCCCAATGCCGGGCGCATCATACATGGTTTCAAGCATATCGTGCGCAAGGTCAGATACCTCTGACGTCACCTTGGCCACGGGGTCACAAGGTTTCTTCAGGCGCGGGTCGGGATGGATCAAGATGTCGCGGATCATCTTTCGGATTTACGGCGCGGGGCGGTTCGGTGCAAGAGGAAGCACAATGATAGCCTTTAATTTCGGCACCTGACGCAAAGAAGATGTGAAAATCCGCGGCCAAACATGTGCTCAATACAATGTTGCGATTGAATTATGCAGATCGGCATGAGTTTCCTATATCGAAGCCACTTCAGGAATTTAAGACTTCAAACGCAGGGCAGGTAAGACATGGATTTTGATACCCCGATCAACCGCACAGGCACGCATTCCGTCAAATGGGATTCGATGGAGGCGCTTTTTGGTGTCTCGGCAACGGACGGGATCGCCATGTGGGTCGCGGACATGGAGTTTAAGCCGCCGTATTGCGTGCAGGCGGCGCTAGAAAAAATGCTTAACCACGGGGTCTATGGGTATTACGGCGATGAAGCCGAATATCTGGCGGCGATTTGTTGGTGGATGAAAACCCGGCACGGATGGACAGTTGACCCGAAGTCGATATTTACGACGCATGGATTGGTGAACGGCACGTCTTTGTGCGTCGATGCCTTTACCAAACTCGGCGATGACGTTGTGCTGACCACCCCTGTCTACCACGCCTTTGCCCGCGTGATCAAAGCGGCGGGCAGGGGCGTGACGGAATGCACTTTGACCAACACGGCTGGTCGCTATACGATGAATTTCGATCTGTGGGACAGCCAGTTGACGGGCAGGGAAACCATGTTGATCCTGTGTTCACCGCATAATCCCGGCGGACGGGTGTGGAGTCTGGATGAATTGCGCGGCGTGGCCGATTTCTGCAAGCGCCACAATTTGATTTTGGTTTCAGATGAAATTCACCATGATCTGGTGATGCCCGGCCAAAAGCATCATGTGATGTCGAACGTGGCACCCGATATTGCCGATCGGTTGGTTATGATGACGGCCACTACCAAAACCTTCAACATCGCAGGCGCGCATTCCGGCAATGTGATCATCGCCGATCCTGCGTTGCGCGCACGGTTTGCGGATCGGATAAACGCGATGGGCATTTCGCCGAATTCGTTCGGCATGTTCATGGCCACCGCCGCCTATTCACCCGAAGGTGCGGCTTGGGTCGATGCGGTGACAGCCTATCTGGATGGCAACGCCAAGCTGTTTCAGGCCGGCATCAACGCCATTCCCGGCCTTCGCGCGATGCCGCTTGAGGCAACCTATCTGGCATGGGTTGATTTTGCGGGCACGGGCATGGCCGCGGAAGAATACATTGGGCGGGTGCAGAAAACCGCACGAATTGCTGCCAATCACGGCACCCCTTTTGGTGCAGGGGGCGAGACGTTCTTGCGGTTTAACATTGCGTGCCCACGGGCGCAGGTGATTGACGCTGTGCAGCGGTTACAAGCTGCCTTTGCCGATCTGCAATGAAGCATCTGGCGCGGATATTCACCGCGCTGGTGTTGTTAGCATTTTTGATGATGGGTGCGGCGCTGATCTATCTGCGCCCACCTGTCGATGTTGCAGTGCCCCCGTTACCGCCGCTGATCGGGCAGATTGACCGGATTGTGGTGGAAAAGTCGACGCGCCGGATGATGTTGTATCAAGGTGGCAAGGTCGTGCGCAGCTATACCATGGCTTTGGGTTTTGCGCCTGCGGGGGATAAATCGCGGCAGGGTGACGGGCGCACGCCGGAAGGGATCTACCGGATAGATCGGCTGACCGGCCAGTCAGCCTATCACCTTTCTTTGGGCCTTGATTACCCACAAGCCGCCGATATTGCCGCCGCTGCCGCCGGGGGATATGATCCGGGCGGCGATATCATGATTCATGGCCAGCCTAATGCGTTCCCAGACGCCTCCGTGATCAAAGGCGATTGGACGGCGGGTTGCATTGCGGTTTCAAACGCCGAAATCCGTGAGATTTTTGCTGCGACGCCAATCGGCACATTGGTCGAGGTCAGGCCCTAGGCAGGTATGCCACAGGGGCGTTTTCATCGCGCCAATAATCCAAAGGTGCGCGATCTGTTACGGGTGTTGAGCGTTTGAAATCACAAACCAAAATGCCGTGTTCGACCCCGGACGCAACGATCAGGCATTGGAAAACATGGCGTGATCCGTCGTACACATCGACCAATCCGCGCAGGTTTGTGGTGTGGCTGGCATCTATTGAAAACCCATCATGCCAATACCGCAAGATCGGGAATATCTTTTCGCCAACGTGAACACGTAGGCGCGATTTGCGCGCAAAATCGCGGTTTCTCGCGGCATCAAGACCGTCACGAACGTCTTTTGGCAGGAATTCCAGCATGATATCCTCTGAGTCGTCAGGCGATACTGTGCGATACAATCGTAAAGATTGTGGCCGTTTCCGGCGGCATATTGAAATCGCCACGCCCTGTGGCAGAAATGCACGATTCCAACACCTTGGCGACGCATCAAAATGGTGGCCGATTGCGGAGTTGGCGTTAACCATGGCGCCAGATGATCGTTTACGAAGGCTTAGGATTTTGGTATTAAGTTGGGTATGCGATAACTTTCTTTCAGTTAACTCACTGAAAAAACGACCCGGCAGAGTTCTAGCTCTGCCGGGTTTCCTTTTTATCGGCGCTTACGTACCGATCCAAAGGCGGATGATCGCGATGATCAGCGTTGCCGCTGCGATCAGAACCATCCATTTGCGATAAGTCATATCTTCCAGTTTCCTCACCTCCCGTCACCGCAAAGGATTGCGGCAAGGACAGAGTTATCAGGGCGTGGTTAACAAAAGCTATAGACAGTCCTTTAAGCCACCAAGGCCGCAGCCCGCTTCAGATCAACCGAAACCAACTGGCTAACCCCTTGTTCGGCCATTGTAATGCCAAACAATCGGTCCATCCGCGCCATCGTCACAGCATGGTGCGTGATGATCAGGAACCGGGTTTCGGTGCGGCGGGTCATCTCGTCCAGCAGGTCACAAAACCGCGTCACATTGGCGTCGTCTAACGGCGCGTCGACCTCGTCCAGCACGCAGATCGGGGCCGGATTTGCAAGGAAGACGCCAAAAATCAGCGCCAGTGCGGTCAGGGTTTGCTCACCGCCCGATAGCAATGACAAAACGCTAAGTTTCTTGCCCGGCGGCTGACACATAATTTCCAAACCAGCCTCAAGCGGGTCATCAGACTCGACCAAAACCAGCCGCGCCTCACCTCCGCCAAACAGATGCGTGAACAAGGTGGTAAAATTGGCGTTAACCTGTTCAAACGCCGTCAACAGGCGTTCGCGGCCTTCGCGGTTTAACGCGGCAATCCCCGATCGCAGTTTTTTGATCGCTTCTTCGAGATCAGATTTTTCCAGCGCCAACGTATCATATTCAGTGTTCACTGCCTTGGCGTCTTCTTCGGCGCGCAGGTTCACAGCACCCAAAGCCTCACGTTGACGGCGCAGGCGCTGCACATCGGTATCAAGGCTTTCGGCGTCCGGCATTTTATCGGGGTCAACCTTTAGGGTATCAAGCAATTGCTCCGGTGTGGCCCCTGCCTCTTCGGCGATACGTTCGGCGGCAAGGGTGACGGTTTGGCGCGCTGCCTCAGATCGTGCCTCGGCGCGGGCGCGGGATTCGCGGGATTCGCTTGCCAGACGTTCTGCGTCGCGTTCCGTATCACGGGCAGTACGCGATGCCGCTTCGGCGACCGAAAGCGCATCGGCGGCGACTTGTTTGCGCGCATCAGCACCTGTGATGGCGTCATTTAATTCTTCACGCTTGATCGCAATGTCCTCGGGTGCCGCGGATGCCTCGGCCAGTTCTTCCGCCGTCTCGGCCTGACGCGCCGTTAGTTCGGCCATGCGGCGTTCGGCAGTATCCAAACGGTGCCGCCAACCAGATGTTTCCTTGACGGCTTCTTGTTTGCGCCGCACCCGCGCTTCGCCTTCGCGGCGCAATTCATCTTGCGATGAACGTCGGGTCAACATGGTGATCCGCGCGGCCGCGACCACCAGTTTTGCGGCTTCAACCGCATCACGCGCCCCTGCAAGATCGGCCAGATCATCCACTGCGGCCATGGCGTGGTCTAACCGATTGCGGGCCTCGGTCGCCTCATCCTGATAACGCGAAACGGCAAGTTGGGCAGCCTCTAGCTTGCCGCCAAAGATAGATTTATCAGCCTCGGCACGCGCGGCCATGCGATTGGCGTCAGTCACATGCCCATCCGCCGCGCGGCGCGCATCGCGGGCCAGTTGGTCGGCGCGGGCAAGGTCAACCAATCGCGCTTGCAGCAATACATGGGCTTGGGCCGATCCTTGCGCACGGGCCGCCACATCTTCAAGATCGCGTTTTAGCTGGGTAAGGCGGTTTAACTGCTGTAATCGCAAAGCGGCGGCGGATGGCGCGTCCTCGGCACCAGCGCGAAAGCCGTCCCAGCGCCACAAATCCCCCTCAACGCTGACCAATCGCTGACCGGGCAACAAAGCGGCTTGCAAACCCGGCCCAACATTGCGGGCAACCAGCCCGATTTGGCCCATCCTGCGACCCAGCACTGCGGGGCCTTTCACGTAATCAGACAAAGGTGCTGCGGCATTGGGCAATGCCTGTGCGCTGGCATATGCCGCCAAAGTAACCCAGCCCGATGGCCGATCCGCGCCAATTTCCGGCGCACGCAGATCATCGGCCAAAGCAGCACCAACGGCCTTTTCCAAACCCGGTTCAACCACCAACTGGTCAAGCACCTGATGGCCTGCCTGCGCTTCGCGTTCGACCAGTTTGGCCAAAGCGGCGACTTCGGCGCGCAGGGCGGCGGCTTCACCCTCGGCTTCCGACCTCGCGGCACGCGCCTCGGATTCGCGACCCTGCACCTCGGAACGGGCGGCTTCAGTTGACAAAAGTGCGTCTTCGGCAGCGGCGGCCAGTTCGGCGGCCGCAAGTTGGGCCGCTTCAGCCCCCGCAAAGGCGTCGGTTGCAGCAATCAACGCCAACTCTCCAACGCCAACGGCCTGCCTGGCGCGCGCAGCTTCGGTTTCGGCTTTGTCTAACCCGGACCGGCTGTCTGCCAACATGCGCTGAACGGACTGATGACGCGCAGCCAATCGGGCAGCGTCTTCGGTAGCTTGTGATAAAACGGCTTCTTGATCCGTCAGCGCCGCAGATGCGGCCCGCGCAGCCTCATTAGCGTCGGCCATCCTGTTGTCGTGGCCGTCATGGGCGCGGGTTAGCTGATCTACTTCCCAATCCAGCCGCGCGATGGTGTCAACCGCATCGCGGTTCAGCCCAGCTTCGCGGTCGCCATCCCGGGCCAGTTCGGCAATTCGGGCGCGCAGCGTTTCCATCATCACACGGGCGCGGGTTTCTTGATCTGCCAACTGATCGCGCTGAACCAGCAGGCGTTGCACCACTGCAGCAGCAATTGCTTCTTCGTCCCGCAGCGGCGGCAGCGCCTCTTCGGACACCTCGCGCTTTTTTGCAGCATATCTGGCGGCGGTTTCGGCATTTGCGGCTTGGGTCATGCATTGGCGCAAGATCGTGTCGGCATCGAACCGCGCCAGATCGGCCTCGCGCCAGCGGCGAAACAGCAACTGCCCTTCTGCCCGGCGCAATTCTTCACCAATCTCGCGGTATCGCGCCGCCTGTTTTGACTGCCGGATCAGCATCGAAAGCTGCTGCGCCAACCCTTCCAGCACATCATCAACCCGCAGCAAATTCGCCTCGGCACCCGATAGTTTCAATTCGGCTTCGTGCCTGCGGGCGTAAAGACCGCTGATCCCTGCCGCCTCTTCCAACACCCTGCGGCGGGCTTTGGGCTTGGCGTTGATCAACTCAGCTATCTGCCCTTGACGCACCAGGGCGGGCGAGTGTGATCCGGTGGACGCATCTGCAAACAGCATTTGCACATCGCGCGCGCGCACTTCTTTGGTGTTCAGCTTATAGGCAGACCCGGCATCACGGGTGATCCGGCGTACGATTTCGATCTGATCGGCATCGTTGAACCCCGAAGGGGCCAAACGGTCGGAATTGTCCAGCACCAGCGCCACTTCGGCAAAATGCCGTGCGCCACGGGTGGCGGCACCGTTAAAGATAACATCCTCCATCCCGCCGCCACGCATCGCAGTGGGGCGGTTTTCGCCCATCACCCATCGCATCGCTTCCAGCAGGTTAGATTTGCCGCAGCCGTTCGGGCCAACCACACCGGTCAGCCCGTCGTGGATCACCAGATCGGTGGGGTCCACAAAGCTTTTGAAGCCATTCAGCCGCAGCTTGGTAAAACGCAAATCCTTGGGCCTTTTGATTCCGTAAGGCCGTGATGGTCTGGCGTGGGGCGGTAAAAGTCAACGACCTGCCACAGGATGATGCGGTTCAGGCGGTCTTATCCACAATATCTTGGCCCATTCGCGCCAGCCATTCCATTGGGGCAACACCCATCACGCGCAAAAACTCTCGGTTGAAATTGGATTTGGTGTTGAACCCTGCCCCCAGCATGGCCTGCGTAACCCCCGCGCCTTTGCGTAATAGCTGGCAGGCTTCGGCAATCCGCCAGTCATTCACCACGCGGCTGACGTTTTCACCCCGCACCCGGTTTATCGCCGCGGAAAGCGATTTCGCGGGCACCCCCATGCGCCGCGCAATCCGTGCCAGCGTAAGGTCAGGGTCCAGCCACAACCGCTTTTCCATCATCAGGGCATTCATCGCGGCGACCAAGGCTGCATCGGTTTCGGTGGCCACTGCGGCAGGCTCGGCTTCGGGGGCCACGGTCATATCTTCTTGCAACCCCAGTAATCCAAGCGCCAACAAGGCCAACGTTGAAAAAGCCGTCACCAGCCACGGCACAATGCCCGCCAATCCTGCGGTGGCGGCCAAGTAAATGATCAAATCCGACGCTGCCGAGGCGATCAGTGCCACCCCGATCCAGCGCCACATCCGGGCCGGCCCCTCGCCCGCCCCGATGCGTGCGTGCGCCAGATCGCCCTGCCCTTGCCTAACCGCCCAAAGTATGGCGGCACCATAGCTAAGGAACGCCAACATAATAACCTGATCCATCAGGACGGGCGCGAAGATGACGCAAAAGATGCCCGTCAGGGGCCCCGCCAAATGCCACAGCTCTGACATTGCCAATGGTCGGCGCAGCGTGGTCATGAACGCAACCCAGGCAAGCGCAGGAATACAAAGTGCAAGCACCGGCTGGACCCTGTTCAGCCCGACAATTCCGTAGTGCTACCTGCCTGCCGCCACAGCCGCCTGCAAAGCACAAAGGGCGATCAACGCCAGAAAGACGGGCGGCGTTTCACCCCGACGCCATGCACGCAGGCCCAGAAAGGCCAAAATGATTGCGGCAAAGACTGGGATTGGCAAGGTTGGCATCGGCAGTCTCCTTTGCCCTGTCATACGACCCAAAACCGGGTCGGCGCGACCTTAAACCGGTTACAGGACGCGGAGAAATTCATTCTTTGGCACCCCGGTTCCATCGCAACGTCATCAGAAAGGGCACCCCGATGAAACTGATCTTGAAACTTACAGCCGCATTATTGCTGACCTCGACCGCAGCCATGTGCCAAACCTTGCCGGGTTTTGACCATCTGACCGTCGATGCCCCGCACCGCCCCTGCGCGACCGAGGCAAGTGTGTGGTATCCCGCCGCTTCAACCACTTACACCGTGCCCATTGGCGCAAACCCGGTTTTTATTGGCACGATGGTGCAAGTCGGCCCTGCCGTGGCCACGGGCACCCACCCGTTGGTGATTATTTCGCACGGTTCGGGCGGTAACATCGACAATCTTGGCTGGTTGGCCGAAGGGCTGGTTGCGCGCGGGGCCATCGTGGCGGGCCTTAATCATCCCGGCGCTACGTCGGGTGACAGCTCACCCCGCCGCCTGCCCGAAGTGGGCGAACGCACTGCTGACCTTGCGGCATTAGCCGCAACTTTAACCGCGCACCCCAGCTTTGGCCCGGCAATCGATTCTAGGCCAATCACTGCCCTTGGTTTCTCACTTGGGGGTGCCACAGTACTTGCTGCAGGAGGTGCGCAGTTGGATCGTGCGGCTTACGGTGCTTATTGCGACACTTTGGGGGATGCAGCCCCTGATTGCATATTTCTGAAAAAAGGCGGGGTTGATCCCCATACGATGCCGCCAGCATGGGATACGTCGATGACCGTTCCCGTACTCACGCGCATTATCGCGGTCGATCCGGCGTTTAGCTACGCCATGACGGACAAAAGCCTTGCCGCCATGACGCCTGCGGTTCACCTGATCACGCTGGGGAAAGACGCAGCCGTCTGGCACGCCGTTGATATTGGCCCGGATGGCAGAGTAACATGGCAGGCCGTCTCCCCGGTGCCACGCGCAGCGTATTCGCCCCGGCCTGGCACTTTACCTTCCTGGGCCTCTGCACGCCTGATGCCCCCGCTATGCTGATATCTGAAGGCGAAAAGGCAATCTGCGACGATCCTAAAGGGGCTGACCGGCGCGCGATCCATGCTCAGATCATCGCCGACGTCGCCACCCAGATCGGCCTTTGATCGCGCATTGCCCGGTGCCGCATTTGCGCCGGGTGCTTTTCGATGAACGTGCGGTCAATCAATGCTTCCAAATCGCAATCGGATTTGATAGCCATGTCCACCCTAAACCCCTTGCAGTTATTTTGCGCGCATCGTTTCATCGGTCGGAAGGATTTCGTGCGATGTCGCGCCACGGCTTCGGCGTTCACGTCATTTTTTGGCGTTGCGAATGGCCAGTGGTCCTGGACCGGCGTTGCCCCATCGGGCTATCAATCATCCCCCGGCGTTCGGCGCGATTTTTGTGCGACCTGCGGCACGCAGATGAGCTATCACAGCGACAAATTCCCCGATGAGACGCATTTTTATGCGACCACCCTGACCGACCCTGCCGCCTACAGCGCAACCGAACACCTTCACAGCGCCGAAATGCTGCCTTGGCTGCACCTGTCTGATGGATTGCCGCGCCGATGATGCCGCTTTGCGTCCGCTTGAATTAAATTGCCAATCACATTGACCTTTGCCACGGCTGTGGCAGCTATGGGCAATACTCCATTTTGATCGTTCGGAAAGACTTCAATGCCTAATCTCACCATCCTAACGATCAGTGGATCGTTGCGCCAAGCCTCAACCAACCGGTTGCTGTTGACCGAGGCGTGCCGGTTGTTTGGCCCGGCCATCCGCCTTGACGCCAATTTGAACCTGCCACTGTATGATGGTGATCTGGAAGCAACGGGTATTCCTGTGGCTGTGCAAACTTTGGCAGATCAGATTGTGCGGTCGGACGCCGTGATCATCGCAACCCCCGAATACAATAAGGCGTTGTCTGGGGTGTTAAAGAACGCGCTTGATTGGGTCAGCCGCACCAAGGGTGCACCGTGGCGGGATAAGCCGGTTGCCATTATGTCAGCCGCAGCCGGGCGCGCGGGGGGAGAGCGGGCGCAGTTTTCCTTGCGCCTGTGTTTGATGCCGTTTCGCGCCACTGTGCTGCCCGGGCCAGAGGTGATGGTGGCAGAATCAGGCACCGCGTTTGATCAGGACGGACGGTTAAAAGACGCACGCACGATCAAAGGGTTGCAGGAACTGATGGATGGCCTTGGCGCTGCCATTCACGTCAAATAGGGTCGAAACACCGCGACAACCTGGTCGTAAACCGCGCGTTTGAAAGGCACGATCGACGCCACCATTTCATCCGCGCCAATCCAGCGCCACTGCGAAAATTCAGGGTGATCGGTGGCGATATTGATCTGGGTATCGGTGCCAAGATATCGAAACAAAAACCATTTCTGCCGCTGACCGCGAAACTTGCCTCCCCAAACCTTGCCCAGCAATTCGGGCGGCAAATCATAGGTCACCCAATCATCGGTCTTGGCGATAAATTCGACCAGTTCGGCGGTGACGCCGGTTTCTTCCCACAATTCGCGCAGGGCGGCCACACGCGGTTTCTCGCCGTCATCAATCCCACCTTGCGGCATTTGCCATGCGGCGATGGTGCTGTCCAACCGTTGCGCCGCAAAGACAAGCCCTGCGCCATTGATCAGCATCACACCCACGCAGGGCCGATACGGCAAGGTTTCGGGATCAATCATCGCAGGGCTTTCAAAGGGAAAGGCCGCACCGGTTTGGCACGACCTTTTGGTCTGTTATGGCTTGGGTGCCACGGCGTTCAGCCCGCGCAGAATATCCACGGCATAGGCAAGCTGGTAATCTTCATCGCGCAGCTTGGCCGCTTCTTCGGTGCGCGTGCGTTCTTCTTCCAACAACTTGCGTTCATCATCCGACATCGAATCATTGGTGATGGCCCCGCGCAGACTGGCTTCGGTGCGCTGCTTGGCCGCATCTTCGGCGGCCTTGGTTTCGGTGCCTTCAACCGTTGGATCAACGATCGGCTGGTTCACCACGATATCGGGCATAACCCCCAACGATTGGATCGACCGCCCCGATGGCGTGTAATAGCGCGCCGTGGTCAGACGCATCGCGCCTTCGCCTTTCAACGGGATCAGCGTCTGCACCGATCCCTTGCCAAAGCTTTTGGTGCCCACCACGATCGCACGGCGATGATCTTGCAGCGCCCCCGCCACAATTTCAGACGCCGAAGCAGATCCGCCGTTGATCAGCACCACCACAGGCTTGCCTTGTGCCAGATCGCCCGGCGTTGCGTTTTCGCGGGCGCTGTCAGCGGCACTGCGGCCGCGCGTAGAGACGATTTCGCCAGTTTCAAGGAACGCATCCGAAACCTTGATGGCTTGGTTCAGCAAACCGCCCGGGTTGTTGCGCAGATCGACAACAAAGCCGCTGACCTTGTCGATGCCGCCCGCCTCTTCAACAGATTTCTTGATGCCCGCTTCCAGACCCGGAAAGGTCTGGTCATTGAATGCGGTGATCCGCAGCACAACCGTGTTGCCGACAAGCCGGCTTTTCACGGCAATTACTTTGATTGTGTCGCGAATGATCGAAACATCAAACGGCTCTTTCACCCCTTCGCGCACGATGGTGATCACAATCTCTGACCCGATCTCGCCGCGCATCATTTCCACGGCTTCGTCAAGCAACAGCCCTTGCACCGATTCGCCGTTCACCGCGGTGATGAAATCGCCTGCCTTGATACCTGCGGCATCCGCAGGGGTGCCATCCATCGGCGAGATGACTTTTACATAGCCTTCCTCTTGGGTCACCTCGATACCAAGCCCGCCAAACTGGCCGCGCGTCTGGGTCTGCATGTCATCAAAATCTTTGGCATTCAGATAGCTGGAATGCGGATCAAGCGATGTCAGCATGCCGTTAATCGCGGCTTCGACCAGTGCTTTGCTGTCCACATCTTCAACGTATTGCCCGCGAATGCGTTCAAAGATGTCGCCAAACAGATCCAGCTGTTCATAGACATTGGCATTCTTGGTTGCATCTTGCGCAATGATCGGGCCAGCCACTTGGGTGGTCAGAACCGCGCCCGCCAAAGTGCCGCCTATGGCCGCCATAATAAGCTTTTTCATCGTTAAGGTCCTATTCCCCTGCTTTGGCCGTCACCGTAAACCACGCCATCGGGTCCACCGGTTCCGCACCTTGCCTCAATTCCAAGTAAAGCGTTTCCGTCTCGCGTCCGCCACCACCTTCTTTGACGGGTGCTGTCAGATCGTCCAGCTGCGGCTCTCCTCCGCCCATCAGACCCAAAGGCGCACCTTTGGCAATCACTTCACCAACTTCGCCATATACCTGATCTAGGCCACCAAGTATCACAAGATAGCCGCCCCCCGGCTCAATGATCATCACATTTCCGTAGTCCAGCAAAGGGCCGCGATAGCGGATTGTGGCCGCCCAAGGGCTGGTTACCATCGCCGTGGCACGAGTCGCCAAGGTTATACCGGGCCGGGTGACGCCGCGCGCATCGGTTTCCGCCGGACGCAGCAAAAGCGTGCCCAACACGGGCAGATCAAGCCCGCCTTTGGCATCCGCAAAACCAGAACTGCTGCTGCCATCAAGCGAAAGACCGGACGCAAACGCTTCAAGCGTATCGGCGCTTTCCAACAGGCCCCGCAAAACGTCGGGGTCTTCGGTAAACCGGCGCGGCAGTTCAGTGCGATCTGATATGGCTTGCGACAGCGCCTGCCGCGCGGTTTGCGCCGCTGCCAGACCTTGGGCCAGCGTTTGCCCCGCTGCAGATTGCAGTGCCCGCAAGTCGGCAAGTTCAGTAAGTTGCGCTTTCAGACCATCGACTTCGGCTTGCAAGGCCGGGGTGACATCCGCCAGCATCATACCAGACCTGACGGTGCCCAAAGGCCCATTGGGATGCAACAACAACAGCGGCCCCGGTTCAGCATCAAGCCTGCCCAACACACCAAGCAATTGCGCAATCCGGTCGCGCTTGGCCTCAAACTGCAGATTTAGTTGAGTGTCGCGCAGATCGGCTTGGCGCAACGCCTCACGCATGGCCGCCAGCCCATTTTCATAGGCTTTGATCGTACGGGTCAGGGCGGCAACCCGATCTTTGGCATCAACTGCCGCCTCAAGCCCAGCAACGGCCTCTTGCAACTGCGTCGAAGCTGCGGCGGCATCGTCGGCGACACCCGCCACCCCATCAACAGGCAGCATCACGGCCAAAAGAAGGGCAAAGGCGCGGATCATTCCAACAGCAAACTTTTCCCGGTCATCTCTGGCGGTTGCGACAACCCCATCAGCGCCAGAACGGTTGGTGCAAGATCTGCAAGCCGCCCGCCGTCGCGCAGGCGCGCCCCCACAGGCCCACCGACCAGAACCACCGGCACCGGATTGGTGGTATGCGATGTATGCGGCCCGCCCGTGACGGGATCAATCATCAATTCGCAATTGCCGTGATCGGCCGTCACAATCATCGCCCCCCCCATGGCCTGCAATGCCACCAGCGCGCGGCCAAGACCCAGATCGACCGCCTCACAAGCCTTTATGGCTGCGGGCAAACTGCCCGTGTGGCCGACCATATCGGGGTTGGCAAAATTCACGACGATCAGATCGTAAGGTGTGTTTATCGCCTCGACCAACCGATCCGATACCTCGCCTGCCGACATTTCGGGTTGCAGATCATAGGTCGCCACTTGCGGTGATTTTGGCATGGCACGGGATTCGCCCGCAAAAGGGTCTTCGCGCCCGCCGTTCAGGAAAAACGTGACATGGGGGTATTTTTCCGTTTCCGCCAGCCGGAATTGAGTCAGCCCGTGGCCCGCCACCCATTCGCCCAAAGTATTGTTCAACTGCGGTTTGGTGTAGGCGGTGGTCATATACGTGCTGTGCGCGGATGAATAGGGCACCATACCCAACATTGCCGCCCATTTGGGGCGTAGGCCCGTGAGGAAGCCGTCAAAATCAGGGGCTGCGATCGCCGCAAGAATTTCGCGGGCGCGGTCGGATCGGAAATTCAAACAGAAAAAACCATCGCCGTCTCTGGCCCCCGTGTAGCCGCCAATGACCGTGGGGGCGATGAATTCATCGGTTTCGCCGCGGGCATACGCCGCTGCAACTGCCTGCGCCCCATCAAAGGCGTGCACCCCTTTGGCCCCGATCATCGCATCAAAGGCGCGCTGCACACGGTCCCAGCGGTTATCGCGGTCCATCGCCCAATAGCGCCCGATCACACTGGCGATTGTCACGCCTGCAGGCAGCGCCACGATCAGATCAGCCATGAATTCCGCTGCCGATGACGGTGCCACATCCCGCCCATCGGTGATGGCATGCAAGGCCACCGGCACGCCCTGGTCGGCAATCGCACGGCAGGCCGCGATCACATGCGCCAAATGCCCATGCACGCCACCATCAGAAATGACGCCCATCAAATGCGCGACGCCGCCCGAAGCCCGCATTTTCGCCGTGAACTCAAGCAGGGCTGCGTTTTTCGCGAATGATCCATCTTCAATCGCCAGATCAATGGCACCCAGATCCATCGCCACCACGCGGCCCGCGCCAATATTGGTGTGCCCCACTTCAGAATTGCCCATTTGCCCTGTGGGCAAGCCAACATCACGACCAAAGGTGGTTAAGGTGGAATGCGGACAAGTCGCCCAAATGCGGTTGAAATTTGGAACCTGCGCCTGGGCCGGGGCGCTGGAGGCCGGATCAGCATTGATGCCCCAACCATCAAGAATGCACAGAACAACGGGTTTGCGGCGGGTCATGGGGCGGCCTTTCCTTACATAGGCTGGGTTGTAACCCTGTCAGCGCAGCAGAGCAACGACAGGTGGTTCGTCTCAAATTTATTCGAATAAATTTGCAAAATTCTTCGAAGAATTTTGGCTCTATGCCCGATGATACGGCCCGCCACCCAAAATCGTTGTGGCCCGATATAGCTGTTCGGCCAACATCACCCGCACCAACAGATGTGGCCAGACCATTTTGCCAAAACTGATCGAAAAGTCGGCCCGGTCCCGCAACAGCGGTGCTATGCCATCCGCGCCACCGATGACAAAGGCCACATCCTGCCGCCCGTCATCGCGCCATTTCGCCAACTGGGTCGCAAATTCGGGGGATGAAATCACAGACCCACGCTCATCCATCGCAACAATCATCGCGCCCACGGGCAAAGTTCGACGTAACATTTCGGCCTCGGCCATCATGCCGCCGCCTTTCTTATCCTCAATTTCATGTTCCGAAAACGGGCCAATCCCCAAGGGCCGCCCACTGCGATCAATGCGCTGTGTATAATCATCGACCAAGTCGCGCGCTGGTCCGGCGCGCAGCCGCCCGACTGCACAAATATGCAGCCGCATTCGCCGTTAGGCTCCGCGATGGGTGCTGCCGGGCAGCCACATCTTTTCAAGATCATAGAATTCGCGCACTTCGGGGCGGAAGACATGGACGATGACATCGCCCGCATCAATCAGCACCCAATCCGCGGTTTCTTTGCCTTCCATCTTGGCAACCATCCGAAACTCCAGCTTCAGACGATCCGCCAGTTTTTCCGAGATCGACGCCACTTGCCGGGTGGACCGGCCCGAGCAGATCACCATGTAATCAGCCACGTCAGAGCGCCCGCGCAAATCAATTTGCACGACATCTTCCGCTTTGTCATCGTCAACCGATGCCAGCACAACGGCTAACAAGTCTTCGGCGGTATAGTTTGCGTCGGCACGGGCCGCGCGGGGGCCAACTGGCAATCCAGTGGCGGGATCAGAATGAGACAGGACACTGTCCTCCGGTAAAGCTTTGCAGCGTAGAGCATAAGGTATCAGCGCTTCGGCAAAAGCTCAACAACGCGAAGGGGGCGGCATAGGCGCATTTATAGGGCTTGGCAAGGACTGCCATAGTTTGAGCCTTCAAAAGTGACGGACATGATTTCCATTTCACCCTCGCTTGCCTGACAGATCAAACAGGCGTATGACCTTGCGCATGATCGGGTTCTGCAACATGGACGACCACAAGCGCATGCCTTGGCGCTTTGCCCGCGAAAATCGGTCGGTTCTTGCACGTCTTTAAGCCGCCCGCAGCGCCGCTTGTCCTTCCCGTTCCCTTAGCTATCGAAAAGAGAGAGCCATGACTGCTCCTGTCCAAACCGCGCGAACCCTATATGACAAAATCTGGGATGACCATGTCGTCCACCAGGCCGACGACGGCACCTGCCTTTTGTATATCGACCGCCACCTTGTGCATGAGGTCACCAGCCCACAGGCGTTTGAGGGCCTGCGTATGACGGGCCGCAAAGTTCGTAGCCCCGAAAAAACCATCGCGGTGCCCGATCATAACGTGCCCACCACATTGGACCGGGCCAATGCCGCCACAATGACCGAAGACAGCCGCGTTCAGGTGAACGCTTTGGATACCAACGCCAAAGAGTTTGGTATCCATTATTATCCTGTGTCCGATGTGCGCCAAGGCATTGTCCACATCGTTGGCCCTGAACAGGGCTGGACCTTGCCCGGCATGACCGTGGTTTGCGGTGACAGCCATACCGCCACACATGGCGCCTTCGGATCACTGGCGCATGGTATCGGCACGTCAGAGGTGGAACATGTTCTGGCCACCCAAACGCTGATCCAGCGCAAGGGTCTTAATATGAAGGTGGAAATCACCGGATCACTGCGCCCCGGCGTTACCGCCAAAGACATCACCATGTCAGTCATTGGCGCTACAGGCACCGCAGGCGGCACCGGCTATGTGATCGAATACTGCGGCCAAGCCATTCGTGAATTGTCGATGGAAGGCCGCATGACCGTGTGCAACATGGCCATCGAAGGTGGCGCGCGGGCAGGGTTGATTGCGCCGGATGATAAAACCTATGCCTATTGTCTGGGCCGCCCGCATGCCCCCAAAGGGGCCGCTTGGGACGCCGCAGTTGCCTATTGGAAGACCCTTTATACCGAAGAAGGCGCGCATTGGGATAAGGTTGTCACCCTGCGCGGCGAGGAAATTGCCCCTGTTGTGACATGGGGCACCAGCCCCGAAGACGTGCTACCGATCACGGGTGTTGTGCCGTCACCTTCGGATTTCACCGGTGGCAAAGTAGAAGCCGTGCAGCGGTCTTTGGACTATATGGGCCTGACGCCCGGCATGAAGCTGTCGGATATCAAGATTGACACGGTGTTCATCGGGTCTTGCACCAACGGTCGGATTGAAGATTTGCGCGCTGCTGCCGCGATCTTGAAGGGTAAGAAGAAGAAAGACGGATTGCGGGCAATGGTCGTTCCCGGATCTGGTCTGGTGCGGGCCCAAGCCGAAGCGGAAGGTCTGGCGCAGATCTTTATCGACGCCGGTTTTGAATGGCGTCTGGCGGGGTGTTCGATGTGTTTGGCAATGAACCCCGATCAGCTTGCCCCGGGTGAGCGCTGTGCAGCAACGTCAAACCGAAACTTTGAAGGCCGCCAGGGCCGCGGCGGGCGCACGCATTTGTTGTCGCCCCAAATGGCAGCGGCGGCAGCAATCACCGGTCATCTGACGGATGTGCGCGCGATGATGGGTGAAACGGTTTAAGACAGCATGTCTAAGGGCGGCAGAATATTCTGCCGCCCTTAGACTTTAATCTTGGTCAGGTTTGAGGCGCAGTTACAAAAATACCCGCTCCACCGTCCACCACGCCCCCACAATCGCTATCAGTCCCGATGCCGGAATGGCCACGCGGGCGCGATACCAGGCCTTGCGTCCGAACGGCCAACCCAACACCAAAAAGGCCAGCGCGATCACCGCCAATTGACCAAGTTCAACGCCGATGTTGAACCCAATAAGCCCGACAAAAAATCGGTTGTCCTGCAACCCGACATCGCCAAGCACCGACGCAAACCCCAACCCGTGCAGCAGGCCAAACCCGAACACCACCGCCACCCGCGCAAGACCGATTCTGCCGCCCGCAATTGCGCCGCCGAAAATGTTCTCAACGGCAACATACACGATCGAGGCCGCGATCAATGGCTCTACAATCGATGCCGGAATACTGACGATATTCAAACTTGCCAGCGCCAGCGTAACGGTATGCGCCAGCGTAAACGCCGTCACCTGCAACAACATCGGCCTTAGGTGCAGCGCAAAGAAGAACAGCCCCAGCACGAACAAGATATGATCCAGCCCTTTGGGAACGATATGTTCAAACCCGGACACGATATACCGCGCAAACACTGCCCCGGCACTGTCGGTCGCAGCGCCCTCGCGGGGCAAGGGGTCGGACAGCGCCCCATCGGACAGAATTGCGGCATAGGAATCCTTATCCCCCTCGGCCTGCCGCACCACGAGCGACCCGAATGCCGCGTCCCAACCGACTTGCACCGCTGATCCGTCCGAAGGTAAATCCGCTTGCAATGTCAAAATAGTATCGCGCGGCACGTCAACATCGCCGACTTCGGGCACATCAATGGCGACTATGCGCGCCACCAACACCGTGTCGCCCGCCTTGATCAAAAACCGGGGCGCAAGATCGGGCCAGGCTGCGGTCAACGTCGCCGCAAGTGCGGCAGGATCATCCGCGCGCAAGGTATCGTATCGCCCGGCAAGCGGCGAGTCGTTGGTATCATCCAACCCGGCAAGGCTCATTCCTGCCAGCATTGGTTCCAATGTCAGGCGGATCGTCAGGTCCACTGTTGCTTGCCCAACAGCCACATTCGCCACCGCCGGGCGCACTTCATGGGCAGCAGCCGGGACCGACGCCATTGACACTGCGGCGATTAAGATCAACTTCCTTACAAAGCAGGTCAAAGGGTGAAACAACATGGCACGACCTTTCTGGACATCGGTTTTGTTTGGCACAGCCTTGGCTGCATTTAGTGCATTTTCGGTGCAGGCACATGAATTCTGGCTTCTTCCCAATGATTTCACGGTTGAAGACGGCACACAAATAGAGGTTTCTTTGCGCAACGGCGAAAAGATGAAAGGCATCGAAGTGCCTTATCTGCCCGGCACCATCGCCCGGTTCGAATTGGTGATCGGTAACACTGTTACGCCTGTGACGTCGCGCCTTGGCGACACACCGGCGATGAGCCTTGTAGCCCCGGCATCGGGCCTTGCCGTTGTTTTGCACCAAACCAATCCGACGCTGCTGACCTATAAGGATTTCAGTAAGTTCCAGCGTTTTGTCGCCCATAAAGCCATGCCACAGATTCTTGACCAACATGCTGCCCGTGGCTTGCCGGAAACCGGATTTATCGAAGATTACAGCCGCTATGCCAAGTCTCTGATCGCCATCGGTGCCGGGGAAGGGGCTGATCGCGCAATGGGGCTACGCATTGAAATCGTGGCGCTGGCAAACCCCTATACCGATGATCTAACCGCAGGCATGCCTTTGCAAGTGCTTCTTGATGGCCAACCCCGCGTCGCCGCCCAGCTTGAACTGTTCGTTACCGCGCCTGATGGCACCATTACCCAAACCCCCTACATCACCGATGCCAAGGGTCAGGTCATCGTTCCGGCCCAATCGGGCTATACCTATCTGGCAGATAGTGTCGATATTTTCGCGCTGCCAAATAACGATGCCACAGCAGGTCCGGTGTGGCATTCCGATTGGGCGTCGCTGACTTATCTGGTGCCCTGACCACGCGCGCGCCCAAAGTTTGAGAATGCAGGCTGTCGGAAAGTTCGGCAGGTCGCCCTGACCACGCGCGCGCCCAAAGTTTACCTGCCCGCTGCGCTTGAAGCACGCCGGCCCATAAGATAGACACCGCGCAAAGACAGGAGAACCCGATGGACCCGTTCACCAAACTCACCGGCATTGCCGCCCCTATGCAACTGGTCAATATCGACACTGATATGATTATCCCAAAGCAGTTTTTGAAAACCATCGCCCGCACGGGCCTTGGCAAGAACCTGTTTGACGAGATGCGCTATAATCTGGACGGCACGGAAATTGCTGATTTCGTGTTGAACCAGCCTGCGTATCGGCAGTCTGAAATTATCGTGGCGGGTGATAACTTTGGCTGCGGGTCTTCACGTGAACACGCGCCTTGGGCGTTGTTGGATTTCGGCATTCGCTGTGTGATCGCAACCAGCTTTGCCGATATCTTTTACAACAACTGCTTTAAGAACGGTATCCTGCCCATTGTGATGCCGCCCGAAGTGGTAGACGTGCTGATGGCAGATGCGCGGCGCGGCGCGAATGCCCGGATGAGCGTGGATCTGGAAACCCAAACCGTCACAACGTCTGACGGTCAGGTGTTTGGGTTTGAGGTTGATGCGTTCCGCAAGCATTGCCTGATGAACGGGTTAGACGATATTGGCCTGACTTTGGAAAAAGCGGCGGCGATCGACACATTTGAAAAACGCAATTCTGCCTTGCGACCTTGGGCCTAACCACCACCCATGCCACTATATATAGGGCCGCTCCATAGGGCGGCCTTTTTTTTACCGTTTTCTTGATTCAATCCTGCAACACCTTCTCCCAGAAAGCGCCGCATTGGGGTGATCATCTTAACCAATGTGTTGCTGTCTTTGGGGAAAGAAGGCAAGAATTGGGCAAGAATGAGGCAGTCCGCCACAATGTGCGGAACATACTCGGAATAAGGGGCTGGCTTAGTACCGGTCTTGTCCGATTTGAGGGTGGCAAAGCAGTGTTTTCACGGCTGACAGGCGCAGTAGTGCGGATGATTCTGGTGATGGTGTTGGTGGCAACACCGTCTGTTGTCTTGGTGGATGTCACTGCAGACACAAAACAAATGGTCGCCTTGGTGGCGTTGTTTGCGGGCATGCTGACCTTTGTCGAATACAACGCGACTTATCCCAGTCTGGTAGAGTTTCGGGACGCCTCACCGTTCAATCGGGTTCGATTTTTGATGTTGTTGGCAACGGTTTTTTGTTTGTCGGCAATAGAGCGCGGTAAGGTCGTTGCATCCACACTGACCGAGTTTACAGATGCCGTGGGAACGTTGATTGGGGTTTCGATGGACTTCCCCTACAGCCCTGTCCGTTTGGCCACATTGATGGTGGCAGACTCTGCCTCTGCGGATCAAGTTTCGGCGATTCGAACCGCTGCTGGGATGGCCTACCTTATCTCATTAATTTCACTTGGAATTTTTGTGGTTCTTTTGAAGGTCGGTCATTGGCCAAACCGCGGAAAAGCCTTTAACGTTTGGGTGAACCTGCCCACTTTTGACCCAACTGTTGGTGGCGATGTGGTGGCGCGGCTGATGCGCGATGCCCGCGTTAACATTGCGTTAGGGTTTTTGCTGCCATTCTTGACGCCAGCTGTGGTTAAAATCGGCTCTATGGGTTTTGAACCGTTGACGCTGACCTCGCCGCAAACCTTGATCTGGACCTTGACCGCATGGGCCTTTTTACCCGCCAGCTTGTTCATGCGCGGAATCGCCATGGGACGGATCGCCGATATGATCCAGCAATCACGCGCGGCCAACGGCTTGGCGGAATCCGGCAAACGGTATGCACCTGCCTGATTTGGCTGTTTCTTAACGGCCTTGCACCGGCCGAAACCCTGCGTATCGCCACCTATAACCCCGAGATGACGGATCAGGGACCCGGTCTTGTCATGCAAGCTTTAAGGCGGGACGACGACCCAAAGATGATTGCGGCAGTTGCTGTGATCGCGGCACTGAACGCCGATGTGTTGTTGTTAACCGGCATTGATTATGATGCCCAAGGGCTGACACTTGCGGCTTTGGCAGAAAACCTTGGCATGGCCGGGGCAAGCTATCCCTTTCAACTGGCACTGCGGCCAAACACAGGCGTTGCGACGGGTCTTGATCTTGACGGCAATGGCCGGTTGGGAGAACCGCGCGATGCCATGGGATATGGGCACTTTGCGGGGGCCGCGGGCATGGCGATTCTGTCCCGTTTTCCCATTGATGCCGCAAATATCCGTGATTTCAGCGGGTTTTTATGGACAGACCTGCCCAATAACCTGATGCAAGATACTGCCCCCGTTCGCGCCATCCAACGGCTGTCTACCACGGGCATGTATGAAGTGCCCGTCATGCTTCCAAATGGTAAATCTTTGCGATTGCTTACTTATTATGCAACGCCGCCAGTGTTTGACGGCCCGGAAGACCGCAATGGACGGCGCAACCATGATGAAACTGCATTCTGGTTGCACCTGTTGGATGGACAGCTGCCCGTTGCGGCCCCTGCGCGGCCGTTTGTTCTGCTTGGTCAGCCAAACCTTGATCCTACCGATGGCGAAGGGCGCCCCGCAGCGTTGCGCGCGCTGCTTTCGCACCCAGATTTGCAAGATGTCGCGGCGCGGGGCGCGTCAAACCGGGTGGATACGGATCAGGTTGGCGACGCGGCTATGGACACAGCACTTTACAACGGCATTGGTGGTTTGCGCGTCGAACAGATTTTAGCATCAATTGACTTGCAAGTAACAAAGGCGGGTGTGCTGTGGCCGCCGCTGACCGACCCGTTTGCCAGCACTCTTGCCACAGCCTCACGTCATCGCCCGGTTTGGATTGATATTGCGTGGCCTTAACCCCAAAGCCCCGACATGGGCGGCAACGACATCGGCAAAGGCGGTTGCTTTGAAATCAGGCAACAGTGCGACCATCGGCGCAGGATCAAGCCGGTGCGGCGTGTCCATCAGATAGCGCATTTCAAGCAATTCACGTGCCAGTTCCCAAAACGGCGAGGCGACGCGCATGAACCACCACGGAAAGGCTGTGTAGGTAAAATCGCGGCCGGTTTGCCGTTTCAGCTCGCCCCGCAAATCATCCATTGAAAAGGTCAGTCCCGCGAAAGGGACATCCGTATAAGGGGCAAGCCGCGCACGAATGGCCGCCAGTTCCACCGCTGCGCGTGCCATATCCGGCAGATAGGCATAGGCGCGCGGCACGCCCGGTGCGCCCATCAAGGCAATCTTGCCCTTCGGCGCGGATTTCAGCGTAACCATATTCATCGCCGTCGTTGGTTTTGCTTCGTCAAGAAAATCGCCACCACGCAAAATGATAACCTGCACGCCTGAAGTGCGATGCGCCGTCTCCATTTCCATTCGGATATGACCTTTGCGCGAAACCGGGCGCTGCGCGGTGTCCGGCCCCCACGGGCCGGGTTGATCGCCATAAGGATAAACATTTCCCGGCACGATCACCGTTGCACCCGATGCTTTTGCTGCCGCAAGCACCTGTTGCGTCAGTTGCGGGATCAAACGCGCCCAATCATGATACATCGGCGGGTTCAACCCATTGACGATAACATCCGCGCCGATTGCAGCGGCATTCATGTCGGTGCCGCGCTGATACCTGCGAATTTGCCAGCCTGTCGCTGCAAATGCCTGCGCGCAGCGGCTGCCAAACAACCCGGATGCGCCCAAAATCAATACTGTGCCCGTTCTTGTTGTGCCTGTCATAGGTTACCTTTTGTTGCTGATTTCCCAAATTCTGATTTTCCCAAAATAGATAGGCGATTCATGTTTAGGTATTCTCTAAAATAAAACCTATGATATACGTAAATGTATGGGAATTCCCGACTGGACCATCGCACGCTCTTTTCTTGCTGTGGCAGAAACAGGGTCATTATCCGCCGCTGCGCGGGCGCTGAACCTTACCCAACCCACGCTTGGCCGTCATATTGCCGCGCTGGAGGCAGATCTGAACCTGACATTGTTCACCCGTTCCGCACGCGGATTGGTCCAAAGCGGGGCCGCAAAGGCCCTGGTGCCGCACGCAATCGCGATGCGGGATGCTGCGGCCCGGATGTCATTGGTGGCGGCGGGCCATGATGAAAGCTTTTCCGGCACAGTGCGCGTTACCGCCAGCCGGGTCGTTGCAAATTACATCTTGCCTGCGATGCTGGCGCAATTGCGCCAAGTTGAACCAGATATCCAAATCGAACTGGTGCCGTCAGACAGCAGCGAAAATTTGCTGTTCCGCGAGGCAGACATCGCCCTGCGAATGTATAGGCCAACTCAATTGGATGTGATTACAGTGCATCTTTGCGATTTTCCACTGGGCCTTTACGCGACCCCTGCTTACGTCAGTCAGCACGGCCTACCGCAAAATTTTGACGATCTTGCTGCCCTTGATTTCGTGGGCTTTGACAGGTCTGACTCGATGATTGCCATCATGCGGAATTTGGGTTTGAACCGGGTGCGCGAGGATTTCGCGCTGAGGTGCGACGACCAGATCGTTTATTGGAACCTTGTGCGGGCCGGGTGCGGGATTGGCGGAATGCAAACAATCATCGCAGAGGCTGATCCGACGGTCGTGCGGGTTGCCCCATTCATCACCCTGCCATCCCTGCCAATCTGGCTGACGGCTGCCGAAGCGTTGCGCCAGACACCTCGTATTCGGCGCGTCTTCGACCATCTTAGCGACAGTTTCAGGGCGCTTCGGCTTGACCCTTTGGCACGCATTGGCTAGGCCAGCCGCAACAATAGTTGCAGGAGCGCGCCCGTGGCCAACCCAACCCTTCTTATCCTTGCCGGTGATGGTATCGGTCCCGAAGTTATGGCCGAGGTCAAAAAGATCATTGGTTGGTTTGGCACGAACCGGGGCGTTACTTTTGATGTCACCGAAGATCTGGTTGGCGGCTGCGCCTATGATGCGCACGGCGTGCCGCTGACCGATGAAACCATGGCAAAGGCGCAGTCCGTGGATGCGGTTTTGTTGGGCGCTGTTGGTGGGCCAAAATACGATACACTTGATTTCAGCGTGAAGCCCGAGCGCGGGCTTTTGCGGTTGCGCAAAGAGATGGACCTTTACGCCAACCTGCGCCCCGCCCAATGTTTTGATGCGCTGGCCGATTTTTCCAGCCTGAAGAAAGAGATCATTGCTGGCCTTGATATCGTCATCGTGCGCGAATTAACCAGCGGCGTTTATTTTGGCGAACCCCGCGGGATTTTCGTCGAAGGCAACGAACGCGTGGGCATCAACACCCAGCGTTATACCGAATCCGAAATCGCCCGTGTGGCCCGTTCGGCGTTCGAATTGGCCCGTAAGCGAGCCAACAAGGTCTGCTCGATGGAGAAGGCCAATGTGATGGAATCGGGCATTCTGTGGCGCGAAGTGGTGCAGGAGATCCATGATAAGGAATATCCTGATGTGCAACTGACCCATATGTATGCCGACAATGGTGCGATGCAGCTGGTGCGCGCGCCCAAGCAGTTTGATGTGATCGTCACCGACAATCTATTTGGCGATGTGCTGTCTGACTGCGCCGCGATGCTGACGGGTAGCCTTGGTATGCTGCCGTCGGCATCACTTGGCGCACCGATGGCCAATGGTCGGCCCAAGGCGCTGTATGAACCGGTGCATGGGTCTGCGCCCGATATCACCGGACAAGGAAAAGCCAATCCGATTGCCTGCATCCTTAGCTTTGCCATGGCGCTGCGCTATTCGTTTGACATGGGCGATGATGCCACCCGGGTTGAGGCGGCGGTTGAAAAAGTACTGGCCGACGGCTTGCGCACCGCCGATCTGATGGGGCCTGATGGCGGCACCCCAATTTCGACCAGCCAGATGGGCGACGCGGTTATCGCGGCACTTACGGCCAGTTTATCAGGCACCTGACGGCATTCTTTTGCCGCCATGTCGATCTGACCTTGATCTTTGGTGCCGCGAAGGCGACTGATGCAGCACTATTGATTTGCGCCATTTGACGCAGTATTGCCGGACAACACACCCATGCCAGCCATGTCATCGAACCTGCGCGGGGCGCTTTTGTCGCTTGCAGCCTTTGGGGTTTATGCCACCCATGACATGGTGGTGAAATTCCTTGGCGCGTCTTACAGCCCGTTCCAGACGATCTTCTTTTCGGGGCTGCTGGGCTTTCCTTTGCTGTCGTTGATGCTGATGACCGACCGTACCGATGGCAACCTGATCCCGAAAAGCCCATGGTGGACCGCCATTCGAACGGTATCGGCAGTGCTGACCGGCATCTTCGGATTTTACACGTTTTCGGTGCTGCCCTTGGCGCAGTGCTATGCGATTTTCTTTGCCATGCCGATCCTGATCACCTTGTTGGCCATCCCGATCTTGGGGGAAAAAGTTGGCCCCCGGCGTGGGATTGCAATTGTGGTGGGGCTGATCGGGGTGATCATCGTCATCCGGCCGGGGCAAGTTGATTTGGAACTTGGCCATTTGACCGCCCTTTTGGGGGCAACTTTCGGCGCGCTGACATCGGTAATCATTCGCAAGATCGGTCATCACGAACGATCTATCGTTTTAATGCTTTATCCGATGATCGGCAACTTTATTGTGGCCGGCATTGCCTTGCCTTTCGTTTATCTGCCAATGCCTGTGGAACACCTGGGCCTGTTGGCGGGCATGGCGGCGCTTGGCATGCTGGGTGGGGTGTTGATCATCGCCGCCTATCGCGCGGCCCCGGCGATCATCGTGGCCCCCATGCAGTATTCACAAATCATCTGGGCGATGTTTTACGGCACGCTGTTTTTCGACGAACAAATTGATCGTTACACTGCGATCGGCACAGCAGTGATTATCGCATCAGGCATCTATATCGTGCTGCGCGAAGGCAAGCCGCGTGTGTCGGAAAACCGCCCCGTTCTGGAAAACCGCAGCCGGTTTGATACCGGCATCGTGCCACGGATCAGCCTTTGGTTACGCCTGTTTGACCACCGCCGAATGCGCAAAGCGGAAGGCACAAAAGACGCAGGTTAACTGCGCAAGACCGCTTGCAAATGCCCGCGTGCAGGTCTAACCCGCGCAAAAGTCGGAGTGTAGCGCAGCCTGGTAGCGCACCTGCTTCGGGAGCAGGGGGTCGGAGGTTCGAATCCTCTCACTCCGACCAAATAGTATGTTGGGCCTTCAGCGCCCGCTCCACGCCTTCAGGATATAACTGGCAGTCATCAAATCCAGATGCGCGCCACCCCCGTTTTTGGCGATGGTAATTTCGTCATCCGATTGCCGCGCAAAGCGACCCGTCGCCAGATCATAGAAATCTGCCAGCACATCGGCCTCGGTAATCGCACCCGATTTGATTGGCGACATCAGATCACCGATATGATGGATCGTCGTTGCACGGGCATCAACGAAAATGCGCGCACGCGCCATTGCCAGATCGTCAACCTCGCGCATGGCGGGCGTATATGCGCCAATCAGATCAAGGTGTTGGCCCGGTTGCAGCCAGTCTCCCCGGATCAGGGGATCGTTTGAAAGGGTGGCGGTGCAGATGATGTCAGCCGCCCTGACCGCCCGTTCCAGATCTTCGGCCACTGGCAAGCCCATCGCGGCGGCGCTGGCGGGGGTCCGGCTCCACACCGTGAAACGCGCGTCAGGAAACTGGCTGCCATAGGCCTGAACCATTGAACGCGCAACGGCCCCTGCCCCCACCAGCAAGATATTGCGTGCATCTTTACGCGCCAGTTTAGACGCGGAAAGCAGGCTGTCACCCGCCGTTTTCCATTTGGTTACCATGTGAAAATCCAACAGCGCCGTCAACTCGCCCGTCACGTCATCAAACAAGTTGACGATCCCGTTGACCGTCGGTTTGCCCCGCGCCAAATTGCCCGGATTGATCGACCCCACCTTTACCAGCGATCCCAACCCGTCAATCCAGGCCGCGCGGTCCAACAACGTATCGGCACCGCGATACAGAAAAAGATCGGCAATCTCGGCGCGGGGCAAGCGGTGCCCGGCCTCCAGCGCGGCCAACATCCCCGGCCATGTCAGCAGCGCCTCGGCTTCGCGCCCGATCATTTCAACAGTCATAGCCCCGCCTCCCTATTGGTCAAAAGTTCTTCGGCCACCAGCCTGCGCGCCCAGCCTTGCCAGGATTCGAACTGATGTGTGCGCCAGCCGCGCCGTGCGGCGGCGGTAATGTTGTCGGCCTTGTCATCGGTGAACAGCAGCCGATCCGGGGCAATGCCGCAATCGGCTTCTACCATCGCATAAATGCGGGGATCAGGTTTAATCACACCCATCCGGCCCGAAACGTATTCGCGGTCAAATTCTGATAGGAAATCAAGCTTTCCCCGCGCCTCATCATAGGAATAGCTGCCAAAATTGGTCAGGGAAAACACCGGCACGCCTTTTGATCGCAGCGCCCGCAGCAGTGCTATTGATCCGTCAATACGGGGGGATGCAAGTTCAATCCACCGATCATACCACATCCGAATTTCCGGGGCCCAATCGGCGTGGGTATCAGCCCAGTCATAGATGGTTCCGCGAAACAGCGCGCCGGTATCGACCAGATCGTTCATGCCATGCAGATCGACGGCAGAAAACAGCGCTTGGCGGCGGTCGACCCCGATCACACGGTCATAAAATGCCTCTGGCTGCCAACAGGTCAGCACATTGCCGATATCAAAAATCACCGCTTGGGGCTGCAACATCCACATCCTTTTTACGCACCGTTTCGCGCCAAAGCGTATAAAGCCCCGCGCCGCAGATCAACGCAATCCCGATCCATGCCGTGCGGTCGGGCCAGGTGCCAAACACAACGACGCCCCAGAATATTGCCATTGGCATCCCGATGTATTCAAAGGGCGCAATCAGAGCGGCTTCTGACGTGCGGTAGGCTTGCGCCGTCATCATCCCGCCAATGCTGACGGCCAGGCCTGTTGCCAAGAACACCGCCCAATCGCCAGTTTCGGGGATGACCCATGGCCGGAACAAAAATGCCAGCGACTCGTTTGATGATCCCGCCAAGTGGCCGTCGCCCACCAAAAAACCCATACTTGTGCTAACGATAACAAAACCGACATTTACGTAAAATGCCAATGTCATAGCACTTTCAGTTTTGCGCATTTTACGGGTCATGATGTGGCTGCCCGCATAGCAGCACGCCGAAATCAGGATCAGACCAGCCGCTGGGTGGATGGCACCGCTGCCCGGACGGACAAGAATCAGCACACCCAGCAGACCTGCCAAAACCGCCGCCCAACGGCGAAATCCAACCGCTTCCTTTAACACCACCGCCGACATCAGGGTAACGAGAATGGGTGAGATGAATGCAATCGCAACGGCTTCTGCCAAGGGCAGAGCGGCCAGACCTAAAAAGTAGGTCACGTTCGAAATCATCAAAATGCTGACGCGAAACAACTGCGCACCCGGACGGCGTGTCCATAACTGGGAAAATCCGGTACCCGTGATGCGGATCACCACCAAAACAATCGCTAAGGCAACCATCGCCCGGATCAAGATAACCTGATGCAGCGCATAACTGCCGGACAGCGCTTTGATCGCCAGATCATTGACAGACAGGGTAATCGCCCCACCCAGCGCAAACAGCACACCCGCGATTGGGGTCTTTTGATCTGGCAACAACGCGTTCGACATATCGGCACGAAAGCGCAGCTACACGCACAAGTCTAGCCTATCTCCGACACTTTGGGGCGTGACGGTTCGTTGCACAGCACGCCGCGGATCAAATCCCGGCATACCATTCATACCCCCGGTCCGCCCAATAGCTGCCTTTGCCACCGCCAAAGGGCGCAAAGCTGTCGGCCAATTCGATGGTATGCACATATTTCGCCATCTTATACCCCAACTGCCGTTCCACCCGCAGCCGCAAGGGCGCGCCGTTGGCGACCGGCAGGGCCGCGTCGTTCAGGCCATAAGCTAGGATGGTTTGCGGATGATAGGCGTCGATCAGATCAATGCTTTCATAGTAAAACACCTCGCCCGACAGGCTGCGTTCTATCGCATCATAGCAGTGAAACAACGCATACCGGGCCGTCAGTTTCGGGCGGGCGGCGTTCAGAACAGACGCCAGCGGCACGCCTGTCCATTTGGCAATGCAACTCCACCCCTCAACGCAATCATGCCTTGTGATCTGGCTGCGCGCGGGCATCGCCTTGATCTGCGCATAGGTCAGATCCAACGGGTTATCGACCAATCCGGTGACACGCAGGCGGTAGTTGGCAAAACCTGCCGCCGCCATATCAACATATTCGGCGCTGTCCGGGTTGGTTGACCCATTCGGGCGCTGGCCTTGGCGAATATCGACGGCGGTGAATTCCGGTGCCAGTGCATTACGGTTTAGTCCGCGTTGGCTGATCCGTGTCAGGTTTTCGGCACTGGCAAATACGGCCCGCAGGCCCGAGTCATAGGCGTTTGCCCCGTCCAGTATCTTGCACCCCGACAAAGCAAACGCCGTGCCGCCCAGCAGCAGTTTGCGACGGTTAAACATCGGAACCCTCCTTGTCAGCGTCGGTGCGATACCATCCCGTGATGATCGACCGGATTTCATTGATCGGCCCTGCGGCCAAAATCATCAGCATATGCACCACGAAAAACCCAACCAACCCCACCATGATCAGAAAATGGATGGTCCGCGCCGTTTGCCGCCCGCCAAACACATCCAACAACCAAGGGGCCGCTGCGTTGAACCCCGGCGACAGGGTCAGTCCCGTGGCGATCATCAGCGGCAGGGCCACGAACAAAACCGACGCATAAGCCAGCTTTTGCAGCACGTTATACTTGGCCGTGTGATGAAACCGCAGGCGGGCATGATCGGCGATATCGCGCGGCAATCCCCGCAGATCAGACAGCGTCGGGATCAACTGGCGCAGATGGCCGTTCATCGCAGATGCTGCCAGCCAGATTACCAGAGTGATCACCAGCGACCACGCAAAAAAGAAATGAATAACCCGCCCCGTGGCCAGACTTTGGTTTGATGGGATGGTCAAAGCGGCAGGAAACGCGCGCGGCTGGCCATCCGACACACCCAGATATCCGGTGGTATCAAACTCGGTCCCAAAGATGCGGGTGACGCCTTTCAGCGCCTCTCCATCCTGCACCGCACCAATTTCCAAAATCGCATTGTCATACTCAAACCCGGACTCCAAGCCGATGTTCAGGGTTGGATGGGCATTGAAAATCTGCAATCCGGTCAGCATCAGGAAGAACAGACAGATGGCCCAAATCCAATGGGTAATCCGCGTGATCATGCGCTGACGATAAATAAGGGGGCCTTCGGGCATAATGCATATCCTCCTGTTGTTTAGGGTATACGCGCGCTGGCTGGGGTAAGTTTCAGAAGGGAACCAACTGTTACAAATGTTTGCCCCAAAACCCGAACACTACGCCCGATACCGCCACTATGACGACCCCCAATTGCAATTTCCGCGCCGTTTGACTATCTCGGTTCCAACACTGCGACCAAAGGGGCACCCGCGCATGAACTGGATTTCCAACTACGTCCGCCCCAAGATCAACTCACTGTTTTCGCGCCGCGAGGTGCCAGAGAATCTTTGGACCAAATGCGGCGAATGCGGCACCATGCTGTTTCACCGTGAATTGGCGGCGAATTTGAATGTGTGTTCCAACTGTGATCACCACATGGCGATCAGCCCGCGCGACCGGTTTACGGGTTTGTTTGATACGGGCGTTTTCGTCGAAGTGAAGGTGCCAGATGCAGTTATTGATCCGCTGCATTTTCGCGACCAAAAGAAATATCCAGACCGCCTGAAAGCCGCCCAAAAAGCAACGGGCGAGCGTGAGGCGATGCTGGTTGCCGAAGGTGAAGTTGGTCGCACCCCGATTATCGCCGTGGCACAGGATTTCAGCTTTATGGCAGGCTCGATGGGCATGTATGTCGGCAATGCGCTGATCGCGGCGGCCGAACGGGCGGTGAAAACCAAGCGTCCGTTGGTGCTGTTTTCGGCGGCAGGTGGTGCACGGATGCAGGAAGGGATTTTGTCGCTAATGCAGATGCCGCGCACCACGGTGGCGGTGCAGATGCTGAAAGAGGCCCGGCTGCCTTATGTTGTCGTGCTGACCCACCCGACAACGGGCGGCGTGACGGCCTCATATGCCATGCTGGGCGATGTGCAGATCGCCGAGCCCAAGGCGTTGATCTGTTTTGCCGGCCCCCGCGTTATTGAACAAACCATTCGCGAAAAGCTGCCCGAAGGGTTTCAGCGGTCTGAATATCTGCTCGATCACGGCATGCTTGACCGCGTCACCCACCGCAAAGACATGCGCGATGAATTGGTCACGATCTTGCGGATGCTGATGAACCAATCCCCCGCCATCAAGGGCGATCTGCCGCCACCGGGGGTAATGGCCGAGGCCAAAGCGTGAGCGCAGCACCGACAGGGTCAGACGCCGTTTTACAGCGGATGATGACTTTGCATCCAAAGGTGATTGACCTGACAATGGGTCGGGTGGAACGGCTGCTGGCCGCATTGGGCCACCCTGAACGCCGCTTGCCCCCTGTCATTCACATTGCGGGCACCAATGGCAAAGGCAGCACCCAAGCGATGATCCGCGCAGGGCTGGAGGCGAGCGGCAGCGCAGTGCATGCCTATACCTCGCCGCATTTAGCGCGGTTTCACGAACGTATCCGGTTGGCGGGGACGTTGATTTCAGAAGACATGCTGACGGCTTTGCTGGACGAATGCGTGCAGGCCAACGGGCCGGATGACATTACATTTTTCGAAATTACCACCGCCGCGGCGTTTTTGGCCTTTGCGCGGGTGCCAGCGGATTTTGTGCTGTTAGAGGTCGGGCTTGGCGGGCGGCTTGATGCCACCAATGTGGTGGATCACCCGGCGCTGACAATCATTACCCCGGTATCCATCGACCATCAGCAGTATCTGGGCGATACTTTGCCCGAAATTGCCGGCGAAAAGGCCGGTATCATCAAACGCGGCGTTCCGGTGATTGTCGGTCCGCAAGAACCTGATGGATTGGCTGTGATTGAGGCGCGCGCGGCGCGGATGGGGGCACCGGTGCTGGCGTATGGTCAGCAGTGGATGGTTTCCGAAGATCGCGGACGGTTGATTTTTCAAGATGACAACGGCTTGTTGGACCTTTCATTGCCCAACCTGCCAGGACCACATCAGATACAAAATGCCGGGGCTGCAATTGCGGCGCTGCGGTATCTGGGGCGCGATGAGGCGGCCTGCGAGACCGCCGTAACCCGTGCCGAATGGCCCGCGCGCATGCAACGGCTGCGGGTGGGGCCCTTGGTTGATTTGGCCCCCGAGGTAGAGTTATGGCTGGATGGCGGTCACAATCCAGCGGGGGCGGTTGCAGTGGCTGCGACTTTGGCCCGGATGCCGCCGCGCGAAACCCATCTGATCTGCGGCATGCTGAACACCAAAGATGTGCGCGGCTATATGGTGCCACTGGCCTCGCAGGTAACACGGTTGCATGCGGTTTCTATCCCCGGCGAGGCGAACACCTTGCCCGCCGATGCCACGTGTCTTGCAGCAAAATCTGCCGGTATCCCGGCCATAACCGCTGCGTCAGTGGCTGAAGCCTTGGCCGCAATCGTGGCCAAAGCCCCCCAAGCGCGGGTTTTAATTTGCGGATCATTATATCTGGCTGGCAGTGTGCTGCGCGAGAACGGTTAGGGGGCGCTGCCCCCCTCGCGCAAGCGCTCATCCCCCAGGAGTATTTGCGCCAAAGTGAATGGGTGGGCAATTTGTTCTGAAGACCAGGTCAGCCGCCGTATTGGAGCCGCAATCTTGCGCAATTCTACCAAGGATTGTGGTAGTTCGGGTATATTATGACGGATCTTTCGCCTTTGGGGCTGCCTGGGATTTCGAAGAAGCTGCGCGTGGCGGTGCTGGTCGATGGGGATAATTTTCCTCATTCAGAGGTCCGCAAACTTGAGGCGCTGGCCGCTACAATGGGTGAGGTGGTCATCCGCAGAGTTTTCGGCGATGTGAAAAAAGTGGGTGGCTGGCCAGAAGCGGGATGCTATCAAATGCTTCATTGCGATAGCTCATCCGGGAAGAAAAATTTGGCTGACATGCAGTTGGCAGTTGCTGCATTAGATATGGCGCATCGAGGGCTTGCTACCGGGATTGTCATCGCATCGGATGACCGTGATTTTCAGCCTGTTATTCAATATCTGATCGAAACGGGCCTTGTCGTGCTGCGCCTTCGCAAGCCAGTTAACGTAGAATTGCCGCCGACCGAACCAGCGGTGATCACGCGGCCAATTGCGAAGCAAACGGCGTTAACTGCGGTGGATCAAGCCCTAAAGGCCGCTTTCTGTGATTGTCCGAAGGGCCTAACCTTGTTCGCAATTGGTTCAACGTTGAAAGGTGGAACCGTAAAATCGCAAACAGGAAAGAAAACCTGGCGAGCGTATTTTGCGTCGAATACGGGGCGCTATGTGATGGAAGGAACTGGCAGGGCAACCTTGGTGCGCCTTAAATCCCCCTAATCCCGCACCCCATACCGCGCCATGAACATGGCCACTGCGCCGTCGATGATCCGCTGGGCGTCTTTGGGGGTGCAACAGGGGGCCGCACCAAAGATCATCCGGTCTTGCAAATCGGCTTTGCACAGCTGCGCGAACTGATCAGCGGCCAGATCGACGTCGTCGATATCCAATTCACCACGCGCCATGGCATAGCGCATATAATGTGACAGCCGCGCCCGGATCAGCAATGGCCCCGAATGGTAAAATTCATGCGCCAGCGTTGGAAAGTTCTCGGCCTCTGACACCGCAATCCGGTAAATGCGTTGCCCCAGGTCAGAGGTGAAAAACGCGATGATTTTCTCGGCCGCAAGGCGCAACAAATCGGCAGCAGGGGCGTTCACATCTATTTGCGCCTCGGCCTCTGCGGTTTGGCGGCGGCATTCGACCGTGGCAATTTCCATAAACAGCAACCGCTTATCGGGAAAATAGGCATATAGCGTGGCTTTGGAAACGCCCGCTTCGCGCGCGATGTCATCAACGGACGCCCGTTCAAATCCATCGCGCAAAAAGACCGTCCGCGCGCCTTCCAGCACCTGATCGAATTTCCGGCCTTTGACGATAAGTTGCGGTTTCGCGCCCACTGTGATCTCCCCGCTTTAGTCTAGACCGGCGCGGGGCGACGCGGCAAGGTGTGGTATTATTCCGGGACAGGGCAATCGGGGGTGCCAAGCTGCGCGGGATCAATGCAGGCTTGGGTAATGGGTGCCGGCGCTTCTTCGGGCCAGGTCAGGTTCGGCATGGAAATGTCGACAGAAAAGGCCAGGGACGGCGAGGCGAACAGGGCAAGCGTAAACAGCGAAGCAAAGAAGGTTTTCATATCATTGTCCTTATTCTGAACTATGGAGTTCACAATAAGTGAACTGATTCGTTTAGTTTGACAAGCCTATTTTGAACTATTCAGTTCAGAACGATTTTGACCTTTTCATTTCGATCAGAACTCCTAAATTAGAATTATTCTAATAAAGGTGTGTGATGATCCCCCTATTCTCTTATCGCAAGCGGTTTGCCGACCTGTCTGAACAAGAGGTTTTGGCGCTGGCCATTTCATCCGAGGAAGATGATGGCCAGATTTACCGCAGCTATGCCGACAAATTACGCGCCGATTATCCGGCATCGGCGGCGGTGTTTGATGGGATGGCAGCGGAAGAAGATCAACATCGCGTCCGGCTGATTGATCTGCATGTGGCCCGGTTCGGACAGGTTATTCCGCTGATCAGGCGGGAACATGTGGCGGGATTTTATGCGCGCAATCCCGTGTGGCTGACCGAAAATCTGGGGCTTGATAAAATTCGGGCCGAGGCGCGGCAGATGGAGGTGCAGGCAGCCGCGTTCTATCTTAAAGCCGCGGCGCGCAGCCCGGATGCGGCCACGCGCAAATTGTTGGGCGATCTGGCGGCGGCGGAATCGGGGCATGTGTCTGCCGCCGACGCTCTTGCGTCAACGCATTTGGACGGTGCAGCGCGCGATGCCGAAGATCAGGGCGCGCAACGGCAGTTCATCCTGACGTGGGTACAGCCAGGCCTGGCCGGATTGATGGATGGATCAGTGTCGACACTTGCACCGATCTTTGCGACCGCATTTGCCACGCAAAATACCTGGACAACGTTTCTGGTCGGGTTGGCGGCGTCGGTCGGGGCGGGCATTTCGATGGGCTTTACCGAAGCCGCCCATGATGACGGGGTTTTGTCGGGGCGAGGCAGCCCATGGAAGCGCGGGTTGGCCAGCGGTTTGATGACCACACTTGGGGGATTGGGCCACGCACTGCCCTATCTGATTGCCGATTTCTGGACAGCGACAACCGTGGCGATGGTGGTGGTATTTGTGGAACTTTGGGCGATTGCATGGATACAAAACAGGTTCATGCAGACGCCGTTTTTGCGCGCGATTCTGCAGGTGGTGCTTGGGGGTGCTTTGGTCTTTGCGGCAGGCGTGTTGATCGGGGGCGGCTAACGCGTTGCGATATATGGGGCAGATCACGGTCCAAGGCTTGAACATGGCAAGCCGGCATGAAACGCTGCGATGATGCTGCCAATCCTTCTCAAAACCCTGCCGTTCTTTGCGGTCATTGGCCTTGGCTTTGCTGCAGGGCGCACGCAGTTTTTTTCCCAAGATGCCACCGCCTATCTGACCAAATTTGTGTTCTATTTTGCCCTGTCCGCCATGCTGTTCGGCTTTGCAGCC
>JANNAT010000048.1:0-16392 GCA_031384605.1 Cypionkella sp.
CGCGCACCAATCATGCGGTGCGCGTGAACGCACACCCTACGGGCCATTTATTGCAACGCTTGGCCTTCGGGCCAGCTGATCACGTAGGTAAGGGTGACGTCTTTCTTCTCCCGCGCCGCCAGATCAAATTCCCACGCCAGAATGCCGCGTTGGCCTTTGACGTCGGTTTCAGTGGGCGCAGAATCGGCAGTGTAGGTGATTTCCAGATCTTCCTGTTCGGAATAGGGAACCAGATCCAGCAGGCGCACCGGCCACGCCTCGGCCGTCAGGTTTTCCAGCTTCAGGATGGCGGTTTCCTCAATCTGGGTAGAGGTGGTCAGGATACCCCTATCACCTTCGGCGCGGGTTGGCATATCGCGGGTCAGGCGCAACCCGTCGATGGCACCGAAGGCCAAGTCGGCCTTGTCGCCTGCGGCTATGCCTTCAAGGTTGGTGCTGCCTTTCAACGTGCCGTCGCTGAACAGATACGCCGGGCCGGGCAGGATGATCTCGCCGGTGTCATTGGTAAAGCTGGCCATCAGGAACGCGGTGCGGTCAACGCGCGGCACGGCTTGGGCATAGATTTTGGGGGTGACGGGCAGGGCATCCAGTGCCAGCCGCAGGTTTTCAACGCCCGAGGCGATATCAACCGGGGTGGGATAAGTATAGATCACCGTATCGCCATTGAAGGCAGTCATCGCGGTGGTGATGGGCGTGGCGGGCGGCGTGTTAAACTCTGTGTCAATCATCGGCTCTGCCATTGCATCACCTTCGGCAGATCGCAGCCGCTCATCTAGTTTGGCGACAAGTTCGGGGTCATAAATCTGGCGCAGTTCTGGCCACAAGGATGACGGGGTCGACTGTTCCGAAGGCCGCGCGGTGGATAGGGTCAGGGCAACACCTGCCCAGTCTTCGCCCGAATACTGGCTGACCAGCACACCACGATTGATGATCAGGCTGGCGGGGTCTTTGCGCACCAGCATGATGTCATAAACCGGTTGCCAACTGGCCTCGTAAACAAAATGGGTGACGGTCAGGCGCGTCGCACCCGCTGCGGCCAGATCAACCGCTACGGCCAAAGCGACATAGTTTTCATCGCCTTGCGAAAGTGCCGCTTGCGCCTCTCGGGCGCGCTCCAGTGCCTTAAACGCCTCATCATACAGTTTCTGGGCGGCGGGCAATTCGGTTTGGGCCGTAAGGGACATTTGAAGGGCGGCCAGCACTTCCGCACCGATCATGGTGGCGATGGTTTTCAGCCCGTCCGCAGTGGCCGTATCGCCTTCGGATTTGATACCGCGCAGATAAGCACCTTGCGCTTCGGCGGCCATTACCCTTGCATTAATCGTGTCAATCGTCGCTTGAGCAGCGCGCACATTGGCTTCGGCGGCACCGACCGCTGTCTTGGCCGCTGCCATTTCAGGGCTGGTCAGATCATCGCGCGGCGGCAACCGATCCGTGCGCAGCGAAAAGGCGCCCAAAGTGGCCTCGGGTGAGGTCAGGCGTATCAGATCGGGCGCGGTGTTGGCGGGCAGATCGGTGATCAACAGATCATGCGCCCCGGCGGGGGCAGAAAAGGTGACATCGCGGGTGACCTGCGCGCCTTGGGGATAAATCGTAACGGCGGTGATTTTGCTGGTGGAGAAAATTTGGTCGGCCAAGGTGGGGGTGGGCAACAACAGGGCAAGCAATACAAAGGCACGCATGAAAATCTCCATCCTATTGGAGGGCAGGTTAGGCTGCGTCTTTGGCCTTGCGCAAGTAGGGTATCCCTTGTCGGCAATTCTGCGCCCTGCCAATGTTGGGGAAAGTTGAAAGGACACCTGATGGCCCTTGCCCCCGCCGCGACGATTCATCAAACCACCGAACTGCCCCGCGTGGTGCGGGGTATGGGCAGTTATCTTTGGGACGCCGCGGGCAAGCAATACATCGACGGGTCAGGCGGGCCTGCGGTGTATTGTCTGGGACACGGAAACGCCGAGGTAAACGCCGCCATCATCGCACAACTCGGGCAGATCGCGCATGGCTATCGGTATAATTTCACCACCGACGCGCTGGAGGAATTGACCGAAATTATCCGGCTGCAGGCGGGCGGCAGTTTGCGGGAAATGGTGTTTGTTTCGGGCGGGTCAGAGGCCGTGGAAAGTTGTTTGAAGATCGCGTTGCAGTATCAAACCGCGATTGGCCAGAAATCGCGGCGGGTGTTTATTTCGCGGGACCGGTCCTGGCATGGCAATACCTTGGGGGCGTTGTCTGTTTCCGGTTTTGCGGAACGGGTGGCGGCCTATGAAGGGGCGCTGGTGCCGGGGATCAAACTGTCGGCGGTGAATGAATATCGGCCGATTGCGGGGGCGACCCCTGCGACTTTGGCCAAGGTTGCGGCGGCGGAACTGGAGGCGGCGATTGTGCAGGCTGGCCCTGAAACGATTGCGGCGTTTATCTTTGAACCGGTGGTCGGCGCTGCAGGGGGCTGTGTGCCCGCCCCCGATGGGTATGCGGAACGAGTGCGGGAAATTTGTACGCGCTACGGCGTGCTGATGATCGCGGATGAGGTGATGTGCGGCGCCGGGCGTGTGGGGTCTTGGCGGGCGCTGGGGGCGGTTGAACCCGATATCATGGCCGTCGCCAAGGGGTTGGCAGGCGGTTACATGCCGCTTGGGGTGGCAGTTTGCACGACGGCGGTTTGGGAAGCCATTCGCGCGGCGGATGGGGCGTTTAGCACCGGGCATACCTTTAGCGGACATACGGCGGCCTGTGCGGCCGGGGTGGCGGTGCAAAAGATCGTGGCGCGTGAGGGGTTGGTGGCGCGGGTGGCGGGGAATGAGGCGCGGATCAAGGGATGGCTGCGTGATGCGTTGGCGGGCGTCGACGCGGTGGGCGATATTCGCGGGCGGGGCCACTTTATCGGGCTGGAATTGGTCGCGGATCGCACCACAAAAGCGCCGTTTGATCCGGGGTTGAAGTTGTTTTTGAAAGTGCGCGCGCAGACGATGGAAAACGGGTTGATCTGCTATCCGGTGGGCGGCAATGTCGATGGGGTGCGCGGTGATATCGTTCTTCTGGCCCCGCCCTGTAACGCGACAGACGCGGAATTGGCCGAGATTGTCGAAAAAATGGCGCTTTCGATCCGGCAGGTTTTGGCAGCCGAAAAGCTGGGGTAAATAAGTGTCCACGCGCGGACAAATTCCGCACCTTTTGAAATCAATGGGTTACAGGCGCATCTTCACCTATTGGTAACATTTATCCACCGATCACAAAAGCTTGAAAGCCGCGACAGATGACTTTTGGCTTCATCAATGTTTAAGGTTTAGCGTGCTACCATAGGGTCAATTGGAAATGGGTAAGGTCGATGCAGAATATTCTACATGTTTTAATGATCACGGTCTTTGGACTGCTTTTTGTCGGAACAGCGCCTTTGCAGGCCGCGGGCACCGAAGACACTGCGGTTGATACGCCTGCCGGGGCGTCGGCCTATGACACGGCCAAGGCGGCGGTGGATGCAATGGATTATGCGACGGCAAAACCGATCTTGGTGCAACTGACGCTGGACGAGCCGGACAATGCCGATGCGTGGAACCTGCTGGGCTATTCCAACCGCAAGCTGGGCGTGATGGATGCCGCCGCTGTGGCCTATGAAACGGCGTTGAAACTGAACCCCGAACATCTGGGCGCGCTGGAATATCAGGGCGAGATGTATGTTGAAACCGGCATGATCGACAAAGCCAAGGCGAACCTTGAGGCGTTGAAAAGTTTGTGCGGCGACTGTGAGCAGTATGAAGATTTGGCCAAGGCGTTGGGTGCAGCGAGTTAAGGCGCGGCGAGTAGGGTGTGCCTGCAGAGCGGTTCAGGTTTAGACGAAAGCAGATACACCGCAAAACGCGTTTGAGCCAAGCGAGAGGCAGCGATTTCCGATTCCGCGCGAACCTGAACCGATTCAGGCGCACCATGATTTCGGTCTGAATGGTGCGCCGTGAAGGCGCACCCTATGGGCTGGTCAGGTCTTTTGCAAAACCCGCTCAACCAATAATTCCGCGATTTGCACGGCGTTCAAAGCCGCGCCCTTGCGCAGATTGTCGGACACGCACCACAGGTTGATGCCGTTATCAATCGTACTGTCTTGCCTGATGCGGCTGATGTAAACCGCATAATCGCCCACGCAATCAATCGGGGTGATATAGCCTGCGTCTTCGCGCTTATCTATCACCATGATGCCGGGGGATTCGCGCAGGATATCGCGGGCCTCGTGTTCATCAAGGAAATCTTCAAATTCGATATTGATCGATTCCGAATGCCCGACAAACACCGGCACGCGCACGCAAGTCGCAGTGACTTTGATCGACTTATCGAGGATTTTCTTGGTTTCCGCGACCATCTTCCATTCTTCTTTGGTCGAACCATCGTCAAGGAAAACGTCGATATGCGGGATCACGTTGAAGGCGATCTGCTTGGGGAATTTCGAAGGTGCCACTTCCTGGCCATGCACGAAAATGCCTTTGGTTTGGCTCCACAGCTCGTCAATGCCTTCTTTGCCGGCGCCCGAAACGGATTGATAGGTGGAAACGACCACCCGTTTGATCCGCGCGCGATCATGCAACGGCTTTAGCGCCACAACCATTTGTGCTGTGGAACAGTTCGGATTGGCGATGATCATCTTGTTTTTATACATGCTGATCGCGTCGGGGTTCACTTCGGGCACGATCAACGGCACCGCCGGATCATAGCGATAAAGCGATGAGTTATCGATCACCACACAGCCCGCAGCAGCCGCGCGCGGCGCATAGATTTTGGTGGCATCCGATCCAACGGCGAACAAGGCAATGTCCCAGCCGGTGAAATCGAAGGTATCAAGGTCTTTGGTTTTCAGGGTTTTGTCGCCAAAGCTGATCTCTGTGCCCAGTGATTTACGCGATGCCAAGGCGGCAATCTCGTCCACCGGGAACTTGCGTTCCGCAAGGATGTTCAGCATTTCGCGGCCCACGTTACCCGTGGCACCCGCGACGACGACCTTATAGCCCATCGGGGTTCTCCTAATTTTTCGTCCATGACCGTCAAAGACGGCGCGTGTTACCGCATGGGGCGGCGGGGGGAAAGCGGATTCGACCAATTGCAGCAGGCGTTCAATCGGTGCGATCTTTTGACAGCAGATACACCGTCAATCCCGCCGCAATCAGCACGCAATAGAACAAAAACACCGCCGCAAACGGGGCGGTTGGCACAGCATCATTGGCATAGCTTGCGTGAATGCGGCCCGTCACCAGTTGCATCACGCCTGCCGAGCCGATTCCGAACAGATTGATCAGGGTGACGCCGCGCCCAACCAGATGGGCCGGTAAAAACGCGCGGCCATGTGCCATAACCATCGGAAACGACGCGCCGAAAAAGCCGATAGCGGCCAGCAGGGCGATGGGCAGCCATGTCGGGGTATCGGCGTTCAGATAGAGCGCCACCATGCAGATCAGCACCACCGCATTGCCACCAAAGATCAGCCATTTGCGGGTGCCCAGGATGCGGTCCATCGGGCCATAGGCAAAATTGCCCGCCACCATCGCCAGACCCATGATGAGGGAAATCTGGCCAATCCGCGCGGCATCTGCGCCAAAACCAGCGGCAAAGTAGGGGCCGATCCACAGGCCCCGCAATCCCGCCGCCGGGGCATAGCAGGCGGCCATCATCAACAAAATCGGCCAAAGGGCGGGCATTTTCAACAAATCGAGCAAAGATCCTTGCGATGGCCCGGTTGCGCGGGGTGGATCGCGCACCAAGGCCAGAATGGCGGCGGATGTTGCCAGCGTGATTGCGGCCAAACCCCAAACCGCAGCGCGCCAGCCTATCGCATCAACCAGCGCCGAAAGCGGCAGGGATGATGCGATGTTTCCCAGCGATCCGATCCCAACCGTTATTCCCGCAAGCGTGCCGAAAACCGCCGCCGAATAGGTGCGGGCAAAGATGTAATAGGCCGCCATCAACACCGGCGCACAGCCGATGCCAATCAATGCCATTGCCACTTTAATCTGCCCGTTGCCGGCTGCGGTGGCAAAAACCGCAGCGCCGATGGCCGCCACGCACAGCAGCGCAGCCGTGGTCAGACGCGGGCCAATCCGGTCAAGCGCCCAGCCGATGGGCAGCTGCATGCATGCAAAGGTCAGGAACCAATAGCCGGACGCCTGGGCCAGATCATCGGGCGTGGCCCCCAGATCAAGGCCCAGAACCGGTGTCAGAACGGCCAGAAACGCCCGGTAAAACTGACTTAGAACATAGGCGGCGATCAGGGCAGCAATACCGGGGCGCATGGATCAGACCGCTTGCGGCATCAGCGGGCGTTCACGGATTGGCAAATGCACGATGGCCGAAAACGCCCCAACGCCGATGCCCACCCACCAGACTGCGGTGTAATTGCCCGAAATATCATACATCCGCCCCCCCAGCCACACGCCAAGAAACGATCCCAATTGATGGCTAAGAAACACAAAACCATAAAGCGTGCCCATATAGCGCAGCCCGTAAATATGCGCGACCAAGCCTGACGTCAGCGGCACCGTGGCCAACCAAAGCGAACCCATGGCCACCGAAAACAGCAAAACGGAGATCGGCGTCATCGGGAACAGGATGAACAAAGTGGCGACGATGGTGCGGGCGGTGTAAATGCCCGCCAGTAGGTATTTCTTGGAATACCGGTTGCCCAGCCACCCGGCCGTGATTGACCCTGCGATATTGGCAAGACCGATCAAGGATATGGCCACAGCCCCCAAAATGGGCGTGGTGGTGATACCCAGCGAGGCCAGCAGACTGGACGGATCAATGGCGCGGCAGGCTTCGGCCACAAAGGCGGGAAAATGCGCTGTCAGGAAGGCCAGCTGATAGCCGCAAGAGAAAAAGCCAAGGAAAATCATGATGTAAGACGGATCGCGGAACGCGCGTAACAAAACGGTGCCCAGCGATTCCTCTAGCTCTTGTTTGGTGGCCGTCTTGGGGCTGCGCAGGAATGGCAGGGCGAACAGGGAACATAAGATCATCGCCGCAAAGGTCAGAAACACGGTTTGCCACGGGAAGGATTGCAACAGGAATGCCGCCAACGGTGCGCCGAAAACCTGGCCTGCTGATCCTGCGGCAGTGGCAATCCCCAAGGCAATACTGCGGTTTTCAGGGCTAGCGGCACGGCCAACGATGGCCAGGATAACGCCAAAACCAGTGCCCGCAATGCCGAACCCCACCAGAATTTCCAGAAACTGATGTTGGCCGGGGGTGACGGCAAAACTGGACAGAACCAGCCCCGCCGCATACAAAAGTGCGCCCGCGATAATGGCTTTGCGGTCGCCAAAGCGTTCGGCAACCGCGCCAAACAGCGGCTGGCCGATGCCCCAGGCCAGATTTTGAATTGCAATCGCCATGGAAAAATCAGACCGCAGCCAGCCAAATTCGGTGGCAATGGGAATTTGAAACACCCCGAAACTGGCGCGGATGGAAAACCCCAGCATCAGGATAAAACATCCCGCGATCAGAACGGGGGTGAACAGGGATGATTTGGTCATGGCGGGCTCCTTGTTGCGGCGGCAACCTGAACCTGCATCAGGCAACAATCAACTGCTACTTTGTCACCATACAAGTTGCCACAGCGCGGCACCGGGCGATGGTATTGCCCGGATTTGCCCGATATGCTGGTGCAAATACGGCTTGGAGGGGCAAAAATGACGGAATGGTGGCGCGGATCGGTGACCTATCAGGTCTATCCCCGGTCGTTTCAGGATGACAATGGCGATGGCATCGGCGATTTGGCGGGCATAACGCGGCGGTTGGATCATATTGCAAGTTTGGGGGTGCAGGCGGTGTGGCTGTCGCCGATTTTCACCTCGCCGATGTTGGACATGGGCTATGACGTTTCGGATTACACCAATGTAGACCCAACTTTTGGCAGCTTGGCGGATTTTGATGCGCTGGTGGCGCGGGCGCATGCGCTGGGGCTGAAGGTGATCATTGATCAGGTGCTGTCGCATTGTTCGGATCAGCATCCGTTCTTTAAGATCAGCCGCGCCAGCCGCGACAACGCCAAAGCCGATTGGTTTGTCTGGGCCGACCCGAAACCTGATGGCACGCCGCCCAACAACTGGCTTTCGGTGTTTGGCGGCAGCACCTGGGCCTGGGACGCGCGGCGCAAACAGTATTATCTGCACAACTTTCTGGTGCAGCAGCCGGATTGGAATTTTCATCACCCTGAAGTGCAGGACTGGATGATTGAAAACATGCGGTTCTGGTTGGATCGGGGCGTTGACGGCTTTCGCTTTGACACAGTGAATTACTTTTTCCATGACCGGTTGCTGCGCGACAATGCCGCCGATTTTCGGATCAAACCTGTGGCCGAGGCGAACCCCTACGGTATGCAGTATCATCTGTTTTCCAAGAACCAGCCGGAAAATCTGCCGTGGATGGAGCGTATTCGCCGGCTGCTTGACAGTTACGACAACCGCGCGTCGGTGGGCGAGATGGGTGAAAATCATCATGCCATTCGGATGATGGGCGAATACACAGCCCCTGGGCGGCTGCATCAGTGTTATTCGTTTGAACTGATGGGGTATGAGTATTCGGCGGCGTTCTTTCGCGGCAAACTGGAAGAGTTTTTCAAAGGCGCGCCGGATGGCTGGCCGATGTGGGCGTTTTCCAATCATGATGTGGTGCGGCATATCAGCCGTTGGGCCAAGCATGGGGTATCCCAAGACGCGTTAGCGCGGCAGGCGGGGGCGTTGCTGTTGTCGTTCGAAGGCTCGATTTGCCTGTGGCAGGCCGAGGAATTGGGCCAGACCGATACCGAACTGGCGTTCGAGGAACTGACTGATCCGCAAGGCATCGTATTCTGGCCCGAACCGATTGGGCGCGACAACACCCGTACGCCGATGGTTTGGGATGGGTCGGCTCAGGGTGGGTTTACGGCAGGTAAGCCGTGGTTGCCCGTAAAAGCCCCCCAGTTGGCGCGCAATGTGGCGTCTCAGATTGGCGTGGCGGGATCGGTTTTGGAAAGCTACCGCGCGATGATCGGGTTTCGGCGCGAGACGCAGGCTTTGGTATCAGGGCGCACCCGGTTTTTCGATCTGCCTGAACCGGTTTTAGGGTTCCTGCGCGGGGACAAACTATTGTGCTTATTCAACCTGTCGCCGGACCCGGTAGAATTGACAGTGACCGGCGCGGCGGACCTGGTTGGCCCATCACAATCTGCAAGCCATAAGGCCGGGAAGGTTGCCCTTGGCGGCAATGGGTACACGTTTTTAACCGTGTCAGGCGCAGTGACGATCGGCGCGTAAACCGGCGGTTGGTCAGAAAATATTTCGGCGAAAAATTTTCTGCCCGACGCCTGTTATCGCAGTTTCCAATGCACCCCGGCGGCAGGAATTGTGGCCCCGCCCCATTCGACGGGGACTGCGTTGTAATTGAACATGAACCGATGCGTCGCCGTATCGCGCAGGCGTAGACCTTCGGGCAGGGGATCGGTTTCAAGGCCAATTTCCTGGCAAAGCGCGGTCAATATCCGGGTAAAGGCCGCCTCGTCCGGCCAGCCGCCAAGATAATGTAACCCGCCCGCGCGGATCAGGGCGGGCCATCCATCGGTTGCGGCTTCGACCACCTGCGCAGTGGTTTCCAGTTTTTCGCGCCAATGCAAGAAGTTACCGCCCATGGACAGCGGCACGGGCACATCCGGTGGCAGACTTTCAACCCGGGCGATTGTGGCGGCCAACCTCGGCAGGTTTGGCGGCAATGGCACGGGCGTGGAAAATTCCGCCGTTTTGCTGTTGGTGCGCGGACCGATCAAGGCATGGCCTTTGTAGGTGGCCAAAGCGGCCAGAAATGCATCAGACAAAGTGGCCACGCCGGGGGCGAGGACCAGCTTATAGACCGACAGATCGGCGGTATCCGGGGGCAGAATATCGACGTTCAGGCCAAGGCGGCGCAGGGATTTATACGCCTCGAACACCAGCCTGAAATAGCTGAAATCACGACCCTGCGGTTGGGTTTCCCATGCCCAGGCTGATGCGTAATCGAAGACCAGCGCTACATCGGATGGGCAATGTTCCACATCGGGCATCGCTGCCAGTTCTTTGGCAACTTGGACCGCTTCGTCAAAGGCTTGCGCGGGTGCCGAGTCTGGTCGCAACAGACCTGCGTGCATTTGTTCCTGGGCAAACGGGGCCTGACGCCAGCGGAAATAACACACGGCTTCGGCGCCATGGGCAAACGCCTCCCACGCCCAAAGCCGCGCCATGCCGGGCAGCGGATCGGGGTTCCAGGGGGCCCAATTTACCGGGCCGGGTTGCTGTTCCATGATCCACCAGCGGCCCCCGGCCGCACCGCGACCATTGCGAACGCCACCGACGGCGCGATACAGATCGTGGTGAAAGGCCTGAAAATCGGGGTCACCCTGGCGCACAAAGCGGCGTTTGTGTTCGGGCGTGGCGGGCAGGCGATCAGACAAAAAGCCCAAGGGATAGGCATCCCATGACGCAATATCCAGATCGGCTCCGGTGGCAAAATGGTCGAAATCGGTGATCTGGCCCATGTAATTATGCGCAATGGGATAGGCGCTGTGTTTGCGGATGATGTCGGTTTGCAGGCGATTGAAGCTGACCACCTCATCGCTGGCAAAGCGGCGGTGCGCCATCACATGGGCGGGATTGGCCTCGGTTACTGTCAGGTTGGGTAGGGTGATTTCGTCGAAAGCAGCGTAATCCATCGACCAGAACACGTTTCCCCAAGCCCGGTTCAGCGCGTCGGGGGATTGATATCGCTGTGCCAGCCAATCGCGGAATGCATGCGTTGCGGCGGTGGAATACGACAGGGTTGTGTCGTGGCAGGCGTATTCATTATCGGTCTGCCACGCTGCCACATGTGGATTGCCGCCATAGCGTTCCGCCAGTGCGGTGGTGATTTTCGCACATTCGGCGCGGTAGGGCCGGTGGCTGAAACAATAATGCCGGCGCGAGCCAAAACCACGCGGCTTGCCATCCCGATCAACCGCCAGCATGTCGGGATGCTTGGTCAGCATCCAACGCGGCGGCGTGGCGGTTGGCGTGCCAAGCACAACGCGCAACCCCGCTTTGCCCAAAGTGTCGATGGCGCGGTCAAGCCAATCCCAATCATAAGTTCCCGGCGTGGGTTCCATCCGGCCCCATGCAAATTCACCGATCCGCACCCAAGTCAGGCCAAGTTTGGCCATGCGGGCAGCATCAACGGCCCATTGGGATTCGGCCCAATGTTCAGGATAGTAACAGACGCCAAGGGTGCGTTTCATATTATGACTCTATGTTCACTTTGACCGCGTGCGACGTTGGCTGCGGTGAAGGTTTTACCTGCATCAGGGTGGGCGGTGCGGGCAGCGGCATCCATACCCTGCAGGGCGGAGGTGCAAAACAGGGTGGAACGGTCGGGGCCACCGAAGGCGGGGCAAGATGTATGCGGGGCGTCAAAGGCGATTGAACGCAGGTAGGTGGCATCGGGGGCATAGGCAGAGACACGGGCAGAGCCCCATTCGGCGATCCACACAACGCCAGTTGTATCCATGACGGCGCCGTCAGGATCGTGGCCTTGGGCCTTGAGATCGAGGAACAGCGTTGGTTCGGATTTCGGCCAGCCAAGTGTATCAAGCGCCACCCGCATCACGCGGCCATGTGCGTTGTCGGTGAACTGCGCGGTTTGGCCATCTGGGGTAAAACAGATCGCATTTGGGCAGGTTATGCCGTTGTAAAGCTTGCGGATCTCGCCTTTGTAAAAGCGGTAGATCGCACCCGTGGCGAAAGCGCCTGTTTTGCTCATGGTGCCGATCCAGAACCCGCCCTGCGGATCGGCGCGGCCATCGTTGGGGCGGTTGCCGGGAAGGTCGGCCTCTAACTGGCAAAGCGATTCAACCTTTTCGGTTTGCAGATCGAACAAGAACAGATCGCGCTCGCCTGCGATCATCAGCACGTCGGGGCTGACCCATCCTGCGGCGGAAACCATTTCGGGGAAGCGCCATTGCCGGGGTCCGGTGCGGTCTTGCGACAACAACATCTTACCGGTGATGTCAAACCAGAACAATTGTTCACGAACAGGGTGCCATAAGGGACCCTCGCCCAATTCACAGCGGCGTTGATCAAAAATCATTGCAGTGCCAGGTCATAAGCTGCGACAATCGCGCGGGCACGGCCTGAAACCTCGATCACCGACAGGCCCGGCGTATACAGGGCAGTGCCAATTCCAAAGCCGTCTGCCCCGGCCATAATCCACTGGCCAAAGTTTGAAACCCCCGCCCCGCCAACCGCGTAGACCTGCGTGCCGATGGGCAATACCGCACGGATGGCTTTCAAACCATCGGGCCCGACCAGATTGGCTGGAAAAATCTTTAGCCCGTCTGCCCCTGCAGCAAGGGCTGCAAAACATTCGCTAGGGGTCATCACGCCGGGCCAGCTTTGCAGGCCCGCAGCCTTGGTTGCGGCAATAACGGCGGGGTTGCAGTTGGGTGACACGATCAAGGTTCCACCAGCCGATGCGACGTCTTGCACGGCCTGAACCGTCAATACCGTGCCCGCACCGATCTGCGCCTGATCGCCAAAAGCCCGCGCCATGGCAGCGATCGACGCGAACGGGTCAGGTGAGTTCAGCGGCACTTCAATACGGGTAATCCCTGCATCTATCAGGGCTTGCGCAGTGGCAACAGCTTCGGGCGGGGTGATACCGCGCAGAATAGCGATCAGATTGCGTGTCATTCGGCAGCCTTTTGCAATGCGCCCTGCGCGGTGGCAAGGCCGGATAAGGTACAAGCGGTGGCTTCCAACAGATCGGCGATCAAGCCTTGGGATGCCAAAGCGCGGGCGTAGTTTACCGAAAGCGCGGGCGCTCCAACCAAGATCACCGGACGGCCCAACCAATAGGGTTTTGCGGCAGCCAGTTCTATTCCGATCAGCAAACCAGATAAGCGCGCGCGGGCGGCTGCCGAGGTAAGGCCCGCAATCAAACCTTCGGCGCGCAATGTGAATAATCGTGCGGCTATTTTTTCTGGATGTGACAGCGCATCGGCAACGCCCCGATCAAATGCTGCTTCTTCCCAGCCGCCCTCTGCCATGCCATGCCGAAGCACCGAGTGTTCCGACAGCAAAGCAAACATTTCGCCGGTTAAAAACGTTTGAAAGCTGACAACTTCGCCTGCCGAAACATGTGCCCATTTGGAATGCGTGCCGGGCAGGCAAATGACGCCGTCAAACCCCGGCAGCAGCGCCAATGCGCCGGCGATCTGGGTTTCTTCGCCGCGCATAACATCGGCGGGGGCCATTTGCTTTAGCCCCGGGGCGATCATCATTTGCAATCGGGTATCTTGTGTCGGAACCGCTACCAATGTGCCGGGCATCACCGGGGTGCAGGGCGTCGCGCGGTAAGGTGCTTCATGCCAACCTTGCCGGCTGCCCACCATGCCACAGGCAATAACGGGCATTTGGGCCGCCCCCAACCAAGGCGCTATCAGTCGCAGCAAGGCGGGTTCAAATTCGGCGCGCGCCAGTTTGCCCATGCCTTCGGGCGATGACGCATGATCAACAATGCCATCCGCCCCCATCGCCCAAGCGCGCAAGTTCGATGTGCCCCAATCAACCGCAATCCAGTCGATGTTTGATTGGCCCGCATTCATCCTGTCACCACAACGCCACCGTCAATTACCATGGCCTGACCTGTCATCATCTTTGATGTGTTCGAGGCCAAAAACAACACGCCGCCCAGCACATCGAGCGGTTCTAACGTGTCTTTCAGACACTGCCGATCCAGATGCGCGGCCAAGCCTTCAGGGGTCACCCAAAGGTCTTTTTGCTTTTGCGTCAACACCCAACCGGGGGCAAGGGCGTTTACGCGGATGCGGTCGGGGCCAAATTCGCGCGCCAACGTGCGGGTCATGCCGTTTATGCCGGAATTGGCGGTGGTGTAGACCGGATAGCCCGCCGCGCCAAACATATAGCTGATCGAGGTGAAGTTGATGATCGACCCGCCGCCCGCCGCCTGCATGCCCGGGATGACCGCTTGGGCGGCGAAGAAATAGGCTTTCAGGTTGATGGCGATCGACCAGTCCCAAAACGCCTCATCGGTTTTCAACGTTTCGTGGCGTTGATCATTGGCGGCGTTGTTGACCAGAACTGTGATGGGTCCGTTTTGCGCTGCGGCCTGCGCGATGGTGGCTTGCAGGGCAGTGACATCGGTGATGTCGCAGGGCAAAAACAGTGGGCGATGGCCGGTGGCGGTTTGCATTTCGTCACAAAACGCCGATGCATCAGACCTTTGGCAGAAGGCCACGCGTGCCCCCTGTCGCAGAAAGCCTTCGGTCAGGGTGGCCCCGATGCCGGACCCGCCGCCCGTGATAAAGACGGATGCGCCGCGCAGGTCGGGATAGGTGGGCAAGTTATTCATGGGCGGTTCCGTTGGCTAAGGGCCAAGAATTTTCGAAAATTCTTGCAAAATTTTTCGAAAAATTTTGGGGTGGCTGCATCAATGGCTTTCCCTTGTCACAAGGCGGGTGTCTTTGCCCACCAGAAAATCAAGATCAGCGCCCTGATGTGCCTGCAAGACGTGGTCAACATAGAGTTGCGCATATCCACGGGTGTAATGCGGTGGATCGGGTTGCCATTGGGCGCGGCGGGCGTCAAGTTCGGATTGATCCACCAGTAATTCCAGCACGCCATCTTTGGCAGAAATCCTGATCCGGTCACCGGTTTTGACCAAAGCCAGCGTGCCACCCGCCTGCGCCTCGGGACTGACATGCAGAATAACCGTGCCGTAAGCCGTGCCAGACATCCGCGCATCGGACACCCGCACCATATCGCGCACGCCGTGTTTCACCAGTGCCGCCGGGATGGGCATATTGCCGACCTCTGGCATGCCGGGATAGCCTTTTGGGCCGCAGCCTTTCAGCACAAGGATGGTATCGGCGGTGACAGGCAAATCTTCGCGGTCGATATTGGCTTTCATATCTTCGATGTTTTCGAACACATGCGCGAAACCTTCGTGTTCCAGCAGGGCCGGCGTGGCGGCGGAAGGTTTTATGATTGCGCCATTCGGGGCCAAATTACCTTTCAGCACGCGAATGCCGGCGGCGGGTTTGACCGGATCATTGAACGGGCGGATCACGTCGGTGTTATAGCATTCAGCACCTTCGTAATAGGTGGAAATGTCTTTGCCCATAACGGTCTGCGCCGGGCGCAGATGATGACGCAACTCTTTCAAAACCACCGGCACGCCGCCCGCATAGGCGAAATCTTCCATCAGATATTTGCCGGATGGCATGCAGTTGACCAAGAGCGGAATATCAGAGCCGAGTTCGAAATCTTTCAGATCGAGATCAACCCCGACGCGGCCCGCCAGTGCCAGCAAATGCACCACGGCATTGGTCGATCCGCCCACGGCGGCATTGGCGAGGATGGCATTTTCAAAGGCGGCGCGGGTCAGGATCTGGCTGGGGCGCAGGTCTTCTTCGACCATTTCCACGATGCGGCGGCCCGTGTGATGCGCCAGCGCCATACGGCGGGCATCGACGGCCGGAAGGGCGGCGTTGGTGGGCAGCGACATGCCCATCGCCTCAACAATCGAGGCCATGGTGGATGCGGTGCCCATTGTCATGCACACACCTTTGGAGCGTGACATACCGGATTCTGCCGCCATGAAGTCTTTCAACGTCATCTCGCCCGCGCGCACCGCTTCGGAAAACTTCCACACATCGGTGCCTGATCCGATATCTTTGCCCCGCCATTTGCCGTTCAGCATCGGGCCGGATGACACTACGATCGACGGCAAATCGACCGATGCCGCCCCCATCAACTGGCCCGGCGTGGTTTTATCGCAACCGCCCAGCAGCACCACGCCGTCGATACCGTAAGCGCGGAGGCATTCTTCGACGTCCATGGCCAGCAAGTTGCGAAACAGCATCGCGGTGGGTTTCATCTGGGCCTCGCCCAAGGACGTGACCGGGAATTCCACCGGAAAACCGCCCGCCTCCCACACGCCGCGTTTGACGCCTTCGGCAAGATCGCGCAGGCCGGAATTGCAAGGCGACAGTTCCGACCATGTGTTGCAAATGCCGATTATGGGGCGGCCATCGAACACATGATCCGGAAAGCCCTGATTTTTCATCCAAGAGCGGTGGATAAAGCCGTCTTTATCCAGCTTGCCATACCAGTTCTGGCTGCGGCGGGTTTTTGTCATTTAGAAAGAGCCTCCGGCGGGAGTATTTAGGCCAAAATGAAATTACGCGGCTTTGCGGTTTCGCAACCAAGCGGGCAGCCAATCGCCGTGGGCGGTGATCAGATCATCCACCAGCGATTTGATCTGACGCAAATCCAACTCTGCCGCCGTATGCGGATCAAGCATGGCGGCGTGATAAATATGGTCACGGTTTTCTTCCATCAGGGCGGCGACGGTCAGTTCCTG
>JANNAT010000001.1:0-8941 GCA_031384605.1 Cypionkella sp.
CCCCGGATCAAGTCCGGGGCTGCGCTGTGGTTGACGTTCAATTCAGTACCTCAAGTTTAGAGGGAGAGAAATCGTCTGTAGCGGTAGCATCTGGACCTGCGATACTAACTGACAGCTTGATCCCACAATCCTCGATTTTCCTTTTGAGTTCATCTGCCGCTTCGTAGTTCCGCTGATTTCTAAGCGCCTGCCACCGGGCGAGAAGTTCCCTGAGCTTCGGCGAATAAGGGAGATAGTTAAACGAAGCCATGTTCATGTCTTCTCGGAACCACTCAATTGATTCAGCTTCTGGAAAACCAATCAAATTCATAGCTGCTTTTAAGCCTGCCCAATCATCTCTGTGGCTCAAACCATGCATTTCGGAGATTGCTCCTGCAGTGCTAAGATCGTTGGAAAGAAGGTTCAGCACATCCTTCGGAACCTCGCTTGACGCGGTGATGCCATCAGTCCCCCGAAACCAAGCTTTGAGAGTATGGCGCGCAGAGATAGCCTTCTCCGCCGTCCAATCCATCGGCTTCCCATAATGCGTGCTGAGCAACACAAACCGGATCACCTCCCCCGGCACACCCTGATCCAGCAAATCCCTTACCGTAAAGAAATTGCCCAAGCTTTTGGACATCTTCTTACCTTCAACCTGCAGCATCTCATTATGCATCCACACATTGGCGAACCCGCCTTTGGGGTGGGCGCAGGCCGACTGCGCAATTTCATTCTCATGGTGGGGAAACTGCAAATCCAAGCCGCCCGCGTGAATGTCGAAGGATTTCTGATCCTCGGGCAGGTCTTTCATCAGCAATTCATCTGCCATAGCAGAGCATTCGATATGCCAGCCCGGACGGCCCCGGCCCCATGGGCTGTTCCAGCCCGGCTCATCTTCATTTGACGGTTTCCACAAAACGAAATCCATCGGATCTTCTTTGAAGGGCGATACTTCCACCCGCGCGCCTGCGATCATGTCGTCAACCGACCGTCCCGACAGCGCGCCATAGCTCTTGTACGAACGTACACGAAACAGCACATGGCCTTGCACTGCATAAGCGTGGCCCGATGCGATCAAACCCTCAATCATCGCCACCATTGGCGCGATAAACTCGGTCGCTCTCGGCTCAAAATTCGGCCGCAGCGCGCCCAACGCGTCCATATCAGCGTGATACCAAGCGATGGTTTCATCCGTCCGCTCATGGATCAACGCCTCAAGACTGCGGGTATCGCCGGCCTGTTGCCGGCGCAGGGCTTCGGCGTTGATTTTGTCATCGACATCGGTGAAATTGCGCACATAGGTGACGTGATCTGGCCCGTAGACATGGCGCAAAAGCCGATACAGCACGTCAAACACCACCACGGGCCGCGCGTTGCCAAGATGCGCTCGGTCATACACCGTGGGGCCGCAGACATACATCCGCACGTTTTGATCATCAATCGGGGTGAAATCCTGTTTCGTCCGCGTCTTGGTGTTGTGCAGCCGGATCTTCGTCATGGTCTTACCCCAAAGTGGTTTGTGCAGTCCCTGTTGCGGGGTGCAGTCTCAACTTTGTGGTGAACAAGAAGAAACCCCCGCGTGACGTTGTGTCAGCCGGGAATACAGCAAATCCGAATGGTTGCGTGTGTCTTCATGGGTTTGGGGTAGCATGCCCGACCGCGCCGGGCAAGCTTGGCGTTTGGGTCAGCCGTAGCTGACCAGTTCGTATTCAATCCCGTCAGTATCGTGAAAATAAAACCTGCGCCCCGGATCATAATCGGCATGGCTATGGGTCGCCAGACCTTCCGCCATAACCAAGGCTTCAACCGCATCCAGATCATCGACGATCAGCGCAATATGATTTAACGCACCGCAAGCAACGTAACTGTCGTCGCGGCCCGCCTGATCGCCCGGGCCACGGTAAAGCGCGATATACTGCGTGCCCGTGCCGACATGCACCGTATGGCCGCCGTGGATTGATGCCCCCTGCCAGCGCACAGTCCAGCCAAACAACCGCCCATACAGCGCCGCAGTTGCTGCCGGATCGGAAACCGTCACGTTCACATGTTCCAAAATTGCCGCCATGATTTGCTCCTTTTTCATCGCAGCTTCTGGTATAAAACCTCAAGTCCACTGTAGATCAAGGAGAATCTGATGCCCAAGAACGGCCTTGCCATCGGCGATCTGGCGGCGCGCACCGGGTTGTCGGTGCCCGCAATCCGGCATTATGAAACGCTGGGGCTGATCGCACCTTTGCGCAACGCGGGCGGGCATCGCAGGTATGACCGCGCTGATATCAGGCGGCTGTCGTTTGTGATGATAGCGCAAAGCCTGGGGTTCCCGTTGGCGCGAATCGGGGCGGCGTTGCAGGCCTTGCCGCAAGGCCGCGCGCCGAACCGGGCGGATTGGACCGTGATTTCTGCACAGTTTGGCCGCGACATTGACGCCCGCATCGCAGCCCTGACGCAATTGCGCGACAAGCTGGACGGCTGCATCGGTTGCGGGTGCTTGTCACTTGACACCTGTGCGCTTTGGAACCCTGCCGACCGCGCGGGCGCGCATGGCAAAGGCCCGCGCTATCTGATGGGTGACCGCCCTGCCCCGTTGACCTGACGCGCCTGCCCCCGCATCATCGCGCCATGACCCGCGCCCTTGTAAATGCCCATGCCGCGACGCTGCCCGGTGCCGAAGTGTCCGACCCCTGGGGTGGTGGGCATGAGGCGTGGAAGGTTGGCGGCAAAATGTTTGCCGTTGTCGGCGTGATGGATGACGGCGTTTCGGTGAAATGCGCCGATGTGGAGACCGCGCAATTGTTGATCGAAATGGGCCGCGCCATTCGGGCACCGTATTTTCACGCCTCATGGGTGCGGCTGCCGTGGGGGCTGGTTTCGGAGGATGAACTATATGAACGGATGACGATTTCTTATCGGCTGATCCGGGGTGGTTTGTCGAAGAAGTTGCAGGCGAGTTTGGGCGGTCAGGCGAGCAAGATGGATGTTTAAGCCAGAATGGATGGGTTTCGGGCGTGGTGCATTGCTGCTTTTGAAAAGCGCGCCTGCGTGGCGGGCAAAGCCGGACGCGCTGTTGGCCCTTCGGAACGTTTGACGCCACGCGCAATGATGTCATGGTGGGGATAACCGTTGTGTCCGAGGTATTGAGGTAGTCCATGCTGCGCATATTGATCCTGGCTTTCATCTTCCCGGCGATGGGCATGGCGCAAACCCTGCCCCAGCCGTTGACCGACACAGTGTCGGATTACGCCAATCTGCTGACGCCTGAACAGGAAACGGATCTGACCGCCACGTTAAGGGCGGCGCGAAATCAGACAGGCGTGCATATCACGCTGGCCACCATGGGGCGGATTTCTGATTTTGGTGGGTCCGGTCAAAGTATTGAAACTTATGGTAAAAAGCTGTTCAATTCCTGGGGGATTGGCGACGCCACCCGCAACGACGGCGTGTTGATCCTGATCGCCAAAGACGATCGGGAAATGCGGATCGCTTTGGGCGCGGGCTATGATCCGGTTTATGACGGGCTGGCGCAACGGGTGATGGACCGCGATGTTTTGCCGCTGTTCAAGGAGGGTGATTATCCTGCCGGGATTGGGGCGGCTGTGGCGGGCGTGATCGAGCGGATCGCTAAACCCTTTGCCGCCAAAACGCCGCCGCAAGATCTGGTCACCGATGACAGTTGGATCCTTTACCCGGTGTTTGGGTTTTTTGGCCTTGTCGCTGCTGCCATTGCCGCGATTGCCGGGCATCGCCAGATCGGGGATGTCGTCACGCGGTGGACGCGTTGCCCGTCGTGCGGCGCGCGCAGCCAGACCCGCAGCAGGGTTGTCGATCTGGCCGCAACCCGAACGTCGGCGGGGCACGGGATGCAAACGACGCGGTGTTCGTCGTGCCAGCGCGAGCAGCAGATGCCTTATGCAATTTCCAGATTGAGCAGCCCAAGCAGTTCCGGCAGCAGCGGCTTTGGCGGTGGCGGATCATCGGGCGGCGGGGCAACGGGCAAGTGGTAGCCGGTTTTTGGGGCTGACAAAAAAGACGGGGGTTTCACACCCCCGCCCAAAAAGTTGGCACTTTTGGGACTCCCCCGTGGGATATTTTTGAACAGATGAAACGCAATTTTAGACAAATTTTAGGGGTATTGTCTGGATTGGCTGTCTAGCTGTCAGCGCGCTCTTCCAACGCCAGCCATTCGGCTTCGGCTTTGACCAGTGCTGCTTGACGGTCGGCCAGCGCCTCGGATCCTTTGCGGAATTTCACCGGATCGCGGGAAAACATATCCTCGCCTTCCAAGACTTCGGAAAGGCGCGAAATTTCAGTTTCAAGTCCCGAAATAATATCTGGCAAGGCGCCAAGCCGGTTGCGTTCTGAAAAGCTTAAACCTTGGGCCTTTTTGCCCGCGGGTTTTCCAACGGGGGTTGATCCCCTTGGTTTGGTTGGCGTCTCAGCCGCCCCTTCGCCGCGTTGGCGGGCATAATCTGACCAGCCTCCGGGATAAGCCGTGGCCATGCCGTTGCCTTCCAGTGCCACCGTGGTGGTGGCGATGCGGTCGATGAAATCGCGGTCGTGGCTGACCAACAGCACCGTGCCATCGTAATCGCCAAGGATGTCTTGCAGCAGATCAAGCGTTTCGACATCCAGATCGTTGGTAGGTTCATCCAAAATCAGCAGGTTGGACGGTTGCGCCATCAATCGCGCCAACAACAGCCGCGCCTTTTCGCCGCCCGACAGCGATTTCACCGGCGCGCGGGCCTGACGTTCGTCGAACAGGAAATCTTTGAGGTAGGCGACCACATGTTTGGGGTTGCCGCGCACCATCACCTGATCAGAGGCACCTGATACCCGCATCATCGGATCATTGGTCAGGCTGTCCCACAGGGTTGCCTCGGGGTCGAGTTTCGCGCGGGCCTGATCGAAAACGGCGATCTCAAGGTTTGTGCCAAGGGTAACGGTGCCCGCATCCGGGGCCAACTCGCCGGTCAGCATTTTCAAGAGCGTCGTTTTGCCCACCCCATTGGGGCCAACAAACGCCACCCGATCCCCGCGCAGCACGCGCAGATCGAAGCCTTGGACGATTTGTTTGTCACCAAAGATTTTGGTAATGCTTTTCGCCTCGATCACCCGCTTGCCTGATTGTTGACCTGCGTCAAATTCCATCGCCGCAGTGCCCTGACGACGGATCTGGCTGCCGCGTTCATCGCGAAGGGCCGCCAGTGCGCGCACCCGGCCTTGGTTGCGTTTGCGCCGCGCCGATATGCCTTCAACGGCCCATTTCGCCTCGGCCTTGATTTTGCGATCCAGTTTGTGGCGGGCATCGTCTTCTTCGGCCCAGACGGTTTCGCGCCATTCCTCGAACCCTTCAAACCCGGATTCGCGCCGACGCACTTGGCCGCGATCCACCCAAAGCGTGGCTTTGGACAGCGCCCGCAAGAACGCCCGGTCGTGGCTGATCAGAACAAATCCGGTGCGGGTATTGGTTAATTCTGCTTCCAGCCATTCGATGGCGTGGATGTCCAGATGGTTAGTCGGCTCATCCAGCAGCATCAGTTCGGGGGCTTCGGCCAGCAGTTTGGCCAAGGCTGCACGGCGACGTTCCCCCCCCGAGGCGGTGGCGACGGGGGTGTCGGGATTGAATTTCAAGCCTTCGGCCACCATCGGCACTTTGTATTCTTCGCCGTCGGGCAGGTTGGATGCGGCGTAATCGCCCAGCGTTTCAAACCCCGACAGATCAGGGTCTTGTTCCATATAGCCCACAGTGACGCCCGGTGGCACCACGCGAATGCCGCGATCAGCCTCGCTTAACCCCGCCATCACCTTCATCAAGGTGGATTTGCCAGAGCCGTTGCGCCCGACCAAGGCCACCCGGTCATTGGGTTGCACCACAAGGTCCAGATCATCAAAGATCGGGTTGCCACCAAAGGTAAGCGAGATGCCGGAAAGCTGAAGAAGGGGAATGCGTGCCATCCGCGGTGATCTAGGGGGCTGCGCGACTAAGGTCAACGCCACCTGAGGCGGGTTTTTGCGTAAACTGCGGCTTATCCGGCGATTGCGCGCAAGGCCCGTGCGCGGGCGGCGGGGATTTTGGCAATTTCCACGGCGGTAAAGACGTGCAAGGTGTTCAGATCACTGTCAGCCACCGCATGATCGCTGACCCAACCGCCCATCGCAAGATAGGTGCGCAGCAACGGTGGCATGGCGCGCATCGCGGCGCGCGGATCTGCGGTTTGGCCCGTAAGCCGCGCGCCAAAGTCATAGATCTGCGGCGCAAGTGGCAACGGTCGCCAAATCGCAGGTGCCAGATGGGCGGCGCGCAATTGCAACAGCGCCGCGTCGTGATCAGGGCCATGCGCGCCGTCGAAAGATGAGCACCCGAACAGCAGCGTCGCCTGCACATCATCCACCAGCCGCGCCAGCGCCCCCCAGGCCAGCCGCAGGATATCGGGATCGGGATGATCGGGATGCACGCAAAACCGCCCCAGTTCCAGCATCGGGCCGCCAAACCCAGCCAGCCGCGCCAGATCATAAAACTGCGCCGAATAGCTGCGCCCAAGATCGCGCGCCCCCGCAAGCAGCAGCACGCGATAGCAGCAAACCAACAGCTCGCACGACGTATCACGGATCAAGATATGCAGACAGTCGCTGTCAAACGCATCGTGATCATGCGCAGCCGCCCGGCCATGGCGAAACGACAAATTGCGCAAGTGCATCGCTTGCGCGAGGTCAGTGGCATCGCGGGCAAGCCGCGCTTCATATCTGCCCGCCAAAAGTGCCCGCACTTGCAACCCGCTCCCGCAGACTTGATCCATATCACGCTTGGAAACACCCGGCGCGCCGCCTATGTTTGCGCTGGAGTTACCGCCGCCGCAAGTCAGCCTGAAAGAGAATAAAATGGATAAAGTGATCAAGTCAGATGCCGAATGGCGTGCGCAACTGTCCGAGCTGGCCTATAAAGTCACGCGCCAGCACGGCACGGAACGCGCATTTTCCAACGATGCCTTTGCCAAAGACGCGGGCACCTATCACTGTATCTGCTGCGATGCGCCGCTGTTTGATCAGGCCACAAAGTTTGACAGCGGCACCGGGTGGCCGTCGTTCTGGGCCCCGCTGGACGGTGAGACAGTTGCCGAGTCGGTCGATAAGGGCTGGTTCATGACCCGCACCGAAGTGCACTGCAACAGATGCGACGCACATCTGGGGCATGTGTTTCCAGACGGGCCAAAGCCTACCGGCCTGCGCTATTGCATGAACGGTGTGGCCTTACGGTTTGACGCCGAAGATTGACGCCCGCAGCGCGGATCACTCGATCAGCTGATCCGCGCGCAGCTTGCCGATGTTGCCCAAAAGCTGCGACAAAAAGCTAAGCCCCTTGATGTTCGACTCCGTCACCCGGCGCGACAGGGCAACAACGCGCCCTTGTTCCAGACCAAAGCGTTCGACGTTTTCAACGACGCCGTCTTCGGTAAAGGTGATCGCAACCACCTGACGGTTCTCTTCCTTGGGTGAAAACGCACCGGCGTGTTTCCACCGGCTTTGCACGTAATACCAACCGACATCGTTCAACAGCCCCGCAGCCGATGGGCGGCCCACTTCAACCGCCACGGTCTCGCGGGTGTCAACGCCAACCTCAATGCGCGCCAGATCTTCATCTGACGGAACATAGCCATGATTGCGGTATGTAGCGGCGCAGCCGGTTATCAGCACCGCCAGCCCTATGATGCCCACCAGCATACGCCAAAATGCCAAATTCAGACCAAAGCTGTTCGTCAAATGCGTCATCCCTGCCCTTGGCCCTTGGCCTGCCCGTTGATTATAGCCATGAACAGGCTCTCTTGCGCCAGTCTTTCCTGACCAGTATCGAGAGAAACTGCACACGCTGCCAACGACTATTGTATGGTGGCTTACGACAGCTCGCGGCTCTGTTCAAGAATGGAACGCGGTCTGGCACATCACAATGGCCTCAACTTGGGGCAAAATTGCGGGATTTCCGCAGTCTAGGTAGGCAACCATATGACGGAAACTGCGCCAAATTCCTTTGATTTGCCCAGCCAGCCCTATCGCAGTGGCGCGGTTTCAGGGCGAAAGACCATCCGGTTTACTTTTGCGCCAGATCAGGCTGCACGGGCATCCATTGCACAGGTTCTGGGGCTGCTTGATCTGCCGGAATTTGTTCTGAAAGGCGAATTACAGCCGATGGGGCGCATAGACGTCGCCTTGCGCGCCGATCTGACCGCCCTTGTGGTGCAGCCTTGTTCCATTTCATTGGCCCCTGTGACGTCGCGGTTGAAAGACCGCGTAGAACGCAATTACCGGCATGATTTCGAAGATCCAAAGGGCGACGAGGTGGAAATGCTGGGGGATGATGCGGAATCACTTCCCGAAGTGATCGACGTGGCCGCAGTGGCGATTGAGGCCTTGGCACTGGCTCTGCCGCTTTATCCGCGCGCCAAAGGCGTTGATCTTGGGGCTTTGGTGGCCACACCGCCGGGTGCCGTGCCGTTGACCGATGAAGCGTTAAAGCCATTTGCGGGCTTGGCGGGATTGGCTGATCTGATGAAAAAACCGGGTCCGGCGTCAGAATAAGCCCGGCAATCGACATCGAAAACACAGCCCCCTTCACCCAACCACAAAGGGGCTTGCGCACCGCCGAAATCTGACTATGTTCCGCGCCTTGTTCAGGGCTTTGCCGCCAACCCCTTGGTTTGTGACAGGTGCCTGAAATCAAAGTAAAATCTGGGGCATGTCCCCCACTATCAAAGGGTGCGACATGGCAGTCCCACAGAACCGAGTCACCTCTTCCAAGCGCAACATGCGTCGTGCGCATGACGCATTGGTTGCAGGAAACCCACAAGATTGTTCCAACTGCGGCGAGTTGAAGCGCCCGCATCACGTGTGCCCGTCTTGTGGCCATTACGATGCCCGCGAAGTGGTTGCGACCGCGAAAGTTGATCTGGACGAGGACGCGGCGTAAGCCGCT
>JANNAT010000014.1:0-3475 GCA_031384605.1 Cypionkella sp.
CAGGGTCAGTGAAGCAGATCGCGAGGGGCGGAATACAGGAAGAGACCGGAATTGAAACCCGACTTTCAATTCCACCCCTTATTTCATTGATGTTTCAGGCAAGCAGCACCAAAGGAGAGGCCGGGCCCGCCGCCACCGGGAACCCTTCCTTCACCGCCAGAGGATCCCGCCCCTCGTCAATGGCGCGGCGCAGTTCCTTGGCGCGTTCGCGCGCGGCGGTCACACTCCATTCCGGCCAGCGCCCGATGTTCATACGCCGCTGCCGTCCCGCATGGCGGTAGTCGATGGTGAAGGTGCGCGCGCCCGAGGCTTGAATTCGGGCGGCAAAGCCGATCACCTCGGTGTCGAAGACCTGGTAGCTGATCCCCGGCTTCGGCTCCGCGTCGCGCAGGGCTTTCTCATTCAGTTTCAGTCGGTTGACCATGTGTCCGGACTCCTTGCCTCCCGACACAGGCGTAGACCCGCGCGGTTATCAAGTCAGAGCACACCAGAGGGGGCGGAATACAGGCAGAGACCGGAATTGAAGCGGTGTGGGCAATTCCGGATAGTCATATCAATGGGTTAGCGGCTTGCGCCGAGATCGACACAGCCACGACGGGGAGTAGACCTGCAACGGCGAAGCCCTTCGGCTGGAAGCAAAGTGCATCGATCTTCTTCTCATCGCGCTTTGCGCTCACCTAAGGGTTGGAAAGGGCTGGCGCAAACTATAGCATCGCCGTGTCAATGCTATTGCGAGGGGACAGCCTTGAAGTTCTTACGAATCGTTTTTTTCTATGCCCTCTTTTTCTTCGTTTCCTTTGTCTTGGCGGGAATTTTTATAAAGCCCGTCAGCGGTGACTATTTTGTTCTCTTTTCGTTTGTTGCTCCGGCAATCATGGTCTGGTGGTACGAGAAGCGTCGTGCCGGCCGCCTAGCGAAGACTTCAGTTACTCAACCGGAGGCTATCGTGCCGAGAATCTTTCGAAGTCCTTCGGTCGTAGCTCCGGCGACAACCCTGCGGTTAGGTATGACGGATCAGCAGCGTCCCTCGGAAGACGCACCTTCTGCCAGCGCACCAGCCAATTCTGGCAAATGGCAGCAGTTGGACATTGCCGCAGTGGTGCAAAAGAACCGCGATTCCGCAACCGGGATGGCTGCCATCTCCGCTGAAAAGGATGCCGAAAAAACAGCGCAAGGCATGGCTTTTGTAACACCTGCGCCTTCGACATTTGTGCCCTTTGGCGACGTTGCCCGCCCAAAAACCGGACCCCAAGAAAAATACAACCAACATCAAGGTTGGGTTCCCAAAGGGCAGACGGTATCTGTGTGCGGGCGCGATATAGGCGGGATGGTCTATGTCGGTACGCCGCCGACAATAAGCCGACACGGTTTCGGCGAGAAGTGTCGGGCATACATTGATCCGACCCTTCCTGTGGCTCGCGTGGGAAATGACAAAGCAGGAACCGGCATGCCATATTGGCCCAGCTATTCCAGCATCCCACCCGAATGCAGGGCCACGTATCTGGAGTGGCTTGCGGCAGGCAGAGCGGACGGCTCTTACAACCCGGGCTATATGTTCCTGTATTTTTACGGGTTGGAACGGCGCTTTTTTGTCGACGCTCCGAGTCTTGACGAAAAGCGTGATCTTCTTGATGAGGCTCGACGGCTGGTTGAGGTTTTTTCCGGTAACTATTCGGCGCAGCGATATTTGAGGGAATTCATCGAGTTCGCCCTTGTCGCGATCACGGAGTTCGGGGCCATCCAGCCAGTCTTTGAGAATCCCGGTTGGGATGTGCCCTTTTCGGTCAAGCTGGCCATCGGCGCGCGCCTTCAGAAAGGTGAGAACTTGGGTGCAGAGTGGGTTCTGAGCTGGTTCCTCTGCCACCCGGAGAAGAATTTGCGTACCTCGGCCAAGCGTTGCGGCGACGAGTTCATAGCTTTGTTCCGGCTGCGTTTCAATGAACGGTTTCCACAGGGCCTAAAGGTTACCAAGCCCAGACCTGCCCTCAAGGCAAGCTATCAGGCAGCCTCGCGCGAATTCGAAGGTACGGTGACCCCAACCAGCGATGGCATGCCGATTCCGGACATTTCCGGCCTGCGTAAGCCAGTAGAAATCGCGCAGGAAATCGCTGATGCCGTCATGGAGGAGCTGGAGAAGTTCAGCCGATATCTTGGCCGCAACCCCGACGGGCGCGGTAGCGTCGAGGCTTATGCGCTTTTGCCTCAAAACCTGCGCCAGTTGTTCCCATCAAAGGAGCTGGAGGAGATCAGAACTTGGGCGGGTGCTGTAGTTGAAGCTGGCGGCTTGGTGCCTGTAAGCGAAGTCTTGGAGCGCCTCGAGGGTGAACGGCCCGAACAATTGGGCAAGCGCCAGCTAACTGGCGCAGCGGATGCACTGGCGCGGATCGGGTTCGGTCTGGCTCCAGACCCACGCTTTGCGCTGCGGTCCCCGGCACTGAATGAACCGGTGGTCCTGTTCGACCTTGGCGGCCCGGTTGAAGAGCTTGAGGATGTATCGACGCCCTACAAGGCAGCGCTGATGGAACTGGCTCTGGCAACTTTCGTCGCGCACGCCGACGGGGCAATTTCCGACATTGAAAAGACCAACCTCGAAGCGCAGACCCGATCAGTCGCGCAGCTGACCGATCACGAGCGAAAGCGTCTAGGGGCCAACCTTACATGGTTCATCGCTGTGCCGCCCGATCTGACACTGTTGCGACGCAAGCTCAAGGAAACTGGAGCGGACCAGCAGTCAGCCATTCGTGCTGCACTGGTGGCCGCGGCACATGCGGATGGCATTGTCTCGACTGAAGAGGTCGCCGGGATCGAAAAAATCTATCGTGCCCTCGGATTGGACCCGAACCTTGTCTATTCCGATCTGCATGCAGGTGAGGTTCCAGATACGCCGATGCGCGTTCGCCTGGCACAGCCTGGCGCTCCGGGCGAAGCGATCCCTGCAGAGCCCGAGGCGTCCGCCCAAAGGCTGGATGCCGCCCGCATCGCCAGTATCCGGCAGGACACAGATCGGGTCTCGGCGGTTCTGGCCAACATCTTCACAACGGACACGCCCGATGATGATGAAAGCACGGCGACGCCTTCAGCCCTCGCAGGTCTCGATGCAAAACACACCGCCCTCGTCCGCGATGTGATTACGCGCCCGCACTGGACAGAAGAGGACTTCGTCGAATTGACAGCACGGCATGGGTTGATGGCAGCAGGTGCGCTGGAGACGGTGAACGAATGGGCTTTCGGAGTTCACGACGAAGCACTGTTGGAAGAATATGAAGGCTATGACGTGTCCCCGGATATCGCCGACGCGCTGGCGGATACGTTCGATAAGGAGAAATGAGATGTCGAAGCTGAAACCCCGGGAACGGGACGCGATCGTTCAGGCCCTACGTGCTGGCGTCGTGCCGAAGCTGGGCCTTCGGCACATTCAGGTTGGTCGCGTACGCGAGATCGAGGAACTGGTCAAAGACATGGACCGGATCGCCGA
>JANNAT010000054.1:0-6280 GCA_031384605.1 Cypionkella sp.
GTCAACAAAGGCCGCACCGATCCGTATAATCTGGGCGATGGCTATGGCCATCTGGCCGTCAGTGTTTCGGACGTAGATGCCGAACATGCCCGCATGACAGCAGCCGGGCTAACCCCGCGCAAACTGGTGGATTTCAATAATGCTGGCGCGTTGATCGCCCGGTTTTTCTTCATCGCAGACCCCGATGGCTATCAGATCGAGGTTTTGCAAAGGGGCGGCAGATTCGTCTGACGTCCCCGCCTAAACGCAGTTTTAAGGGAGGAAGCTATGACAACACTTAAAGGAACTGGCCTGACGCGCCGCGCCTTGCTGACGCGCGCCGTAATGGCTGGCGCGCTGACTGTCACCGGCGTGGGCTTTATCGCAGCACCCGATGCGGCTTGGGCATTGGAAGTGACCACGATCACGCCCGAACAGATGGCGACGCTGATTCAGATGGCGCGCGACATTTATCCGCATGACCGGATTGCCGACGAATTTTATGCCATCGCAGTCAAAGGGTATGACAGCCCCGACCATGCAGCAGATATCGCGGCAGGTGTGGCGATGCTGGACGCCGCCGCTATGGGCAAAGGGCATGCAAGCTATATCGCCGTTGGTTGGGAAGATGACCGCGTGGCATTGCTACGCGGCATGGAAAATTCAGCGTTTTTCCAGAAAATCCGGGGCGGTCTGGTCACCGGTCTTTATAACCAAAAAGCCGTCTGGCCGCTGTTTGGCTATGAAGGCGAAAGCTTTAGCCAGGGCGGTTACATCAACCGTGGCTTTGACGACATTGCTTGGCTTTAAGGGGGGCATAAATCATGGTTGCGAAATATGAACTAAGCGACGCATCGGTCGTTGTCATCATCGGCACAGGCGCGGGTGGCGGCACGCTGGCGAATGAGTTGGCCCAAAAGGGCGTCAAGGTTGTCGCACTTGAGGCGGGCGGGCGCTATTTGCCCGAAGACTATCTTAATGATGAATGGGACAGCTTTTCCCAACTGGCCTGGGTCGACAAACGCACCACCAGCGGCGATTGGCGCGTTGCCAAAGATTTCGCAGGGTTGCCATCGTGGATTGTCAAAGCTGTCGGCGGCACCACCACCCATTGGGCCGGGGCCAGCTTGCGCTTTCAGGATCACGAATGGAAAGCCTTGACCAACTACGGCGCGGTTGAGGGCGCGAACCTGCTGGATTGGCCGATTGACGGCGCGGAAATGGCCCCTTGGTATGACAAGGCCGAAGAAAAGATGGGCGTCACCCGCACAGGTAACCGTCCCGGTCTGCCCGGCAACAACAACTATAAAGTGCTGGAAAAGGGCGCTTTGGCGGTTGGCTATAAAAAAGTTCACACCGGTAATATGGCCATCCAAAGCCGCGATGATGGTGAACGCCCGGCCTGCCAGCAAACCGGCTTTTGCTTTCAGGGCTGTAAATGGGGGGCCAAATGGTCAACCGCCTATACGGAAATTCCGCTTGGCGAGGCCACTGGCAATTTGGAAGTGCGCGAACGCTGCCATGTGTCCAAGATCGAACATGACGCCACCGGCAAAGTTACGGCCGTGGTCTATTTCGATGCCGATGGCAAAGAACAGCGTCAACTGGCCCGTATTGTCTGCCTTGCCGGTAACACCATCGAAAGCCCGCGTCTTTTGTTGAACTCAAAATCCGACCTGTTTCCCAACGGTCTGGCCAATTCGTCCGATCAGGTTGGGCGCAACTACATGCGCCACGTCACGGGCTCGGTTTACGGTGTGTTCGACAAGCCGGTGAAGATGTGGCGCGGCACCACAATGGCGGGCGTCATTCAAGATGAGGCACGCCACGATCCGGCGCGCGGATTTGCCGGCGGGTTCGAATTGGAAACGCTTTCGCTGGGTCTGCCGTTCATGGCGGCGTTCCTTGATCCGGGCAGCTGGGGACGGGAGTTTACCTCGGCGCTGGACAGCTATGAAAACATGGCCGGCATGTGGATTGTGGGCGAAGATATGCCGCAGGCCACCAACCGCATCACGATCAATGTCGATCAGCTTGATCAGTTTGGCCTGCCATCGCCGAACGTGAACTTCTCGGATCACCCCAATGACATTGCCATGCGCAACTTTGCGTATGAACGTGGCACTGCAATCTACAAGGCCGTGGGCGCAACCCGCGTGTTCCCAACGCCGCCTTATCCGTCAACGCACAACCTTGGCACCAACCGGATGTCGGAAAACGCGGCGGATGGCGTGGTGAACAAATGGGGCCAAACCCATGATATCGCGAACCTGTTCATCTCGGATGGATCGCAGTTCACCACCGGGGCGGCCGAAAACCCGACACTGACGATTGTGGCCCTTGCCATCCGGCAGGCCGATCATATTGCAGCCGAAATGGCGGCAGGAACGATCTGAACCAACCATGCTGCCCGCCGCATCCCCCTGCGGCGGGCAGCACCTTTACCCATTCCGCATCTGCCATGCCACGCGAACACCTGGATTGGCGCGGATTTTGGCGATCATCGCGTAAAATCGGCGATGCTTGATCAGCGGCGCAAAGGTTTGTGCGGCGGCCTGAACGCCCGCGATCAGCGCGTCATCCGTCAACCCATCGGTTCGCGCCGCGGCAATCGCCGGGGCATCCACCGGCAAGGTGCATAAAAACACCACGCAATCGGGCGAGACATGCACCAAAGGCGTGAAATACCCTGCCAATCGCTGCATCTGCACCGCCAACCACGGTTGCGTGGCATGCAGAAAATCCTGCTGGATCACCAAAGACCGCCCCGGCACCATCGCCCCAAAAAACTGCGCTGCGATGTGATCGGCCAGTTTTGGGCTTTTGCCTGCATCAACCGCCAAAATCTCAACCGGATCGCCCGGCCAGATCTGTGCGGCGATATCGCCGGGATGCAGGGTAAGGTTCGCCTGCCACGGGGTCAGCAACTGCTGCACCAGTGGCAAGATATCCACTTGCGTTGTCAGGGCCACGCCACCCGGCGACAAATGCCGCGCGCGGGCGTCGGCACTGGCGGTAAAGCGGTCATAGGCGTGCAAATGATGTGGCTTGCCCCCCAAATGCAGCCCCTGTAACAACCGCGCGGCGGAACCGCCTGCAAAGGCCCCCAGATCAATCGTGGCCCCGATGCCTGCTGCATTCAGACCAATCCAATGATAAAGCTGGCTTTCCTGATGTGTCAGCATCGACGGCACGGCCAAAGCCGCCGCCATATCCACGTCCGATGTATCCCGCCAAGGGCACGCTGCAAATGCCGCGATCTGTGCCGCGATGTCAGTTCTTTCCATCTGCTGGCGGCACCTTCTGTCCAATCCCAAACCAACTGTGCCGCAGGGCGCGGTTTGCCACAAGTCCGGTGCATTCCCCCTTGATTTCCCGCCCCGCCTGCCGTAACCGAAGCCTTGCTTGAGGAGTTTAGCTCAGTTGGTAGAGCATCGGTCTCCAAAACCGAGGGTCGTGGGTTCGAGTCCCCCAACTCCTGCCAAGCGTTTCCCGGGATAATCCACGGTGCATCCTGCGGGGTTGGTGCTTGAAATCCGCGCCCGATGCGCGTATCTGACCAGCATTCAAATCCAATCAGACACACGCGGAAAACAAATCAATGGCCACGATGAATCCAATCCAGTTCCTGCAACAGGTGCGCGCAGAAGTCGCCAAGGTGGTTTGGCCTACCCGGCGTGAAGTGGTATTGACCACGATCATGGTGTTTATCATGGCCGCGCTGACCGCAACCTTCTTCAGTTTGGTCGACATGGCGATCCGGTTTGGTCTGACGGCAATCGTCACTGGCGTTTGACGCCAACCCAAATAAGTGACGGAATTCCCTTGAGTTTGGGCCCGTGGCCGGGTATCCCGCGCCAATCCAAACGAACAAAGGCGCGCAGCGATTCGGGTTGCGCGCTGTTTTTTGTTCCGGGAATGGCGGGTTAACCGTCTGGAAATACAGGACATTCGGACGCATTTGCGGACGGGCAGACAAGGTGGAAGTGGCATGGCCAAGCGTTGGTATTCGGTAAGCGTTCTCTCGAACTTCGAGAAGAAAGTTGCCGAGCAGATCAGAACGGCCGTCATAGAGGCCAATCTTGGCGACGAAATTGACGAAGTGCTGGTGCCCACCGAAGAAGTGATCGAAGTGCGTCGCGGCAAAAAAGTGACGTCGGAACGTCGCTTTATGCCCGGATACGTTCTTGTTCGGATGGAAATGAGCAGCCGTGGCTATCACCTGATCTCATCCATCAACCGCGTAACAGGCTTTTTGGGGCCGCAAGGCAAGCCAATGCCGATGCGCGATTCTGAAGTGAATCAGATCCTCAATCGTGTTGAAGAAGGATTGGAAGCCCCGCGCAACCTGATCCGCTTTGATATCGGCGAACGGGTGAAGGTCACCGACGGGCCATTCGAAGGTTTCGACGGCATGGTCGAAGATGTTGATGAAGGCCACAGCCGCCTGAAGGTGTCGGTGTCGATCTTTGGTCGCGCCACGCCTGTCGAATTGGAATTCACTCAGGTGTCGAAAAACATCTAAGTGCATCGTGTGGGAGGCGAGCGTTCTGACCAGATCAGAGCCCGCGGACCGAACCACTAAACGGCACCAGCCTAATATCGGGCGGTGCAGTGATAAAGGAGAGGCCAAATGGCCAAGAAGATTATCGGCAGCCTGAAGCTGCAAGTCAAAGCGGGCCAAGCCAACCCGTCTCCGCCAGTTGGCCCGGCCTTGGGTCAACGCGGTCTGAACATCATGGCCTTTGTGAAGGAATTCAACGCAAAGACCGCTGATCTGGAATTGGGCACGCCAACCCCTGTGATCATCACCTATTATCAGGACAAGTCGTTCAGCCTTGAGTTGAAGACAGCCCCTGCTGCGTTCCAGTTGAAGAAAGCCGCCGCCCTGCCGTTGGTTGGCAAGCGTAACCGCGCCAAGGGTTCGGTCAAGCCGGGCCACGCGGTTGCGGGATCGGTCACCTTGGCCCAGATCCGCAAGATTGCTGAAAACAAGATGAAAGACCTGAACGCCAATTCGATCGAGGCGGCGATGCAGGTGATCATGGGTTCGGCGAAATCCTGCGGCATCGAAGTGAAGGGCTGATATCATGGCAAAGCTTGGAAAAAGAACCGTCAAAGCACGCGAAGCCTTCGATGGCAAAGACCTGATCGCAGTTGAAGCAGCCGTTGCGCTGATCAAAGCATCGGCGACTGCAAAGTTCGATGAAACGCTGGAAATCGCGATGAACCTGGGCGTCGATCCTCGTCACGCCGATCAGATGGTGCGCGGCGTGGTGACCTTGCCAAACGGCACTGGTAAAACCGTTCGCGTGGCTGTGTTTGCCCGCGGTGCCAAGGCCGATGAAGCTACGGCTGCGGGCGCTGACATTGTTGGCGCAGAAGATCTGATGGCGATCATTCAGTCTGGCAAGATCGAATTTGATCGTTGCATAGCCACGCCAGACATGATGCCGCTGGTGGGCCGTCTGGGCAAAATCCTGGGTCCACGCAACCTGATGCCAAACCCAAAGGTTGGCACGGTGACGATGGATGTTAAGGGTGCTGTTGATGCGGCCAAGGGCGGCGAAGTGCAGTTCAAGGTCGAAAAAGCCGGTGTGATCCATGCAGGTATCGGCAAGGTGTCGTTCAGCGATGACATGCTGGCGCAAAACGTCCGCGCGTTCGTCGATGCCGTCTCGCGGGCCCGTCCGACGGGTGCAAAGGGCGCGTATCTGAAGAAAGTGTCGCTTTCGTCCACAATGGGCCCCGGCGTTGCCCTTGATTTGGCGTCAGCAACGGCCAATTAACTATGTCGCATGGCGGGGTCTGACCCCACCATGCGACCACAGAATTCCCGATCCGCAAGGAAAGGGATGACTGGGCGAAAGTCGCCCTGTCCTGTCCAAGACGGTGGGTGGGCTTCGGCTCTTAATTTTCCTGCCTGAGATGGGGATCGAGATTTAAGGCACCTTTACCGGTGATCTTGGGCTCGGGACCACATCACGGACCCGACCGCCCCCGATCTTGTCGGGGGTTAATATGAGCCGGGGGGAAACCCCCAACCTTGGAGTGAAACTGTGGATAGAGCCCAAAAAGAGAAAGTGGTCGATGAACTCGGCCAAATCTTCGCAAGCTCTGGCGTTGTAGTGGTCGCCCACTACGCGGGGATGACAGTTGCACAGATGCAGGACCTGCGCGCGAAAATGCGTGTTGTGGGTGGGTCCGTCCGCGTTGCCAAGAACAAGCTCGCCAAGATCGCCCTTGAAGGGAAACCCGGCGTTAAGATGGGTGACCTGCTTACGGGCATGACCGTGATTGC
>JANNAT010000064.1:0-55144 GCA_031384605.1 Cypionkella sp.
GCAACAGACCGTCAACGCCGCCCAGATCAACGAACGCACCGTATTCGGTGATATTCTTGACCACGCCGTCGATGGTTTGGCCTTCGGTCAGGTTGCCGATCACTTCGGCACGCTGTTCGGCACGCGATTCTTCAAGGATGGCACGACGCGACACAACGATGTTGCCACGGCGACGGTCCATTTTCAGAATCTGGAACGGCTGCTTCATACCCATCAACGGGCCTGCATCGCGCACGGGGCGCACGTCTACTTGCGATCCGGGCAAGAACGCCACTGCGCCGCCAAGATCAACGGTAAAGCCGCCTTTGACGCGGCCAAAGATTGCGCCGTCAACGCGGGTCTCGGCGGCATAGGCCTGCTCAAGACGATCCCACGCTTCTTCGCGACGGGCTTTTTCACGGCTGATCTGCGCTTCGCCGCGCGAATTTTCCACGCGGTCAAGGTAGACTTCTACGATGTCGCCCACATTGATATTGGGCTGTTCACCGGGGTTGGCGAATTCTTTGATATCGATGCGGCCTTCCATCTTATAGCCGACGTCGATGATGGCCTGGCCGCTTTCAATCGCGATGACCTTGCCTTTGACAACCGTTCCCTCTTCGGGGGTGTCAATTTCGAAGCTTTCCTTCAATAGGGCTTCGAAGTCTTCCATAGAGTTTTTAGCGTTCATAAAGTTTACGTCCTTTTCATTTATGTCACTGGCCACGCGGTTGGCTCCGCCGGTCTTGGATTTCAACGAAGGAAGGGCCGTGGCTGCTGCCCGACCCTGTCATCAGCCGCGTCTTTAGGCGCAATAGTGCAGCAACGCAAGCAAGCATAACAGCAAATTTGGGCTTATGCGGCGTCAAGACGGGCGTTGATGGTGGCAATTGCCTGCGCCACCGCCTGATCAATCGTCATATCCGACGTGTCCAGCACAACCGCGTCATCTGCCGCGCGCAACGGGGCCACGGCGCGTTCGGTATCGCGTTTGTCGCGTTCCTGCTGCTGGGCCAAGACATCTTCAACCTGCAAGTCAGCATCTTTTTCTGACAACTCCAGCCACCGGCGATAGGCGCGCACCTGATCAGAGGCGGTGATGAACAGCTTTACCTCGGCCTCGGGGCAAATCACGGTGCCAATATCGCGGCCATCCAGCACCGCCCCCCCGGTTTGGCGGGCGAACCCGTGTTGAAATTCGATCAGCGCCGCGCGCACCTTTGGCAGGGCGGCGATTTTTGAGGCCGCTTGGCCGATTTTGGCGGTGCGAAGCCCGACACGCTCAAAATCATGCCGGGTCAGCGCCTTTGCGGCGGCCACCGGATCAAGCCCATCCATCGCTTTGCGTGCGGCGGCCCGATACAAAAGCCCCGTATCAAGGTAGGCAAAGCCAAAATGTGCGGCCACGGCGCGTGCCAAAGTGCCTTTGCCCGCAGCCGCCGGGCCATCAATTGCAACCGTAAAGATCATGCGCGCATCCTTGTTCAAGCGCCGCTTTTCCCTTAGTTGCCGCGTGAAGTCAAACAGGAGAACATCATGGGCACCGGTTCCCCCCCACCCATCTGGGACAGTCTGATGGCCGAGATGATGGTTGATGATTATCCCCGCAGTCTGGCGTTCTGGACCGGGCCGATGGGGTTTGATCTGGCCTTCACCCGGCCTGCGCAAAAACTCGCTTGTCTGGTTCACCCGGATGGTGCGCAGATCATGATTTATGAGCGCGATGGTGATTGGGAAACCGGGCCAATGCTGCCGCCCTTTGGCCGTGGCATGGTGGTGCAGGTCTATGTGGCTGATGTCGATGCCATGGCGCGGGCGATGACCCGCGCCGGTGTGCCGTTCTATGTGGAACCGCGCGAGAAATGGCGCGATTGGGGCGACCGGATGGGCGGGCAGCGCGAATTTCTGGTGCAAGACCCGGACGGCTATCTTGTGATGGTGGTGCAGCGGATTGGGGAACGTCCGCTGGACTAACTGTGCAAGGCGCGCGGTGGTTCAGGCTGATCGGTATAGGCGTAAGCGTTGCTTAAAATCATGCCGCCCTCGTCTTGCACTTCGGCAATCGGATCTTCTTCTTCAAAAGTGAATTCATAGGCATCAAACGGGAACGCTGCGGCATCGACAAAGCCTTCGACCGACAGCAGATCGATGCCTTCTTCGCCCAAGGTTTCCACCAGCAACTGCAACGCCTCTGACGCGTTTTCGGCCTTGATCACCACCAGCTGGTAGTGGCCCGCGTAATCGCCTTCGTCCTCATCCGCCCAATCGGGATCAAACGCATCAATGCAACAGGCATAAACGCCTGACAGCGCCGGATCGGTATCATCGGGTTCAAACACATGCGCCTCGGTCACGCAAATTTCACCCGACTCCAGCGCGGTGGCGGTCATGCCTTCGATATCAACCTCAAACGGCACCACGTCGGCGTCAAAATCATCGGCATTGCCCGCGAACAACACCCGGTCCAGCCGCAATCCGTTGGACTGCACCGAATTTGACAAAACCGCCATCGCTTCGGACAGCGATTCGGCCTGCAGCACGAAAAACCGCGCCTCGCCACCGTAAATCTCGCCTGCGGGCATGGCGGCCTGGGCCTCAACATCAAAGGCTTCGATAGCTGCGTAATAGGTTCCCATGGGATCGGCCTTTCGGTGAATTAGCTGGCTGTCAACGTGGCCCCAAGGCCCGTCATCAACGCATCAAAGATTGGAAAAGAGGTGGCGATGGGGGATGCATCATCAACGCTGACCGGCTTTTTGGCAGCCATGCCCAGCACCAGAAAAGACATCGCAATGCGGTGGTCGATATGTGTTTTGCACGTCGCCCCACCGGGAGCCTGACCCGCGCCCATGCCATGCACGATCAGCGTATCGGCGTCTTCCTCAACGCGCACACCGCACAATTCCAGCCCGCGCGCCATGGCGTCAATGCGGTCAGATTCCTTGACGCGCAATTCCTTAATCCCGCGCATTACCGTGCGACCACTGGCAAACGCGGCGACAACGGAAAGGATTGGATATTCATCAATCATCGACGGTGCGCGTTCGGGCGGCACCTCGATGCCTTGCATGTTATCCGAAAACCGCACCCGCAGATCGGCAACGGGTTCGCCGCCCTCCAGCCGCGGGTTTTGGAATTCTATATCCGCGCCCATTTCTTTGAGCGTCAGATAAAGCCCGTTGCGCGTCAGGTTCTGGCTGACCCCCGGCACCATGATATCAGACCCTTCGACGATCAATGCCGCACAAACCGGAAACGCCGCCGACGACGGATCGCGTGGCACAGCCACGGCTTGCGGGCGCAACTCCGGTTGGCCGGTCAAAGTGATCACATTTCCCTCAATGGTCTTTTCAACCGTTAAATGCGCACCAAACCCCAGCAGCATCCGCTCTGAATGATCCCGCGTTGGTTCGCGTTCGATTACCACCGTTTGCCCCGGCGTGTTCAGACCCGCCAGCAAAACAGCCGATTTTACCTGCGCCGAAGCCACAGGAAGGGCATAGCGCACCGGCACCGGATTGGCCGCACCGACGATGGTCATCGGCAGCCGCCCGCCTGTGCGACCAAAGGCTTGCGTTCCAAACAAAGATAGCGGATCGGTCACCCGGCCCATCGGGCGTTTGCGCAAACTGGCGTCGCCGGTAAAGGTGGCGGTCATCGGCGTGGTCGCCATGCATCCCATGATCAACCGCACGCCGGTGCCCGAATTGCCGCAATCAATCACATCGGCAGGTTCACGAAATCCGCCAACGCCCACACCGTGCACCGACCACGCGCCGGGGGCGTGCTGTGTGACGCGCGCGCCAAACGCCTGCATGGCCTTCGCGGTATCCAGCACGTCCTGGCCTTCCAAAAGCCCGGTGATCGTCGTCTCGCCAACCGCCATCGCCCCAAAGATCAACGCGCGGTGGCTGATGGATTTATCGCCGGGCACCAAAGCCGTGCCTGTCAGCGGGCCAGATTTATGCGCGGTCATCGGTTGGGCGGTGGCATGGGCAGACATGCAAGTCTCCTGAAATTGGCTTGTGGTCTGATACCGCAGACGCGCGACGGGGTCCACGGGCAGCGCAGCCATCGGTTTCATCTTGGTTCGAATACCTGCACCCAAGGCTTTTGGTGTTACCGACAACAGCCTCCGGCGGGAGTATTCACGCCAAAATGAAGGTATTCGGTTCGCTGATACGTCAGATAATGCGGTGGCCGTCCTTCGCGCAGGGCCTTTTGTTCATAGCGGGTGGAAAGCCAATCCTGCCATGGCGTGTCGCCTTGGTGCGCCAATTCAAACCCCGCCTTGGGCACCTCTTCCAAAGTCTGACGCACGTAATCGGCAATATCGGTGGCCACGCGCAATTCGGTTCCCGGTGCCATCACGCGGGCAAGGGCATTCAGATAATCGGGGGTCACAAACCGGCGGCGGTGGTGGCGGGCTTTGGGCCAGGGATCTGGATAGTTCAAAAAACACTTTTGTATTGATGCTGATGGCAGCACATCAAAAAGTTCGCGCACATCGCCGGGGTGAATCGCCAGATTGGTCACGCCCGCCGCACGGATTTTGCCCAGCAGCATGGCGATACCGTTTACATAAGGTTCACAGCCAATGATGCCGATCTGCGGATAAAGGGCGGCCATATGCACCAGATGTTCGCCGCCGCCAAAACCGATTTCAAGCCAGAGCGGTTTTGCGCCGAACAGCGCCACCACATCAATCGGCGCACGGGCTGGATTAGCGTCGCGGCTGACGCTTTGCAGGCTTAACGCCGCCAAATCCTCGGCCAGATAGGTTTTCTGGGCAGCCCGCAGGGTTTTGCCATAGATGCGGCCATAAAAGTTGCGCCGCTCAATTGGATCATACATAGCAAAAGGCCCCGATGTTCATCGGGGCCTTCGATCACATCACTGCTCTTGGGTCAACAGGTGCGCCCTGTTAAACCGCCGCTTTCAGCGCGTCGATCAGATCGGTTTTCTCCCATGAAAATCCGCCGTCATCCTCTGGTGCGCGGCCAAAATGGCCATAAGCGCTGGTGCGGGCATAGATCGGCCGGGTCAGTTGCAGATGTTCGCGGATGCCGCGCGGGGTCAGATCCATGCAGGTGGCGACGGCATGTTCAATCCGGTCAGCGTCAACTTTGCCGGTGCCATGCGTATCGACATAGATCGACAGCGGTTTGGCCACGCCGATGGCATAACTGACCTGCAAGGTGCAGCGATCCGCCAAACCAGCCGCCACGACGTTTTTCGCCAGATAGCGCGCCGCATAGGCGGCGGAACGATCAACCTTGGTTGGATCCTTGCCCGAAAACGCACCGCCGCCATGCGGGGCGGCACCACCGTAGGTATCCACGATAATTTTCCGCCCCGTCAGGCCGGCATCCCCATCGGGGCCGCCAATTACGAATGTGCCGGTTGGATTGACCCACCATTCGGTTTTCTCGGTGATCCAGCCCGATGGCAGAACTTCGCGGATATAAGGTTCGACAATGGCGCGGATGGCGTCTGAATTCTGGCTTTCCAACGAATGCTGGTGCGACAGCACAATCGAGGTTACCTCAACCGGAACACCGTCTTCGTACCGCATCGACAACTGCGATTTGGCATCGGGGCGCAGGGTGGGTTCCTGGCCCGATTTGCGCACTTCGGCCAGACGACGCAGAATGGCATGGGCATATTGGATCGGTGCAGGCATCAGTTCAGGGGTTTCGCGGCAGGCGTAACCAAACATGATGCCCTGATCGCCGGCACCATCCTTATCAACGCCTTGCGCGATATGGGCGGATTGCTTGTGCAGATAGTTCTGCACTTTCAGCGTGTTCCAGTGAAATTCGTCCTGCTCATAGCCGATGTCGCGCACCGAGGCCCGCACGATGTCTTCGACACGCTCCATCATCGACTTCAGCGCTTTTTTGTCGGTCAGGCCAACTTCGCCGCCCACAACAACCCGGCCCGTAGTGGCAAAGGTTTCACACGCCACGCGGGCATTCGGCTCTTCTGTCAGGAAGGCGTCCAGAACGGCGTCTGACACGCGGTCGCACAATTTGTCTGGGTGCCCTTCGGAGACGGATTCCGAAGTGAAGACATAGGATTTTCTGGTCATTGGGGACGTGCTCCGGTTAAAGATACCCACCACGCCAGGAAGCCGTTGTGATGGTCTAAGCGCGGCTGATAGGCCGGGTGAGGTGGAAACGTCAAGCCATAGCGCGGCGTCTGCGACGAAACACCAACGCCGCGAGCCCGCCAAGCAACACCAGCACCGGGATTTCGCCGTAACGGGCAAAGGGGGGCATCGGCAAAGCGCCGGGCAAAACGGCGTCAAGGTAGGATGCCGTGCCAAATTCCAGCACTGCCATTTCGCGGCCCCGCGCATCGTAAACGCCTGTGACCCCGGTGTTGGCAACGCGCACCAAGGGCAGGCCCTGTTCAATCGCGCGCAATCGGGCTTGGGCCAGATGTTGAAACGGGCCGGACAAGGTACCAAACCATGCATCATTGGTCACTTGTAAAATCCAGGCGGCGCGGTCCGTGCCGCGCAGGTCTTGGGGAAACACGGCCTCATAACAGATTAGGGGTATGATCTTGCCCAAACCCGGACCCAGATCTATCAATTGCGGGCCGGGGCCAGCGGTATAGCCGTTGCCTTGCCGGGCGGCAAAGGCGGTCAGCCCGAACCACTGATAGGCCAGATCGCCAAAGGGGATGTATTCGCCAAAAGGCACCAGATGGTGTTTGTCGTAATTCGCGGTGATCACGGCATCGGGGGAAATCAGGCTAAGGCTGTTCCAGCCTTGGGTGCCCACAACCCGCTGGCGGCCCACCAAAACAGGCGCGCCGTTGGCGGCATCGGCGATCACCCCGATCAGTTCGGGATTTCGTTCCAGCGAATAGGGCAGGGCGGTTTCTGGCCAAATCACCAGATCGGGGGTGGGTTTGACCGCCGTATAGGCCAAAAGGCGGTTGAAAAACTTGTCGGCTGCATCGGGTGCCCATTTAAGGTGCTGCTCGGCATTGGGTTGGATCAGCCGCAGGACAACGCCGGGGGCGGGGGGCATGGGTTGGGATAGGGTCCAAACCCCATAGCTACCCGGGGCCGCCAGCAGCACCACGGCAGCAAGGATTTGCCGCGTGCTGCCGTGTGCAATCAGCGCCGCGGCCAGCAGCGTCAGCAGCGTTAGCCCTGATGGCCCAATCAGCGCGGCAAGCTGTGCGATGGGCGTATCAATCCAGATATGGCCGATCATGGCCCATGGAAAGCCCGTCAAAACATAGCCGCGCGCCAACTCTGCCGTTGTTAACGCAACGGCAAACCCGAACGCGCGGTTCGGGGCAAACCAAACCAAAATCGCCGCAGCCGCCCAAAACAGCGCCAATCCAAAGGCCAACAACACCACCGCAAACGGGGCCATCCAGCCGTAGGTTGCCGCATCAATCAAAAAAGGTTCGATGATCCAGTTCAGGGATAGCGCGAAGTATCCCGCACCGCCAAACCACGCGGCCCAGATGGCGGCGGATGTGCGCCCCGGTCTTGCCACCCAATACATCAGCGCGGCCAAGGCGGGCAGGCTGATGAACCACGCGCCAATCGGGGCTTGGCCAAGGGCTGCGGCCATGCCAAAGACAAACGGCGGCCAGATTTGGTGAAACCCCGGCCAGCCCGCGCGCAGCCTAAAGCGGGTCGGGTTTAGAAGGAACCGCAAATCGCTGCCTCTCGCTGACGCTCGAACGCGTTTTGCGGTATTCGCTGTTTCCGCGAAAACCCATCCCGCCTAGGCATCCGGCGCGGTTCCCGGACGCCCGACCATACCAATACCGGGCAAGCGCACGCGCAGCCGTTTGATGCGCCGCGCATCAGCATCAATCACTTCGAATTCGACACCGCTTTCATGGGGAATAATCTCGCCCCGCGCGGGCACGCGCCCCACCCGCAAAAACACCAATCCGCCAACGGTATCAATGTCTTCGTCGTCATCCCCCGCCCGCAGTGGCATGCCGATGGCCGCCTCAAATTCCGCAAGGGGCGCGGTGGATTGCGCCACAAAGACGCCGGGATTTTCTTCTTTCCACAGATCGCCTTCGTCTTCGTCGTGTTCGTCCTCAATCTCACCAATGACGGTTTCGATCAGGTCTTCGATGGTCACCAACCCGTCAACGCCGCCATATTCGTCAATGACCAACGCCATATGCACCCGGTCACGCTGCATCTTTTGCAACAGCGTTGCGGCTGGCATCGACGGCGGCGCAAACAGCACCGGGCGCAGCAGCTTTTTCAACGAGAACCGCCCCGCCACGCCAAACCCGTGCTGCAACGCTAGATCTTTCAGCAAAACCAAGCCTTGCGGATGATCAAGCGTGCCTTTGTAAACCGGCAGGCGGCTGAAACCATGTTCGCGGAATGCAGCCACAAGATCATCTTTGCCGATATCCAAGGGCACGGCGGCAATATCGGCTTTGGGGATCGCCACATCATCAACCCGCAGGCGACGCAGGTTGCCAAGGCCCGGCAAAATTGCGGCCCCTTCAACGGGCGCCCCGATGGCTTTGGCGTCGTCATCTGCGGTATCGCTGGTGTCAGATGGGGTAAAGGCATTCAAAATGCGCCCAAAAAAGCTCCGGTTGGCGGGTTCCGCCTCATCGTTTGTGTCTGCTGTTATGCCAGACCCGTCGTTACTACTGCCCATCTGTCCTTTGTCCAAAAATAACCCGTCCTGCGGGTCTATACCTTATATGGGTCGGAAACGCCAAGCCGTGCAAGGATTTTGGCTTCGGTGGCCTCCATCAGATCGCCGTCGGCGGCGCGTATGTGATCATAGCCCAACAAATGTAACAGGCCATGCACGATCAGATGGGTGACATGGTCTGACATTGGTTTTTGGGCGGCCAGTGCTTCGGCCAAGCAGGTGTCGTAAGAAATTGCGATATCGCCCAGATGGTCGGGGTCATCCGCAGGGCCCGGTTCAGGCAGGTCTGGCACCTTGCCGTCAAGGTCCGCTGCGCGGTCTTCGGACGGCCAGCTAAGCACGTTGGTTGCAACCGCTTTGCCACGAAAATCGGCGTTCAATGTGGCAATCCGGGCGTCATCACACGCCATCAGGCAAAGGGTAAAGCCCGCATTCGGCAGGCCTAGTTCCGTCATCGCCGCTATCGCCGCCGCATGCGCCAGATCATCCAACCCCAGCGCCAGCCAACGGTCATCCTCGATCACTACATCAACCAACGGTTCCATGCCGCGCACCTATCGCAGCCGCGCGGCATGCTCAAGCTGCAAGAGTTACCCCTGTGCCTCGTCCCGCTCATACGCTTCGATAACGCGGGCGACCAAGGGGTGCCGGACCACGTCTTTTGAGGTGAAGTAATTGAACGACACGCCTTTGACGCCCTGTAAAATGCGTTCTGCATCCTTCAGTCCGCTGGCGGTGCCGCGCGGTAAGTCGATCTGCGTGCGATCCCCGGTGATCACCATGCGGCTGCCTTGGCCAAGGCGGGTCAGAAACATTTTCATCTGCATCGAGGTCGCATTTTGCGCCTCGTCCAGCACTACAAAGGCATTCGACAGGGTCCGCCCGCGCATGAACGCCAAAGGAGCGATTTCGATACGCTTGTCTTCCATCAGCTTTTGCATCTGCTTTTGTGGCAGAAAATCATTCAGCGCGTCGTAAAGCGGCTGCATATAGGGGTCGATCTTGTCTTTCATATCGCCGGGCAAAAAGCCCAGACGTTCGCCCGCCTCAACCGCCGGACGCGACAGGATGATCTTTTCGACGGCACCAGAAATCAGCATCGACACGCCAACCGCCACCGCCAGATAAGTTTTGCCTGTGCCCGCAGGCCCGATGCCAAAGCCCATTTCATGCGAAAACAGATTGGCGACATAGGCCTTTTGCGCCTCGGTCCGTGGTTCAATCGCTTTTTTACGGGTTTGCAACTGCACGCCCGCGCTGGAAAACATCTCTATCTGCGGGTTTGGTTCCAGCCGGCTGGTGTCCGACATTGGCCGCCCCATGCGGATGGCGCCGTCAATTTCGCCCGCAGCCACACCGCGCCCGCCTTCGATACGGGCGTAAAGCGCGCGCAGCACCGATGCGGCCTCATCCCTTGCGGCCTTGTCGCCGATCACCGCCAGCCGATTGCCGCGCCGCAATATGTGAACCCCCATCTGCTGTTCCACTTGCGCCAGATTGCGGTCAAATTCTCCGCAAAGGCTTATCAACAAGCGGTTATCCGGAAACTCCAGAACGGTTTCAATGGCATCGGTGGTTTTGCCCGTTGGGGTCAGCGCGCTGAGGGTCAATGCGGTCTCCTTATCAGGTGGGGTTCAGCTAAATGTGGGGTGATCCATAGGATGTGGCAAGGGTAGTTCGCCTGTTGTGATGATTTTATGAATCACACCACGGGCACTGGCAAAAAACTGCCCGTTAAATGCGCAAAGGGCCATGGTCTGTGCCATGGCCCCTGCAAGGTTATTATGGGTGATCACTGGGATCAGTTTTTTCGTTTGCCGCTGTACGGCACGTAATCCTTCAACCCCGGTGACTGGGACTGATAGTTGCCCAGAACCGTGCCCGGCGGATACAGGTTGTTACAAACTGGCAGGCCCGTCACAGGATCAAACCGGCGACCTGAATAGCCTTCCAGACCATCGTCAATAATCCAGCCCTGGCAACCATCAGGATCATAGGCAATCGCCGCATTACCCGATTCCAGCACGCCGCGATCGCGGCCACGGTCTTGCGCGGTTGCAATAACAGTATCCGGGCTTTGAACATAAGGGTTCACCCCTTCGATACAGCCCGACAGCATCAGGGCAGCCCCAAGTCCGATCGCGTGAAGTTTAAACTGTGCCATATCTTTTACCACCTGTAGCAAATGACTTCGACGCGACGGTTTTTCTGCATGCCAGCAGCCGTCGAGTTCGTGGCGACGGGGTTTCGTTCGCCATAGCCGATTTCACGTTCCACAACAGCACCCATTGCACGGCCAACGTCGGCCACAGCTTTTGCGCGCTTGTCCGATAGCCGGATGTTGTATTCATCTGACGCACGGCTGTCGGTATGGCCATAAACGGCATAGCCAAAGGCCCCTGCATTTCTAAAGAAATCCTCAAGACGATTTAGCCCCGACGCCGTAAGTTTGGCACTGTCGGTTGCAAACATCTGATCGGTATTTTCGACCAGACAGGTGTTGCGCTTCAGGCAAACCGGTTTGCCGGTATCGGGATGAACGCGGTCAAGCATATAGCCTTCAATGCCGCCGTCTGCCCACCAGTGCATGCATCCGTCATCATCAACCCAGACGCCCCATTCAATCTTGCCGGCCACTTCGGGCCCCGGAACGCTTTGATGTGGTTCATGCGGTGTCTTGCTTGGATGTGCCATTGCGGCACCAGAAAACATCAGACCAACAGAAATGGCCGTGCCTGCAATTATTACTTTTACTGCTCTGGAAAGTCTTTCCACTGCCGCAGTCCCCCCGATCATAAGAAAAACAACATATACTACGTCTTACGATTGCCGCTACCATATGACGATGTAAAGCTAAATCTATGTGGTTTGGAATAGGTTAGGCGCTAATTGTTGCGTGTAAGTAACCAAAAATCTCAAGCTGACTAAATTGGATAACCAACGGAAACAACACCTGTTTTGGGCGCTATTCCGAAATTCTTGCGCCCGCCAAAGAGTTGGCAGACGAAGCTAAGACTCTAGCCTGCACCAACTCGCCAACATGGCCCGCCGGGTCGTTGACATGCACCATATGCAGGTGATCCGATTTGCCCATCATCTGCCCCGGTTGCCGTCCCGGTTTTTCGTAAAGCACCCCGACCGTTTTCCCAACCATCGCCAGTTGCGACGCACGTTGTTGGGCGGTGATCAGCGCTTGCAGCCGTTGCAACCGATCCGTTGCGATATCGTCGGCAACGGGCGGCTTTTCGGCGGCGGGTGTGCCGGGACGGGCCGAATATTTGAATGAAAACGCGGCCCCAAACCCCACTGTGCGGATCAGATCCAGCGTTTCGGTGAAATCCTGCTCGGTCTCTCCGGGGAAACCCACGATGAAATCGGAACTGACCAGAATATCGGGGCGCGCGGCGCGGAACCGCGCGATCAGGCGCAGATAATCGGCGGCGGTATGCTTGCGGTTCATCGCCTTCAGCATCCGGTCACTGCCCGATTGCACGGGAAGATGCAGATAAGGCATTAACGCCGCCACATCGCCATGCGCCGCGATCAGATCATCGTCCATATCATTGGGATGGCTGGTCATATAGCGGATGCGCTGCAAGCCGGGGATCGCCGCCAAGGCCCGGATCAGCCGTGCCAATGTCCAATCACCGCCGTCGCCCGCGCCAATTTCGCCTGACCCGTGATAGCCATTCACGTTTTGGCCAAGCAGGGTAATTTCGCGCACACCCTTGCCAACCAACCCTGCGGCTTCGGCCAGAATGCGCGCGGCGGGGCGTGACACTTCTGCCCCCCGCGTATAGGGCACCACGCAAAACGCACAAAACTTGTCGCAGCCTTCCTGCACCGTCAAAAACGCAGTCGGCCCACGCGTGGCCCGCGATTGCGGCAAAAGATCAAACTTATCCTCAGTGGGAAAATCGGTATCCACCAGTTGCGCACCCGCCTGCACAGCCCGCGCCATCGCGGGCAGGCGGTGATAGGCTTGCGGGCCAACCACCAGATCCACCGACGGCATCCGGCGCAAGATCTCGGCCCCCTCGGCCTGCGCCACACAGCCCGCGACGCCGATCTTCATCCCCGGTCGTGCCGCTTTGACCGCCCGCAACCGCCCCAGATCGGAATACAGCTTTTCCCCGGCCTTTTCGCGAATATGGCAGGTGTTCAGCAACACCATATCGGCATCATCAACGGTATCGGTGGCCACATATCCATCCGCCGCCATCGCCTCGGCCATGCGTTCGCTGTCATAGACGTTCATCTGACAGCCAAAGGTTTTAATGAAAAGCTTTTTGGGATCGGCCATGCTGCACCTGTTTCTGCCTTGCCCATAAGGCAAAGCGGGGCTTGGCGCAATGTCACGCTCCGTCGATTGCCAGCCCCGGGGCATCATGCAGATATTGCGGCAATCCATCTGTCAGATCGTAAAACGCCGGCCGGCCTTGGGTGCAGATATGATAGGCGGCGCGCAAACCCGATGGGTCATCCAGACTGCCGGCCAGAATGGCGATATGGCTGACGGCAGGCGATTTCCAGAACAACACCGACCCGCAGGTGCCGCAAAACCCGCGCTGGGCAAAGGCAGATGCCGCATACCATCGCAAATCTTGCCCGGACTGAATCACCAGATTGGCCAGATCAACCGCAGTTGCTGCAAAATACAGCCCGGATTGTTTGCGGCATTGTGAGCAGTGGCAATAAATTACATCGCGCAACGGCCCCATCGCGGAATACCGCACTGCCCCGCAAAGGCATCCACCCTGATGTTGATCCATAAACTTGCCCCTCTGCTTTCGTGCCCAAGCTAGAGTTGGCGGTGCTATCGGGGTCGTCAAAATCGACACAGCGGCGGCCAGGCGCGACGGCACCGCTGCGCAAACCTGTTGTCGGGGCTTGCAATAGGGGCCGCATTAACCGAATCTGCCTGTATTGGTGCAGGCACCGCTGGGCAGCGTATGAAATATCCATCCCTTGAACAGTTTCTGGTCGACGCAAAGCCGGTTCTTGCCAAAGGGCCGCTGGCTGTGATTTTTGCCGAAGACGTGGTCGAGGTGGATACAACCATCCGCCACCATCTGGATGCAGGCTTTCCCCAGGTGGCGCTGTTGGCCCCCGACGCAATTGTAGTGCCTGCGGCGTTGGCCGATAAAATCCACCGTATCAGCTATGATATGCATGCAGAAGGTGCGGTGGTGGATGGGGTGAACAAAGTCATCGCGGCGCTGCCGGGGATCTGGCTGTATTACTGCTATAATGCCGAATACCTGTTCCACCCGTTCTGTGAGACGCGCAACATCTGCGAAATGCTGGCGTTTCAAACCGAAGAACGCCGCGACGCGCTGTTAAGCTATGTCGTTGATCTTTATGCCGATGATTTGGCTGTATTCCCAAATGCCGTATCCTTAGAACGCGCGCATCTGGATAAGTCGGGCTATTACGCGCTGGGCCGCCCCGACGCGGCCAATCATAATCACCCCAAAGAGCGCCAACTTGATTTCTTTGGCGGGCTGCGCTGGCGGTTCGAGGAACATATCCCTGCGCCGCGCCGCAAGATCGACCGGATAGCGCTTTTCCGAACCAAATCGGGCCTTACTCTGCGCCCCGATTTCACCCTGTCGGATGAGGAAATGAACACCTATGCCTGCCCCTGGCATAACAATATCACCACCACCATTGTGTCTTTCCGCACGGCCAAAGCGCTGCGATCAAATGCGGGGTCGATGTTTGATATCCATGATTTCCGCTGGCACAATTCGATCCCATTTGAATGGCACAGCCAACAGTTGATGAACCTGGGGCTGATGGAGCCGGGGCAGTGGTTTTAGAACCAAACAAGCGCCCTGCATTCATTTCGGTAAAAATACTCCCGCCGGAGGCCAGTTTCGGGCGAAACTCTGCCCCGCCGATCGCTCACGCAACCGTGACCGCCCGGCTGAAACTTTGCCCTTAACTCCTCCGTTTCCTTATCAGATGGCGCGGAATGGTCCGCCCGATTTTGCAAGGAACACCCAAGATGAAATTTTCCGCATATGTTATCGCCGCGTCCCTTTTGGCCAGTCCAGCCTTGGCGGCCAACCCCGATGTCGGTGGGGCCGCGATGTTTGAGAATAAGAACATCATTGAAAACGCTATCAATTCTGCGGATCACACCACGCTTGTTGCCGCCGTCAAAGCTGCAGGCCTTGTTGATGCGCTGATGGGGCCGGGGCCGTTCACGGTGTTCGCGCCAGTAAATGACGCCTTTGCCGCTTTGCCCGCTGGCACGGTTGAAACCCTGTTAAAGCCTGAAAACAAAGACATGCTGACCAAGATTCTGACCGCCCATGTGGTGGCAGGCGATTTCACCACCGCCGATATCGCGCGCAAAGCCAAGGCATCGAAGGATGGCTTTTTCAACATGCAAACCCTGTCGGGCGACGCGCTGTCGGCAAAGGTCAAGGGTGGCAAGGTTTATATATATGACGAGTCTGGCAATGCATCTTTGATCACCATTGCCGATGTCGATCAGTCGAACGGCGTGATCCATGTGATCAACAAAGTGATGCTGCCAAAGTAATTCCGGCGCATCAGCAGCCTGTGGCGCGGCTGACCAATCGGTCAGGCGCGCCGCAGACGGATCACAACATCTACGCGCGACACAACCATGCCTTCGGGGGCCGCAGGCAACCCGTTGATTTCCAACGTATCTGCCGGGGCATCAGACAACAGATGGCTGTCTTCCCAATAAAAATGCGGGTGATCATCGGTGCGGGTGTCGAAATAACTGCGCGCGCCGTCAACCACGACTTCGTTCAGCAATCCCGCATCGCAGAACGCGCGCAGGGTGTTGTAGACGGTGGCCAGACTTACCTTATCGCCTGCAACACCTGCGGCTGCGAATAAGCCTTCGGCGGTGACATGGCGGTTCATCCCGTCGCCCACCAACAGCGATGCCAAAGCAAGGCGTTGCCGCGTTGGGCGCAAACCCCCGCCCGACAACCACACTGTGCTGCGGTCTTGCTCTGAAACTGTCATCACGGATCCCGATTTTTCCCTACCCCTATATAAAGGGCGCGGCACAGCTTTTTCAATTGAAAATCCCGTGGGGAGCATGGGGCGATAACGCGGCGGGCCTCAACGCGGCGCAAAGCCCGTGCGCGGCGCGCTCTACTTGCTTCCGCGTCGCGCCGGGTGTTACACCGGTTTTGCAGCAGCCAAGCGGAGATTGGGCAAGAATGAGCGAGTATCCATCATCCTTTGGCAAAGAAGATTTGCTGAAATGCGCCCGTGGCGAGTTGTTTGGCCCCGGCAACGCACAATTGCCGATGCCGCCGATGCTGATGATGGACCGCATCACCGAAATTTCCGAAGATGGCGGGGAACACGGCAAGGGCCATGTGGTTGCCGAATTCGACATCACCCCTGATTTGTGGTTTTTCGACTGCCACTTTCCGGGCAATCCGATCATGCCGGGCTGTCTTGGTCTTGATGGGCTTTGGCAGTTGACCGGCTTTAACCTTGGCTGGCGCGGCTGGCAGGGGCGCGGCTATGCTTTGGGTGTGGGCGAGGTGAAACTGACCGGGATGGTGCGGCCAGACCGCAGGATGCTGCGGTATTACGTCGATTTCACCAAGGCGCTGACCACCCGCCGCCTGACAATGGGCGTGGCCGATGGGCGTGTTGAGGCTGACGGCGAAGTGATTTACCTTGTCAAAGACATGAAGGTAGCCTTGTCGGCCAGTTGATCTGGCACAAAGCAATTCAAAAAGCAGGAGAGACACCATGCGTCGCGTTGTAATCACTGGTTTGGGCATCATTTCTTCCATCGGGAACAATGTCACCGAAGTGGAGGCGTCTTTGCGCGCGGGCAAATCCGGTATTATCGCGGCCCCCAGCTATACCGAGCATGGCTTTCGCAGTCAGGTCCACGGCATGCCGCAGATCGTGCTGGAAGAGCACATCGACAAGCGTGATTTGCGGTTCATGGGGCCGGGGGCGGCCTATAACTTTCTGGCGATGCAGCAGGCGATTGCCGATGCAGGCCTGACCGAAGCAGAGGTTTCAAACCCGCGCGCGGGCCTGATCATGGGGTCTGGCGGGCCATCCACGTCGAATTTCTTTCAGGCGCATCAGATGGTTATCGAAAAGGTGCGCCGAAAAAGATGGGGCCTTTCATGGTGACCCGCTGCATGTCGTCAACCAATTCCGCTTGTCTTGCCACCCCGTTCAAGATCAAAGGGGTGAATTATTCCATCACCTCCGCCTGTTCCACCAGCGCCCATTGCATCGGCAATGGCACCGAATTGATCCAGATGGGCAAACAAGACATCGTGTTTGCCGGCGGCGGCGAGGAATTGGATTGGACGCTGTCGTGCCTGTTTGATGCAATGGGCGCGATGTCGTCCAAATATAACGACGCCCCCGAAACCGCCAGCCGCCCCTATGACGCCACCCGCGATGGCTTTGTTATCGCAGGCGGCGGCGGTGTGGTGGTGCTGGAAGAATTGAACCACGCCTTGGCGCGCGGGGCCAAAATTTATGCCGAAGTAACTGGTTACGGGGCGACGTCAGACGGCCATGATATGGTTGCGCCAAGTGGCGAAGGCGGCGAACGGTCTATGCGTCTGGCGATTTCGACGCTGCCAGAGGGCCGGCATGTTGATTATATCAACAGCCATGGCACCTCTACCGTTGCGGGCGATGTCACGGAAATGGAAGCGATCCGCCGGGTGTTTGGGCGTGGATCGACCCCGCCAGTTGCCTCGACCAAATCGCTGACCGGGCATTCGCTGGGGGCGACGGGGGTGCATGAGGCGATCTATAGCCTATTGATGATGCAAGGGAATTTCATTGCAGCCTCCGCCAATATCACGACATTGGATCCAGCGCTGGACCCATCGGAAATTGTCACCACCCTGCGCGAAAACGTATCGCTGGATTCGGTGCTGTCGAATTCCTTTGGCTTTGGCGGCACCAACGCGACCCTTGTGATGAGCAAATTTCACGCCTGATATAGAATAGGAGCCGCTGCATGGCCGATCTGATGAAGGGCAAGCGCGGGCTTGTCATGGGCGTGGCGAATGAACGGTCTATCGCCTGGGGGATCGCGCGCGCGCTGGCCAACGAGGGCGCGGAATTGGCATTTTCCTATCAGGGCGATGCCTTCGGCAAGCGTCTGGCCCCCTTGGCTGCAACCGTTGGCAGCGATCTGATGGTCGATGTCGACGTGACCGATGACGCCAGCCTTGACGCCTGTTTTGCCACGCTGAACGATAGATGGGGGACGCTGGACTTCCTGATCCACGCCATCGCGTTTTCGGATAAAAACGAACTTACCGGTCGGATCAGCAACACGTCGCGCGCGAATTTCAGCAATTCCTTGGCGATTTCGTGCTTTTCCTTCATCGACGTCAGCCGTCGCGCGGCAGAGTTGATGCCGAACGGCGGGTCTTTGATCACCCTGACCTATGGCGGATCAAACCGGGTGACGCCGAATTATAACGTGATGGGCGTGGCCAAGGCCGCACTGGAATCGGCGACGCGGTATCTGGCGAATGATCTGGGCCCGCAGCAGATCAGGGTTAACGCGATCAGCCCCGGCCCGATGAAAACCCTTGCCGGGGCCGCGATTGGCGGCGCGCGCGCCACGTTCCGCCATACCGAAGCCAACGCGCCGATGCGGGCCAATGCCACGCTAGAGGCCATCGGCGGCACGGCAGTTTGGCTGTGTTCTGATTATGGCAATTGCACCAGCGGCGAGGTGGTGCATGTCGATTGCGGCTATCACGTGCTGGGCATGCCGCAGCAAGAAAATCTATAGGCGCATGACCATCGCCGCCGTCACAATGGTCTGGAACGACGCATGGTTCCTCAAACGCTGGCTGGCCTATTTCGCGCCCCGTCTGGGTGCCCAAAACCTGCACGTTTTCGCACATGGCGGCGAGCCTGACATTCTGGCGTTGTGTCACGGCGTCAATGTCACAGTGCTGCCGCGCGACCAGATCACCGTCGATTTCGACATCGACCGCTGGGCGTTCCTGTCGCATGTTACCTCTGGTTTGACCCGGTTTTATGACACGGTGATCTGCCTTGATGTCGATGAACTGCTGATCCCGACAGCGCCCGGATCCGATCTTGTGGGCGTGCTGAACGCCCTTCCCCCCGGCAAAATCTGGGCTGTACCGGGGTTTGAGCTGTTTCCCGCAGACCCCGACGGGCCCGGCATCGGCCCCGATGATCTGATCGCACCGCAGTGCCCATCGGCCCTTTTTTCGCCATTCTATTCGAAAACCAGCATCGCCGGGCGCGAGGTGCGCTTTACCCCCGGTGGCCACGGCCTGTTTGATACACCGCCCGACCTGCTGACCGACCTCGCCCTTGTGCACTTGCGGTTTGTGAACCCATCCGAGCATCGGCGTCGTAACGACCTGCGCCGCCAGCTTGCCGATAACGCCTACCGCGCCGCCAATGTGAACGTGCGCGACATGCGCCCGTCAGGCCGGCTTGTGTCGTGGAAGGCCGCCAAAGTGCGTCACGCAGCCGTGTTCGATCTGTTCGCCGCGACACCGCAACTGGACTGGGCGACGGGGTTTCCCCAGGTCACAGACCAACTGCCGGGCCTGCGCCTTGTGCGGCGCGACGAGCACAGTTTCGGCTCCCACGCAGCACCCAACCTGCGGCTGCATCTGCCCGACCACGCGCTGTCGCTATTTTGACAATGGATTGGAGCGGGCGGCGGGCTACGGTTTTTCAAGTATTTCATGGGCTTACAGTTTCGTGTCCAACATTTGACCAACAAATAACCTCGCTTGCTAGGCCAACTCAAGTATGGAATTGATCGGCTTTACCGCTTTCGTCTCGCCCTTGGCCCGCAACGCTCCTTTGTTGTCGCGGTCGAACTGCACCACTGAAAAGCCCCCAAACGTCTGCTTTGGGGCGGTAGTCAGATCGAAAACGCTGGTCGTGAACGTCAAGTCTTTGCCGCCCATAACTGTTACGACACCGACGACGCGGTGATCCTTCGCGGGTTCCGGCACAATGAAACTTACCTCGTCGCCCGCGATCTGGGGCACCACGACGATCAGGCCGAACCGCTCCGCGCCGATGTTCACATAGAGGTGCGGCGTCGCCTCGTCGGTGGCGGGGAAGGTGACGCGTCCGCCGTTTTGTTCGATCAACCCGGCCAGGGTCATTACCGCGCCCGTCGATTTGTGCGACTGCACGGCCTTCGAGTCAGCGGACGCTGCGGGCTTTTGTCCCATGGCGAGCCACACCTCATCGACGCCCAGAATCCGGGCGATCTCGCGGATGTTATCTGGTCGTGGGCGGCTCATGCCCTTGACCCACTTGTGGACCGAGTTGACCGACACTTTCAGGTTGGCACGGCTTTCGAGTTCGCGCTGCAACCACGTCAGACGACCATACTCCGCTTCGGGGGCGTGGGGGCATGATTCGAGGGCTTGTGCGAGCCGGTGTGCAAATTCTTGAGTGGTGATAGCCATAGCGGTATTCCTTATCTTTCGGCAAAATCTATCTTTATGAGTTGAAAATACACGTTTCCACTTCCAGATAAAGAACTATTCAACGATCTGTCGATATATGGGCGGTGATTTGCCCAACACCCTATCCTTTTGGATAAGTAATTTCCGCACAGTGATTCTGCGTAGTTGCAATCGTGGCAATCGCTGTCTGCCGTCCGGGGGCGATTTACTCTGTCGCCGCCCCTTTGACGTGCCATTTTACCGCGTCGGTGATTCGGTCTTGGGTCGCGTCGCGGTCGTCAAGCACACAAATTAGCTTCTCGTCAAATATGCATCGGGTAAGAATGTGCTGCACAGTGACGAAAGCGTTGGGCTGACCGGGGCGCGGCAGACGGGCGTTCAACTGTTGGTAAAGTTCCAAGCTGGGGTTCAGGCCGAACCAAACGATCGCGTGGCCGCCGAACTGGATATTTATGCCGTGACCGATCTGCGCGGGGTGGCACAGCATCATACGGACCTTGCCCTTGTTCCAGTCCGCCATCACGCCCTCGTCGGTCGCCAGCCGCGCCTTCGGATACCGCTTGCGGATCGCCGCGAGGTCGAACTTGAACGAGTAGGCCACAAGGATGTTGCCGCCAGCAGACTCCGCCACGATAGAGTCGAGGGCGTCCAGCTTGCCGTTGTGGATATGGACGATCTCGCGCGTTGGGGGGTAAACATCCTCGTTCTTGCGGTAGACATGGCCGTTTGCATATTGCAGCAGCTTGAACGTCAGAACGCCCCGGTTGACCGCTTCGATGTCGTGTTCCTCTAGCGCCATCGTGCGTTCGAAGCGTTTATAGTCGGCCATTTCCTTTTTCGTGAGGTCCACCCAAACGTTCGAGGCGATCACCTTCGGCAGTTTCAAGACTTCCTCGGCCTTGAGGGAAAGCATGACGTCTTTGAGGCGTTCCATGATCTCGCGCTCGGCATTCGGCTTCGGGGTGTAATTCCAGCCTTGGTAGTCGGCGTCGAACCACCGGCTCAGAAATGCCTTTTTGGTGGTGCCGAGCCGCGCGCCTTGGTCGATCACATAGACCTGGCCCCAGAGGTCAATCAACCCACCGGGGGCCGGGGTTCCGGTCAACTCGATCACGCCCGACATTTTGCTGCGGACTTTGGCATATACGCCGAACTCCGACATGCGCTTTGAGCCGGTGCGCTTGCTGCCCTCTTTCAGGCGCGAGGACTCGTCATACACCAGGAAGTCGAACGCCATCTGCCTCTTGAAGGGCCGCAACTTTGGCGTCGATATCTTCGAAGTTGACTTCCAACCCGGCGGTCCAGAACGCGATATACGCGGACAGGCGGGCGCGGTCTTCGTCCGACTCGATCTCGGTCAACTTGCCCGCACCCAAGTGCTTGAACGCGGCGCTGATGTTGGCTTTGCCCGCATCGCGGATCGCCGGATCATCACTACCCAGATAGTCCTTGGCGGCGGCGCGCAAATCGTCCAGCGAGACCGCAGGGGCCAACGTGGGTTCAACTTTCGCCTTTGGCTTCGCTGCGGGCTTTGCGGCGGCGGCGGCTGCGGGCTTTGCGGCGGCGGCTGCGGGCTTTTCCGCGACCAGCTTGTCCGCGACGGCTTTCGTTGTGGTGGCTGCGGCGGTTGCACCGACTACCGAGACCTTGCCGCCTGCGGCAGCGGTGGCAACCTTTGCCAGCGCCAAGTGCGCGGCGGAGTTGTCTTTCAGGGCTGCGGTATTCTCTTTAAGATCAGCGCGCAGGCCGATCATTTCGTCTTCGAGTGCCATTGTTTGCTCCATCAGGTTTGGGTTAGCGAATCTCTGTGAGGCTCCTTTGTAGCCCGACTTCGACATATATTTCAACTGAAAAGTGATAGTTCCCTTATCAACTAATGCCTGTTAGGCTGGGGGTTCCACCCAATAAGAAACTGAACAACAGGTGAACCCATGCAATTCTCCCCGGCCCGCCCGCGCGTCCCCTACACCTTTGGCCCCCTCTATGAGGTGCTTCAAAAGGCGTTCCCCGATCATCGTTCGATCTAGCAAGTATTCGACGTAACGAAGCTGGCAAAAGACCTCGACCTGTCGCACGAAACGATCTATCGGGCGGTGCGAACCGACGTGATCAAAATCGGCATAGCCTTGATTGTGTTGAAGTTTTCCCACGAACACTACCCCATGGAACCGCTCTATTGGGACGACTTGCTGCCCTTCATTCTGCCGGAGTTCGAAGCCTTTTCGAATCCCAGCCGCAAGCCGTAGCCCTGACTGAATTTCAAAAGTCAATAGAAATTCATTAGGGGCGTCCGATGTCGAAGAATGATCTACACGTCCTGCGAATCGCCTTCGGTGTGAACCGGGGCAAAGTAAAGAACGTCCAGGTGGGTTGGGCGCGGTTTTGCGCGAAGTTTGAGAACCCCTCGGTCGAACAGGACATAACTTTCGCCCAATACCTCGCCCTGACGCAAGACGAACAGTCCGTGCGCAAGGCGAGGCCGGGCTATCTCGTCGGCGCGCATTTCACCGACGGCGTTCGCAGGTTTCCGAATATCCAAAAGCGTTATCTGATCTCGTTCGACCTCGATACGGTTACACCTGATCAGATGGCGTTTTTCGAAAAGGGCCTTTCCGGCATCTGCGGCTATGAATTTCTGCGCCACACCACGCGCAAACACTGCCCGGAAAAGCCGCGTTGGCGTATCCACATCCCGACAACCAAGCCTGTCGATGGTGATAAAATAAACGCGCTGACACGTATTCTTGCCTCGCGGCTTTTCCCCGACCCCCAAGAGTCGATCGACGTGGTGGACGTGGTATCACACCGCCCCGCCCAGGTGTCCTACATGCCGTCGATGTCGCGTGATCAGGAATACCGCTGCGAGGTCAACCACGGCGAAATCCTCGATCCTGACGCCGTGCTGGCGGCTTTTCCCGGCGACTGGAAAGACATCACGCAGCTTCCGACGCGCTCTGACGAGAAAAACGCGCGCGCCTCGGACCCGAACCGCAAAATGGAAGACCCGCGCACGAAGCCGGGCCTGATCGGGGCCTTCTGCAAGGCATATGATATCGAAGCGGCCATCGCCGAGTTCCTGCCTGATGTTTACGTCGCGGGCGAAAGCAGCGACGGCAACCCGCGCTATAGTTACGCCGCTGGCACCTCGGCCAACGGGGCCGTGGTCTATGACGGCGGCCTGTTCATCACCTCGCACCATGGATCGGACCCGATTGATGGATCGGCGAACGCTTGGGATATGGTGCGGGTGCATTTGTTTGGGCACCTCGACGCCAAAGCCAAAGAAGATTTGACCCCCGGACAACTGCCGTCGTTCAAGGCGATGCAGGAGTTCGCCGAGAAGGACGACAACGTTAAAGCCGAGCGCGCCGCGATGTTCGGTGGTTTTGATGACGAGGATGAAGACGACGAGCCGGTTGCGTCGCGCGCGCGGGTGCCGGGCGCTAAGGTGCCGCCGAAAGTCGAACAGCCCGTGGCGGACTTCGACATTGACGATTTCCTCGAAGGTGGCGCGGACACTACGGAACGCGCAACCGTGGACAAGTTTGACAACGACGAGGACGGACCCGACGACCCGCCGCCAAAGCCGAAGAAGGCCCCCACGGATGAAGATCGGGAGTGGCCCAAGCGTCTGACCCTCGACAAGCAGGACGAACTCGAAAAGACCAAGCACAACGCGAACGTGATCGTGTCCAACGACCCACGTATTTGCGCAGGGTTGGCCCTGAACGAAATGTCAGGATCGCCGATGATCCGAAAGGCGTTGCGGTTCAAGAAGAATCCTGACATTTGGCAGGATAAGATCGAAGATTCGCTGATTGGCAGGAAGTGGAGCGACTCCGACACCTCGGCACTGGCCATCGCACTTTCGGCCCCGCGCCACCTCGGCGGCTACGGCACCGACTTCTCGCAACTCGACCTCCAACAAGCCATGTTGCTCGCGTCAGGGCGTCGCAAGTTTAATCCAGTGTTGGATAAGATCAACCTGGCCGTTTGGGATGGGGTGCCGCGCGTTGATAGCCTGTTCATCGACTGGCTGCGCGTCGAAGACAACCCCTACCACCGCGAACTGGCGCGGGTGTGGTGCGTGGCGGCGATCACGCGGTTGTATGAACCTGGCCACAAGTTTGACCTCGTGCCGATCATCGGCGGCGGGCAGGGCGGCGGCAAGTCGTCCTTCATTGAGATGTTGGCTATGGGCTTTTCGGGCATCTTGGCGGCGGATTTCGAGTCCACGCAAAAGATGGTCGAATCCACACGGGGCCGGTGGGTTTTGGAGATGTCCGAACTCAAGGGCCTGTCCCGATCCGGTGTCGAGGACGTGAAGCAGTTCATATCTGCCACCTCAGACACCGTGCGCCTGGCCTACCGGGCCAACGAGGAAGACTTCCCGCGTCGGTTCGTCATCATGGGCACGACCAACCAGGATGAATACCTCAAGGACACGACCGGCAACCGGCGCTACTGCCCCGTCAAAAGCCCGCTGAACGACCGCGACCGGATCGACTTCAAGGGCTTCGAGTTGGTGATCCCCCAGATATGGGCCGAGGCGCAGGCGATCTACCGCGCCATGCGGGCGGCACAGCCGAAGGGTTGGTTGGACCTGAACTTCACCAGTGCCGAGGCTTACGCCGAGGCCAAGCGCCTGCAAGAGACCAGCCGGGAGACGACGCCGCAGGAACTTTTGGCCGAGGTTATCGCCGAGTGGCTGGAAACTCCGGTGCCCTACGAGGTGGCAATGTCCGGCACGGATAACAAGTTCGAGGCTGACGAAGGCGAGGAAATGTTGCTCCGGGCGGCGGTGCGATTGATGGACGTGATGACCGAATTTTCTAGCCATATCCTCGTTCGGACGAGCAAAATCGCATCGGAAAAACTGGTCCAACAGGCGCTGGGGCACCTGAAAGGGTGGGAAAAGATGCAAGGGGATAACAAGGGCGGAAGCCGTGTTGAGGGAGTCTACGGTCGGTGGACCGTGCGTTCGGCACAGGAAACGCGCCCCCAAAGGTGGATTCCAGCAGGCGTTGACGACATTTCGGGGCTTTTGGACTAGCGAAAGTCGTTTGGTTTCAAGTTCCACGACCTGTAGAGGCCCGGCGAAAATCGTCGGGCTTTCGCATTTCCACCGAACGTTGAGAGAAATTTCGGTGTTCGGTCGCCGAAAAGGGGCAAAAGTGCAACCAAAACTGAAAAATTGAGTTGCACCTTTTTATGCCGCAATATCATCATCTTGCAAGCCGTGTCGTGCCAAAGTGCAACAGGTGCAACACCTCCAGCCTCACGCAGTCTAACGGACGTATTTTCGGGTGCGCTTTCCGTGCTTCGCAGGCTACTTCTATGGAATCCTGTTTTTATAAAATATCTATAATCCTCTTTTTAGTATTTAGGTGTTGCACCTGTTGCACTTGGGAAAAAAACCTCGTATTTCTGTTTAATATCAGCGAGTTAGGGGTGCAACTCAATTTTTCAGTTTTGGTTGCATTGTTGTTGCACCTGTTGCACCCTCGGTTCCGTTGACCCTTCACATTTTCAATCAGACCGAAGCGGACCTAATCTCATTTCTGTTGTGTCCGATCCGGCCCTATTCCACTTCCCGGTGAGTCCCTCGGTGATCCTGTATTGCGGCAGGCTCCGGCCCGGACCTGTGGACCCTCGGACGTGCCTGCGAGTAGGGGCGGCAGGCCGGGTTTTCAGCCAGAAAAATTTCTTGGGATTCTCGTCAGGTAATCACGATCTAATTAGTCGTGTTAACGTTCGAGCGATCCTCTAACACGACTCGATTGGTCGTGTTAACGTCAGCATCGCGGCGGGAGTCCTGGGCAGCACCCGAAGGTTTGTTGTGTTATATTATAACATTACATGTTTCCACTGGAAACAAAGGGTTTCGGGATAACTGAACTGACGAGTTCACTTTGCAGGCATACTTAGTCAATCAGCTAAGTTTAGTGCCGTCCCATAGACTCGATCCAGAATCGTCACGAACCCCGCTCTGCGCTCCCCCCGGATTCCGCCGATTCGTAGGGGGGACCCGCAGCGAACCATTGACACCTCCACCGATGTATGTGGCCTATGCATGCGAACAAATGCTACGTAAGCATCTAAAAATATATAATAATTTTGAAAAATTGCGCCCCGAGCCATGCCTCAAACGCCCGATCTATTACGTCCTCGCACCGTGACAATTCCGGATTGCGTTGAGCTTGGCGCACGGGGCACGGCACGGTATAAGGTAATGCAGGGAATAGGGCGGGTGCAGGCCACCACAGGGCAAAGAACAGGGACACATTGCCAAAGCTGCCACCGGCGCAGCTTATAGCCAAGAGTGGCGGGCCATCATGGGCAGAGCCACATATCGGGGCAAGGACAAACCGCCGCAGCGCATGGCAAGGCGTCAAACACTATCGGGCGACACTTGTTCGAATGGTTACGTTACTGATTAGACCGACACTACATCCTGAGGCTGGACGGTCCTCGATTTCCCAACTTTGTAAATCTGACCGGTTTTAACCTTATTGATAAATCGTTGCTTAGTTCTGCATTGAGCCATCTGTTTCAAAGAGGCTTTTTTTGGTAGCTTTGAAAGCAATGAACGCAACAAGTTGGGCAATTGAGTGAGCTACTCCCCGATCTTTGGACAGTTTCCGGGGTGATTTAAGCTACTGCCTGTGCCTGCTGATCGGTTTGGGTTGCGTTGAAGTAGACCACGGCGGGCGGTTGACCGCCATGGGCGGCGTGAGGCCGCTGGTGGTTGTAGAAAGTGATCCAGCGTCCGACGCCGGCCTTGGCTTGGGACCCGGTTTCCGAGGCATGCAGGTAGACGCATTCGTATTTCAGGGACCGCCAGAGGCGCTCGATGAAGATGTTGTCCAGATACCGGGCTTTGCCGTCCATCGAGATCTTGGTCTTGGCCCGCTTCAACCGGTCGGTCCAGTCGAATGATGTGAACTGGCTGCCCTGGTCGGTGTTCATGATCTCGGGTGACCCGAACTTGTGGATGGCCTCGTTCAGTGCCCCGAGGCAGAACTCGGCCTCCAGCGTGTTGGAGATGCGCCAGGCCAGCACCTTGCGGGTGAACCAGTCCATGATGGCCACAAGATAGAGGAAGCCCTTGCGCATCGGCAGGTAGGTGATGTCCGCGCACCAGACTTGGTTGGGCCTGTCGATCCGCAGCCCACCCAGCAGATACGGATAGGTCTTGTGCCCCTTCGCGGGCTTGCTGGTGTTGGGTTTCTGGTAGATCGGCATCAATCGCATGAGGCGCATCAGCCGCCGAATGCGCTTTTCGTTCACGGCATGGCCTTCGTTCTGCAAATGCCACGTCATCTGCCGGACGCCATAGAAAGGCGTCTCCAGAAACTGCTTGTCGATCAACAGCATGAGGTCGAGGTTCAGGGCAGTTTCGCCCTGTGGCGCGTAGTAAAACGACGACCGCGAGATCGACAGCAGGCGGCACTGCGCTCCGACCGACAGCTTGGGATGGTTTCGTTTGATCATGCCACGCCTCACTTCCCGGTCCAGGGCTTGAGCTTTCGTGACAAAAAATCGTTGGCAACCGCCAGCTCTCCGATCTTGGCATGCAGGTCACGGACCGTGTCTTCGGCAATCTCGGCCGACTCAGCAGCCTTGCCCCCGCGCTTAAAAATCCCTGCCGCCCCTTCCAGCAGCGCCTTCTTCCATTGGTGGATCATCGTCGGATGGACCTCATAGGCGGTCGCCAAGTCCGAAACCGTCCGCTCGCCCTTCAGCGCCTCCAATGCCACACGCGCCTTGAATGCCGCGTCGTGGTTTCTACGCTTCGACATGTCTGTTCTCCTCGTTCTTGGAGACCAGCAGACTTCAGATCGTAGCTTGCGTCACTGTCCGATTTTCGGGGGGTAGCTCAGAGAAGGGTTTACGGCTGAGTTCGGCCACGGAACGGCAGCACTGGTTGTCGCGTGCAAACAAACCATTCGTTGTACTTAACGGTCTTCCGTTGTACTTTCGGAACACTGTGTCGCGCTGAGCCCGTTCATTTTGAAGTGCAAAGTTACTACCTGTGACGTCGCCCGCAGTTCGATCCAACCTGAGCGAGACCCCGGTTGTAAGTTTTGCCCATACAGGCGGGTTGTGCAATGGGGCTGGCGCGGCATTGGTCTTAATGCGCAACCTCAGACCTCGTTGCGGAGCGAAGGTGGCAGTATATCCATTTGGGGTCTGCCAACCAACGTTCGAATTAGGTCAGTCAACATAGTAGTCCGTGCTCCAGTCGGTCAGCTTAGCGTTGGTATGGGCCGATCGTCGGCTTTGGGCCGCCCTTTCCTGGCCCGCCCGAGGGCAATCGTTTTTCTTTGGAAAACCTGGCGCGATAGGCGCTTGGTGAGATGAGCAGTTTTTTCTGGAACGCCCGATAAAGGCCGTCCGACGCGCCATACCAGGCGCGTTCGGCGATGCGGTCGAGGGGATCGGTGCTGGTCTCCAGCAGGCTTTTGGCGCGGGTCAGCCGCGCCTGTTCGACAAACAATGCAGAGGTCAAACCGATCTCTGCGCAAAAGAACCGGGCAAAGCTGCGTTCGCTCATGCCCGCTACATGGGCCAGATCCGGCTCAATGCGACCCTGCCTGTTGATCTGCCCGCCAGGTTCTTCAAGGATTGCGGCGACAAGCCGTTTCAGCCGCGACTGGCCCTGCGCCTGCAGGTTTGCCCCGGCACTGAACTGTGACTGCCCCCTCGGTCTGCGCAGGAACAAGACCAGCTCGTGGGCGATGGCCAATGCGATCTCGACACCTTGATCAGCCTCGACCAGCGCTAGGCTCAGGTCAATCCCTGCGGTGACGCCTGCCGAGCTGTAATAGGGCGGATCGCTAACAAAGATCGCATCGGGTTCAAGCGTGACGGTGGGAAACAGCTGCCGAAACGTATCGCCAGCAGCCCAATGCGTGGGGGCGCGCCGCCCGTCCAGCAGGCCGGTCGCCGCCAAAACAAACGCGCCGGTGCAGATACTGACGACCCGGCGCAATTCCGGCGCGCGGGCCTGCAGCCACGACAGTTCGGTGCCTGCGGCCCAAGCGGCCCGCATTACCGCTTCTGATCCACCGCAGACCACCAGCGTATCAAGGCCATCGGGCAGCAGAGACAACTGACGCGCTGGCATAATGTCCAGCCCGGCATGGCTATGGATGGGTCCGCCTGTCGGCGAGGCCAGCATCAGGTCATAACTGCCCGGCCTGAACCGATTGGCAAGGGCAAAAACCTCCATCGGTCCGGTCACTTCCAGTGTCTGGACGCCGTCAAGGGCAAAGAAGGCGATCGTCCGCGGTTGAGTCGTTGGCAGAATATGCGAAAGCATTGTCATTTCCGCCAGTCTGCAGTGCGCCCTCTGGTAACGGCACTATCACTCAGGAGCTGTCCGATACCAAAACCCCGCCGAATTGCAATCGCCCTGTCCTCAGCCATTCTGGCCCTGACAGCAACCTGTGGGGCCGTCATGACCCGCAGCCCTTCCAATCTAATCGATAAGGCCACACGGCATGATCCCGCCGCACTAAGGGCCACGCCCTATGACCGCCCGGTGGTTGTGATTCTGGCAGACGCTGCAGGCACAGAGACGACCGATCTTTTGGTGCCCTTTGGCGTTATTCAGCGGTCCGGGGTTGTAAATGTTCTGATTGTGTCTACCGCTGCGGGTGTCGTGCAATTGATGCCCGCGCTGTAAGTCAGCGCCGACATGACCATTGCTAACTTTGAAACAACCTGGCCCGAAGGCGCGGATGTCGTGATTGCTCCGGCCTTTCACAGTGGCGGCACAGAAGTGACCAGCGCCTTTCTGCGGCGTCAGGCGGCCCAAGGGTCCTTCATCGTTTCAATTTGCGAAGGGGCGGAGGCTGTGGCAAAGGCCGGGTTTTTTTTGAAGGCCGCAAGGCCACCACACACTGGTTTGCGCAAGTGCGCCTGGCGCGCCGCTTTCCCGGCACCGAATGGGTGCGCAACACGCAGTATCTGGCAGACGGCCCAGTGATGAGCAGTTCCGGCGTGTCCGCATCGCTTCCGGTTTCACTGGCGCTGATCGACAGTCTGGCCGGGCGACGGGCAGCGGACCAAACCGCAGCGGCCCTGGGCGTCAACAACTGGAGTGCCACGCTTGAAAGCACGGCCTTCCGCCTCGGGGTGGGGCTGATTGCCAAGGAGGGCCAGAACTTCGTGGGCTTCTGGCGCCATGAAGAGATTGGCGTGGTGTTGGAGGATGGGTTCGACGGGATGGCTTTTGCCCTGCAAGTCGATGCATGGTCACGCACCTATCGCTCATCGCTGGTGGCCATCAACCCGCGCGGAGTTGTGACTTCGGCCGATGGCGTGACCTTTCTGACCGAACCAGAGGCCGTGACTCGCCCACTTCTCCCGGCAGCCAGCGGAGCGCTATTTGACAACCTGGACATGACGCTGGCCACTATTGCAGAGCGCTACGATCAACGAACAGCCGCTTTCGTGGCAGTGAAGCTCGATTTTCCGTGGAGTGCTGAATGAGGACACCGTTCAAAACAGACCCCTGACATGAGCCACAGCAACGTCCTCCAAACAGGCCGCGCTGGCGGAGCGGCTCACGGGTGCTGATTGAATCGCTCTGGTTTTGATGTCCTTATATTGCAGATGTATTTGTACGGCGTGAGGCCGTTAAGAGACGTTAGCGTTCGGGCGAAGTTGTATTCTGCCAGAAAGTCCGCAAGGTGGGTGCGTAACTGACGTGGCTTTTCCAATGGAATACACCAACCTCCACGGCAGCGTCTTCGCTGGAACGCCCTGCCGCGATCGCCTCCAAAAAAATCCTCGTCGGTCGTTGCGACACGCAACGACCGTACGACCCCCAAAATAGTCGCCGCTTTGCCAGATCGATCGGGCATTCGCTGTCGTTTTGTCATCACAAACTCCAGTCGTTTGCTTTAGCGGCGACCGGTTGAGGCCGCCCAACACGTTTCCATCCGTAACACAGAACGCTTGGCAAAAGCGGGCATCGAGCCCTCGGTCGGCAGCGTGGGGGATCCCTGTGACTTTGCCTTGGCCGAGACCATCAATCGTCTTTACAAAACGGAAGTCATCCGCTGCAGAACAGCTTGGCGCACAATGGAAGAGGTCGAATTGGAAACCCTCAAATGGGTTGACTGGTTCAACAACCGCCGGCTTGTGGAACCCATCAGGAACATTCCGCCAGCAAAGGCAAAGGAGGCGTTCTGTGCAAACGTGAACACACTCGATATGGTCGTCGCCTGATACGGACTAATTGGGTTCCGCCAAACCCTCGGCAGTTCAAACCAAACAAAATTAGCATTGACAGAAACGCGAGTTTCGCGGTTCATTGATCAATGTGGGGTTGCGGATTTTCTGGGGGAAACACTTTATGAACCGATTGTTCGGTGCGATTTTTTTTATCGTTTCGGCACTTATTTCAACCGATTCTCATTCTCAAACAACATTTCCTGAACAGTCCGGGCCTTACAAAGATCGAGTACCGGATAATGTTCGGTCTGATGGCGGGTTCAACTACAGTATCCCGATTTTGATACCGTCTTTTCGTGGGTTAGAACCAGACCTGTCTCTTTCGTATAACTCATCGTTCAATGGGAAAGGTATTGCAGAGGCGTATCTAGGCGTTGGCTGGCAACTGAGCGGCCTTCCATCCATTGAGCGTGTTGCGGAACGTGGCGGAACGCCGACTTACGACGATGCAAATGATATTTACCGCCTTGATGGTGCGGACCTTATGGCATGCGCTGACGTTGGTGCCACTAATCCTTGGCCATCTGCGCGAGGCTATCCGGCAGGGTTTAAGACAGATACGGCTAGCGCCAGTTGTTCGGCGGGTGGGAATTTATCGACTCGGGTGGAAAGCTATCAAAAGATTGAGATGAAGCAAGAAACGCATAATAGCCAGCAAATTGACTACTTTTTAGTTACGCAAAAAAATGGCACTCAGTTTCGATTTACTAGTATTGATAAACTTTCGAATAGCATATCAGCCCTTGAAGGTGTTCAAGGCCGAAAATGGCTGCTTACCGAAATTAGAGATACTCAAACATTTCCCAACAGTGTGACATTCACCTATGCATTCTCAAATTCGCCCATACAATCAAGCAGTTTAGCCCATCGCCCGATCGAAATAAACTATGGTGGTGGATACAGTGTTAAGTTTAGTTACGATCAACCCGGGATGCCAATGAGCGACTTTGCTATTGGAAATGTGCAATTATTGGGATTCCAATACAACAGGCTGTCATCGATCACGGTCAATGATGGCGTAACTAAAATACGCGCATATTCAATGCAGTACACGCAAAGTGCCCAAGGCACGGCGACGCGGCTTTCTACAGTCCGAACATATGGAAACGATTATGTGCTGACCGCAAGCGCGATCACCGGCGGTTCAGAAGTTTCCAGCCCTATATCGATGACTTATTCCGCAGAAACTATGGCCTTTGCGACCCAAACATTTGCCGGCAACGCATTTCGGTCAAATGCTTTCGTTTTCGACGTCGATCGCGATGGACGTGATGAAATTGTGCAGACGACGAATATCCCTGATGCAGCGCTTGGAACTTGTTCTCCGGGAAGTCAGAGCAAGCAATTCGATTTTGGCGATACAGGATTACTTACGGCATCTGGTCCAGCACCGGTTGGACTTAATCATGCTACATCTGGCGGGCGATTTTTCAAAGGTCTGACGCCACTAGATGCAATTTCTGGGAAGTATTCTGCGCTTTTCACTTATGAAAACTGCACAGGGCCGAATACAAACGATTATTTCCAATGCCTCGCTGCCGCATCAATAGTGAACCTTGACGGCGGCGCTGTTGTAATTTTGCCAAACTCCTTGGCTTCTGTGCTAATAAAATCGCCAGACGGTGATCCATATTATCTTTTTTCTGGTAATCTTGACAGAGACTCGAATACAGAAATTTATGTCGCGGGCATTAAGCGTAATTATATAACTCGAATAAATCAGTTTTCGAACGGTACTGCATCCGCCGATGGGTCGCCAGGTAGCGGCTATACCAGAGTTGGTGGCGTTAGTTTTGACGCAAACGGTGACGGTCGCCTCGAGCGCGTAGTACTCCCGAACAGCGGCGGATCTGCAACTTTGATCACTGCGAAGCGATTGAATGGAGCAGGCTACGCTGAACCAACCACTGCAGCGATAAACCCACTATATCAAACAACGCCAGCAGTCCTGGTGACTGATGTTTTGAGACATGCCTTGGGTGATGTGAATGGCGACGGAAGTGATGACTTGATCACTTGGAGTTTAGTTGCCGGTAGTGTAGCGGATAATGTGTATGTTTCTCTCGGCAACGGCGTCGCGTTTCAAAAAGCAACCGTTTGGCTCTCTGGTGCGGAAATCCCAAATCTGACCTCCGCTACAAACCCAAAAGCCCGAATATTTGTGCAAGATATCAACGGAGATCGGCTGGCCGATTTAATCTTGGACTCAGGCGCGAATGCGACAAACACAAATTGCGCAACGTTTGCTACGAATATCTATTTTTCCCGAGGCGACGACTTTCTTGCGCCAGTCGGGGGCCAACCCGGGATAACGTCGCTCGCAGGCGTTGGCGACCTAAATGGCGATGGAATGCTTGATTTCATCCGATTGGGTGCAAACGGCAGTGTCGTGTACAACACCGCGGCTGTTCCGAACCTGCTGACTTCCATTGTTGATCAAAATGGTGGGGAAACACGCATTGAATATGTTCCGTCAACTGCTTTTGCAAACAACGAAATTCCAGGGGTGCAACAGCTTGTCGCAGCAATTGAAACGCGCGATGGGCGCGGGGCAGTCGGCCGGGTCACTTATTCCTATGTGAACAGTAAATACGATTTTGAAAACCGCATGCCGCTTGGCTACACAACGGTCGCAGCACAGCTGCCACCGATTGCAGGCGAAACAGTTGGCCCGGTTGTTACTACTATTTACCGAACAGACAACTTTGCTTTGCACGGTGCCATTCAGGCACAAATTACCTCGGTCAATGGTACGACGACATATGCCAAAACCTTGAATACCTGGTCAGTCAATACTAGCGGCACGGGCCCATATCGGCCGCAGAAAAATAGGGAAGTCACGGCGACACTTTTTGGTACAACGCTTGTCGAAAAGACGATCGATTTCACTTATTCGGCGTTGGGAGAACCAACATCAATAATTGAATATGGCTATACCTTGAATGGCGTTGATTTGGTCGCTGGCGACAACATAACCACCATCATGACGTACGCTCCAAATTTGCCGAACTTTATCGTCGACCGCATTGCGTCGAAAATCATCAGCAAAGGCACAGCTGCGACGGCCGATAGATCTCTTTGGTTAAGTGCTGAATACTACACTTACGATTTACAGTCATCGAGTTCCTTGCCGCCAATCAAGGGCAACTTGTCGAAGATCACAAAATGGCTTGGCAACTATGGTGCGGGTGCTGCAACGCTGCGTGATGTGTGGTCTGCCATTGGATTTGATAGCTGGGGTAACGTTTTAGGTGAAAGCGATGCGAAGGGGGCTGTCACCACTTATGAATATGACAGCGTGCGTCATTTGTTCCGGACAAAGTCGACAAATGCGCTCTTGCAGGTTGTTGAACAGACTGTCTGGAATGCTCTTTGCCAAGCACCAGCGTCTGTCACAGATGTAAATGGCTTGGCGACTGCGTTTACCTACGATGTCTTTTGCAGAGAGAGTTACCGCGATTTCCCGGGTACACAGTATTTGGCGACAAGCTATATCTCGTTCGGCACTGCAACTGCTCAGCATGTGCAAACCGAACGGTTATCTCCGGCACTTTCGGCTGGTGGGGTGCCGTTACCGACATACGCGCGTCAATATTTTGATGGCAACCAGAATGTCTATAAATCCGCTGAGGCGCGTGGAGACGAAGGTTGGGTTGCGACGCTAAAGGGCCGTGATGCACGAGGAAATGTCGCTTGGGAGAGTAATCCTATGCCGCTTTCTGCCGCGGATGCTGTGCCTGTTGGGGCAGCCCCTTTGGTTAGGATAACCTATACTTATGATCCGATAAACAGGGTGTTTCAGACCAGCCACCCCAATGCTGCAATTGATACGATCATTTATGGCACGAGTCTGGGGGTTGGATCGGAAATCCTACCGATGATCACCAAACGGGATGCGCATTGCTTTGATGCAGCGGCGGAAAACACGATTTGCGGTAAAACTGCTATAGTTTCGGATGCGTCGGGTCTGACCGTTAAAGAAATTGCCTATGAAAACGCGGCCGGGGATGTGAACGGCGATCCTTTGCTGGAAAGAGTAACGGAGTTTGGCTTTGACCTTTTGGGCCGACTGACCAAGATCAGCGATCCTGCAGGCCAGATTTGGATTTACGGCTATGACGCCTTGGGCAATCGCACCTCGGCAAGTGATCCGGGGCTGGGGCAGGGCGCATTCACTTCGCCACCGATGGATCCGAACAGCTTGAACAGCCCGGTCGTCGGGCCGTGGACGATGGCCTATGACTTGAACAACAATCTGACATTACAGACCGATGCAAAAGGTCAGGTGATACAATTCGTCTATGATGTGCTGAACCGTGTAACCCAAAAAAGCGTGACGCAGGCTGGTGCGACGACGGTCACGAACATGGTCTACGGCACGCCAACGGCGGGTTATTTTGACATCGGAAAGTTGACACGCCAAGATGTATCGCTGCCGAGCCTCAACGGCATCTATACCGTGCAGCACAGCACTGACTTCAACTATGATCAGACCGGTCAGATCGTTCGGGCGCTGCATCAAACGGATAGCAAGCAGATTTACTTTAACTATACCTATGGTGCAGATGGTGCTTCGCTGGCCAGCATGTCTTTGCCTACCATTCCCGGCGAAGCATCGGCTATCCGGACCAATACAAACATTGGGACCTTCACTTATGACCTTGCTGGGCGGTTGCTAACGTTCAAAAATGGTGCAACCAATTACATTAACGCGGTCAGCTATGATGTTTGGGGCAATGTGCAGTCTACTGTTTATGGCAACGGTGCACGGGACGATTCCACGTTTGACACGGCGCGGGGTTGGCCGGTTGTGATGGCCAGCAAAGAGGCAAACAACGCCGCCGATGTGGTAAACACGACTTACGGTCGCACAGCCTCGGGTCGGATTAAGTCGCTCGCCCTGGAAACCCCCTACGGGATTGGGGCAGGGCCAAATCCGGCCACGATGGCCTATACCTATGATTATGCTGGCCGCTTGCTTGCTGCCAACAGCACCACTGCCCCCACGTCGCCAAACTTTGATCAGACCTTTGCCTATGATGCAGGCGGGCGGATGGTGGCGAACTCGGGTGTTGGGGCGTATTCGTATCTGAATACCGGCAAAGCCCGGCATGCGCCATCGTCGATCACGCTGATCGGTGGGGCAGGGACAGCAAACCTGACCTATGACGCCAATGGCAATATGGTGGCCGGGCTTGATAGCAAGGCGATGGAATATGATGGAGAAAACCGCCCCGTATCTGTCGCGCTGAATGGCAAGAAAACCTGCTATGTTTACGGCGCAGACGGCGCGCGGTTGAAAAAGATCGAAGGCGTTGGCCCCGCAGAAGCATGCCCGGTAACTGCAACGGGTTTGCAGACCACCACGCTGTACATCGGCCCGGTTGAGGTGCGGAACTGGAAGGCGGCGAATGAGGCAATCTTTGCCTATCCGCTGCCGAATATCCGTCTGGCCGATGCTGGCACCACCACCTATGCCGCCGCACTACACCGTGATGCGTTGGGATCGGTGCGCGGGGTTACGCAGTTTTCCACCGATCCCGCCAAACACGGCAAACTGGCCGAACGCAGCGTTTATCGCCCCTACGGCCAAGCGGTTGCCACCGACTTCGATCTGGTCGCGGCGAACGATTCCAAGGGCTATATCGGTCAGCGCTATGATGCCGACGCGGGCCTGCAATACCTGAATGCGCGGTATTACGACCCTAAACTTGCGATGTTTATCCAACCGGATTGGTGGGAGGTCACGCAGGCCGGCGTGGGGACGAACAGGTATGCGTATAGTTTAAGCGATCCAGTGAATAAAAGTGACCCGAGTGGGCACTCTTGGACAAGTCTATTTGACAGCATTTTTGGAGGAATCGGCCTAGACAAGCCTAGAAATAGCCAATCAACTGAGAAAAATGCAAAGGCAGTCGCATCGCAATTGAAAGACTCAAGTGTTCAAGGTGTCAAAACTGCAGGGATGTTTGCTATTTCAGTGTCGCCGATTGGCTCGGCGATGGATATCAGGGCGGCGATAGTCGCAGGTGACGGAAAATCGCTCGCTATATCATTGATCACCTCAGTTCCCGGAGCGAAGCTAGTTGGAAAAATTGGCGGGAAGCTTATGAAGTCCACGCGAATCTTAGGTAATCCTGCGAACAAAGCGGGTGTTGACGGGGCTTTAAACACCTCTAAAACATACTTCAGAAGTATGAGTAAGGCAGAAGCCTCCGCAGTCCAAGAAACGGGACTGCTTCGTGGGGGTAGGGCAGGAGAAAATTATTTTACAGATCAAAAATTTAGAACTGGTGATTCTGGTGCACGCGTTACAGATAGACTTTCGTTACCGCAACGTCCCGAAGTTCAGATGGAATTTAACGTTATCAATGATCCCGCCATGTTAAGAAATGGCGAGCGAGTTTCTCCAGACTTCGGAGGCAGTGGCGGTGCGCGCGAATACATGACAAGAGAAGCGGTGAAAGTGCAGATCATAAATGTCCAGCCATACTGATTTTAAATTTATGAATGGTAAGTCAATCATGGGAATGATTGGCGAACCATGGGATTTTGTTTCTCTTGCTGGTGAAGGTCTGATAGTGGGCACTATATCGGACGTTTCCGACGGAAAAGATCTGAAAGAATGGGTAAAAGCATCTATTAAGATATTTTTCTATGAGGGTGCAGAGATTTCTGAAATTGTTTGCACTAGTAGATACTCACAGCATGGCGGTATCGTTGAGCGATTGCTTACTGGAGAGAGTGTCGGTCTAAACATGTTCTTCAATAAAGCAGGTAAAGAAATTTCATACAAAGATGTTCAGAATTGCAAAGTTGTCGACGAAGATTTGTCATTTTTAGTCGGAAGCCTCAAGTTGATAGGTTGAAAATTATATTTATTCGAAGTAAATTTTTTAGGGCGGGGTTGGAAAATTTCGGCAATAAAATTATCAGTTTATCTTTCTTTTGACTTCTTCGGTACTTTGAAAAAATTGGTTCCAGATAGGGCCGAAACTACTTCTCAACCAACTCCGCTCGTAACCGCCGCTCGCTTACCCCCGTCCCACCACAGCCCAAACACCCGGCCCCGCCACATCCCGAACACGGCGTCACCAGCAACTCCTGCCCCAGCACCCCACGCAGCACGTCGCGTAGCAAAAACTCGGGCACGCCCAGATCAACCAAACGCGAAACGGCCGCCGACGCTGAATTGGTGTGCAGGGTCGATAACACCAACCGCCCCACCTGCGCTGCGCGAACCGCAATCTCGGCCGTCGCCTCATCCCTGATTTCCCCCACCAGGATCACATTCGGATCATGCCGCAATATCCCGCGCAACACGCGCGGAAAGCTAAGCCCGATCTCGTCATGCACTTGCACCTGCTGAATACCCGGCAGATTGTATTCGACCGGATCTTCCACTGTGACAATCTTGCGCCCAACGGTGTTCAGATGCGCGATGGCTGTGTAAAGCGTGGTGGTTTTGCCCGACCCAACCGGCCCCGTGACCAGAAACAACCCACTTGGCCGTTCCAGAATCCGCAGCACGCGGGCGATCAGGGCGGGCGAAAACCCCAAGCGATCCCACCCTAACCGCAAAGCCTTTGGATCCAGCACCCGGCACACGATGCTTTCCCCCCATTGGGTGGGCAGGGAAGAAAACCGAAAGTCAATCTTGCGGCCGGCAATCATCGCCTCCATCCGGCCATCTTGTGGCAGGCGGCGCTCGGCCACATTAACCTGCGCCATCACCTTTAGCCGCGCCAAAACCGACGCGGGATTAAGTGTGGGATCAACCCGTTGCGGTACGAGAACGCCGTTGATGCGAAAGCGCAGGCTATAGCCATCTTCAGTGCTTTCCACATGGATATCCGAAGCGCCCGCGACCACAGCATCGGCAAGTTTTTCCTGAACGAACTTTATCACCGGGCCATCGGCTTCGGTGCGCCGCAAAGTTTCAGTGTCTTTTTGCACCCGAACGGCACGTTGTTGTTCGATCACATCATCGGGCAGGTCAAGTCGGGCCAGAAGTTTACGAATGGTGGCCGTGGCAGCCCCCATAAAGGCAACCGGATGACCAAGGTGGAATGAGATTTCAGTGCGTAGCTCAAAATTCGCAGGGTCGGCCATGGCGATTGCGATGTCACCGTTGGGAAGCTTGAGCGGTGCGAGAAGCTGTGATGACAAATACGGCGTTGTCAGTGTTTTCGCAGTGAGAAGGTCCAGATCCAGGGGATCGTTTAACGACAGGAAGGGCAGGTTTATGGCTGTGCAGAGCATTGCCAGAAGCTCGTTTTCCTCAACAAGGCCAAGGCGCAGAAGCACCCGGTCTAGGCGTGCGGATTCCTGAGTGGCGATGGCTGTCGCACGTGCAATCGCCTCAGGCGTCGCGGCGCTTTGGCTGTGAATTTGTGCCAGCATCAAGGTATTGAGGGAATTGGTATCGATCTGCACTGGCCAACCTCTGGATGTTTACCCTAAGCTATTCACAGACTAGGATAGTCTTGGGGATTATAAAGTCACCAGACCAAATTGAGGTTCGCCGCGATGTTTGGGCAGCTGGGCCAGTTTAGAGTGACCTTTGGCCCATTGGGTCGCCTATTCTGGAAGTGTGTTCCAGAGTCATTGTTTTTGTCTGGGCTGTACTTAGGCGCGCCAAAGCAAGTTCACATTGTCAGTTTGCCCGTTGATCCTACGATCGTGTCAGGGTTTGCGGCTGGCAACGGTCGAAAGCAATCCATCGAGATTGTGTTGGCGCAAAATGCATTGTTGGCTCGCAGCGTTTTACTGCCAAAGGCCGCAATAGCGAAAGCAGACGAAGCGATTTCTGTCCAAATGCGGCAAACGATGCCGGCTGCTGCAAAGGGTCTGATTTGGCGCTCGGCTTTCAGCGGCATGAAAGCGCAAAGTGCAGAGTTTAAGGTGTTTATTCTCAAGCAGAGCCAGATTGAAGACGTGATTGGTCAGTTTGAGCGTGTAAAATTGTCGGTGCATTCCATTAGTATCGAAAATACTAAGACCGAGCCACTTTGGAATCGCCACATAGATCGAATAGCAAAGCGGAGATTTTGGTTAGGTGGGTCAATAATTGCAGTTCTTCTGGCAGCTTTGTCCACGGTGATCGTGAAAGAGCGGCAAGTGGCTGAGCTTGAGGATCTGGCCGAGCAAACCCGGTCCCGCTTGGGGGTCATGCAAGATACGTTGGTATCAGCGCGCGAGGCCGCGACCAAAGCACAAATTGCAGCTGAAACCCTAGCGCAGGATTTGGCACTTTTCAGATCTCAGTCACAAAGGCTGGCAATCATTGCAGACCTAACCGAAAGCCTGCCTGATACTATTTGGATATCAGAACTCACCATAAGTGGAGAACAGCTTTCGATGTCGGGGTTTGCAAGCGGTGATGTTGCTGATGTGGTTGAGGTGCTGCAAGGCCTTGCTTGGGCGCGCTCGGTACAACTTGAGGGTCCCATCAATTTTGACAGTTACAGTGGCCAAAATCGTTTTCAACTAAGAATTCAGGTTACGCCTTTGCAGGCTGGCCTATGACCTTGCTCGCAAGACAAGCTGCGGCGTTGCTTGGCGCGGTCGTCGCGTCGGCGACAATTGTATTTGTCTTGACCAAACCAAGCCGGGACAGGCTGGTGGCCGCGAGTGAAGTCATTGAAGCGTTAAAAGTCGATGAGGCCGACCTTTTTGAACGGATGGCTATTCTAGAAGCCGCCAAAGTTGGAAGCGATACCATTCCGGCCGAAATGGTTTGGTCTGGTGATGACGATTCAGCGGTAGAAATCGCCCAACAACAGACTTTGGTAGACGCGGCGAGCAGCTCTGGTTTGCAGGTTCTATCATTCGGCGCGGCGCAAGGTCCTGATACAGTCGGGTTGAAACCAAAAGCTTATGAGATCGAAGAGGCTGGTGGGCATGTCGAGATTGCACGGTTTCTGGCGTCAGTTGAACAGGCAGAGCCAAGGATGGCGATTTCATATCTTTGGATTCGTCAGATTCCTTTGAACCAAGGTCAGACTATTGCGCCGGTCAACTTGCGGCTCGTCGCGTGGGGGTTTGTTAAAACTGAAAGTGTGGCTCCGTGAATCTTCGGTCAGCATTGCCACCGCTTGCGCCACTCGCGGTTGCACTTGCAGCTACTTTCGTTGCCATATCTTTGACTTGGTCGGATCTAAAGAAAGACACGCCAGATACCAGTTTCGACAAGAAAATCACGCCTGAAGCGCAAGTTTTGCCGCAAGCAAGCCAAAGCAAAGATAATGGGGCGCTCGTTACCACAATTGAAGCGAGACCACTTTTTGCGCAAGGCCGCCGTAACCCCGATCTTGTGGCACCGCCAATCCCAGTTGCAGTCGTTCCAGTTGAATTACCCGATCCGGTTATTGTTGCAGAACCAGCAATAGCAGAAGTACCAACAGCGCCTGCCATACTGGTCGTAGGTAACATGAGTTCTGGAGATATCGCTCAGGTTTTGGTGCGCAATTCGTCTGATAATTCTGAGCGTTGGCTCAAGGTGGGGGACGAGATTGATGGGTGGGCTTTGGTAGAAATAACACAGGACACCATCTATCTGGGTAGGGGTGAAGCGAAAGTGGCTATCAAGATATTTGAATAGACACTACTCTTTCTTAAAAAGAGCAGAAAAACACTTCAGGCAATCATAGGTGGCATTATGGGCAGGCATCGCGTTCGCGCGCTCGGCTTGATTTTATCAGCAATGCTGGTCTCGTCTTGTGACGAACAAAACTCAACAAGTGCTGGCATGTTTGGGCCGGATGGTCCGATCAGGCCCGGTGTCGCGTCTCGGGGAGAAGTAAATCGAGATGCGTCAACCGGTGCCAGACCCGGTGCAATTCAGCGTGGCACGGATACTTTTATAGATGGCACTGCGGCAGGCAGCACAGATCGCAATCGTGCGATTGTGGTGCCCGCTGATGGCGAAAAAGTGCAATTGTCTTTGGTTGGGGCTTCTATTGAAGCAGCTGCAAAAGCGGTTCTAAGCGACACTTTAAAGATGAACTATGTGATTGCTCAGGGTGTCGAAGGTAGCATTACGATCCAAACCACCGGTCCAATCCCGAAAGACGCCTTGCTTGAATTGTTTGAAGCGTCGCTTGCCGCAAATGGAGCACAGCTTCGCAAAGAAGGCAACGTGATCCGGATCGTTTCTGGCACGACTGGCAACACTATGTTTCGGGTGGTCGGGGCAGGGGGTGTAACATCTTCGAGCATCATGGTTGCGCCTCTTAAGTATATTTCAGCCACAGAGATGGCGACGTTGTTAGAGCCCCTCACAGAGCAAGGGTTAAAAGTGCTCGCGGAAAAGAAGCGCAATCTATTGCTGCTGTCAGGACCAACAGAGGTTCTGGAAGGCGCGTTGGATGCTTTGAACCTTTTTGACGTTGACGTCTTGCAAGGCAAGTCAGTAGCGCTCGTGCAGCTTCGCTCTGCCGACCCTGAGGCCATAGTTGATGAGTTGACCAGCATATTTGAAGCTGAAGAAGGCGGAATGCTCAACGGCGTGGTCGAATTTATCCCAAATCCTCGCCTGCGCTCGATCCTGATTATTTCATCTCGCGCGGCCTATCTTGATAAAGCACAAAGATGGATACGGGAGCTTGATCAGACCGCATCAGGAAATGCGGTTTATATGGAAACGTATGAATTACAAAATCGCAGCGCGTCCGAAGTGGCACCGCTCTTGGATGAATTGTTAAACGGCTCAGCTGGAGAGTCGATAGGCGCCAGTGCGAAAAGCGGCGACTTAGCCGTCGACGGACAGAGTTCGGATATGTCGGGTTCTGGAGCGCGCGTCACGGCCGATGACAGTCGCAATGCCCTGATCGTTCGTGCGGGCAGGGAAGATCACGATCAAATCAGGGGGCTGCTCAGATCTCTGGACTCTGAGGCCCGTCAAGTTTTGCTGGAAGCGACAATTGCCGAAGTCACCTTAAACGATGAGATTAACGTTGGTACAAGGTGGTTTTTCGAGAGCGGAAACTGGGATTTTAGATTTTCCGATCTGACATCGGGTGGGGTATCCGGCACCAATCCCGGATTTACTGCGGTGTTTGGCGTTGGCGATGCAGATGTAGCCCTTTCTGCGCTTTCGGGTGTCACAAATGTAAAAGTGATTTCATCCCCCACTTTGATGGTTCTGGATAACAAAGAAGGGATTTTACAAATCGGCGACCAGGTGCCGATAGCCAAACAGAATACGGCAAGCGCGGAAAATCCAAATGCGCCAGTTCTAACGCAAGTCGAATACAGGGACACAGGGATCATTTTGCGTGTGAAGCCCAGAATTGGCGCTGGCGGGCGGGTTCTGCTTGATATCAGTCAAGAAGTTAGCAGCGTTGTCGAAAACAAGTCTTCAGGGATAGACTCGCCAACCATTCGGCAACGCAAAGTACAAACTAGTGTTGCTTTGGGTGATGGCCAGACACTGGCACTTGGGGGCTTGGTACAAGAAAACAACTCTACCGGAAGAACGGGTGTTCCGGGTCTGAGCAAAGTTCCAGTTCTGGGCAATCTTTTTGGCAACAAAAACAGCAAAAAGGGTCGCACTGAACTGTTGATCCTAATCCGCCCACGGGTAATCTTGAATGATCATGACGCGGTAGCAGCAACATCTTATTGGCGCTCCAAAGCTTCTGGCGCGGACTCAATGCTTGCCACAGGCTTGGGGAGTGGGAACCATTCTATTATTGATTTCACTCAGTAGGTGAAGGTTTGAAGCGGTTTCGGTACACCGGCTTTTCTGCGGACGGAAAACGCGATAGTAGTGTGGTCGAGTTTGCGACCGAAGTCCAAGCGTGGGAAAGTCTAACTGGGCTGGGCTTGACGATTGTGGAGTTGGTACCGGTTGATCGTGATGTCGCCAGATCCAATATGTTCGCGTCTTTGTTTTCCAAAACCATCCCACTCAGCAGTCAGGCAGATGTCGCAGAGCAGCTCTCAGTCCTCTTTGGAGCCAAGCTGCAGGCCACAGAAATTGTCGACGTTGTAGCACAGGGGGCAGAAACCATCGCGATCAAGCAATGCTTTGAAAAGATGGGCCGCCTTTTGGCAGATGGGGCGACCTTTTCTGGCGCGTTTGAACAAGCTGGAACAGGATTTTCACCGCTCTTTCATGCAATGCTGCGCGTTAGTCAGTCAACCTCCAACCCCGTGATGGTTTTGCAAAAACTTGGCCTCCATTTGCGACGGCAACAAAAGTTGCAAGCGCAGCTCAGCGGTGCGCTGGTTTATCCGATAATTCTTTTATTCGGAGGCATCGGCGTTTTTCTTTTGGTGGTGTTTTACTTGGCACCGTCTTTAGCGCCGATGTTTGTCTCCCAAAGTCGGGAAGTTCCTGCCGCGATAGGGGTTTTTCTGACAATTGGCCGAGCTGTGACGGACTACGGAGTTCAGATTTTGCTGGGGTTGATTTGTATTATAGGTACCGGCCTTTTGTTTGCTACGCGCATCGCATCCTTTTTGCGCCGCGTCGTTTTGAAGCTTCCAGTTGTCGGACCTATCCTGCGAGACACAGCTCTTGCACGGTTGACCCGCTCGCTGAATATGATGCTTGAGTCTGATATTCCGCTTGCACAAGCTTTGCGCGATACGGCAACCAACCTTAACCAAGATGTCTTCGCGCCGTTATTTGCCGAAGCATCAGAAGTCGTTGAGACAGGTTCTTTTGGTGCTCCGATTTTTGCTCAAAACGGCAAAATTCCCGTCGTATTTAAAGAGTTGTTTAAAATTGGTGAGCGAACCAACAGCTTGACCACCATCACGGGGTCACTTGCGACGGCTCTTGAAGATCGTGTCGAGCGGCAAGCACAACAAGCGGTCGTGTTGATCACGCCTTTATTGACACTGATTATGGGCGGGGCGATCGCATTGCTTATTTATTCAATCATGGAGGCGATACTTTCGATCAATGATCTTGCCTTCTAGTAAAACGTCCCACCGTCAGGGTCGCTCGGGGTTCACACTTCTTGAGGCGCTTATTTCATTTGCATTGGTGGCTATGGTGATGGGAACAGTTATCATCACGCTTTCTCAAGCCGCGACGTCTCAAAAATCGAGGTTGCGCGAACTGTGGTTGATCGAGTTTGCACATTCAAAAATTGCCGAGTGGAGCGTTGGTGGCGTCGCTGCAACGGAGATTGGGGGCAACACACCTGACGGTTGGAACTGGCGCATTTTAGAAACTTCGATAACGCCTGACTCTCCCGGTACTTTGTTGGCCAGCATCCGCTACGTTGAAATCAAGGTTATGGTTTGGACGGATGCTCAGACTGATCAGCGTATCGAACTGACAACCATTGTGGCGAGGCGGACACAATGAATAGGAACCGTCGGGCAGGCGTGTCATTGCTTGAAACCATGATTGCTTTGGCAGTCATGGGAATGATTGCGGTGGTTCTCAGCTCTGGTTTGGGAAATAGCGCCCGTGTACTTGTCAGCAGTACCGAAGTAACACGCGCCGTCGACATGGCTCTTTCGCGGCAAGATTTGCGTAACTGGCTTGAGCGCGCCTTGCCGACACCGTTCCCTGGACAGAAGAATGCGGGATTTGCGGGCTCGGGTTCTGCGTTAAGTTTCAGCTTTGTTTCCGACCGGGGCGATTTTTGGACTGGCGATCCTGTTCTTGTATTGCTTGGGGTGAATGAAATTGGTGCTGTCATCCTAACGGCCATGGGTTCAGCTGATGCGATCAGCACACCTTTGAAAAAGCAAGTCGTTCTTTCTAATCCTAAAAGTACAATGACGCTAAGCTACTTTGGCCGCGTGAACCCCGAAGCCCCGATATCTTGGCAGGACAATTGGCGGTCTGAAGCCGGTTTGCCGCAACTTGTTCGCATCACAATCACAAATGGCCAGAATGCCTTGCCGCCCCTTACGATCAACGTCGGCAAAGCGCTGCGTCAAAGAGAAATGTCGCTGTCCTCGCTGGTTCCGCCCGCTTTGCCATCCCGGCCATAGCTCGATATCTCAAAGGGTTGCGTCGCTCCGGGTGCGCGGAACAGATACCGGCGCTCCCATGGATCATTCAGGTTTGTTTCATTGTCCAGGTAAGGCCCTCGCCAAGTGGACGCACCATCCGGCGCTCTGAGCAACGCTTCTAGCCCTTCAGCTTCTGACGGGTATCTGCCAACATCAAGATAGAACAACTGCACCGCAGATTTCAAATTCCCCATTTGGATTTCTGCGGATTTAGACTTTGCACGGCCAAAGCTTTCCATCAGCCTTGGTCCAGCCAACCCCGCGATCAGCGCGATGATCGCCAGAACGACCATCATTTCCAAAAGCGTAAGCCCGGCTTTTTGACTGCGCTTTTGTTTCATGCTGATGCCCCTGAAACTGCAAATACGATGAAGATTCCATACGCTAAGAACGGCCCAAACGGAACGGCAGAATTTGGGCGATTGGAGTTCAGCCGGCTCAGCAAACTTGCAATAATGCCACCCATAGAGGCGATCAGGATGACCTGCCATATCTGAGGAGCGCCAACGCACAGGACACTTGCTGAGATCAGTTTGACATCACCCAGCCCCAACGCTTCGCGGGCGTATTTGCGCCAGTAAATCTCGCTTGAAATCCACAAGACAATCAATACTGCAGCGGCGATTAAAACGTCCGATATCAGATGATCTAATCCCATAAAGTAATGCCGCAGTATTCCGACCGCAGCAATAAATGCAGTCGCGGAATCCGGGATGATTTGGGCGCGCAGATCAGTTACACTTAGCCAGATCAATGCAACTGCCAATCCCACAGATAATCCCACGGAAACTGCAGATGCCGGAAATCCAACTGCAAAAATCGTAAGTCCGTAAAGGGTCGAAAACAGCAATGCTGTAAGGAAGGGTGATACGGGCATGGATACACTACCGCAAGATGACCGCCACCATAGGCGCGGCATTGTGTTGATTTCAACCCTCGTTACGCTTTTGTTGCTGACGGCTTTGGTAGTGGCGGTTCAGCAAAAGGCCCAAGCCAATATCAAAGTCATCGCGCGCCTTACAGATGGGTTGCGCAAAGATGCCGCACGGGATGCAGTTTATGAAAGGCTGCGGGGGCTTGTCGCCGATGCAATGACGTCCGGTGCAGGGGTAAACGGCGTGCCCTTGCTGAATGGGACACCCTTCGTGATGCAACAAGGTGGCAAAGACTGGACGGTTCGCCTGCAGGACGTTGAAGGCTTGGTCGATATCTACCTTGCACCACCCCAATTGCTGGAATTGCTTCCGCTTGATGCGCAGGCCTTCGCGGCCAACCGCAGCCGCGCCCTTGAAGAATTACAGCCCGGAGAACGGTTTCCAACGTTAGAGGCGAGCCTTGCCCGGTTTGGTGTGAATGGAGTCGAGTTGGATGGCATGGTCACGCAGTCGTCTCAAACCGGCGCTTTGCGGGTCGGCACGATGGCCGAGCAACTTCGAGCCCAAGGGGGGTCAATTCCGTCCGGAATAAGGGAAGGAGAACAGGTCGTTAAAGTACAAGTAAATATCGAATAGTAGCGAGAGCTATAAAAGGCTGTTCCGATAGAATTTGAGAGTTACCTGTTAATATATTCATATCGGATTTATTCAGGTTGAGCTGAGAGTCACTTCAAAAAATAAATTAATTTATGTGAAACGTTGTGACATTTTCAAATAATACTTCTGTTCCATTGGCATTAATTATCCCACCATTTACGAAAAACACAAACGTATCTTTATCTTTCCACTCAACGCGTGAACTTTCTATTTTTACATCATCATAACTTACATCAAACGCAAAGATATCGACACTTTTACCTTTAACTAGGATGCTAAATTCATTCGCTCCAGAATTGTTAAATCCACCGGGCGCGTAGGACGTTTGATACACCCAAACTATTTTCTCCCACTCACCCGATAATGCGCTTAAGTTAGGTGGATATGAATAGCCAGAAAACTTTGTTACTCCAGATGTACATCCTGAAAATCCGAATGTTGCAAAAAAGACTGTAATTGCAACTAAAAATACCACGCTTTGACGGGCCATCCTGATTTTCTTCCACTTTTAAGGTGATATTCTTGGTGTAAAACTATCGATAAGTCCTCTTTCCCAAAGGCTCATGGTATCGTTAAAGTTGTTGTCTGAGTCAAATCTACCTTTAGGAGTTCCTGGGTAAGTATATCCATTGTATTCAAATGCTCGCTCTAAATCGTTATGGCAGTCATTGACGAAAGGAAAATACAATCCGTTATTGAAATTTGGTGATGCCGCTAAACTGTCAATAAAGGCTTGATCTGTCATTCCAAACGGTACTTCAACATGGACACTTCCATCGGTCGTTGTCATATCTCCAACGCCATCTCCAAGTCTAATATCACTGGATCCATTTGCTCCAACCCCACAGTTGCATACATCAGAAAAAGCGAAAACATGGTTTAGCCCTGCCTGTAGTCCGAAAGCATCCGAAGAATAAATCCTTACTTCTTCCCCTCGCGGATCACTAAATCTTGCCGGATTGCCCTTCACATACCCATAAACACTCGCCCCATCGATCAGACCCAGCGGATCGGCCTGCAGATACCGCCCCGTTGTCGGATCATAGTCCCGCATCCAATTCTGGTGCAAGCCGGATTCAGATTGGAACCATTGTCCCGGAAAGCGCAGGGTGATCGGTGTTCCGGTGGATGTGCGCACACCGCCGAACGGCAGGTAACTCGCCGTCCAAACCTGAACCCCCGCCGCGTTGGTGGCAAACACCGGGCGGCCGATGTGATCGGAGCGGACGTAGTAAACCACCCCGCCCTCAATCACCGCAACCGCCGCGCCGTCAAACCACACATATTCCCGGATCAACGCGCCCGAGGCCTAGTCATACTCGGCGATCGTATGGCTGTTGGGACCAAATGTCGAATAAACGTCCAACGTGGCTGCCTGAAACTACCTTAGGTCAACAATTTTATTCGATTTTCCGCGATAAACCATGTTGTCGGACGGCGAGAGGCTGCCGATTTCGTTTATTGCCTCCTTAAAAGTTGTGGCTGTTGCAAACTTCCTTTCCATGTCTTCTCTCTTTGCGTATCTTTTCCACCATGCGGGATGAGCAAGAATAAGTTCCCGGTATTCTTGCGTAAATTGTTCCAAGGTAAACGTTCGGGTTTCCTCAAGTTCCATATCTACGTCGATTGGTCTTCGCCAGTCTGACGGTGGAAGAATCAAGAGATGTCCTAAGCGATTCAAGAACCAATTCCAGAATGTTGGCTTCATAAAAAAGATCTTCATTACACGATAAGCATGCCCGGTTGAATCGGTTATTTCAACATTTTCGAAACGACTATCATCATATGCATCCGCCACGGTCCAATTAAAGCGTGCAATGCTGTGCAGAAAGCAATTGCGACCTCCCTCCAATTCATTGGGGTATCGAATAGCAATTGGAAAGGTCAATTCCCGCAGTCGCATGGCCCATCCAAAAATTCAAGGGCACCGCCAGTATAAGCAGAAATCTCTGCGCCAATCAGCCATTCAGGCGTTCCATATCGCCACCGTTTGAACGGACCTAAGGGCTTCACTGTTTTGTAACGATGCAAACCTTTATGAGCCGAGTTCAACACTGAGCGATAATTCCACCAACTATGCTGAAATCCGGTACTTGCCCTTGCTGCTTTGCCGCCCGCCGAAAATATGCTATGATGGACACGGTATTCAGTCCCAATACGATAAGCATTTCGGTAGGCGGTTTGAGTGGCTGCCCCAGTTCGGCCTAACCCAGTCGCACCCAATTTCCAAGCCGAGCCCCAGCCGCCACTAAAGGCTCCCAGCGCACCTGAAAGCCCGACTTGTCCCCAGTTCACGCATCTTAGGTCGCCACCGTTCATGTATAATTGCACTCCAAGATCAAGGCCCGCGCCGATTAACGCGCCCACAAGTATGGGAATAAACTCCCCCGTCGGATCGGTATACCTGCCCGGCGATTGGCGGGCATACCCATAAACACTCGCCCCATCGACCAACCCCAGCGGGTCGGCCTGCAGATACCGGCCCGTGGTTGGATCGTAGTCCCGCATCCAGTTCTGGTGCAAGCCGGATTCGGATTGGAACCACTGGCCGGGGAATCTCAGGGTGATCGGGGTTCCGATTGGGGTGCGCACCCCGCCAAACGGCAGATAACTCGCGCTCCAAACCTGTACCCCCGCCGCGTTGGTCGCGAACACCGGGCGGCCGATATGATCGGAGCGGATGTAGTAAACCACCCCGCCTTCGATCACCGCAATCGCAGCACCATCAAACCACACATATTCCCGGATCAACGCGCCCGAGGTCTGATCATATTCCGCAATCCGGTTGCCATCCGCGTCAAACACCGAGTGGATCACCGCCCCACCCGACAGCTCCCGCACCACCTGCCGCCCGGCGAAATCGTATTTGTAATTCGCCTGCAGGATGCCGTTGATCGAAAACGTAGCCATCCGCCCGGCGGCATCATAGGTATAGCCATAGCCGCCGCCCGTGCGATCATCAAAGGTGACATTGCCCGCCGCATCATAGGTAAACGCGCGGTTGCCCCCCGCGCCAAGGCTGATGGTGGACAGGCGGTTCGAGGTGGCGGGATAGGCGTAGGTATCGGTCACAAGGCCCGCGCCCGGATTGACCCCATAAGTCACCCGGTTGCCCACTCCATCATAGGTGAACGCCATCTGCCCATAAGGCCCCGTCGCCGAGGTAAGGCTTTCGCGTGGGGTGTAGGCATAGGTTTCGGAATTGGCGGGCAACAGCGTATCGGTGACCGCCGTCAGGTTATCGCGGGTCTCATAACCATAGGTCATGTTGCGCAGGCTGATGGCACCTTTGATATCGGTGATGCCGGTCAAACGGTAGCTGTTGTCATAGGTGCGGGTTTGGGTGGCCCCATCGCCATAGGTCATCGATGCCATAGGGCCGTTGGGTTTGTAAGTGATCCAGCCGACAAGGGTGGTCAGCACCGACGCATCGGTCAGTTTGACGGCGGTGATTTCATTGTCATCGCCGATATCATAGGTGATTTTTTTGCCGGACGGATAGGTCAGGCCCGTCAGATTGCCTTCGAAATCATACTCTTCCATCACAGAATATGTGCGGCTGTTGGGATAAAGTGCCGTTGTGGTTAGCACATTCTGCGCGGCTTGGGGGGTGCGTTCAAAGCTGGTGGTGACGGCACTGTCAACAATGCGCCCGACCGAGCCTTTGTTCGCATCCACAGCGCCACCCAAGAAAATCTGGTCATAGGTGAAGGTGACGTCAGATATGCCCCCGGCCGGATAGTCGATCAGCGCCAAGCGGCCGCCGTTGTCATAGGCATAGTTTACTGTGACGCCGCGCCCATCCGTGCGCGAAGTCACCAACCCACGCTGATCATAGGTGTAGGATATGCTGCCGCGATCAGCGCTGACTTCACTGATAACCTCACCAAAGCCGTTATAGACGAAGTTGGTCTTGATTTGGCGTGGATCGGTGTATTCGATCAGTTGATCGGCGGGGTTAAAGGTTTGACCTGAGGTGTAATTTTCCCGATCAACCATGCCTGTCATGCGGTTGAGGGCATCGAAGCTGCTGGTCGAAGCATTGTTCAGCGGATCAATTTCACCCGTCAGGTTGTCTTCTTTGTCGTGACTGAAATTCCATTGTTGGCCCTGTGCGCCAATGGTTTTTAGAACGCGGCCTAATTCATCGAACTGCGCCTCTTCCCAGAACGCCACGGGGCCTGTGCCGTTTTTGTATTCTGTCCGGGTAACATTGCCTGCAACATCGTAAGTGAAGTTAGTGCTGTCCCCATTTGGTGCTGTTGCTTTGCTAAGCTGCTTGGCCAGATCGTAACTGAACGTCCACGTTTTGCCGCGCGTGTTGGTGTAAGATGTTAACTGGCCCGCAATATCATAATTAAAGCTATAGAGTAGCGGCGTCAGGCCAGGCCCAGCCATGCCGGAGGTGACAACCCGTCCCATTTGGTCATAGCTAAAGGTCCAACGATTTTTGTTCGGTTCTTCAACAATCGTCGGTTGGCCCTGATCGTTCCGTGCGATCACGGTCGTGACCAGCCCGATTGCGTCTGTTACGGTTTCAAGAGCGCCTACCGAATTATAAGTATAGGTTGTGACATCATTAATTCCATTGGCTGTCAAACCGGGTCCGTTGACGGTGGTCAAAACCTGCAGACCATTTGTCAGCGTCGTGTAGCCATATGTCCAGGTTCGTATCTGCCCATTTGTTGGGCTGCCAACCAGCATGTCCTTTTGCGAGTAACTCGTTAGTAGTCCTTTTGTTGTGTAGACAAAAGTTTCTCTCAGCGATGTTGTTGTCCGTGTCAGCGGTAGTCGCAGCGCTGTTGTCCAAGTGTAAGTTGTAATCTTGGGAGTTAAACCTGCCGCATCTTCCGTCTTGGTTAAAATCAAACCCCGCGCATCACGGGTAAAATCTGTTTTTGAGCCGTTCCGCAAAGTTTCAGAATAAACCCAACCTTTTGCCATGCCTACAGGTGCTATGTAACTCGCACTGACTGCAGCACCAAGACTATTTTGTGTCGCTGCCCCTTGAACTAAAACTACACGCTTTCGACCTTCTTTAATCTCAATGTCAAACGTCGTAGTTTTGCCTTTTGGATTGGTAAACGTGACATCGCCCGCAGCATTCATTTGTGTCGAAAATGTCTGCACATTCCCGGCAAGGGACGTTGATGTAGCGATATCCAACCCATTCGCAGCTTGCTTTCCGTAAGTGTAAAGCTGAGCTGCAAAGGGTTGGCCGTTGACATCTAATCGCCCATCCTTGACAGACACTAATTTCGCCGGTGAAACGCCCGAAGTGGTATCATACTGGTAGGTAACACTGCTGAGAATAGCGCTAGTATTGAGATCTTTGGTTTGTGCTGTTTGTGCAAGAACCGCAAAGTTGTATCCTGCAACTGTTGTATATCCATAGTCTATTTCTATGTCTGGCTGTAAAGTTGAGCCGTTGTATTGCGTGTCAATAAGTATTTTGTCAACAACCGCAACGAGCGGCGAAGAACCCGGCTGTTCAAACCACAAGAACTCCGCTCTTTGACCTTTGTTATCTTGAATGATTGAGATTCGCTTTTGAGCGTTACGTAAAATCGTAATTTTATAGCCGTCAGCCCAGCGGATTTCCGATAACTTTAAAAACCGATCCGTTCCTGATGTCGTGTTAGTATTCAGGTATTCGGTGAACACTTCTTCGCGCCCGGTGCCATCGCTGCCTCTCAGTGTTGCCGTGGATGAGTTGCCTAAATTCTCCCTTGCCAAAATGTAAGAGTGATCTTTCAGAATGGCCGAAAAAGAGCCCGATTGATCGCCAAAGAACTTACGACGTTTACCTTGCTCCAAATACAAAAGATGATAATTGCCCCGCTGCCAAATTGTTCGCTCAAATGACGACCCCCAAGATTTACCAAAAGATTCTTCTGAGTAAGAATAATTACCCTCCAATGATGAAGAGTAGTAGCGAGTGAAGGCAAATCGAGCGTCACGACTGGACATCCAATCAACAGATACCTTGGCTTTTTGTGCATCAATATAGGTGATCGGGTGTCCTGCACTTTCAAAACCAAAGCCCTTACCGCCTGTTTTGGAAAATCCTGAGCCAGCAGAAAAACCGGAGCAGCCCGGACAAACAGTACAATCGTCATCGCCACCAATATCCCCATATGCCCATGCTTGTTCTGAAGTTCCAATTGGTTTGCGATAATGGGAGATTGAAGTCACCTGTGTTTTAACATAGGTGCCTGCTTGATTATAAAGTTTCCAAGAGCATGAATACCTGATTGGAACCAATTTATTGATCGGACTGCCCCAGCTGGTTGGGACTAAGCTTTCAAATATTTGTATCGGATATGCCAGTTGCTGAGTGTATCGAGCTTGATCACAGACTTCTTGAGGCGTTTTGCCTTTCATCTCTAGCGGTGATCCAGGAAGTACAGCCCATTTGATGTCATAACATGTAGCTGCCTCAGCTATGACTGGCATCAAGCCGATAAATGTGACCAGCGAAAATCTTAAAGCCACGCAAAACTTAGAAAAATACGACAGCATAAAGTATACTCCATCCAAGGCGGAATGCGGTAAAAAATTGCAGCCATAAGGCGAACCTGCCTCAACATTGTTCAGAATTTTGAAGCTGTCTACAAAAAAATGATGTCGTCATTGACCTGCCAAAGATCTTTAATCCGGCCATGACCAACGTTCGTTCTTGGTGTGCGGCATAGGGGGCTGGTTCAGCAATCGCCCACCGCGCAAACCTTCCAGTGTGGTGGGCGATTGCAGCGATCATGAGCCGTCCGAAGTAGGCCTCTGTCTGATATCCTTCTTGATTGTACCACAAAATTTCTGATGCACTGCAGATTTCACGATCCAAGGGGTGGCCCCAAACCCCGAAATGTCCAAACTAAGGCCTGTTCATCCCGCGCAAACTTGCCATGATCGCAGCCAGATATCGTGGCACATTGGTGAGTTAAGTGTCGGTAGTGTCGTGTCTTGCAAGCAATGATCGGGGGGCGTTAAGTGTCGATTGCGCAGGATTGGCCCGGAAAATCAGATAATAAAGGATCGACGCATGCAGCAATTTGGCACATGCTGGATGTGGCCGCCGTTGCAGCCGCTTTGATACCAAATGGTGCTTTAAAGCATCTATCCGCCTTGCAACGCTCCGCTGTCATTTTTTTGGTTGCTTTGCATGATCTTGGCAAGATCAGCGCATCTTTTCGGGCGCAAATTGCGGAAAAACGCAGTCCCGGCGAGGTTGCCCGGCATTGGCGATTGTCTGAGT
>JANNAT010000063.1:0-14829 GCA_031384605.1 Cypionkella sp.
TTGGCGCTGGAAGTATCGGGGCTAAGTGCCACCGCCCGCAACCGCCGGGTTTTGAATGATGTCAGTTTCGGCTTGCGGCGCGGCGAAATTCTGGGCGTCGGCGGGCTGTTGGGATCAGGCCGCACCGAACTGCTGGAAACGATCTTTGGCGCGCGGGGGCCGGTTCTGCAGGGGCAAATCTTGATCGACGGCCAGCCGCTTGCCTTGCAAAACCCTGCGGACGGCGTGGCGCATGGATTGGCGCTGATCACGGAAGACCGCAAATCGACCGGGCTGATCCTGAAACATTCGGTGTCTGATAACATTATCCTGCCGCAACTGCCGCAGCTTGATCGGTTCGGCATCGGCATGGGGCCCTATCAGACCCAAGCTGCGCTGACGGCGATCAACCGGCTGCGCATTGCCGCGCGCGGCATTGATCATGTGGTTGGCAATCTAAGCGGCGGCAACCAGCAAAAAGTGGTGTTGGGCAAGTGGCTGGGAATGGCCCCGCGCATTCTGCTGCTGGACGAGCCGACGCGCGGCATTGATATCGGGGCCAAGGACGAGATTTACGATCTGATCGGGCAGCTTGCCGATACCGGCATTTCCGTGCTGCTGGCCAGTTCCGAAATCCCCGAGCTGTTGTCGATCTGTGATCGGGTGATGGTGCTGTGCGAAGGGCGGGTCACTGGCATTTTGGGGCCCGATGAGATGAGCCTTGATGCGATCAAACAACTGGCGATGCAGTTCGAATAGGGGCGACGAGCAAAACATGATTTCAGGGCAGGGCGAAATGGCAAAGCAAAATCTGGTCAAAGACGCCGATCAGGCCGGACCTTGGACGGCTGCCAGTCTGCGCCTGATCCTGCGATCCAAGCTGTATTGGGGCTTGGGATTTTTGCTGATTTTCGGGGCGTTTTCATCGCCCGTTACGTCCAAGGGCGTGAATATCTTTTTGTCGCTGGGCAATCTGACCGATGTTTTGCGTCAGGTTTCGGTCACCGGCATTGTTGCCGTTGGTATGACGCTGGTGATCTTGATTGCGGGGATCGATTTGTCGGTAGGCTCGATCCTTGCCCTTGGAACAGTGATCTGCGCCATGCTGCTGACCCAAGAAGGCTGGACTACCGCCAGCTATCTTGGCGTGCCAGCTGTCGGTGCGATTATGTTCATCTGTAGTTGGGCGGTTATCAGCGTTATTCGCGGTTTTATCCGGGACAAAGGCTCCATACCCGGACCGCTTGCCAGCCCAGCTATCACGGTCCTTACCGCGTTGGTCTGCGCTGGGGTGGCCGCGTGGCTGATGGTCTGGTTGGCGGGGCAAGTGCCCGGCAAGTTTGGCGTTCTTGCGGTGTTGATCACCGTGCCCTGCGTTTGTGCGCTGTTCGGTGCCATCAACGGCGCGCTGATTGTTTATGGCCGCTTGCAGCCCTTTATCGTGACGCTTGCCATGATGGTGGGGGCACTGGGGCTGGCCCGATTGATCGCGGGACAGGATACCGCAGTTTATCCGGTTTATACCGGCACCAATGCCACCGAAAATTTTGAGACCCTGCGCATGCTGTTATGGGGCGTGATCCCGGTGCCGGGGCTGTTTTTTCTGGCCGTCCTTGCGGTTTTCTACGCCCTGACCCGGTTCACCACCTATGGTGCCTATCTTTTGGCCATCGGGGGCAATGAACAGGCGTCGCGGCTGGCGGGGATAAACGTCAACCGCATCAAGATCGCCACCTATACCATCTCCAGCGCCTTGGCAGGGCTGGCGGGCATTCTTTACGTGGCCCAGTTCCGGCAGGGCAAACCAGATGCAGGCATGGGGCTGGAACTGGACGCCATCGCCGCAGTGGTGATCGGCGGCACCAGCCTGATGGGGGGCAGGGGATCGGTGATCGGCACTATGGTTGGGGTGCTGATCTTTGGATTTCTGGGCAATATTCTGCAACTGAATAACATCGACAGCAATTCTCAGCTGGTCCTGAAGGGCGCGATCATCATCGCCGCCGTGCTGCTTCAGGAAGGCCAGTTGGGCGTGATCTTTTCAAAGCTTAGGAAACCCTAAGCCAGAAAGGCAGAGGCTCTGGCCCCGGATTGTGGAAGGTCGCGGGGCCAGAGCGAACAACAACAGGCACAGATGTGCCGTCCATTGAACAAGGAGACTGTTATGAACAGACGGAAATTTGGCAAGGGGCTTTCCTTGCTTTCGGCCGCAATAGTTGTAGGCTTGCCCATCGCGGCACTGGCGCAGGACAAAACCTATACCATCGGCTTTTCCCAGGTCACCACGGTAGAGCCGTGGCGCGTGCAGTTCAACAAAGACCTGCGCGCCGAGGCTGACTTGCATCCAAACGTCACCTTGTTGATGGCCGATGCCAATGACCGGACGGAAGAACAGGTGGCCCAGGTTGAAAACTTTATCCAGCAAGGCGTTGATGCGATCCTGATTTCACCCAAAGAGGCGGCGGGTCTGACGGGCGTGGTTGAAAAGGCAACTGATGCTGGCATTCCGGTGTTCGTGCTGGACCGCAACGTTGATACCGACAAATTCGTGCAATGGGTCGGCGGTGATAACGTGCTGATCGGCGAAGCGGCGGGTGCGTTCATTTTGGAAGCGCTTGGTGGGGCGGGCAAGGCCACAGGTAATATCGTTGAAATCTATGGTGGTCTGGGCATTCAGGCAACGTTTGACCGGTCAGACCCGGTGCATGCCGCTGTTGCCAATGAACCGGGGGTTAAGTTTCTGCTTGATCGCCAGTCAGGCGATTGGAAACAGGATACGGCCTATGACATCATGGCAACGGCCCTGCGCAATTTTGAAGATATTGATGTGGTCTACGGCCATAACGACCCGATGGCATACGGCGCATATCTGGCCGCAAAAGACGCGGGGCGCGAAAAAGATATCCTTTTTGTCGGGGTTGATGGCTTGCCCGGCGAAGGGGTGACTTGGGTGGCCAATGGCGAACTTGCGGCGACGTTCCTGTATCCCACGCCGGGGGCCGAAGGCTTGCGGCAGGCGCTGGCCTATCTGGGTGGTGCCAAGGTTGAAAAGAAGGTGGTCATGGGCACAGAAGCCATCACCATCGCAAACGCCGACGCCATTCTTGTCCGCAACGGGCTGAAGTAGCATGCTTTGGATTGGGTCAGACCGAAGACACTCCCCTTAGGTTTGATCCATGGCGCAAGGGCCGCAAAACAGCCCTTGCGTCTTTTCATGTTTGGCGAAACACCCCGGTAACATGGCAACGACGGCCCCTTTGAAGACGCGAATAAGATACCAATGGCACCCAATCACCTGACCAAGCTGCAAAAATATTCAGCACCCGCGCTGGAAAAGGGCCTTGATATCCTTGAGCTGCTGTCGCTTGCGGGCACCGAGATGTCTTTGTCGCAAATTGCGGCAGGGGTAGGCCGGTCGAAGAATGAGATTTTCCGGATGATGATCGTGCTGGAAGAACGCCAATTCATCGGCCGCAGTGTGGGCGATTATTATTTCCTGACCGACCGTCTTTCGGTTCTGGGTGCCAGCCGGTCTGATCACAACCGCCTTGCCGAAGTGGCGATGCCGGTGTTGTTAAGACTGGCGGAAAAGACGGCATTCACCTGTCATCTGTCGGTGTTGGACAGGGACGTTGTTTTGGTTGTGGCCCAAGCCGAAGCCGCCAAGGGCTATTCCATATCCGTTCAGGTCGGCCACCGCAGCCCCGTGGCCGACAGCTCTGCCGGGGTGTGCATGGCGGCGGCGTCCGCAAACCGGGATCACCAAAACCCACATCTGTCGACGGATAACGGCGGTAGAGAAGAAGTCCGTAAAAACGCTGGGGATTTACGGATCGAAGCTGATATAACCGAAATGCCAAATCCAGCGCTGCCTGGCATTACAGAACTGTCGGCCCCGATCTTGGGTAAACAAAGCGACCGCGCCATTGCGGCCATAACAATTCCCTTCATGACGGCAATGATCTCGGCCGGTCAAAAAATGGCGATGAGATCGGATATTCTGGATGCCGCACACTTAATGCAGCAGCGCATCACGATCCTTTTGCCGCAGCTGTAACCCAAGCCGCATAAAATCAGAGTTGTATTATTTCAGTATCCGATCCACTTTGGAAGATCGGAACTTCGCGCAGCATACTACTCTCTCAAGGTTAAGACTTGGATCCGTTTCAGGTTCCGTTTATTCTTTTGAAAAAATTCCCGCCATCATTTAAGCCGGACTTGCGCGCGCCATGAGCCGGAGGGAAGCCTTGCAATGGTTGGCATTTCGTGTGCAATCCGTCGTCGTAGTGTGGCGAAAGCGGGCGTAAGGGCAGCGGGTAAGCAGGCGGGCTATCACTTTGAGACTACAGAAAAAATGACAGAATATCAATCATATAGACTGTCCATCGCACCCATGATGGATTGGACGGATCGTCATTGCAGGCATTTCCATCGCCAGATGACGCGCCGTGCGATGCTTTACACGGAAATGGTGACGGCCGCTGCGGTTATTCACGGTCCGCGCGAACGGTTGCTGGGGTATTCCAAAACCGAGCACCCTGTCGCCTTGCAATTGGGCGGGTCTGATCCTGCCGAACTTGCCGCAGCCGTGCGCAACGCCGCCCCTTACGCCTATGACGAGATCAATCTGAACGTCGGTTGCCCGTCAGACCGCGTGCAATCGGGGTGCTTTGGCGCGGTGTTGATGGAACGCCCCGCGCTGGTTGCCGATTGCGTCGCTGCGATGCTGGAGGTCAGTTCGGTTCCTGTTACGGTGAAATGCCGCATTGGCGTGGATGATCAGGATCCTGCGCAAGTGTTGCCGGATTTTCTGGACAAGGTCAGCCGGGCTGGCGTTACGCATTTCATCATCCATGCACGCAAAGCGTGGTTGCAGGGCCTGTCGCCAAAGGAGAACCGCGAAGTGCCGCCTTTGGATTATCCGCTGGTTTTGGCGATGAAGCAGGCCTTTCCACATCTGACGATCTGCATCAACGGCGGCATCACCAGCTTGGATCAGGCGAACGGCTTTCTTGATCAGGGTCTTGATGGCGTCATGCTGGGCCGGGCTGCCTATCATGATCCGGTTAGCGTTCTGGTGGGGGCCGATGCGCTTTGGGGGGACTCACCGGGCCTTGATGCCTTCGCCGCCGTCGATGCCATGCGCCCTTATATCGCCGATCATCTGGCCAGTGGAGGCCGTCTGCATCAGATCACCCGGCATATGCTGGGCGCGTTCATACACCGCCCGGGCGCGCGGGGGTGGAGGCGCGTGCTGTCAGACCGCGCCAATAAACCCGGCGCAGGGCTGGAGGTGCTGGATGCGGCGTTGGCCGAAGTTCAGGATGCGACCACCACCTGACGCGGGATCATCCGGGACAGCGCAAATGCCAGCACCCCGCACAGCGCAATCGCGGCCAGCATTGGCACCACGGTGCCATCCATGAACGGCCCGGCTGCTGCCACCAAAACCCCCGCCGCCACCATCTGCATCGTGCCGCCAAGCGATGACGCAAGCCCCGCGTGTTCGCCTTGGTCTTCCAGCGCCAGCACTTGCGATACGGGCAAAACCACACCCAAGAACATATTGGCCATAAACAGCCCGATCACCGTGACGTAAAGATTGGCATAACCTGCCAGCCCAACCGCGAACAGCGCGCAGGTGGCGATGGCAAAGCCTGCGGTGGCCAGCGCAATCATCCGCTGTGGCCCAAGACGCTTGCCAATCGGGGCGGCGAATTGCGACGCGCCAAAAAAGCCGAAGGCGTTGATCGCAAAAGCAAAGGAAAACTGGGTGGGGGTCAGGCCAAACTGGCCGGTGTAGACGAACGACGCGCTGGCGATGAAGACGAAAAAGCTGGCGAAGGCAAAGCCTGCCAGAAACGTCATCGACATAAACCCACGGTCGCGCAGCAACAGGCCGACACCTTTGCGCATCGTTGCCAGATCAAACTTTTGCCGCTGATCGGGCTTCAGGGTTTCCTCGACCATGAAATAAATCAGGAAAAAGCTTAGGCAGGCCGCCACCAACAGCGCCCAAAAGATCAGCCGCCAAGTGCCATACGCCAGCAATGCCGAGCCTGACAAGGGTGCCAGCAACGGTGACACCGCGATCACGATCATGATGGTAGACATCATCCGCGTCGCATCCGCCCCCGTGGCCAGATCACGGATTACCGCGCGCAGCACCACCATATTGGCGGCCCCGCCCATGCCCTGGATGAACCGCCCAAAAATCAGCATTTCAATCGTCGGGGCTGTGGCACAAATCACCGTGCCCGCAATAAACAGCGCCAGCCCCGCATACATCGGCGGCTTGCGCCCGGCCTGATCGGCCCAGGGGCCATAAATCAACTGCGCCAGTCCAAAGGCAAAGAAATAGGCCACAACCGTCCACTGCACCGCCTGCATGTTGGTGGCCAGATCGGTGCCAATCGCGGGCATCGCGGGCAAATACATATCAATCGCAAACGGCCCGACGGCGGCCACAAGGCCAAGGATCAGGGAATAGCGCATCAGGGATACGGGTTGGGTCATATAAACCTCGGGTGTTTGGGGGTGCGGGCAAGCTATGCGGGATTGTGGGCGGGGGGAAGGGGGGAACGTCTGGCGCAAGTGGTTTTGGCGCGTTAGGGTTGTGTCGGCGAGCAGGTGTATGGGATGGACTGGGCGCGCGCACCCTGTGAGACGCATGGCAGGTATGCGTGTCGGCGCACCATTTTTCTGGTATTGGTGCGCCGTTTTGCTGGTTTTGGTGCGCCTGAAGGCTCACCCTACACCAACCTAACCATCAAATTTGCTTTCTGCGGACCGCGCCCCGCGTCGCAAGCCCCCTTGCATCTGGCACTTGGCCCCTTTCCACGCTACATGTCTGACCAAAGGAGCCGTCATGCCCGAAATCGCCGCCCTGTTGCCGATGCTAGCGCTGCTGTTGGTCATCGGGGCTGTGGCGGGGGTGATGGCGGGGTTGTTGGGGGTGGGCGGTGGCATCATTCTGGTGCCGGCGTTTTTCTACGGCTTTGCGCAGCTTGGGTATGATGGCCCGCAACTGATGCAGGTTTGCGTGGCGACGTCTTTGGCCACCATCGTGGTCACGTCGGTGCGATCAGGGCTGTCGCATCACGCCAAAGGGGCGGTGGATCTGGCAATTTTACGCCAATGGGCGGTGTTTATCGTGGCAGGTGCTGTGGCGGGCGTTTTGGTGGCGACCCAAGTGAAATCGGTGACGCTGCAGGCGGTGTTTGGCGCATTGGCGCTGATTGCGGGGCTGTATCTGGGGTTTGGGCGCGACGCGTGGCGGTTGGGGGGGCAGATGCCGGGGCAACCTGCGCGGGCGGCGCTGGCGGTGCCGTTGGGTTTTTTCTCGGCGATGATGGGGATTGGTGGTGGCACCTTTGGGGTGCCGATGATGACGCTTTACGCCGTGCCCATTCACCGCGCGGTGGCCACCGCCGCCGGGTTTGGCGTGCTGATCGCGGTGCCTGCGGTGATCGGGTTTTTACTGTTGCCTGTCGCCAGTGCGCCGCCCTACAGTTTGGGTGCGGTAAACATTCCGGCGTTTCTAGTGGTGATTGCGATGACGCTGATTACAGCGCCCTACGGCGTCAGGCTGGCGCACCGGATGGATGCCAAACCGCTGAAACGGGTGTTTGCGGTGTTCATCACGGCGGTGGCACTGAACATGCTGCGCAAGGTGGCGGGGTGGTAGCGGGGCCCGGTTGGCAGCGCATCGGGCCTGATCCGGCGATTGCCGAATGGGCGCGGGCGGCGCGGCCGGTTGCGCGCCACGCTTTGGCGCAAACCGATCAGCCGCTGCGCTGTGGCGGCACTTGGGCGGTGGGGTTGGATTTGCTGAACAATGATCCGGCGGGTGCTGTGGCCGGTTGCGATCTGCCTTGGGCGGCACTTGGGCTTGATCCCGAACCCTTGCACCGCGCGCAACTGTCGGCGATTTATCCCGGCTATCCCCAGGCTTGGGATGGCGAGACAGCGGCGGGTTTTCGGTTTCGCCAGACCCGCGATGCGGCGCATCTGGATGGGTTATTGCCCATTGGCCCGCACAAACGCCGGATGATCAAAGAGCCGCATGGCTGGATTTTGGGCATCGCCCTTACCGACTGTGCGGCGTCGCCGTTGGTGGTGTATGAAGGTAGCCATCTGCTGATCCAGACAGCGCTGAAACAGGTGCTTGCCGATCATGCACCGCAAGACTGGGCCGATGTCGATGTGACCGACGCCTATCAATCCGCCCGCGCAAAGGTGTTTGAAACCTGCCGCCGCGTCGAGGTGCCAATACTGGTGGGTCAGGCGACGCTGTTGCACCGGCTGACACTTCATGGTGTTGCGCCTTGGGCGTCGGAAATGGCCGCCGCGCCCGACGACCGCATCATCGCTTATTTCCGACCGCAGATGTCATCGGTGCGTGACTGGCTGTTGGCGGCGTAAGGGCGTTTCGAGTTAAAGTTGCACCAGAATTCAAACCAAAAGTGTTTGAATTCTGATACTTAAGATTTCAACGCAAAGCCAAAACGCTTTTGGGGTGTGCATCATCGCTTTTTCGTCGAAAAATCAGTCATCTTCACGGCCACCAGATCGGCAAAGCGGTTTGATTTCCCAGACAGCATCGTCGGTTCAAGCTGCACGCCGGTAAAGATTTCTTCCGTAATGCCATCGCCCATCGCGGCCCATTTGATCCCCACTTTGTTGCCGTCAACAACGGTATATCTGCCCTGACTGCCGTGGCGCAAACCGGGCATATCGAAGGGGCCACTTGGTCGCTTTTCGATATACGACACCACGAACTGGCTGGAGAAATGATAATACCACTGGTTGCCATCGTTTACATCCCACCAACCGGTGATCCAGCGCGGGGCCTCGTTTATGCCGTCATCACCGATGCACGGCCAGAACAAAATGCGCGGCTGACCAAAACAATAGCTTTGGTTCATCGCAGCGCCACTGGCCAAGGGTGCGCCGTTTTGCACGATGTCGGTGCCGTCCCATAATTCGGTATGCGCGCCGTAGCCTGTATCGCGGAACGTGATGATACCCTTGCGCCCGGAAATATGGGCCTTCATCGCGGCGGTTGGATTTTTGGCACCCCTCCCTTGCGGCTTGATGTCTTCGCCTTTGCCATAGCGCCCGGCAAGGTGAAACTCTAACTCATCCACAGCCCCCAGATAATGCTGGCCCAACAGTTTGGAATTGGGCCGCCGGTAACTGCGTTCTGTCACCGCATGTTCGCCGCCCACGGCATTTAACGCTTCGGATATCTGAAAACAGCACGGCGTGTTTTTGGGTTTGCCCGGCTCTAAGCCTTTGTTAAGGCTGTCCATATAGTTTTTGATGTGAGAGGGCAGTTTGTTGTAAGTAGGGTATCCTGCGCGCAAATCGTCAAAGTTAAGCGCAATGGTTCCGAAATCGGAGTCCGCCATAATAAACCTCATGTAATAGAAAAATTAAAATATATGCCGCAACTTAGGCGCGCAAAAGTGCTGTGTCAAACACTGCCGCCGCCCAAAAATCCAGCTTTGGCGAAAATTGGCCGAAGGCGAAAACTGGCCTAACGGTCAAGCCGCGCAAACCGTCCGCCGCGCCGCTTTTGCACCAAGGGCGCACGATCGGGCAGTTCGGCCATAATGGCGCTGCGGGTATCGGCGGACAGGCGCGACCAGGATGTAATTTCATCAATCGTGCGCAAGCAGCCGACGCACAACCGTGCTTCGGGGTGAATGACACACAGCTTGACGCAGGGGCTGTCCACTTCGTCGCGTTCCCAAATGGCTTCGTCTTGCATTCATTCCGTCCGATCAGGCCGCTGTGCCTGCAATTAGCAAACCTTACACCGCGCAGCAATCCGCAGCGTCATCCAATTGCGACGCCTTAATGCCGCATTTTCCCATCGACGCGGTGCGAACGGCTGTGCGGGCATGCCGCCGAGACACAGCGAAAGACACCAGAAGGCCATCGCCAGGACGTTTCATGCCAAATTCGCCATGCGGTCAAGCGCGCCTTGCAGGATAAAGCCAGCGGCCACCTGATCAATCACCTCGGCGCGGCGTTTGCGCGAAGTATCGGCCTCCAGCAGCGCACGGGTGGCGGCGACGGTGGACAGGCGTTCATCCCAATAGCTGATCGGCAAATCGGTCAGCCGTGCCATGTTGCGGGCAAAGGCGCGGGTCGATTGCACGCGCGGGCCTTCGGATCCATCCATGTTCAACGGCAGCCCCAGAATAATGCCAGCAATCGCGCGATTTTTCACGATTGCCAGCAGTTTGGCGGCATCTTCGGTGAATTTGGTGCGCCGGATCACTTCGGTTGGCGTGGCGATGCAGCGTCGCAAATCAGAAATCGCGACGCCAATGGTTTTATCCCCCAAATCAAGGCCAACGATGGCGGCAGTCTTGGGCAGCGACCGGGTGAAATCTGCGATATCATCGACAATCATGGCGCGATCGCCGCTGCTGAGACGGCCTCGGCAATTTTAGTCAATGCAGCAAGGTTGCCTGTAAACGCCGTCTCAGCCGCAAGGATCGCGGTTTGCGCCCGGTCTGTTTCTTTCAACACGAACAGCGCGTTGATCAGTTTCACCCAATCCTCAACCGGCCCGCCCTGACTGTCCAACCGGTCTTGCAACTGCGCGACCATGCCTTCGATCATCTCTTGGCGGTCTTCGGGTGCCATGTCATCTGCCGCAGCGATGGCGGCGGCATCGGGGCCTTTGGCATCGGGCAGGGTAAATTTCACCCCCGCCATCATGGCGACATCTTCGATCTGTGCCTTGATCGGCCCGATCCACGGCGCATCTTGCGGCCCTTCGGCCAACAGCGGTTCCCATAGCGCAAAAGTGCGGTCCGGTCGCCCGGTTTGGGCAAACATCAAGCCCGAAAAATAGCGTGCCAGGCCGCGATTTGGATCAAGTTGCAAGGCTGTGATCAATTCAGCCTCGGCTTGAGGGGAGACAAATCCAGCCGCTGCGGCGATCATCATTTGCGCCAGCGTTTCATGGTCTTCGGCGGTGGCGGCACTGCCCTTCAGATCGACAAGATGTTGCTGTGCGGTGCGCGCGGCCACGAAATTGCCCAAACTGGCCTCGTTTCTTGCCAGCAAGGCCAGCCCGGCCATATCATCAGGTCGCGCCACCGTTGCCGCGCGCAGCTTGCCCATCAGATCCATGAATTCGGCGTCAGCCGTGGCCAGCACCGGGGCAGGGGCCGCAGCCTCGGCCTGCGCCTGATCCGGGCGGCTGTCATAGGCGGCTTGGGCGCGGTCCAGACGGCTGGCCAGCGGCAAATCCGGATACCCCGGTGCCCCCAGCCAGTAATAGCCCGCCACAGCCAAAAGCAGCGCGCCACCGATAACGGCGGATGAAACAGGTGCGCGCGCCGTCGGGTCGCTGACGGGCAGATCCCGATGGCGCCCCGCATCCAGCACCCGGCGCGACACTTCTACCCTGATCCGTGCCGCTTCATCGCCCGAGATTACCCCGCGTGCCAGATCGCGGTCAACTTCGGCCAGCTGATCGCGGTAAACCCGCAAACTTGGGTTATCGTTTGCCAACGGCACGGCGCGCAATGCCCGCGAAATCAGCCAGAACACCGCCACAGTAATGACAAACGCCGCCGCCCAGAACCCCCAACCCGTCATCCATCGCCCCAAGTTGTTCCACCCCCGGATGTAGGCGCTTTGCCGCCCCGGCAAAAGGCCCATTTCCAATTGCAGGCCAATCGCGACATTTTAACACCCCGATGTCGCAAATTTCCCGATTGTGCCGCTGTCGTGGGTGGTTAGAAAGGGCGGCACGTTACCAGTCCTGATACAGTCCAACAGGTGCGGCCGATGAAACGCTATTCCGTCTTTGCCATCGCGAAGGAAGCCCTGACCCATCACATGGGCTGGGAAAAGGCATGGGCATCGCCTGCGCCCAAGAAAGCCTATGATGTGGTGATCGTGGGGGCGGGCGGGCACGGGTTGGCCACGGCGTATTATCTGGGCCGCAATTTCGGCATCACCAATGTGGCGATCATTGAAAAGGGTTGGCTCGGCGGCGGCAACACCGGGCGCAACACCACGATTATCCGGTCTAATTACCTGCAAGACCCGTCAGCGGCGATCTATGAAAAGGCGCGCTCGCTCTATGAGACGATGAGTCAGGACTTCAACTATAACATGATGTTCTCGCCCCGCGGCGTGATGATGTTGGCGCAGACGCATAACGAAGTGCGCGGCTATCTGCGCACCGCCCACGCCAACGCCCTGCAAGGGGTGGTGACCGAATTTATCACGCCGCAACGGGTGAAAGAGCTGTGCCCGATTCTGAACATCGACGGGCCAAGGTATCCGGTTCTGGGCGCACTGTGGCAGGCGCGCGGTGGCACCGGGCGGCATGATGCGGTGGCCTGGGGCTATGCGCGGGCCTGCTCGGGCATGGGGATGGACATCATCCAGCAATGCGAAGTCACGGGGGTTCGCTCTGAAGGCGGCGCTGTTACGGGCGTGGAAACCACCAAGGGTTTTATCGGTTGCAAGAAAATGGGCATCGTGGTGGCAGGACATTCGGGCCAAGTCGCTGAAATGGCAGGGTTTCGACTGCCGGTAGAGGCCGTGGCGCTGCAAGCATTGGTATCCGAGCCGATCAAGCCTTGCATGGATGTGGTGGTGATGGCCAACACCGTGCACGGCTATATGTCGCAATCGGACAAGGGCGAAATGGTGATCGGCGGCGGCACGGATGGGTTTAACAACTATACCCAACGGGGAAGTTTTCACCATATTGAGGAAACCCTGCGCGCGCTGGTGGAAACCTTCCCGATGATTTCCCGCCTGAAAATGCTGCGCCAATGGGGCGGGATTGTCGATATGACGGGGGATCGCTCGCCGATCATTTCCAAAACGCCGCTGGGAAATTGTTTCATCAACTGCGGCTGGGGCACGGGGGGGTTCAAGGCGATCCCGGGGTCCGGCTGGGCGATGGCAGAGTTGATGACCAAGGGTGAGCCGGGGCCACTGGCCGAGGCGTTTGGGATGGAGCGGTTCAGGGAAGGGCGGTTTATTGATGAGTCAGTGGCTGCGGGGGTGGCGCATTGAACGGGAACCATAACGCAGCACCGCACGTTTACTGGATGTTACCTTATCAAAAGGAGGCATCCAGATGTCTGACCAGTACACGCCTCCGGGCACAACAACCATTACGTCGCGCCCGGACCCTTATCGTCCAGACGTTCGCGTTGAAATCCCAACAACTGCTGCGCCTGTGGCAGCACCCTCTGAGTCGGGCTTTGGCACGGGAATGCTTGTCGCGGCGGTTTTCGTTGTCATCGCAGTCATCGCGGCGGCAATTTTCAGCAACCGTGATGGGTTTGGCACCGGCGCAGGCGTTGCCCCGCCTGCTGTCACGATTGAAAACAATGTGGCTCCTGCAGACGTTGCTCCCGCACCTGCCGCGCCAGCGCCTGTTCCGGCACCCGAAGTCGTCGATCCTGTTGCCCCAGTGCCAGACACAGGTGCAGCACAGCCGGCTGTCCCTGCGGCTCCGGCCAACCCTTAACGAGTCTGCTGCATTTACGAGTCTGGCGAATGGCGGACACCCCTCGGTGCCCGCCATTTCCATGTCTGGAGGTTTGCCGTGCTAATCCTAACCTGCCCCTACTGCGGCATACTTGCCGATGAAACCGAACTTTCCCCCGGCCATCAGGCGCACCTGAAACGCCACGGCCCCGGATCATCAGATACAGCTTTCGAAGACTACATGTTCGCGCGCAAAAATCCCAAGGGCGTGCATTTTGAACGCTGGCGGCACGCCCATGGCTGCGGCAAATGGTTCCTCGCCGCCCGCGATACCGCCACGCTAGAGGTGTTCGGCACCTACGTGGCACAATCCTCTGGCCCACCGCCCGAGTTGATCGAGAAAATAAAGGCCAAACGGCCCGGCTGGAAGGGCTTTGCATGAGCACGCGTTTACCAAAAGGTGGTCGGTTGATTGACCGTTCCATCGCGCAGGATTTCACCTTTAACGGCACTCAAATGCGCGGATACGCGGGCGATACCCTCGCATCCGCCCTGCTGGCCAACGATCAGATGCTGGTGGGGCGCAGTTTCAAATACCACCGCCCGCGCGGCATCGTGGCGGCTGGGGTTGAAGAACCCAATGCGTTGATAAACCTAGGCACTGGCAACCGCGCCGAACCGAACCAACGCGCCACCACGACAGAGCTTTTCGACGGGTTGCAGGCGCGCAGCCAGAACCATTGGCCATCGCTGACCTACGATATCGGCGTGGTGAACAATCTTTTTGCCCGGTTTCTGCCCGCCGGATTTTATTACAAAACCTTCATCCACCCCCGCGCCGCATGGAAACATGTGTTCGAGCCGATTATCCGCAAATCGGCGGGCCTTGGCCCCGCACCCACGCTGCGCGACGCCGATCGCTATGAACAGGCCTACGCTTTTTGCGATGTGCTCGTGGTGGGCGGCGGGATTGCGGGCCTGCAAGCGGCACTGGTTGCCGCCCAATCTGGCGCGCGCGTGATCGTTCTGGAACAAACCCCGCATTGGGGTGGCCGCGCGCCCGTGGATGGCGATGTGATCAACGGATCACCCGCAAGTGATTGGATTGATGCAACTATTACCACGCTTGAAGGCATGGATAACGTCGCCCTGCACATCCGTACAACAGGTGCTGGCGTTTATGACCACGGGTATGTGCTGGCGGATGAACGGGTGGCAGACCATACCCCCGGCGATGGACGGCCAAAACATCGGCTGTGGCGGATACGGGCGGGGCGGATTATCACGGCGACGGGGGCGATTGAACGGCCGTTGTCGTTTGCTGGTAACGATATTCCGGGCGTGATGCTGGCGGCGTCTTTGCGC
>JANNAT010000085.1:0-3559 GCA_031384605.1 Cypionkella sp.
AGATCACGCCACGCAATGGCTCTGGACTTACAACAACGACCGCCCGAACATGGGTATAGGCGGCATCACACCCGCCCAGAAACTGAAAATGGCCGCGTAAGTTCTACGAATGCACCCCGTTAAAAATGGGGGGATTACCCCTCCGGCGGGGGCCGTCTGACGTTGGTCGCTGAGTTCGGGTAAGACCCTGACCTTATGGCAGGCTCTAAGTTCAGATCGCAGGTTGAGGTTCTTTCGGTTGTCGACAAGGGTCGGCGTCGGGACTGGACGGATGCCGAGAAGGTGCGGATCGTCGAGGAAAGCCTCCGGGGTTACCGTCAATGCGCGGCGACGGCGCGGCGTTACGAGATTTCGCGGGCATTGCTGACGCGGTGGCGCAGGGATTTTCGACCGGGTCATCTGGTCGCCGATGGTCGGCCCCAGTTTACGGCTCTGCAAGTTGCCGCAAAGGCCGGTGCGCCGATGGCAAAGCAACCTGCTGCGGTCCCGGCGGCGGGTGGCGACGACCGCATCGAGATCACCTTGGCAAATGGGCGCAAGATCGCCTTGGGAATTGGGGTCGGTCCCATGGCATTGGCGCGCCTTGTGCAGGTTTTGGACCGGGCATGATTGCGTTTCCGGCTGGGGCGCAGGTCTGGATCGCGGGCGGGGTGACGGATATGCGTCGGGGCATGAACAGCCTCGCTCTTGCGGTGCAGGAGGGGCTAGGCCGTGATCCGCATTCGGGCGAGATCTTCTGCTTCCGGGGCCGCCGGGGCGATCTGGTCAAGCTTTTATGGCACGACGGGGTGGGCATGTCGCTTTACATCAAGCGGCTTGAGGCTGGGAAGTTCATCTGGCCTGCAGGCAGCACCGGGGCGGCCGTGGCGATCTCGGCGGCACAACTGGGATACCTGCTGGAGGGCATAGACTGGCGCAATCCGCGCTGGACGCAGCGACCGGCAAAGGCGGGGTGACAGGCACATACCGCCTGTTTTTATTGGCATTTATGAGTCTGCGTGGTAGAAGTTTACCATGTCAGATACCCCCTCCGAACTTGTGCAGGTGCGGGCTGTCGTGTCCAGTTCGGAGGCGTTGATCTATATGGGGCTTCGTCTGAACGCAGCGCCCGGCTGATCGACCAGCTCGAGTTGCAGTTGGAAGAACTTGAGGCCACGGCGACCGAGGACGAGATCAGCGCCGATAAGGCCATCGCGACTGCAACCAACCCTCCACCCAACAATCGTCGCCGTCCGTCGCGCAAACCCTTCCCCGAGCATCTGCCGCGCGAGCGCCTAGTGATCGAAGCGCCCGCCGCCTGCACCTGCTGCGGTTCGGCCCGCATCGTGAAGATGGGCGAAGACGTGACGGAGACGCTTGAGGTGATCCCGCGCCAATGGAAGGTGATCCAGACCGTGCGGGAGAAGTTCACCTGCCGCGATTGCGAGAAGATCAGTCAGCCGCCTGCACCCTTCCACCCGACCCCGCGCGGATGGGCGGGGCCGAACCTGCTGGCGATGGTCCTGTTCAAGAAGTTCGGGCAGCACCAGCCGCTGAACCGGCAGGCCGAACGTTATGCACGGGAAGGAGTTGACCTCAGCCTTTCCACACTGGCCGATCAGGTTGGCGCCTGCGCGGTCGCCCTGGAGCCAATCCATGCCCTGATCAAAAGCCCATGTCATGGCCGCCGAGCGGCTGCATGGCGACGACACCACGGTGCCGCTGCTGGCGAAGGGTGGCACAACGACCGCCCGGTTGTCGACCTATGTGCGCGACCGTGGGAAGGAGCATCCCAACCGGCATCTCATTGGCTGGCAGGGTATCCGGCAGGCTGACGCTTATGGCGGTTACAACGATCTTTACCGCCAGGACCGCAAGCCAGGGCCGGTGGTGAGCGCGCTGTGTTGGGCCCATGCCCGGCGGAAGCTCTTCGAACTGGCCGATATTGCAGGCAATGTGCGCCACGGCAAACCCGCCCATCAGATCTCGCCGGTAGCCTTCGAGGCCGTCAGGCGGATCGACGCAATCTTCGACATCGAGCGTGACATCAATAGCTTGGACCCCAAAGCGCGTCTCGAGGCGCGCAGCCGACTGTCGGCCCCGCTCGTAGAGGACCTACAGGCTCGGCTACGCTCCGAACGGGCCCAGATGTCCAAGCACAACCCAGTCGCCAAAGCCATCAACTACCTGTTCGAGAAGGACCACTGGCCTGCCTTCACCCGGTTTCTGACCGACGGGCGCGTCTTTCTGACGAACAACGCCGCCGAACGATCCCTGCGCGGCACAGCCCTCGGCCGCAAAGCCTGGCTCTTCGTCGGGTCAGACCGTGGCGGCAACCGCACCGCATTCATGTATTCCCTGATCGTCACTGCAAAGATGAACAACATAGACCCGCAAGCCTGGCTCGCCGATGCCCTCGCCAGAATGCCCGACCTCACCGTCTCCCGATTGCCAGAACTCCTGCCATGGAATTGGCACGACGCATCCTCAAAGCAAAAAGCAGCCTGACCACGGCCTACGCCGAATGGCTACAATTATCACAACATATCAATAAGATAAAATCCGACCTAAACAGTCGGATTTCTGCATTTGGAATTCTTGTCAACGCTGAGTCAACGTTTGACGAGTCCCCCCTGAGAAGGCCGCGGAAACTCGCTTTGCCGCCGCCAGCAGCGCAGTTTGGCGACCGTTGAAACTCTCGCCTTGTGCTGGTATATGACTTAGTCATACCATGGAGGCGCAGATGACCGTCAAAACCACCCTCAGCTTTACCGACCGCCATCACCAGTTCCTGTCGGAAAAGGTCGGGCAGGGCGTGTTTGCTACTCAGAGCGCTGCAGTTGCGGCCGCACTGGAACAGATGATGCAGGACGAGGAAGAACGCGAGGTCGCCCTTTCGGCGCTCGGGCAGGAAATCCGTGCCCGCTTGGAAACGCCGCGCGCAGCGTTCATCGACCAGGATGACGCATTCGCCGCGGCTCGTAGCACCATTGGCGCGGCGCGTGAGGCGTGATCTACCGGATCAGGTTCCACCCTCTCGTCGCGCGTGACCTCGACGCCATTGCCCACTGGATCATCGACTATGTCGGGCACGAGGCGGCTGCACGCAAACTGGCCGAGATCGAAGCGGCCATTGCCACGCTGAAGGCCACGCCCCACAAGGGCAGCCGCCGGCATGAAATCGCCCCTGGCTTGCGCGCCGTCCCGGCAGGCCGGAAAGCCGTCATTGCCTTCGTGGTGGATGATGACGCAGGTGAAGTTCTGATTTTCGCCGTCACCTATGGCGGCGCGGATTGGATTGGATGGTCTAGCGCGCGCAGCCGGTAACGGGGCCGCGATCGGCCCATTCCTGTCGGTCGAGATGGCCGCCCACCGCAACTCAGCGGCCTTGAAAGCTGCCGTTGTCGGCGACGGCCCGGCTCGTTCGCTCAGTCTAACGATTAGAGCGTGTCGCGGTCATCGCGATTCAGGATTCCCTTGGTGCTTGATCCGTGATTCCCTGTTGTGAGGCAGATATGGGGGTCAATGATGGGAAAGCCGCATCCTGTAGAGCTCCGGCAGCGGGTGGTGGACCATGTGG
>JANNAT010000120.1:0-2522 GCA_031384605.1 Cypionkella sp.
CGGAGCGCCAGGCTGTGCCAGGCGTACGCGCAACGGCGTATCTGGAACCTCACCTGCATGCAGATCGGAATAGACAAGGTTCGGGTCCAATACGAGGGCGCGATAGATTTTTTCGATCCCGGCGACCTCTTCAGTCGAGACAATGCCATCCGCATGTGCGGCGGCCACCAATGCAGCGCGAATGGCTGACTGCTGGTCCGCTCCAGTTTCCTTGAGCTTGCGTCGCAAGAGTGTCAGGTCGGGCGGCACAGCGATGAACCATGAAAGGTTGGCCCCTAGGCGCTTTTGCTCGTGATCGGTCAGTTGCGCGGCTGATCGGGTCTGCGCTTCGAGTTTGGTCTTCTCGATCTCAGAAATCGCCCCATCGGCGTGCGCGACGAAAGTTGCCAGAGCCAGTTCCATCAACGCCGCTTTGTAGGGCGTCGATACATCCTCAAGCTGTTCAACCGGGCCGCCAAGGTCGAACAGGACCACCGGTTCATTTAATGCCGGGGACCGCAGCGCAAATCGTGGGTCTGGGGCCATACCGAACCCGATCCGCGCAAGTGCGTCCGCTGCGCCAGTTAACTGTCGCTTGCCCAATTGTTCGGCGCGTTCACCCTCAAGGCGTTCGAGCACATCTCTTACGGGCACCAACCCCCCCGCCTGAACAATGGCACCTGCCCATGTCTTGATCTCATCCAGTTCTTTTGATGGAAACATTTGCCGAAGGGCCGCAGGCAGCAGCGCATGCGCCTCGACGCTCCCCCGGCCTTCGGGGTTGCGGCCCAGAAATCGGCTGAACTTCTCAAGATCCTCCATAGCCGCGTCCGCAATCTCTTGCGCAATCTCTATGGGTTTGCGCAGACTGGAAATGTCGGGAATCGTCTTACCATCAATTGTTGGTGTGACTGAGCCTTCAAACTCGCGCGACGCTGCCTCATAATTTGCCTTTAGAGTTGCTCTGGGCTTCGTGATTTTTAGACCCTGTGGAAACCGTTCATTGAAGCGCAGCCCGAACAAGGCTGTGAACTCGTCGCGGCAACGCTTGGCAGAGGTACGCAAATTCTTCTCATGGTGGCACAGGAACCAGCTCAGAACCCAATCTGAATCCAGGTTCTCACCGTTCTGCAGGCGCGCGCCGATTGCCAACTTGATCGAAAACGGCACATCCCAACCGGGGTTCTCAAAAACTGGCTGGATGGCTGCGAACTCCGTGATCGCGACAAGGGCGAACTCGATAAATTCCCTCAAATATCGCTGAGCCGAATAGTTGTCGGAAAAGACTTCAACCAACCTTCGAGCCTCATCAAAAAGGTCACGCTTTTCTTCAAGACTCGGACTGTCGACAAAGAAACGCCGCTCCAACCCATAAAAATATAGGAACATGTAGCCCGGATTATAAGATCCGTCCGCTCTGCCTGCCGCAAGCCACTCCAGATACGTGGCCCTGCATTCGGGTGGGATGCTGGAATAGCTGGGCCAATATGGCATGCCAGTTCCTGCTATGTCATTTCCCACGCGAGCCACAGAAAGGGTCGGATCAATGTATGCTCGACACTTCTCGCCGAAACCGTGACGGCTTATTGTCGGCGGCGTACCAACATAGACCATCCCGCCTATTTCGCGCCCGCACACAGACACCGTTTTCGCTTTGGCAACCCAACCTTGATGTTGAAGGTTTCTTTCTGAGGGTCCGGTTTTTGGGCGGACAAAGTCGCCAAAGGGCACAAATGTCGAAGGTCCAGGTGTTACCAACGGCATGCCTTGTACCGTTTTCTCGGCCTCTTTTTTTTCGGCTATTGCGGCCTCACGGTTCTTTTGCACCACTGCGGCCATGTTCAACTGCTGCCATTTGCCAGAATTGCCAGGTGGACTGACAGAAGGTGGCGCCTCTTCTATTGATCGCGGCACATCCGTCACACGAAACGGCTGGATCGCACCCGGGGGTTTGATCGCAGGAGTTCGAAGGATTCTCGGCACGACCGCCTCTGGTTGGGTAACGGAAGTCTTCGCCAGACGGACCGCACGACGCTTCTCGTACCACCAGACCATGATTGCGGGAGCAACAAACGAAAAGAGCACAAAATAGCCATCGCCGGCGGGCTTAATAAAAACTCCCGCAAAGACAAAAGAAACGAAGAAAAAGAGGGCATAGAAAAAAACGATTCGTAAGAACTTCAAAGCTGTCCCCTCGCAATGGCATTGACACGGCGATGCTATAGTTTGCGCCAGCCCTTTCCAACCCTTGGGTGAGTGCAAACTGCGATGAGTAGAAGATCCATGCACTTTGTTTCCGGCCGAGGCGCTTCGCCGTTGCAGACTACTTCCCCGTCGTGGCTGTACCGATCTCGGCGCAAGCCGCTAACCCATTGATCTTCCTGACCGGAATTGCCCACCTGACTTCAATTCCGGTCTCCGCCTGTATTCCGCCCCATCGCATGTGCTCTGACTTGATAACCGCGCGGGTCTACGCCTGTGTCGGGAGGCAAGGAGTCCGGACACATGGTCAACCGATTGAAACTGAATGAGAAAGCCCTGCG
>JANNAT010000122.1:0-33621 GCA_031384605.1 Cypionkella sp.
CGCACCCCCCCGTGGATATTTGTGAACAGATGAAAGGGTTTGGCATGCTAATTCGGGGGCGGGTGCTGTCGGTGGCTTCGGAATCTGTGCCGCTGATCAAGACCGGTGGCTTGGCAGATGTTGTGGGCGCGTTGCCCGGCGCCTTGGCGGCGGTGGGTTGGGAGATGCGGGTTTTACTGCCTGCTTACCGCAGCTTACTGGTGTATCTTGAGAAAATGGTTGAAGTATGGGCCGATGCCAATTTGTTTGGCGGCCCGGCCCGGGTTATGGCGGGCGAGGTGGCGGGGCTTTCGGTGCTGCTGCTGGATGCAGCCCATTTATATGACCGCGACGGCGGCCCCTATTCCGGCCCGCATGGCGATTGGTTTGACAATGCGCGCCGCTTTGCCGCGCTGTCTTGGGTGGGGGCGGCAATTGCCCGTGATGGGTTGGGCGATGGCTGGAAGCCCGATGTTTTGCACGCCCATGATTGGCAAGCAGGCCTTGCACCTGCCTATCTGGCCTATGGCGGGGCGGGTGGTGTGCCGTCGGTTTTTACCATTCATAATATCGCGTTTCAGGGCTGGGCACCGGCATCGGCCTTGGCAGATTTGCGGCTGCCGCCCGAGCAGTTTTATCCCGCGGCATTGGAGTATTACGGCGGATTGTCCAGTCTGAAGGCAGGATTGGTGACGGCAGACCGCATCACCACAGTGTCGCCGTCCTATGCGGCCGAATTGATGCGACCCGAATTTGGCATGGGATTGCAAGGCGTTATCGCCACCCGTGCATCCGTTGTTTCGGGAATTTTGAACGGTGTTGATACCGGGGTCTGGTCACCCGGGGCCGAACCCATTCCCTATTCCGCAACAGCCTTCAAAGGTAAATCTGCGAACCGCGCCGCGCTTTGTGCCGAGTTTGGCCTGGACGTGCCGGGGCCGCTGGCCATTCTGGTCAGCCGGTTGACCGACCAAAAGGGCATTGATCTGCTGGCAGGCACCATCCCCGATTTTATTGCAGGCGGCGGTGGCCTGATAGTGTTGGGGTCGGGCGATCCTTTGCTGGAAGGCGCGATGCTGGCGCTGCAAACCCGGTTTGCCGGCCGGGTGGCGGTGCGCATCGGCTATGACGAGGCGCTGTCGCACCGCCTGTTTGCGGGGGGCGATGCGGTGCTGGTGCCCAGTCGGTTTGAGCCTTGTGGGCTGACGCAGCTTTACGGGCTGCGCTATGGCACCGTTCCCGTCGTCTCGGCTGTGGGCGGCCTTGCCGATACCGTTATTCACGCCAGCCCTGCGGCCATGGCAGCGGGGGTTGCAACTGGCATCGTGTTTCACCCGGTTGACGGGGTTGCCTTGGGCCAGGCGTTGCGCGCGTTGCTGGTGCTTTATGCCAACACCAAAGCCTGGCGTCAGGTGCAGACCAATGCCATGCGTCAGGATGTTGGCTGGACCGCATCGGCGGCGGCTTATGCGGCGCTTTATGAAGGTTTGGCTGGGTGAATATCGCCAGTTTAGCAGCGTCACCGGGCCGGCCTTGGCCCATGGGGGCCACGATCACGGGCGATGGTGTGAATTTCGCAGTGTTTTCTGCGCATGCCACGGGGGTAGAGTTGTGTCTGTTTTCCGCCGACGGCCGGCGCGAGGTGGCGCGGATTGCGTTTGACGCCCGCGACGGCGATATATGGCATGTGCATGTAGCGGGAATTGGTGCGGGACAACTTTACGGATTGCGCGCCCATGGTCCTTATGCGCCAGACGAAGGTCATCGGTTCAATCCGCACAAACTGTTGCTTGACCCATATGCGCGCGGACTTTCAGGGCGGTTGCGCTGGTCTGATGCGCTGATGGGATACCGCATCGGCTCGCCGCGCGGTGATCAATCGTTTGATACCCGCGATTCTGCTTTTGCCATGCCAAAGTCAGTGGTTGTCGACCCCAGCTTTGACTGGGGCAATGACACGCCGCCGCATCGGTCTTTGGCCGATACGGTGATCTATGAGGCGCATGTAAAGGCGCTGACCATGTTGCACGACGGCATTCCGGTATCGTTGCGCGGCACGTATGGCGGTATCGCGCACCCGGTGATGATTGCGCATTTGCAGAAATTGGGCATCACCGCGATCGAACTTTTGCCGGTGCAGGGGTTCTTTGACGACCGGTTTTTGGTGGCCAAAGGGTTGAAAAACCACTGGGGCTATCAAAGCATGGCGTTCTTTGCGCCTGAACCCCGCTATGGCGGGTCGCACCCTTTGCGCGAGATGCAAGCGATGGTGAAGGCCCTGCATGCCGCGGGCATCGAGGTTATTCTGGATGTGGTTTACAACCATTCCGGCGAGGGCGATGAATGGGGGCCGACCCTGTCGTTTCGCGGTTTGGACAACCGCAGCTATTACCGTCTGACCCATGGCGGGCGGCATTATGCCAATGATGCGGGCACCGGGAACACGTTTGATCTGACGCAACCTGCCGTTTTGCGCATGGTGATGGACAGCCTGCGCTATTGGGTGGACGAAGTGCATATGGACGGATTCCGGTTCGATCTGGCATCTGTGTTGGGGCGCGAAGCATATGGCTTTGATCCTTCGGGCGGATTTTTCGATGCGATCCGCCAGGATCCGGTATTGGCACGGGTAAAACTGATCGCCGAGCCATGGGATATCGGCCCCGGTGGCTATCAACTGGGGGCCTATCCGCCACCGTTTTTGGAATGGAACGACCGCTACCGCGACGGGGTTCGGCGGTTTTGGCGCAATGATGCGGGCATGGCGCCAGATCTGGCACGCCGGGTGTTGGGATCGGCCGACAAGTTTGATCATTCACGCCGAAGTGCCACGTCATCGGTGAATTTCATCACTTCGCATGATGGATTTACCTTAGAAGATACAGTGACTTACACCGTCAAGCGCAACCTTGCGAACGGAGAAGACAACCGCGATGGCCATGATGACAATCACGCCGACAACATGGGGCAAGAGGGCCCAAGCGCCAATCCGGCGCTGCGGGCGTTGCGCGATTTGCGTAAGCGCAATCTGCTGGCTACCTTGATGCTGTCGCAAGGCACCCCGATGCTGTTGGCGGGCGATGAATTGGGCCATTCCCAAGGCGGCAACAACAACGCCTATGCGCAGGATAATGACGTGACGCGGATTGACTGGGCGCGCGGAAATGCGCGGTTGGTCGAATTTGTGGCGCGGTTGACCGCGTTGCGGCGCGCGCATCCGGTGCTGCGGCAAGAGCGGTTTTTGCATGCCAAGGCGCGCAGGTCCGATGGGTTGCCCGATGTGATCTGGCACCGCGCCGATGGGGCAGTGCCCAGCCCCGGCGATTGGCACGACCCGGGGTTTCGCTGCATTGGGGTTGAATTGCGGATGGCGGCCGAAGGTGCGGATGTACCCGATGCGTTGTTTGTGGTCTTTAATGGCGCAGGGCCGGTGTCTTTGACGCTGCCTGTAACTGCCACTGGCTGGCGGATTATTCTGGATACCACGCGGCCCGAATTGGCCCCAACTTTGGTGGAGTCTGTGGTAGACCTGCCTGGCCAAGCCGTCTTTGTTTTTGAACCCATCAGTGCAGAGGTTGCGCAATGACCATTTCAACCGTTTCCACCATGCCCATCGCAGGTCAAAAACCCGGCACATCCGGTTTGCGCAAAAAAACGCCGGTGTTCATGGGCGCACATTATCTGGAAAACTTTGTGCAAGCGATTTTTGATGTGGTGGGCGCGCGGGATGAAATGGGGGCGGGCAAGACCTTTGTTCTTGGCGGCGACGGGCGCTATTTCAATGATCGTGCGGCCCAAGTGATCTTGCGGATGGCGGCGGCGAATGGTGCTGCACGCATGATCATCGGGCAGGGCGCGATACTGTCAACCCCCGCCGCCAGCCATTTGATCCGGCTGAACAAAACCGATGGCGGCATCATCATGAGCGCCAGCCACAACCCCGGTGGCCCGGACGAAGATTTTGGTGTCAAGTTCAACATGCCCAACGGCGGGCCCGCGCCCGAAGCGGTGACCGAGGCGATGTACATCCGTACAACCGAGATCGCCGAGTATAAGATTGCCGTTGGCCAAGATGTTGATCTGGGCGCTGTTGGGCGCAGCATGCTTGGCGGGATGATCGTCGATGTGGTTGATCCGGTGGCCGATTATGCGGCGCTGATGGAGACGTTGTTTGACTTCCCGGCGATCCGCGCGATGTTCAGCGGCGGTTTCGCGATGCGGATGGACAGCATGTGCGCGGTGACCGGCCCCTACGCGCATGAAATCTTTGAACGCCGGTTGGGGGCGGCCCCCGGCACGGTGATCAACGGGGTGCCCTTGCCAGATTTCGGCGGTATGCATCCCGATCCGAACCCCACCTGGGCCAAGGCCCTGATGGATGAGATGTTTTCTGCAGATGCCCCCGATTTTGGCGCAGCCTCTGACGGGGACGGCGACCGCAATATGGTGGTGGGGCGCGGGATTTATGTCTCACCCTCTGACAGTCTGGCGGTTCTGGCGGCGAACGCGCATCTGGCACCGGGCTATAAGGCGGGGCTAAAGGGCGTTGCGCGGTCAATGCCCACGTCTGCGGCGGCAGACCGGGTGGCGGACGCGCTGGGGATTGGCAAATATGAAACGCCGACGGGGTGGAAGTTTTTCGGCAACTTGCTGGACGCCGGGCGCGTCACGATTTGCGGCGAAGAAAGTTTTGGCACCGGATCAGACCATGTGCGCGAAAAGGATGGTCTGTGGGCAGTGCTGTTATGGCTGAACATTCTGGCGGTGCGCGGCCAATCGGTGGCCGAAATTCTGGCCGAACACTGGGTCAAATACGGGCGCAACTATTACAGTCGCCATGATTTTGAAGGGGTTGCCAGCGACAAGGCCGATGCCATGATGGCCGCTTTGCGCAAACGGCTTGCAACTTTGCCCGGAACCCGGATCGAAGGCATGACCATTCAGGCGGCAGATGATTTCGCCTATACTGATCCGGTTGATGGGTCGGTCAGCCGTGCCCAAGGCGTGCGGATCCTGTTCGACGATGACAGCCGGATCGTGTTGCGCCTGTCAGGAACCGGCACCGAAGGGGCAACTCTGCGGCTATATCTGGAACGCTATGCGGCGGGGCCGGACGGTCTGCACCATGATCCGCAAGACGCGTTGGCACCGGTGATCCGCGCCGCGCACGCCTTGGCCGGGATTGAACAGTTTACCGGGCGGGTTGGGCCGAATGTGGTGACCTGAGGCGCAATCTGACCTTCAACAGTCGGCTTGGTTGCGGACGAGGTGGCAAATTCGGCGTTTCCTGCCGTTCTGTGCTGTTTTCGGCTGTGGGGGGACGAAAAATGTCAGACGGTAAAGTGCGGTTGGGCCGACAGGCAAGGCAAGTGGCACGAGCAGCAAAAGGCGGCGGTTTGGGGCGGCCTTACATTCTGCGCAATATCCCAACCTATGATGTTTTATCCGAAGAAAACCTGCTGAAAATCGAATCCGCCGCCGACCGCATTCTGGCCGAAACTGGCATCGAGTTTCGCGATGATCCAATTGCGTTGCAGCATTGGCGGCGCGCGGGGGCAGATGTTAACGGCGTTTTGGTCAAATTTCCGCCCGGTCTTTTGCGCGACGTGCTGAAAACCGCGCCGGCCAGCTTTACCCAACACGCGCGCAACCCGACAAATTCGGTGTTGATAGGCGGCAGATCGGTGGTGTTCGCCCCCGCCTACGGATCACCCTTCGTGATGGATATCGACCGGGGCCGCCGTTTTGGCACGTTGGAAGATTTCCGGAATTTCATCAAACTGGCGCAATCCTCGCCCAATTTTCACCATTCCGGCGGCACGATATGTGAGCCTACCGATATCGCCGTCAACAAACGCCATCTGGATATGGTGTTGGCGCATATGACGCTGTCGGATCGTCCCTATATGGGATCTGTCACGTCTGAAAGCCGTGCCGAGGACAGTATTGAGATGTCGCGCATCTTGTTTGGCGCGGATTTTGTCGATCAGAACTGCGTGATCTTGGGCAATGTGAACGTGAACTCGCCGCTGGTTTGGGATGGCACCATGACCAATGCGTTGCGCGCCTATGCCCGCGCGGGGCAGGCAGCGGTCGTCGTGCCGTTTATTTTGGGCGGTGCCATGGGCCCGGTGACCAACGCAGGCGCCATTGCGCAATCGCTGGCCGAAACCATGGCGGGTTGCGCGTTAACCCAGTTGGAACGGCCCGGTGCCCCGGTGATTTTCGGCAATTTCCTGTCAAGCATGTCGCTGCGGTCCGGCTCGCCCACCTTTGGCACGCCCGAACCTGCGATAGGGTCGATGGTGATCGGCCAGTTGGCGCGCCGCCTGAACCTGCCGCTGCGCTGTTCTGGCAATTTCACCACGTCGAAACTGCCGGATGCACAGGCAATGATGGAAGGCACCATGTCGATGCTGGCTGCCATTCATTGCGGCGCGAACTTCATCCTGCATTCTGCGGGATTTCTGGATGGCCTGTTAAGCATGTCTTATGAGAAATTCATGCTGGACGCCGATCTGTGCGGCGCGCTGCATTCCTATCTGGACGGGGTTGTGATCAATGATGACACCTTGGCAGTTGAGGCCTTTGCCGAGGTGGGCCCCGGAAACCATTTCTTTGGCTGCGCCCATACCATGGCGCATTATGAAACCGCGTTTTGGGATTCTGATTTGTCGGACAATGAGCCGTTTGAAAAATGGCAGGCTGCGGGATCAACCGATGCCGCCACCCGCGCCAATGCACTGTGGAAAAAGCGGCTGGCGGAATTTGAAGCGCCTGCGCTGGATGACGGGCTGGCCCAAGGATTGCGGGAATTTGTAGAGGCGAAAAAGAGCGCAATGGAAGATGCGTGGTATTAAGCGGGAAAGCCAAATTTTTTTTGCGAAAAAATTTGCGCCAGTGTCAGGCGCGCAGTCCGGTTTCCTCTAACAGCCCCCTACGTTTCGCTTCATAATAATAGCCCTTGGCATACCACATCACAGCCCGCTCTTCGTTGCCGCCAGACACCAGCCAGGCGCCGCGCAAATAGCGGCCTGCGTAGTGCAGGTTGGTGTCTGCATCCAGCAACCCCGATGCAGGCCCACGATACCCCATCGTGCCCGCCGTTTGCGGCAATATCTGCATCAAGCCGTAATAGGGCCCGTTGCGCGCGCCTGCGTTGTAATCAGACTCGCGTTGAACAACCCTGTGGATCAGGCTTTGCGGAATGTCGTGAATGCCGGCCCATTTGACGATCAGCGCCCGCATTTGCGGCGTCTCACCGGGATAAAGATTTCCGCGTGACGCCGGGGCATCTTGGGGGCTGCGACCACCACAGGCGGTAAGGGTAAGGGCAGCGAAGGCAAACGTCAGGGCGGCGCGGCGGGTCAAAGGCATCAAAACACTCCGTTTACGTCTGCCGCCTGTTAACCAGCCTGAAGCCGTCTGAAAAGAGGGGCTGCAAAAAATCGGCATGAACGCGCAGGCCTTGCACGACTTAAGCCGCGCTTGGAACCGGCGGGCGGGCTTGGTATGCTGCGGGTCTGCTGCACAAAGGGGGTGGTCGTTGTTATGTTTCAGCCATTTGAACGCCCGTTGAACTCGGCCTTGATCATTGATGATCATCCACTGTTTTGCGATGCTTTGGCGATGACGTTAAAGGCCGTTGTGGGGATTGCACGGATTGAAACCGCCGATCGGCTGGACGCGGCTATTGCGCGGCTGGATGCGGGGGCCATGCCGGATGTTGTGGTGTTGGATCTGAACTTGCCGGATGTAAACGGCCTGGACGGGCTGATCCGGTTGCGCCAGATTGCGGGCCATGTGCCGGTGGTGGTGGTGTCATCATTGGCCGATAACCGGGTGATCGGGGCGTGTTTGCAGGCAGGTGCGGCGGGGTTTGTGCCCAAACATGCGCGGCGCGAGGTGTTTCGCGCGGCGTTCGATGCTGTGCGTTTAGGCCAGCAGTTTGTGCCCGACGGCTATGCGGCCCTTGCGACACATCCGTTGCAGACCAATGCGCGCGATACCGCGATTGCGCGGCTGGCACTGTTGACCCGCCAACAGGCGCGGATTTTGCAGCTGATCTGCGAGGGCAAGCTGAACAAGCAGATCGCCTTTGATCTGACCATTGCCGAAACCACTGTCAAAGCGCACGTCACGGCGATCATGCGTAAACTGGGCGTGCAAAGCCGCACCCAAGCCGTGCTGATCGCAGGCGAAGCCAGTTTCAGTGCATTGATGCCCGAGGTCTAGGGCCTATGCAGTGCCGTCGCGCTGCTTTACGCTGGCTTGGGGGGTGACATGGATCAGGTGAAACACGCAGCGACGGGCATGGCGGGCAGGTTTTTGCCCACCGCCCATGTAACAGCGCAGTTGCCCGATGCCGCCCAGCAACTGGCCGCCACCTTGGGGCCGGGGCCGTTCGCGGCGGTTGTCGTGTTTATCAGCCCTGATGCCAACCTTCCGGCCTTGACGCTGGGTTTGTCGGCGCAGTTCGGCGATTGCCCGGTGATCGGCTGCACCTCTGCCGGTGAGATTTCAGCGCTGGGGTATACCGAAGGCGAGATTGTTGCGGTTGCGTTCCCGGCGCAGTACTTTGCCGCAGGCACATTGCTGATCGAAGATCTGGATCAGGTGCAACCGCAGAATTTGATCGGGCAGATGATCCGGTTGCGGGCAAGCCTTGCACGCCTGCGGCCAGATTGGCACAATGAATTTGCCTTTCTGATGGTCGATGGGTTGTCGTTGCGCGAGGACGAACTGACTGCAACGCTGGCCCATGGCTTGGGCCCGGTGCCGCTGTTTGGCGGATCGGCGGGCGATGGCACGCGGTTTGGCCAGACCTTTGTGGTGCATGACGGGCGGGTTCTGTCGAATGCTGCGGTCTTGTTGATGCTGCGCACAGCGTGCCGGGTGAAAGTGTTCAGTCTGGATCACCTGATCCCCACTGCACAGCGCATGGTGGTCACCGAAGCGGATCCCGCCCGCAGGATCGTGCGCCAGATCAATGCCGAACCCGCCGCGCGCGAATATGCCCGCCTGCTGGGCAAAGACCCCGCACAACTGACAACCTTTACTTTTGCAGCGCATCCTTTGGTGGTGCGGGTCGGTGGGCGACACCATGTGCGCGCCATTCAACGTGTGGCTGACAACGGGGACCTCGTGTTTTTCTCGGCCATTGACGAAGGGCTGGTGCTGACGCTGGCCGAACCACAAGACATGGTGGCCCATCTGGATGCAGAGTTGCGCGGCCTGTCGGCCAATGGCAAACCGATGGCAATTCTTGCCTGTGACTGTATTTTGCGCCGGATGGAGGCGCTGGAAAAGCAGATGTATGGCGCGGTGTCCGATGTTTTGCGACGCCATAAGGTCACCGGGTTTTCAACCTATGGTGAGCAGTGGAATTCGATGCATGTGAACCAGACGATGACTGGCGTTGCGATTTATCCCCCAGATGGGGTGCCGGGCGATGATTGAAAACCTGATCAATCCCGCCGACAGCCCGGTCCGGCAGACCGAAAAACTGTTGACGATTGCGCAAGTGCTGATGCGCCGGGTCGAACAGATCACCGACGACAGCGGTGCGGCCTATGCGCAGTTTCAACGTGCGGCGATGTTGGAGGATCTGGTGCGCGACCGCACCCGCGATCTGGAACGCGCGCTGGATCTGCTGAATGCGTCCAACGGGGCCTTGGCGCTGGCCAACCGCGAAACCGAAAGCGCGCGGCAAAATCTGGCAGACGCGATAGAGACGATTCAAGAAGGCTTTGCGCTGTTTGATCCAGGCGATGTGCTTGTGATGTGCAATTCCCGGTTCGGCATACATCTGGACGATTTGCGCCCCTACCTGAAACCCGGACTGACCTTTGACGATTACGTTGAACGGGTCAGCCGATCACAGTTTTTCACGCTGCCTGCGGGCAGTTCGGCGCAGGATTGGGCCGTGCAGCGCCGCCGCCGCCACTTTGATGCGCATGTGAACTTTAACGTGGCGATGATCTGGGATCGCTGGGTGCAGGTCAGCGAACATCGCACCGGCGATGGTGGCACCGTGATTTTGCAAACCGATATCACCGATATCATCCGACTGGAGCGGCAAGAACGCGGCAAGCTGCTGGATGATCAGGCCCGGATGATCCGCGCCACATTGGATCATATAAATCAAGGAGTTGCCATCTTCGATGCCGATGCTTGTCTTGTCGGGTGGAACCAACGGCTGGGGGCGTTGCTGGCACTACCACTGGCAAAAATGCGGCTGGGCACGGGGTTTGCACAAATCGCCCAAAGTCTGGATGCGGAATTTGACTTTTTGGGTGGCATGACAGCGCACGGGTTGGCAGATTGGGTTGCGGGCAGGCGTGGCCGCCCCGCCGTCAGCTTTGAGATGCGGCGCGGGCAGGGGATGATTCTGGCCGTCTTTGCCCAAGAAATGCCGGAATCCGGTTTTGTGATCAGCTTTAGCGATGTCACCGCCGAGCGGTCGGCAATCGACGCCCTTAGCCGGGCAAACGAAACGCTGGAAGCGCGGGTTCTGGCCCGCACGCTGGAGCTGCAAGACGCGCTTGCCACGGCAGAACGCGCCAATGCCAGCCGGTCGCGCTTTGTGGCGGCTGCCAGCCATGATTTGTTGCAACCTTTGTCAGCGGCCAAGTTGTTTATCGCAGCAATTGATGATCCGGCGATGACCGCACCTGCGCGCGGCGCGTTGGACAAGGCGCAAGCGGCTTTGATGTCGGTTGAAGGTATTCTGGATGCTTTGCTGAACATCTCAAAACTGGAAAGCGGCAAGGCGGCGGTGGCCCTTGGCCCGGTGCGGATGGATCTTTTGCTGGGGCAGTTGCGCGATGAATTCAGCGCGATTGCCGCCGCCAAGGGCCTTGGGTTGACCATTCGGATTTGTGACAGCGCGGTGATTTCGGATGCGGCCTATTTGCGCCGGATTTTGCAAAACCTGATTGGCAACGCCATTCGATATACCCTTTCGGGTCGCGTCTTGGTCGGCACGCGCCGGCGCGGCGATCTGTTGCGGGTTGAGGTCTGGGATACCGGGCCGGGGATACCAAAGGCCGAACAAGAGAATATTTTCAAAGAGTTCCACCGCCTGAATGCACCTGCTTCGGCGTCCGAGGGCATGGGGCTGGGGTTGGCCATAGTAGAGCGGGCCTGCGCCTTGTTGGGGCATCCGCTGGGCCTGTCCTCGCAGATGGGGCGCGGCACATGCTTTGCGCTGCAAGTGCCGATTGCCCCCCAGACCACGGCCCTAACCGCTGATCTGGCCCCAATGGCACCAGATATGCCGGCGCAAAACTGCATCGCGTTTCTGGTCGAGAATGACGAAGCGTTGCGCCGTGCCATGGGCTTATTGCTTGAAAAATGGGGCGTGTCGGTGCTTGAATCTGCAACCGGAGAAGAGGCTTTAGCGCTGATTGACGAATTGGGCATCTTGCCCGATTTCTTTTTGGTCGATCACCATTTGGGCGATGGCATGGATGGCTTGGCGTTTGTCGATGCCCTCCGTCAACGGCATGGGCCGGTTCCCATCCGCCTGATCACGGCGAACCGGACGGATGGTTTGCGCTACGCGGCGCACGCGCGCGGGACCAAGGTTTTGGTCAAACCCATTGATGCGCGGGCCCTTCTAGCCGTGGTGGCGGAACTTGGCCAGACGGCCGCCCTTACGACCAAGGAAGCATAGCGGCAAAGACAAACGCAGCTTAGTATTTTGCAATAGAGGGATGAGGTGCCCATGCAACTGACCGACAGCCGCGATATTATGGCCAACCCGGCGGTGGTCTGGGCGGCCATTCTGAACCCCGAGGTGTTAAAGGAATGCGTGCCGGGCTGTGAAAGCATGGCAGGCTCGGTGGCAGACGGCTTTACCGCCGTTGTCGTCGCCCGCGTCGGCCCGGTAAAGGCCACGTTTACCGGCGCCGTTACGCTGTCGGATATCGACGTTGGCAAAGCCGTTAAAATCAGCGGCGAAGGCAAGGGCGGGGTCGCGGGCCATGCCAAAGGCAGCGCCATGGTCACGATGGAGCCGATCGAAGGGGGCACAAGGCTGCATTACGATGTTGATGCGGCGGTTGGCGGCAAGCTGGCACAATTGGGCAGCAGGATCATCGAAGGCTTTGCCAAAAAGATGGCAGATGAATTTTTTGAACGGTTCCAATCGGCCGTAGAGGCACCGGACGACGATACCGAAGTGGTTGAAGGTGAAGTGAAAAAAGGCTGGTTCAAACGTTTGATCGGCGCTTGAAATCAGGGTGAATATCAAGGGGAGACGAAAATGACGAAAGTCACAATGATGGTGAACGGCAAGTCGATGTCGGCGCAAACTGAAGGGCGCACGTTGCTGTCGGCCTATTTGCGCGAAGGTTTAGGCCTGACGGGCACGCATATCGGGTGTGATACGTCACAATGCGGGGCCTGCGTGGTGCATGTGAATGGCGTGGCGATGAAATCTTGCTCGGTCTTTGCGCAGGATGTGGCGGGCGCTGTGGTCAAAACCATCGAAGGCATGGCGAATGCAGACGGATCTTTGGGCGTGATCCAGCAGGCGTTTCAAGATCATCACGGGCTGCAATGCGGCTTTTGCACGCCGGGCATGGTGATGACGACGGCGTCTTTGCTGGCGGAAAATCCCAAGCCGACCGAGCATCAGGTGCGCCATTATCTTGAAGGTAATATCTGCCGTTGCACCGGGTATCACAACATCGTCAAAGCGGTGCTTGCGGCCAGCGGCCAGGACGCCGATGCGATGGCTGCGGAATAATAAAATCAAAGGGTTCGCGGGCGTTCTTAACGCATCGCATTAAGGGAGGAATAGCATGCCAAAAGATCACGGCATCGGTGCCAGCGTTGTGCGCCGCGAAGATATCCGGTTTTTAACCGGCAAGGGGCGTTACACGGCGGATATCAATTTGCGCGGGCAGGCTTATGCCTATTTCCTGCGATCCGACGTGGCACACGGGGTGATCAACAAGATCGACACAGCGGCGGCGGCGGCCATGCCGGGTGTTTTGGCGATCATGACAGGGGCCGATTTTGCCGCCATGGGCGGCAATCCTGCGGGCTGGTTGATCCAGTCGCGCGGCGGCGAGACAATGAAAGAACCCAAACGCCCGGTTCTGGCGCATGGCAAAGTGCGCCATGTTGGTGATGCCTATGCGGTGGTGGTGGCGGAATCGCTGGAACAGGCCAAGGATGCGGCGGCGGCGATTGTGGCTGACATTACTGAGTTGCCCGCGATTGTGGATATGGCCGCAGCCGTTGCCAACAAAGACCACCGGGTGCATGACGAAATCGGCGATAACGTTTGTTATGACTGGGGCTGGATTGAAGACAACCGCGCGGCGGTTGAGGCGGCCTTTGCGGCGGCCCCACACGTGACAACACTGGAGTTGGTGAACAACCGTCTGGTGCCCAACGCGATGGAACCGCGCGCCAGCATTGGCGATTATGAGCCGGGCACCCAAGACTATAAACTTTACACCACCAGCCAGAACCCCCACCTGACCCGGCTGTTGATTGCGGCCTTTGTGATGGGGATACCGGAGAATAAGCTGACCGTGATCGCGCCGGATGTGGGCGGTGGATTTGGATCAAAGATCTACCACTATGGCGAAGAGGCGGCGGTGCTGGCGGCATCCAAGGCGCTGAACAGGCCGGTGAAATGGGTGGCCGAACGCACCGAATCTTTCCTGTCTGACGCGCATGGCCGCGATCATGTGACGAAGATTCAACTCGCCTTGGACAAAGACGGCACCTTCCTTGCGCTGCGCACCGAAACCATGGCCAACGTCGGCGCTTACCTTTCAAACTTTGCCACCGTGACGCCGACGTTCCTGCATGGCACGCTGATGTCGGGGCCCTACAAAACCCCATTGGTTTATGTGAACGTCAAGGCGGTGTTCACCAATACTGCCCCTGTCGATGCCTACCGCGGCGCTGGCCGCCCTGAGGCGACCTATTCCATCGAACGTGTGGTTGACATGGCGGCGGATGAATTGGGTATTGATCCCTTGGAGATCCGGCGCAAAAACCTTCTGACGCCTGACCAGTTCCCCTACCAAAGCCCTGTCGGGTTGATGTACGACACCGGCAACTATCAGGCGACGCTGGATAAAATGGTGGAATTGGGCGACATCGCCGGGTTTGAAAAACGCGCCGCGGCGTCTGAAGCAAATGGCAAACTGCGCGGCATCGGCTATTCCACCTGGATTGAGGCTTGCGGCATTGCGCCGTCAAACCTTGTGGGCATCCTTGGCGCGCGGGTTGGGCTGTTTGATGCGGCGACGGTGCGGGTGAATGCAACCGGCTCAATTTCGGTGATGACCGGCGCACACAGTCACGGGCAGGGGCATGAAACTGTGTTTGCCCAGATTGTGGCCGAACGGCTGGGAATACCCGAGGCGTCAATTGATATCGTGCATGGCGATACGTCGAAAATCCCTTTCGGCATGGGGTCTTATGGATCGCGGTCACTGTCAGTGGCGGGGTCTGCGATGGTGAAGGCCGTCGACAAGATCATCGCCAAAGGCAAAAAGATCGCCGCCCACATGCTGGAGGCTGCCGAAGGTGATATCGTGTTTGCAGATGGCAAGTTCAGCGTCACCGGCACCGATAAGGCAAAAACCTTTGGTGAGATCGCGTTTTCCGCCTATGTGCCACACAACTATCCGCTTGAAACGCTGGAACCGGGCTTGGAAGAAACCGCGTTCTATGATCCGGCCAACTTTACCTATCCCGCAGGCGCCTATGCCTGCGAAGTAGAGGTCGATGCAGGCACCGGCAAAGTTGAAGTCGTGTCTTTCACCTGCGCCGATGATTTCGGCAATGTGATGAACCCGATGATCGTTGACGGGCAGGTGCATGGCGGCGTCGGGCAGGGCATCGGACAGGCGCTGTTGGAAAACACCACCTATGATGCGAATGGTCAGCTGTTATCAGGCAGTTACATGGATTACGCCATGCCGCGCGCCGAAGATGTGCCGTTCTATACGGTGGATCATTCCTGCATCACGCCTTGCACCCATAACCCGCTGGGCGTGAAAGGCTGTGGTGAGGCGGGGGCCATCGGCAGCCCGCCTGCGGTGGTGAACGCGGTGATTGACGCGCTGCACCGGGGTGGCTTCACCCACGTCAAACACATTGATATGCCAGTCTCGCCATCGCGGGTCTGGTCAGCCATGCAAGTTTAGGGGGCGATCATGTATGATTTCGAACTGGTAAAGCCCGGCTCTATCGGGGATGCCGTCAAGGCGATGGCACGGGGCGATGCGCAGGCGCTGTCGGGGGGACAGACGTTGCTGCCAACGATGAAACAGCGGCTGGCCTCGCCTGCGGTTCTGGTCAGTCTGACCGGAATTTCGGAACTGCAGGGCGTGTGCATTGGCGATGGCGGCTTGCACATTGGCGGGGCCACCCCGCATGCGGTGGTGGCGCGTGAGGCGGCCAAACACTATCCGGCCCTTGCGGCGTTGGCGGGCGGCATTGGTGATCCTGCGGTGCGCAACCGGGGCACCGTTGGCGGATCGGTGGCCAATAACGATCCGGCGGCGTGTTATCCCTCGGCGGTGCTGGCATCGGGGGCCACGATTGTGACCAACCTGCGCAAAATCGCGGCGGATGATTATTTCAAGGGCATGTTCACCACGGCCTTGAAGGAAGGCGAGATCATCACCGAAGTGCAGTTCCCGATCCCGTCGCATGCGGCCTATGTCAAGTTCGACCAACCCGCCAGCCGCTTTGCGCTGACGGCGGTGTTCGTCGCGAAATACGCCACTGGTGTGCGGGTGGCGGTGACGGGCGCATCGAATGGTGGGGTGTTTCGCTGGAAGGAAGCCGAGGCTGCATTGACGGCAGATTTCTCGGGAAAGGCGATTGCGGGGCTGGCGGTTAACCCATCGGGCATGATCACCGATCTGCATGGAACCGCCGCCTACCGGGCCAATTTGGTCAAAGTGCTGACGGGGCGGGCCGTAACCGCAGCGTAATCAGCCCACATGCATACCTAAGGCCCCGGCGCAAATCCGGGGCCTTTTTCTTATGACTAACCGCGAAACCAACCGATCCAATTTGCCTAAAATTACACTTTTTCTGTTTCTAAATAGCCCGCGGGGGAGCCCCAAAAGCACAGCTTTTGGGGCGGGGGTGTGAAACTTTTGGGGCGGGGTTGTGAAACCCCCTTTGGCTTTGTCGGGCCCAACATCCGGCTTTCAACACCGCAGGCCAATTTTGGCCGATCCCGCCGCTGGTATGGAATACCACACCTTAAAGTTGAACCTATCAATGGCATTCTACCCTCGTGGTGCAATTACGGGCCACGTCCCTTTTTTGTCCATATTTCCCCAAACCTATTTTGAAAGGATCACGCCATGCAACCGCTGCAACCAACTTCGCATCAAGAGATTCACAAAGCCTTGGCCAAACGTCTGGCCAAACGTGACATCTCGGATGCTGTGATCGCCGCCACCTCCAAGCGCATCGTCAAGGATGGCTTGAAAATCGGCGGTATTGATTTTTGTCCCTATGGCATCTGCATCGACTATTTCAGCGATCGGCGGATTTTGGTCGATACGCTGCTGCAAGATGATGTTTTCCGCGTGGTACGTCTGTTCCCTTATGGTGTGATTGCCGCCGATTTGTTCCGTTTGCAGGTTGAAATGCATGTGCCGGAACTGGCCGAGATCGGGTTTCGCGGATGACAAACACCCAGACGGCCCCGCTTGGGCTGTCGCGGTCGGGCTTTTTGCCCGACCGCACGGTTCATCTGCATCCGCTTGACCGCTGCAATCTGGCCTGCAGTCATTGCTATTCGTCGTCTTCGCCGGCGCGATCTACCATTTTGCCGGTGGACCAAATGATCGCCGCTTTGCCGGCCCTGCGCGCCCAAGGCTATGGCGTGATCAGTCTTTCGGGGGGCGAGCCGCTGCTATATCCCGGTTTGGCGCGGCTGTCGGCGGCGGCGCGCGCCTTGGGTTTTCGGGTGGTGGCCATCAGCAACGGCTTTCGCGTGACGCCACATCATCCGAGTCTTGTCGCAGCCCTTGACCGGATCGCCATCAGCTTTGACGGGATGCAGGCCACTCATCTGGCGATGCGCGGCCACCCCAGGGCGTGGGATGCGGCGATTGCGGCGTTAAAACAGCTGAAAAATATCGGCACACCTGCGGCGGCGGCCTTTACCGTATCCACTCGGTCGCTTGGCGAAGTACCTGAATTTGTTGACATGTGTGCGGGGCTTGGCGTGCAGTCGGTACAATTGCGCCCGCTGGTGCTGGCCGGGCGGGCGGTGCAGGACGCAGCCGACGCAGCCCTTTCCCCCGCCGATCTGGCGCGGCTTTGGATGATGGGGCAAACCCTATCGCTGGCCTATCAGGGCGAAGTTTCGGTGCATACCGATCTGGCCCCGGCGCAGGCGCTGGCCGCAGATCGCGGCGCTTGGGACGGGGCTTTGGCGAGCGCGGCGTTGGCGGGCGTGGCGGGGGCGGGGCTGTTGTCAGATGTGGTCAACCCGTTGGTGATCACGCCGCAGGGGCTGTTGCGCCCGTTCACCTATGATTTCCCCAGCCTGTTTGATCTGGGGCATCTGTCGGATCTTACGCCGCGGCGCCTCCCAGCTCTGCAAGCGCACCTGCCGCGCATTGCCAATCTGCTGCGCAAAACGCTGGATGCGGTGGCAACCGAGGATGGCTTTATCGACTGGTTTGCCTATCAGCGTGACCAGGCGGTGTTGGAACTGGCCTAAAGCGATGTCACCGCCGCCCAAAAGCCTCGCCACCCCAGGGCGGGGCTTTGTCATTTGGGCGTCATCATTGCCGGTCATACCAGCTATACCGATCACACCCGTGGGAGCCGCATATCTTGGGCTTGCCGTTCCTGTTACGCCATATATAGTTAAGATGTTGCTCCGATTTGTTTGGGCCAACGCCGAGTGCGACAGAGTCTTAATGGGATCTTTAGCTGAATGGACGGCGATTTTAGAACACAGTTTGTGCGTGATCCGGCAGCACTGCGGCAGTTTCCTGCCTTGGTGCTGAATGCCGATTTCCGCCCGCTTAGTTATTACCCGCTGTCGCTGTGGCCGTGGCAAGAGGCGATCAAGGCCGCCGTGCTGGACCGGGTGCAGATCGTTGCCGAATACGATCACGTCGTTCGAAGCCAGCGACAAGAGTTTAAGATACCCTCGGTCGTGGTGCTGAAGGACTATGTTAAACCCCAAAAGCGCGTGGCCTTCACGCGCTTTAATCTTTTCCTGCGCGACGGGTTCTGCTGCCAGTATTGCGGGGCCAAGGGAGAGTTGACCTTTGATCATGTGGTGCCACGCTCACGCGGCGGGGTGACCAGTTGGGAAAACGTGGTCGCGGCGTGCAGCCCTTGCAATCTGCGCAAAGGCGCGCGCACGATCAAACAATCCGGCCTGCATCTGGCCCGCCCGCCGCATATGCCCAATGCATCCGAAATGCAGGCCTATGGGCGCAAATTTCCGCCAAACCATTTGCACCAAAGCTGGATGGATTATCTCTACTGGGATGCGGAACTGGACGCATAAGGGCGCTGTCATGATGGCGGATTTGCTGTCATAAAACTGTTACAATGACAGGACTGTGCCGATGATCGAATTGATCCCCGCGACGTTGAATATGATGGTGGCGCTGGCCTGCGGGGCGCTGATCGGGTCGGAACGGCAGGTGCGTCAGCGGATGGCGGGGTTGCGGACCAATGCGTTGGTGGCCCTGGGAGCGGCGGGATTTGTGGTGTTCAGCCAATTGGTGGAACATGATGCCAGCCCCACGCGGGTGGCCGCTCAGGTGGTGTCTGGCATTGGCTTTTTGGGTGCCGGGATCATCTTTCGCGAAGGCTTCAACGTGCATGGCTTGAACACGGCGGCCACTCTGTGGTGTTCGGCGGCGGTGGGGGTGTTGGCGGGCATCGGGGCCTGGCCCTTTGCCATGGTGCTGACGGGGCTGGTGGTGTTTGTGAACCTCGGTCTGCGACCCTTGGTTCGATGGTTGAAAAATAATACTAAAGCGGGCGTTCCGGTGGTGCGGCATTACCGCGTTGTGCTGACCTGCACGCCGGAACAAGAGGCCGCGATGCGCGGGCTTTTGTTGCGGGGTTTGGCCGGATTGCACCTGCAAGAGATCACCGCGCGAACCGATGAGGGGGCGCTGCAACTGGCGGCCACCCTGACCAGCGACGATCTGGCCGAAGCGATTGAACATGCGGTGCAGCGGATTGCGGCCGAACCGGGCATTCGCAGTCTGCGCTGGATGCCGGTTGACGATATTTGACGGGCGGATTTCGCCCTATCTCTTTCGGATCCCCTGCAACCAATGCTAGACTTGGTCAATATGTGGCGTTAAAAGCGCCACGTTAGCGCTAACAGCGTTTTGATCTGCGAGGATGCTATGGTTTCGCGCGTTATTCCGGTTGATGCTTTTGATCTGGTGATTTTTGGCGGCACCGGCGATCTGGCCCGGCGCAAGATTTTGCCGGGGCTGTATCGCCGGTTTTTGGCAGGCCAGATGACGGATAACAGCCGGATCATTGGCGCTGCGCGTGCCGATCTGACCGAGGCCGCCTACCGTGACCAAGTGGCTGCATCCATTGCGGAATTTGTACCCGAAACCCGCCGCGATGCAGCCGTGATCGCGCAGTTTATCACCCGCATCCACTATGTGGCGATTGACGCCACCGGGACCAATGGCTGGGATAGACTAAAGGGGTTGATGCGCGAGGGCGTGGTGCGGGCCTTTTATTTCTCGGTGGCACCCGCACTCTTTGGCGATATTGCCGAACGGCTGCATACCCATGAGATCGCCAATCCTGCCAGCCGCATCGTGGTGGAAAAGCCGTTTGGCCGCGATCTGGCATCGGCGCGGGCGCTGAACGCGGTGCTGGCCCAGCATTTTTCTGAAGCCCAGATTTACCGCATCGACCATTATCTTGGCAAGGAAACCGTGCAAAACCTGATGGCGGTGCGGTTTGCCAATATCTTGTTTGAACCGCTGTGGAAGTCGGAATTCATTGATCACGTGCAGATCACCGTGGCCGAAACCGTGGGGGTGAACGGGCGCGGGGCCTATTACGATAAATCCGGTGCGATGCGCGATATGGTGCAAAACCATATGATGCAACTGTTGTGCCTGATCGCGATGGAGCCGCCGTATCACTTTGACCCAGATGCGGTGCGCGATGAAAAGCTAAAGGTTATCCGTGCGTTAGAACCTGTGGCCCCACAAGACATCGTTCGAGGCCAGTATCTGCCGGGTGGGGACGAGGGCGGCTATCTAGAGCATTCCGAAAACCCCGTCAGCAAAACCGAAAGTTATATCGCGTTAAAGGTCACTATTTCCAATTGGCGATGGTCGGGCACGCCGTTTTATCTGCGTACCGGCAAACGGTTGCGGGCGCGGGCGTCGGAAATCGCGATCACCTTCAAACAGCCGCCGCATTCGATTTTTGATAATCCTAAGGGATCATTGGAAAATGTGCTGGTGATCCGGTTGCAGCCCAATGAAGGCATGAACCTGATGGTGATGATCAAAGAACCGGGGCCGGGGGGCATGCGCCTGATGCAGGTGCCGCTGGACATGGCCTTTGCTGATGCTTTGGGGGAACATGCCGAAGATGTACCCGACGCCTATGAGCGGCTGATCATGGATGTGATCCGCGGTAATCAAACCCTGTTCATGCGCGGCGATGAAGTAGAGGCCGCCTGGGCGTGGACCGATCCGATCATCGCGGGATGTGAGGCGCGTGGCGATAAACCCCAAGGCTATGATCCCGGATCATCCGGGCCCGAGGATGCGCTGATGCTGATGCACCGCGACGGCCGGCGTTGGCGCGAGATCAAGGGATGAACCTGATCACCTATCCTGACCGTGAGGCGTTGATGATCGGCGTTGCGGGGGCGATTGCGGCGGAATTGTCCGAATCCCTGCACCGAACCGGCAACGCGTCGTTTTGTGTGCCCGGTGGCACCACGCCGGGGCCGGTGTTTGATATCCTGTCGGGTGTCGCCTTGGATTGGGCATCTGTTGCGGTTTTTTTGAACGACGAACGCTGGGTGCCCGAAGATAACCCAAGGTCCAACACCCGTCTGTTGCGCGAGCGGTTGCTGCGGGATCACGCGGCGGCGGCGCAATTGATCCCGCTTCATGCCGATTTTCCCAGCCCCGAAGCGGCGCTTGAGGTGTTGTCGGATGGCATCGCCCCTCATCTGCCGATCACCGTTTTGCTGCTGGGCATGGGGGGGGATATGCACACCGCCAGCCTGTTTCCCGGGGCCGATCTATTGGCAGACGCGCTCTCACCGCAAGCCCCGATTTTGATGGCCTTGCGCGCTGATGCGGCAGGCGAGCCGCGCATCACCTTGACTGCACGTGTGTTGGCGGCGGCCACGCATATTCATATTCTGATCACCGGGGCGGAAAAGCGGGCAGCTATAGACGCCGCCATGCATCTGCCGCCACATCAGGCCCCCGTCCGGGTGGTTCTGAACACTGCAACCGTTCATTGGGCGGAGTAGCCGATGCAAACCAAATGGAATCGACTTCAAGATCATCACGCAACCTACAAGGATCGTTCAATAATTTCCTTGTTCGATCGCCCGAATCGTGCCGCTGACTTTTCTGTGTGCGCAACTGATATGCTGTTTGATTATTCCAAAACCAATATCGACGCCGCGACCAAAGCGATGCTGGTTGATCTGGCGCAGGCATCCGGCATGGCGGAAAAGCGCGCAGCAATGTTTGGCGGCGATAAGATCAACGTTACCGAAGGCCGCGCGGTGCTGCACACTGCATTGAGGGCCCCTGCGGGCGCAAAGGTGATGTATGACGGTGCCGACGTGATGCCCGAAATTCATGAGACCCGCGCGCGGATGGCGGCCTTTGCCAATGATGTGCGGGCCGGGCGGTTTGCAGGCCAAGGTGGCCGCATCACTGACGTGATCAATATTGGCATCGGCGGGTCTGATCTGGGCCCCGCGATGGCGACACTGGCGCTGGCCCCGTTCCATGACGGCCCGCGCGTGCATTATGTCAGCAACGTGGACGGCGCGCATATTAATGACACGCTGCGGGGTTTGAATCCGGCAACGACGTTGGTGATTGTGGCCTCAAAGACCTTCACCACGATTGAAACCATGACCAACGCCCAAACCGCGCGCGATTGGATGGCAAAAACGGTAACGGATACAGGCGCGCAGTTTGCTGCCGTGTCTACCGCCGCCGATAAAACCGCCGCCTTTGGCATTGATTCTGCCCGGGTGTTCGGGTTTGAAGATTGGGTTGGCGGGCGCTATTCGCTGTGGGGGCCGATTGGTTTGGGCGTGATGCTGGCAGTGGGACCAGACGGTTTCGATGCGTTTCTGGCGGGCGGTTATTCGATGGATCAGCAGTTCCTGACCCAGCCGTTTGATCAAAACCTGCCCGTGATGTTGGCGCTGGTTGGCATTTGGCATAACCAGATTTGCGGCTATACCACCCGCGCGGTTTTACCGTATGATCAACGCCTTAGCCGCCTGCCTGCGTATTTGCAGCAGTTGGAGATGGAATCAAACGGCAAGCGGGTGGCGATCGATGGCAGCGATCTTGCCACCCACTCCGGCCCCGTGGTTTGGGGGGAACCCGGAACCAACGGCCAGCACGCTTTTTACCAACTGATCCACCAAGGGACGCGCGTGGTGCCTTGCGAATTTCTGGTGGCAAGGCGCGGCCATGAACCCGATCTTGCGCATCAGCATCTGTTGTTGGTGTCAAACTGTTTGGCGCAGTCCGAAGCCCTGATGCGTGGGCGCAGTCTGGCCGAGGCGACCGCGATCATGGCGCGCAAAGGCCTGACTGGAGCCGAGCTGGACATGCAGGCCCGCCACCGCGTGTTTCCCGGCAACCGCCCCAGCACGACATTGGCGTATGATCAATTAACACCCCACATCCTTGGCCAGATCATTGCGCTTTATGAACACCGGGTGTTTGTTGAAGGCGTGATTTTGGGGATCAATTCCTATGATCAATGGGGGGTAGAGCTGGGCAAGGAACTGGCGCTGGCATTGCAACCCATTTTGGAGGGCACGCAACCTGCGGCGCAAAAAGACGGGTCGACCCAAGCCTTGGTTGCCTATCTGATGGCTTAAGCCCTTCATTTTGGCCTAAATACTCTCGGGGGGTGGTGCAATTGCTATGTCAATTGCACCTTTGGGGGGCGGAAATCCCCCCGTCTTGACTAATTTAATGCGGCGACAACAATCACTTCCACGGCGTAATCCGGCGTGGCCAACCGCGCCTCACCGGTGGCACGTGCGGGTGTGTTGCCCTGCGGCACCCAAGCATCCCAAACCCCGTTCATTTCGGCGAAAGTCGCCATATCGGCCAGCCAGATCTGGGCCGATAGAATACGGGTTTTATCAGTGCCTGCCTCGGCCAAAATCCGGTCCACTTCTGCCAGACAGGTGCGGGTTTGTGCGGCAACCGACTCGCCGGGATTGCCCACTTGCCCCGCCACCCAGACAATGCCGTTATAGCACGATGCCTCACTCATGCGTTTGCCAGTGCCAATGCGTTTGATGTCGCTCATGTGATGTCCTTTCCAATGGATGGTGACAGCTATCGCAGACACTGGCGAAGGGAAAGGGATCGGACGGGCAAGATGGTGCCAAATACCGATGTTCAGCCTGCATGCCGACCCAAAAGCGTAGATCATCTCTCCGAGCAGGTGCCTAGGCGCAAACGCCGCCTTTAACGCAAAGACCTTGATCGGTGTGAAAGATAAGATATACTCGGAATTATTGACTATTAACTTTCGAATTATTCATAAATTCCTAAATATGAGGTTTGCGATGATCAGTTTAGAACGGGATTCTCACGGAAGAACTTATCAAATATGGAAACAACAACAGGCAAACTCTTGCGGGGTTGCCAGTGTCTGGATGGCGCGTGGCATTGCGCGGCAAGCGAGTTTTGCTGAAGAAGAGTGGGACCTTGCAGTCCGGATGTATCAAGGCGCCGTCGCGGGTGCGCTTGGCGCATTAGGCGCATCGGCTTCGGGTCCGATGACCTTTAATCCAGATTCGTATGCGCCTAACCAAAGCACCATGGCGAACACTATGGCCAGTTTTGGTCTTTACAGCGGTCAAGTTGCTGCGTCGTTGCGCAACGAGCGGCTGCGCGTCGACCACACAAATCTAAGTGGCACGCCGCCGAAGATCCAACATGACAAGATTGCCTTTAACAAGCCTGCAATCGTTCTGATCCTATGGGACGGCGGGGGCGGGCATTTTGTTGTTGTTGGCCGTTGCACCCATAACGAAGTATCGTTTCTTGATCCTTGGAACGGGCACGTTAATCAACAGCGCAACGATGGCAAATACCGGGCTCCATATGGCGGGCAAGGCAGTATCGCGGACATTATCTATATTTCCGCGTAAGTTGCTGAGGATTGGATAAAAGTTACCTGCCACAAAACAGTTTTGGTCAAGTGGCAGTACATCTCAGGCAATTCGCGCGTGCTGACTCAAACAAGCGGGCCTCGCAGCAATGCCGGGGCCTTTCGTGGTCTCAGATTAAGACTTTGTCATCGCTTGAAATAAGCATGGTGCCTTAGGCATAACTATGGCCAGGGCTGTCTAAACCTTGCGATCACAACGCTTGCGGTCGACGCCAGATATCTTGTGCTTTTGCGCGTTAGGATTGGAGCGGGTGAAGGGAATCGAACCCTCGTATTCAGCTTGGGAAGCTGCTGCTCTGCCATTGAGCTACACCCGCGACACCATCCGATTAGGCCAAGCCAGACCCGGCGTCAAGCAGGTCTGGCACGGGGGTCATGGCAAGGTCAGCGCCACTTCGCCCCGCTCTCCGGGGTTTACTGTAACGGTGGCCTCAACCGATTCACCGCCTTCGCGGGTGGCGACAACCAGATAATCCCCCCCCGGCACGGTCAGAGTTTTTTCTTGGGTGTAATCAAAGTTCAGCGATTTTCGGGTGCCATCAAGGGCGGGTTTGGCCGCAAACACCTCGATCGAATGGGCCCCGGGCGCAGACGCGAACAGCACACCAGCCTTCAAAATCGCCGTCACTTCCACCCGTTCCCCCAGTTTTGCGGTAAATGGCACGTCAACACTTGCCGCATCAAGCGTGACTGTGGCCAGATAATCCCCCGGTGACAGGGTAAATGCCTTGCCCGCCCCGTAATCGGTAGTGATCGATTTCCGGCTGCCATCAAGGGTCATTTTGGCATCGAATAAATCCACCCGAAGATTGCCACTTTCGATGATCACGCCTTCAACGTAATAGCCGTTTATCACCGCCACACCCGACCCGATGATCACATCGCGGTCCAGAATTTGGCCCGCCGTTACGGTAAGGGTTTCGATTACCGTGGCGGCCCCCAAGGTGGCCGTGAGGGTGATATCACTGGCGTTCAGATAAATCCGGCTGTCGCCGTAATATGTGGTGTTCAACCCCGCAGCATTGGTAATTTGCAGGCTCGCGTTATCCGCGATTGTGCCGTCGGGCGACCCTTTGGGGTGCAACAACAGTTTGGCCGCGTTCAGCACAATTTCGGGACGCGCCAGCACATCGGCGGTTACAGTGACATCTTGTTGCGCCGTTGCCTGTTCGACAGTCACCATCACGCGGTAAGTGCCAGGGTCCAACAAGGTCTTGAAATCATTGTAATCTGTCAACAGCCGATCACCCGTTGTGCCATCCTGATTTATCGCGTGAACCTCCCATTGCAGATCGGACGAATCATCTGGCAAGGACACGCCTGGGGCCAGCACGGCTGTCGGGGCAAGGTTGAATTCCAGCGCGGTTGCGACAGGTTCAGGTTTCACCACGGGTTCGGGTTCGGTCAGATCAACCGCCGTCAGCACTGTCGTTTGCAAGGCTTCGGTCAACCCGGCCATATCGGCGGCGGTGATGTAAAGACCGCCCGTGTTGGTGGCAAGGCAAGACACTTGTTGGCCCTCGGCCTCGGTCAGCCCAAACCCAACCACATGGGCGGTAAAATCAACGCCCGATGCCTCTAACTCCAGCCCCAGCGCGCAAGGATCGGCATCGCAGGTTTCAACGCCGTCGGTGATCAGGATAACCGTGGCTTTTTCCTCGGTTGACCGCAACGCAGCGGCCGCCATGCGCACGGCGGCGGTCAGCGGTGTTTTGCCCAAAAATTGCAGGTTGGCGGCAGCGTCGGAAATGGCCGCCGCGGTGCCTGCCGCGGGCGGGACGATCAATTCGATATCCGCACAAGACCCTTTTTCGCGGTGACCGTAAGCGATCAGACCCAATTCGGTTTCGGGGGGAATGGATTTCAGCACTTCTGCCAGCGAGTCGCGGGCAATGTCCAGCTTGGTGCGCCCTTCAATTTGCCCCCACATCGACCCGGACGCATCCAGCACGATGATCGAACGCCCTTCAGACAGCGCGGTTTGCGGCAACAGCAGGGCCGCGGCCAAGGTCAGGCGGCGCAACATGCAAAATACCTGCATCAGAACTCTCCTTAAAAATTTATCAACAATAGGGAAATTCTAACCGCAAGCCCGGCCAAAAGCAAAGGGCCTTCGGGATGAACCGAAGGCCCTTTCTCGGGCAACCTAATCGTCGTGGGGACAGGGGAAGGTTTGGCCCGAGGGGCAGGGCGGGTGTGACCTTCCCGCCCTGAACTCACTTGTTACGGTCTGCAACTGGTGATCTGGAAAACCGATATTACATCTTTGGCAAAAGCACGGTGTCGATCACATGGATCACGCCGTTTGACTGTTTGACATCGGCGATGGTGACGGTGCCGATGTTGCCCATCTCATCTTCGATCATCACTTTGCCGTCTTTGCTGGACAGGGTGAATTCGCAGCCGCCCACGGTTTTCACCTTGTGCTTGCCGCCATCGGCATCAATCATGCCCATGATATCGCCCGACATCGCGTTGCCAGCAATCACATGGCAGGTCAGGATTTTCACCAAAGTGTCTTTGTTTTCTGGCTTCAGCAGGGTCTCAACGGTGCCTGCGGGCAGTTTTGCAAAGGCTTCATTGGTTGGGGCCAACACGGTGAACGGGCCAGCACCCGACAGCGTTTCTACCAAGCCAGCAGCGGTAACGGCGGCGACCAGTGTGGTGTGATCGGCAGAGTTCACAGCGTTTTCAACGATGTTTTTGTTTTCATACATGGCCGCACCACCCACCATGGGGTTTTCAGCCATGGCAAAACCAGTGGACAGGGCAAGGATCGCAGTTGCAAGGCGAAGAGTTTTCATAGCGGTAGCTCCATGTTGCTGAGGCGAGCCGTTCCCGCCTTCATATGGATTAACGTGCGTGATTGGGGGGAAGTTTCAGGGCGGTGTGAAAAAAGTTTGAAGGATGCGATTTATTTTGTGCAGGGTCATTGCTGGCCAATCAAAGACGGGGGTTTCACACCCCCTCGCGCCAAATGGCGCGTCCCCCGTGGAGTATTTGGAGCAAAATGAATGGAAATTTTAGGTAAAGTGTTGGCGTCGCTGTCGCGTCAGACGCCGATCTGCGCTGCAAGGATCACCGGCCCGGTTGGTGCGCCAGTGGTGGAACCGCCCGTCGGTTCTACAGATACGGCCAGAGTCCAACCGGGGGTAGGGGTTGGGTAAGTCAGGGTAAGTGCGGTGCTGTCGAGCAGGCCCAGTGACACCGGGGCAGCATCGGGTGCGATGATCCACAATTGGTGAACCGATCCAGCGGGGGCTGCACTTCCTGCCACCCGCGTAATGGTCAAGGCCCCGTCACCATAGCGCGCCTCATAGATCAGGTTGGCGATATCGCTGGCGGGATCGGCGGCAAGGGTGGCGACCAATTGGGCGGGCGGTGCTGTTTGCGGCAGGGCAAAGAAAACTTCCACAGCTGCGGCCACGGCGGCACCGGCCAACCAGCCAAACCAATTGCGTGCGGGTTTGTGGGAAGTCGGAAACAGCCGCGCCTCGATTTGTGGCAGCAGGTTTGGCGCGGGCATCTCGGCGTAATCATCGTTCAGGCCGGACAGGCGGTTTTGCCAATCGGCCACGAGGGCCGCAAAGCCCGCATCGGATTTCAACCGCGCCTCTGCCATGCTGCGGTCCGCAAGATTCAGCGCGCCCAGTACATATTCGGCAGCCAGCCCGTCATCTTCGGGAAGTCCATCATCTTTTGCGAATGAAGTGTCGGTCATGTTTCCATACACTCCTTCAACCGGGCCAAAGACCGGCGCAGCCAGGTGCGCATGGTGTTCAGGGGCACATTATGCCGTGCGGCCAGATCGATATAGGACAGGCCGGTCAAATAGGCCCCGCGCAGCGCATCGGCGCGGTCGGGTTCCAACGTGGCGAAACAATCATTGATCCGCCGCGCCTCACCTTGCGCGATCAGGCGGGTTTCGGCACGCGGGGTAGTATCGGCGACTGCCGCCATCGCATCTTCGTCGTCCACCGTGTCATGGCGGGCGCGCAGCCGATCTATCGCCAGATTGCGCGCAATGGCAATCAGCCACGTCATGCCACGGCCTTTGTCCGCGTCAAAGCGGTTTGCGCGCAGCCATACTCTGGTGAAAACTTCTTGCAACGCATCCTCCGCTTCGGCCCTGTTACCAAGGATACGCAGCAGCACGCCCATAAGTTTCGCGGATGCCGTGGTATAAATGGTTCTGAACGCTGCACGATCTTGTGCAGCGATCTGGATCAACAGCGGGGCGATAGGATCATCAGTCATCTGAACCACGTTAATCGTGCAGCAACGCCGGGGTCAACCCCGCCGCCGCGCACGCGCCCCATCGCCCCCCGACCGGGCCATATTAAAGCTGACATCGGGAAGAGTGACGATTTTCGACAGCTCCGGAAACCGGTCAACCGCATTGGGAATAGCCGACGCATTGACGAAATGTTCCTGAAAGCGCGGCTCGATGGCGGTTTCCACTTTGTGGATTTGATGCACCATCGCCTCAATCGTATCGCGTGACGCCACATTGCACAAAGCAATCCGCGCACCAGTGCCCGCCGCATTGCCAGCTGAGACGACCTTTGACAGCAGCACATCCGGGATCATCCCCAGCACCATCGCGTGTTTGGGGCTGATATGGGCACCAAATGCGCCAGCAAGGGTGACGCGGTCAACCGTATCCACGCCCATTTCATCCATCAACAGCTTGGCCCCGGCATAAAGTGCTGCCTTGGCCAGTTGGATGGCGCGGATATCGCCTTGGGTCACCATGATACGCGGGCCACCATCTGCGGTGCCGTCGTGCAGCACATAGGAATGGGTGCGCCCCTCGGGCACGCAGCGCGGGGTGCCGGTTTGATCGGGGCCACCGATCAGCCCGCCGGGATCGACCAACCCCGCCATGCGCATTTCGGCCACGGCCTCAATGATCCCCGATCCGCAAATACCGGTGATGCCAGATGCGGCGGTTGCGGCGTCAAAGCCAGCTTCGGTTGACCACAGATCAGACCCGATCACCTTAAATCGCGGTTCCTTGGTGGCGAGATCAATTTCCACCCGTTCAATGGCCCCGGGGGCGGCGCGCTGGCCCGATGAGATCTGCGCGCCTTCAAACGCGGGGCCGGTGGGCGAGGAGCAGGCCAGTACCCGGGTTTCATTGCCAAGCAGAATCTCGGCATTGGTGCCGACATCAACGATCAGCACCATGTCTTTGGATTTATTGGGTTCTTCCGACAAGGCAACCGCCGCGCAATCGGCACCCACATGCCCTGCAATGCAAGGCAGGATATAAACCCGGGCCGATCGGTTAAGGTTGGTCAGGTCTAATTCCCGCGCATCCAGCGACAGGCTGCCGGAAGTGGCCAGTGCAAACGGCGCTTGGCCCAGTTCCACCGGATCAATCCCCAGCAGCAAATGGTGCATCACCGGGTTGCAAACGAAGACCACCTCATAGATCGCGGTTGGGTCAATCTTGGCCTCAACCGCGATTTCCGCGGCCAGAGCATTGATAGCCTCGCGAACCGCGCGGGTCATTTCCACATCACCGCCGGGGTTCATCATGGCATAGCTGACCCGGCTCATCAAATCTTCACCGAACCTGATCTGCGGGTTCATCAGGCCCGACGACGCCAGCACCGCCCCATCGCGCAGGTCGCACAGATGGGCCGCGATGGTGGTGGACCCCAGATCAATCGCAAGGCCATAAATACCGCCTTCATGAAAGCCGGGGAATATATCGACAATGCGGTGGCTTAAATCATGATTGCCGCGGTTCAGAACGACGGTCACCTTCCACGCGCCTTTGCGTAACGCGGGTTGCAAGCGGCGCATCAGGCCCAGATCGGCCTGCACATTTTCGATTTGCCACTGATCGCGCAAGGCGGATGCCAGCCGTTCAAAATCGCCGGTGGGTTCGTGCATGTCAGGCTCGGCGACTTCGACATAAAGCGCACGGGTGGCGGGATCCATCACGATATCGCGCTGTGCGGCCGACTTGCGGATCACCTGTTTATGCACCTGGGATTCGGGTGGCACATCAATGACCACATCGCCCATCACACAGGCCTGACAGCCCAAACGGCGACCTTCGGTTAACCCGCGAATGGATTTATAGCGGGCCTCGACCGAATTCCAATCGGTCAGCGCATCAACCGCGACCGTGACGCCATGTTTGGAAAATTCGCCATAGCCCGGCGTGATCTGGCATTTTGAACAAATGCCGCGCCCCCCGCAAACAGAATCGAGATCAACCCCCAACTGCCGCGCCGCTGTCAGCACCGGCGTGCCATGCGCAAAGCGTCCGCGTTTGCCAGAAGGGGTAAAGATTACCAATGCGTCGTCGGTCATGCGGGCCTCATCTCTGTTGCCCTGTTGTAGGCCGCAACGCGGGCCTCTGCCATGTCCGATTGCGGCAAAACGGGGTCAGTCTGCGGCGAGGATCGGGCTGCAATAACTGCCGGGCGTCACTAAGGCCAGCATTGCCGCCAATTCTGGCGGTATTTCTGCGTGATTGGCCACATAACGCCCACTTGTCATCGAGCCGTTCAGATTGGCAACCCAAGTGACTGTGACAAAGGGCGGCAGGGGCATCGGGGCGCTTAAAGGGTTTTCAGACGGCAATGTGCCGTCAAACAACTGCTGCAAGCCATGGAAATACGCGGTTCGGTCCAGATCAGACGCCCACCAGCGATAGGTTTGTGGGTCTTGCAGGCCCATGCCCTTGGCCTGAACCGCAACCATTCTATCGCCCGTTAACGTCAAAGCACAGTAAATTGCCGTATCGGGATCAGCATTCGGCCACAGGTTGATGATCAGCGATGCGGCCTGCATCGGGGAGGGAAGGCTTAGGGCAAGTGCGAGTGCAACAGCCCTGTGCGACATGGCTAGTCGGTTCTAAACTGCTTGGCCAATTTCAACCCCTGACCCTGATAATTTGACGCGATCCCTGCACCATACAGCGTTTCCGGCCGTTGCGCCATCCGCTCATACACCAGCCGCCCGACGATCTGGCCGTGTTCCAACACGAACGGGGCCTCGTGGCAGCGCACCTCCAACACACCCCGACTGCCCAGCCCCCCCGCCGTGGCATGGCCAAAACCGGGGTCGAAAAAGCCTGCGTAATGCACGCGGAATTCGCCGACCATGGCCAGAAACGGGGCCATTTCGGCGGCATAATCGGGCGGGATCGTCACGGCTTCGCGGCTGACCAAGATATAAAACGCACCCGGATCAAGGATGATGCGGCCATCGCGGGCGCGGATTTCTTCCCAGAATTCCGACGCCGGGTAATGCGCGATGCGGTCCAGATCAATCACACCGGTATGCGGTTTGGCGCGGTAGCCCACCAGATCGCCCGATGCCGGTTTCAGATCAACAGAAAAGCCCAACCCTTCGGAAATCACCGCATCGCCCGAAACCAGCGGGTCAACAGCATGCAGGGCCACCAATTCGGCATCGGTCAACACCGATTGCCCGGAGCGAAAGCGGATTTGGTTCAGCCGCTGACCCGCCCGCACCAACACTGAAAAACTTTTTGGGCACACCTCGGCATACAAGGGCCCGGTATAGCCTTCTGGGATTCGGTCAAATTCGGTGCCACCATCAACGATGGTGCGGGTCAGCAGATCAAGCCGCCCGGTGGAACTTTTGGCATTGGCAACGGCAGTGATGCCGGGCGGCAGGGCCAGATGTTCCATTAAGGGAATCAGATAAACGCAGCCTTTTTCCAGCACAGCACCAGCGGTTAAATCCATCCGGTGCATTTCGAATTCAGCAATGCGATCAATCACTTTGCGGCCCTGACCGATCAGAAACGACGCGCGCACCCGGTAGGCCACACTGCCCAAGCGCAGATCAAGGCTGGCGGGTTGGATTTGCGCCTCCGTCACCGCAGGCGCGGCGCAAATCGCCCCATCCGCAATCATCAGACGCAAGGACTGTGCAGGCAGAACGCCGGACTGGATCATATCAACCCCCTTGGACGGCATGGGTTTACAAGCAATTGGAAAACGCTGCCGATCGCCTGCGTTGATGCGCAGTTTCGGATAAGTTTTGTTTTCATGAAAACCCATCCCGCGTTGAAACGAAACCGCCCGCGACGCCTGATGGCACGCGGGCGGTATCGTGAATGGTCGGGCCGGAGAGATTCGAACTCTCGACCTTCCGCCCCCCAGACGGACGCGCTAACCAGGCTGCGCCACGGCCCGACACATGCGTTGTCATACTGATATTTCCTGCCGGGGCAAGCCTCAAAGCGCACAGGCGGCCCGGGTCAGCGCCAAGGCCAGCGCCCGGATCAGAGATTGTCAAATTGCGGCGGGGATGACAGGCGGTTGTGCAGCGCCAGCAGTCGGGCTTGAAGGAGATGGGCCCGATCGGCGTGGCTCCCAAACGCACCCGCAGGCAGGCCCCGCAACGCCGCCGCAAGATCGCCCTTGGAAATCAGGTCGGTTGCGCGTGGGGCCGGGATAGGGTTTGAAGATTGGTCATCAGGCAGTGCAGGCCGCGTGCTGTCCGCACCACTGACTTCCGCAAAAAGATCAGCCACAACAGCGGCTTGTCCCGTTTGCCATGGATCTGTTTCAGGCATATCTGGGCCGGGCATCTGGGGCAAAGCTGGCGCGGGATCAGACCTGCGCAATGCGGTTTCCAGCGCAACGATGGTGGCGGATTCTGCCCGCGCAGGTTCCACCACAGGGGGGGCCATGCCGCCAAAATTGGCCGCCATCGCAGCCTCAAGCGCGGCGTCTGCAGTCATATCCAGATCATCGGACAGGGCATCGCCCGACAGGCCCGCCACATGCCGCACGCCTTGTTCGCGCAAAATCTTTTGCACGCCGCGAATGGTCAAGCCTTCGTCATGCAACAGCCGCTTGATACCGGTCAGCAAGGCCACATCGGCGGGGCGATAATACCTGCGCCCGCCCGCCCGTTTCACGGGGCGAATTTGCGGAAAGCGGCTTTCCCAAAACCGCAGCACATGCGCCGGGGTTTCCAGATGGTCGGCCACTTCGCTGATGGTGCGGAACGCGTCGGGTGCCTTATCCATCAAAGGCAGCGCCCGTTAACGCTTTTTCCCGGCAGCCACGCGGTCTTTCATCAGATGCGAGGGCCGGAAGGTCAGAACGCGGCGTGGGCTGATCGGCACCTCATCACCGGTTTTGGGATTGCGGCCCACGCGCGCGGTTTTATCGCGCACCGAAAACGTGCCAAAGGATGAGATTT
>JANNAT010000136.1:0-16537 GCA_031384605.1 Cypionkella sp.
GGCGGCGTAGGTTTAGGGAGGTAAAATTCTTAGACTAAGAATTTTAGGGGGCTGTCTGCGCCCCTCGGCGCAAGCGCGCCTCACCCCCCGAGGATATTCATGCCAATGTGAAAGCCTAAAAGTGCCCGCAGTTGACACCCCGAGCGGCGACTGTATAAGCGCGCTAATTCCAGAAGCGATTCCGGGATTTTTTATTGGTGTTTGTGGACTTCGCAAGAAGAACCCTGTCGGGACGAAAGTTCAAAGGACAACGCCCTTCACATCGAACGAAGGAGATCAGCCGTGACCAAACGCACGTCTGCCAAGTATAAAATTGACCGCCGCATGGGCGAAAACATCTGGGGCCGTCCGAAATCCCCGGTGAACAAGCGTGAATATGGCCCCGGCCAGCACGGCCAGCGCCGCAAGAACAAACTGTCGGATTTCGGCACCCAGCTGCGCGCCAAGCAAAAGCTGAAGGGCTATTACGGCGATCTGACCGAAAAGCAGTTCCGCAAAATCTTTACCGAAGCCGAACGCGTCAAGGGTGACACTGGCGAGATGCTGGTGGGTCTGTTGGAGCGTCGTTTGGATGCGGTGGTCTACCGCGCCAAGCTGGTGCCGACGATTTTCGCTGCACGTCAGTTCGTGAACCACGGCCATGTGACAGTGAACGGGGGCCGCGTGAACATCGCGTCTTACCGCGTTAAAGAAGGTGATATCATCGCAGTGCGCGAAAAGTCGCGTCAGATGGCGCTGATCTTGGAAGCGATCCAACTGGCCGAGCGGGACGTGCCCGATTATCTGGAAGTCGATCATTCCAAGCTGACGGTCAAGTTCGTGCGCACCCCGGGCCTAAGCGATACGCCCTATCCGGTGCAGATGGAACCAAACCTGGTTGTGGAATATTACGCCAAGAACTGATCTTTGCCTCTTTATGTTATGGATCGGCCCGCCTATTTCAGGTGGGCCTTTTTTCTTTATTCGCAGGGGGTTCCGCGATGCCGATCAAACCAACGCTGGAAAGTAAATTCGAACAGGGGTTGTTTGCGTCGCGCTGGCTGATGGCACCGATGTATCTGGGGTTGGTGGTTAGCCTTGGCATGATGGCGGTGATTTTCATCAAAGAGCTGGTGTATTATGTGCCCAAGACCTTTGAGTTGACGGCGGATCAGGGCATTCTGGCGCTGCTGACATTGATCGACCTGACGCTGGCGGCGAACCTTTTGCTGATCGTGTTGTTTTCGGGTTATGAAAACTTCGTGTCTAAACTGGATATTGATCACGGCGGGGATCGGCCGGATTGGATGGGCAAGGTTGATTTTTCCGGCCTGAAGATGAAGCTGATCGCGTCGATTGTGGCGATATCGGGGATTCATCTGCTGAAAGTGTTCATGTCCCTGGGAAAACCAAACCCGGCCTACACGGTGGATATGGAAACCCTGAAATGGATGGTGGTGATCCATCTGACGTTTGTGATTTCGGGTGTGTTGTTGGCGCTGATGGACTGGATGTCGTCCAAGACCGACAAGCATTGAGGGCGCGATGACCTACCAGACCCACGCCCGCATTGACGGCCCCTTGGTGATGATCGGCTTTGGGTCAATCGGGCGCGGTACCTTGCCGCTGATCCTGCGCCACATAGATTTCGACCAAACCCAGTTCACGGTTATTGAGCCGTCTGGTGAATGCGCGCCGATGTTGGCCGGGCAGGGGATCAGGCATCTGCAACTGGCGCTGACGGCGGGTAATTTTGACGCGGTGTTGCGCGGTTTGTTCCCGGATGGCAAAGGCTTTCTGGTTAACCTGTCGGTTGATGTGGATAGCATCGAGGTGATGACACTGTGCCAACAGCTTGGGGTGCAGTATATTGATACGGTGGTTGAACCTTGGCCGGGGTTTTACTTTGGCTCGCCGCTGCCGAATGCAGAGCGCACCAACTATCCCTTACGTGAAAAGGTTCGCGCTTTGGGCAAAACCTATCCGGGTGGGCCGACGGCGGTTTCGTGCTGTGGTGCCAATCCGGGCATGGTGTCCTGGCTGTTGAAAGAGGCGCTGTTGCGGTTGGCCAGTGATACCGGCGTGAACGCCGATCCGAAAACCCGGCAGGACTGGGCGTTGCTGGCGATGGGTTTGGGCATCAAAGGCGTGCATATCGCCGAGCGGGATACCCAAGTGTCGGCCCGCCCCAAACCGCAGGGCATTTTTGTGAACAGCTGGTCGGTTGATGGGTTGCTGTCCGAAGGCTATCAGCCCGCCGAACTGGGTTGGGGCACGCATGAGAAAAAACTGCCGCCCACTGGCCACAGGTTCAATTTTGGCCCTGGCTATGCAATCTGGATGGACCGCGCCGGCGTTGATACCCGTGTGCGCAGTTGGTGCCCCGATATTGGCCCGCAATTCGGCCTTGTGGTGACGCATAATGAAGCGTTGTCGATCCCTGATTATTACACCGTCTGGGACGGCCCCCGCGCCGTGTATCGTCCGACCTGCCACTATGCCTATCATCCGTGCCCCGACGCGATCTTGTCGCTGCATGAAACCAACGGCGCGGGCAAACTGCCCGACAGCAAACATATCTTGACGGCGGATGAGATTACATCTGGCGGCGATGATCTGGGGGTGTTCCTTTATGGCCACGCCAAGGGGGCGATGTGGTATGGTTCGCGGTTGACCATAGACGAGGCGCGCGCGCTGGCGCCCTACCAAAACGCCACCGGAATGCAGGTAACTTCCGCCGTTCTGGCCGCGATGGTTTGGGTGGCCGAGAATCCCCGCATGGGCTTTGTCGAAGCGGATGAGATGGATCACGCGCGCTGTCTTGACGTGCAGCGCCCCTATCTTGGCCGGATAGAGTGCCACTATACCGACTGGACGCCGCTGCAAAACCGGATCAACCGCTTTGCCGAGGATCGCGACGAAGACGACCCGTGGCAGTTCACCAACTTTCTGGCGGTTTGACTTCGTCCCAAGCCGGGATATTTACGCAAGTGCTGGCGGAACATGCCGTCTGATTGGCTAAATGTTGCTGGCATTGCACCGCCCTCGCCGCTAAAACCCAGCCAACACTTGGGGAATCCGATGACCGATGCAATCCGACCACAACCAGGTATTTTGGATATCGCCCTTTATGAGGGCGGCAAGGCCGCAGTTGCGGGCCAGACCAATATCGTAAAGCTGTCGTCAAATGAAAATCCGGCGGGGCCGTCGGCACGCGCAAAAGAGGCGTTTGCGCGGTCTGTGCATCAGTTGCACCGCTATCCGCCCACCGATCACGCGGCCCTGCGCACCGCCATTGCCGACGTGCATGGGTTGGACGCCACCCGTGTTATTTGTGGTGTCGGGTCGGATGAGATCATAACGTTCCTGTGTCAGGCTTATGCGGGGCCAAAAGACGAGGTTGTGTTCACCGAACACGGGTTCCTGATGTATCGCATCTCGGCGCTTGCTGTCGGTGCTACCCCGGTTGAGGTGGAAGAGCGGGATCGCACCACCGATGTCGACGCCATTTTACGCGCCTGTAACCGGCGCACCAAACTGGTGTTTATTGCCAACCCCAACAACCCGACCGGCACGATGATTTCTGCCGCCGAAGTGGAACGGCTGGCGGCTGGCCTGCCGCCACAGGCGATTTTGGTGCTGGACGGGGCCTATGCCGAATTTGTCGAAGGTTTTGATGCCGGGCTTGCGTTGATTGAGGCCCGCAGCAACGTGGTGATGACGCGGACGTTTTCGAAAATCTACGGTCTGGGCGGTTTGCGCATTGGCTGGGGCTATGGGCCGCAAGCGATTATTGATGTGCTGAACCGCATTCGTGGGCCGTTCAACTTGTCGAACACCCAGTTGGATGTGGCCGAGGCCGCGGTGCGCGATCAAGACCATCTGGTGCGCTGCCGCGCCGATAATGCGCGGATGCGCCACTGGCTTGCGCAGGCCTTGGCCGAGTTGGGCATCCCGTCGGACACATCACTTGCCAATTTCATCCTTGCCCGCTTTGCTTCGGCAGAAGAGGCCGAGGCCTGCGATTTGTTCTTGCAAAAAGAAGGGCTGATCGTGCGCCGGGTGGTCAGCTATAAATTGCCGCAGTGTTTGCGCATCACGGTGGGTGACGAATCTTCTTGCCGCCGCGTGGTGCATGCGATTGCGCAGTTCAAGGGTGTGAAATGACCGATGGGCCGATTTACAACCGTGTGGCGCTGATTGGTTTGGGGCTGATTGCGTCATCCATGGCGCATGCAATGCGCGCGCATGGGTTGGCGGGTGAAATTGTTGGCCATGCGAAATCGCAGCAAACCCGCGCCGTGGCATTGGAAATCGGCCTGTGTGACCGGGTTTTTGAAACCGCCGCCGAGGCCGTGCAGGGTGCCGATCTGGTGGTTCTGGCGGTGCCAATCGGCGCTATGGGCGCGATTGCCGCCGAAATAGGCCCGTATCTGGCCCAAGGTGCGACTGTGACGGATGTGGGTTCGGTCAAACAAGCGGTGATTGCGGCGGTTGCCCCGCATATCGCGGCGGGCGTTCACTTTATTCCCGGCCACCCGATGGCGGGCACTGAATATTCCGGGCCACGCGCGGGCTTTGCGACGCTTTTTCAAAACCGCTGGTGGTTGCTGACACCGCAGCCCGACACGGATGTGGCTGCGATAGCGCGATTGACCGGTCTGTTGATGGGGATGGGGGCCCGCGTTGATACGATGGATGCACCGCACCATGATCTGGTGCTGGCGGTGGTCAGCCACACGCCGCACCTGATTGCCTATACGATGGTTGGTGTGGCCGACGATTTGCGCCGGGTGTCAAACAGCGAAGTGATCCAGTATTCGGCGACGGGGTTTCGCGATTTCACCCGCATTGCGGCGTCAGACCCGACCATGTGGCGCGATGTTTTCTTGACGAACAAAGAGGCGACGCTGGATATTCTGGGCCGCTTTACCGAGGAATTGTTCGCCCTGCAGCGCGCCATCCGGTTGGGGGACGGTGATCACTTGCACGCCTATTTCACCCGCACCCGCGCCATTCGCCGCAGTATCATCGAGGCAGGCCAAGACACCGATGCCCCAGATTTTGGCCGGGTGGCCGCGCCGCAAAAAGGGTCTGCCGCCGCAGACCCGGGCGTATAAACCGCATGCGAAAGCTGGGCGTATTTGCCTTGATGATGGCGTTGCTTGGCGGCCCTGCCGGGGCAGAAGCGGTCAGCAAATCGCCGCGCCCGCTATCGCGTTCGGTGGCTGCCGCGCAGGCCAAAGTCGTCGCAGAACCCGCACCGCAAACGCCCGCTGCGCCTGCTGCGGCAGTCGTTCCACAGCCCAAACCGCGCCCGGCTGGTCTGGTTGTCGCTGCCCCTGCTGCCAAAACTGCCCCCCCCGTCGTTGTTGCTGTTGTATCTAAGCTGCGCCCAAAGCCGCGTCCAAAAGGGTTGGCGCAAGAACCGGTCGAGGTGGCAGCGGATACCGCGCCAAGCACAAAGAAGAAAAAACGTGAAAAGAAGTCTGCCAAAGGGTCGGTCTGCGGTGATCCCGCGATCAAGGGTGTTACTTTGGCGCGGGTGAAATCCAAGGTCAAAGGCTGCGGCATTGAAAACCCGGTCAGCGTGACATCGGTTGATGGCATCCGGCTAAGCCAGCCCGCGACGCTTGATTGCCCGACAGCGATTGCGTTGAAAACCTGGGTGCAGCAATCCATGCGCCCGGCCTTTGGCAACCGCGAGGTGGTGCAACTTCAGATCGCCGCCCATTATATTTGCCGCCCGCGCAACAACATCAAAGGCAACAAGGTCAGCGAACATGGGCGCGGCAAAGCCATTGATATTGCAGGATTTGTTTTTTCGGATGGCAAAAGCTGGAGCATTGCGCGCGACTACAACAAACAAATCCGCAAGGCGCATAAAGGCGCTTGCGGGATTTTTGGTACCACGCTTGGCCCCGGATCAGACGGCTATCACGAAGACCATCTGCACTTTGATACCGCAAGTTATCGCAGTGGGTCTTATTGCCGGTAGGCAGGTTCAGACCCCGTTCGCTGTGCCGAAAAACTGCGGGGCGGGGCCTAATGGGAATGGCCCCAAACTCATCCGGCCATCGGCGCAGACCAGCAGCAACTCTAACACGTCGGGGTCTGGCCCGGCTTTGGCCATCACCTCAAGCCCGCGTTCGATATTGGGGGCCATGTCTGGGCTGATCCAGCCCAAGGCCGCGATTACCGCCGGAAGCCTGCGCCAGCCGTCAATGCGAATGGTTATTGTGCCCGCCGCCACCCCGTCCGGCCCTGCGGTCAGCGCACCCGTGGCCGTCAGTTTCAACGCCCCCCAGATGATCCGCGCATCTTTGATATCCACGGCCATCAACAGCGGCTGAACGCCGGGTGCGTTCAACGCTATTGGCGCAGAAAAGCTGGCGCTGGCATCCAGATGCAGGGTTTCGATCAACGCGGGCAGATCGGTTGCGGCCAGTGCCGCCAGCACGGCGGCATCGGGCGACAGGTTGTCCACGGTTATCCCAAGGCGTTGAATGTTGGGATTGGTGGCATCTTCCAGCGTGGACGCAAACAGCTTTTCCACCCCAACCACCCAACCCTGATCGGACGTCAGCCCCAGCTTTGCCGCCTCTAGCCGCGTCTCGTAAAGGCCAAGGGTAGATGCGGGATGCAGGTGCAGACTGGCCATCATCCGGTCGGACGTGACCGTAACCGATTGATCCGGCGTTACAAGTATCTGATCGTTTGGCAGCGCCGCGATGATGTGCCATGGCTTCCACGTCATTGTCAGCAGTTGCACGAAGGGGGCCTTCCAGCCAAACCCGGTTGCCGGATTGGCGATATCAACGCCGCTGACCGTCAGATCAAACCGATTGGGAAAGCCCGCCACGGAGATATCATCCCGGCTTGCGACCAGCCCATTTGCGGCGGCTTTGTCAAAGAACGCGGCGGTTTGGCGTTCCAGTGCAGTGGCCCCGACGAACCAATAACCACCCCACAACCCCGCCACCACCAGCGCCAGCCACAAAAGTTTGCGCATTCCCGCCCCTTTTCTTTTCACCAGATAAACCGCAAAACACCTGTGACACTGTTTACACCATTGCCACGTAAAAGGGCCAGCGCATGCCAGATGAACTTTGGGTGTTCGGATATGGATCGCTGATCTGGAGCCCGGATTTCCCATTTGCCGCGCGCCACATCGCGCGGCTGCACGACTGGCGGCGCAGTTTTTGCATGCATTCGGTGCATTATCGTGGATCAGCCAGCAGCCCCGGACTGGTGCTTGCGCTGGATCAGGCCGCAGGGGCCACTTGCGACGGCGTGGCGTTTTTGGTGCAACCGGGGGCCGAGGCGGAAACCCTGACGATTTTGCGCGAACGAGAGCTGATTTCATCGGCCTATCTGGAAGACTATTTGCCAGTTGAACTGGCCACCGGCGGGCAGGTGCGCGCATTGGCCTTTGTGATCAACCGCGATCATGCGCAATATTGTGGTGGATTGACCCTGCTGGCCCAGGCGCAGGTGATTGCAACGGCGCAGGGCGTGCGCGGCCCCAACCGCGACTATTTGTTCGCCACAGCCCGGCATTTGGCGGATCTTGGCATTGAAGATGCTGAATTAACACAGCTGACAGCCATGGTCAGCGCGATGTAACACGAGTTTCACTTGGCAGGCGGCCCTTGCCTGCTATGGTTCGCGTAAGCAGGCAAACAACGGGCAGCACCATCTTTATGGAACGATCACCGTCCGACAACACCACCCTTTTCAGCCAACCCATCCGCCAGATTGTAACGATGCTTGTTGCGGTGGCGCTGGTAGGTGCTGGCGCGTGGCTGATCAGCGACACCGTGGTTGAGATCATGGCCACCAACCCGTTGTTGAACGGGTTCATCGTGGGCGTGTTCGTTTTGGGGGTTCTGACGTGTTTTTGGCAAGTGCTGATCCTTGTGCAATCGGTCAGCTGGATTGAGGCGTTCGCGCGCCACGATCCGGGCTATGAACAGGCCACGCCGCCGCGACTGTTGGCACCCTTGGCATCGCTGCTGCGATCACTCGGCGCGCGGATGCAAATCTCATCTTCATCATCGAACAGCATTCTGGAATCGGTGGCGACGCGCATAGATGAGGCCCGCGATATCACGCGCTATCTGACCAACCTGTTAGTTTTCCTAGGGCTTTTGGGCACGTTTTACGGCCTTGCCACAACGGTGCCTGCGATTGTCGAAACCATCCGGTCGCTGACGCCGAAGGAAGGCGAGTCGGGCCTTGATGTGTTTGGCAAGTTGATGGGCGGGCTTGAGCAGCAGTTGGGCGGCATGGGCACGGCGTTTTCGTCATCTTTGCTGGGGCTGGCAGGGTCTTTGGTGGTGGGGCTGTTGGAACTGTTCGCCAGCCATGGCCAGAACCGGTTTTACCGCGAATTGGAAGAATGGTTATCGTCCATCACCCGGCTGGGATTTTCGTCGGGCGAAAATGATGGCGGCAATAGTGGCGATAATGATCAGGTGTCGGCGGTGCTGGATCATCTGACCGGCCAGATCGAAGTGCTGCAAACCCTGTTTGCAACGTCCGAGGCGAATAAGGCGGGGCTTGACGAGGGCTTGGCGCAACTGACAGCCGCCGTCGAAAAATTGACACGCAAAGTTGCGGCAGAGGGTGGGCAAACGGCGGTGCTGACCAAAATCGCCGAAGGTCAGGAACGGCTGATACTGGCGCTGTCAGGGCCGGACAGCCCTGCGGCCACAGATGCCGAAAACCGGATGCGGCTGCGGTCGATTGACGTGCAACTGTTGCGGATACTGGAAGAATTGTCGGCGGGCCGGCAGGAAAGCACCGCCGATCTGCGGGGTGATATTTCGGCACTGACGGCTTCGGTCCGGGCCTTGGCGCGCGGCCCGGCGGGGCGGGGTTAAGCCATGGCGCTGCGACGTAAGCGCGACAGCTCGATGATCTGGCCGGGGTTTGTTGATGCGGTGACGACGTTGTTGATGGTGCTGATGTTTGTTTTGACGATTTTTACAGTCATGCAATCGGTGCTGCGCGAAACCATCACCAGCCAAACCGATGAGTTGGGGGAACTGACGGCGCAAGTGGCGGGTCTTGCCGATGCCTTGGGGTTAGAGCGGCAAAAGGCCGACGATTTACAAGCCGAAGTCGGAAATCTGTCGGCCAGTTTGTTGGCTGCCAATGCGACAAGCGATCGCCAATCGGCGCAGATTGATACGCTGACCGGGCAGTTGTTGGCGCGGCAAACCGACCTTTCAACCGCGCAATCGCGCATTGCCAGTTTTGAGGCCCAAGTGGCAACCCTTTTGGCCGACCGCGATGCGGCGCGGGGGCAGGCATCGGCGTTGACGGCGCAAGTGTCTAACCTTACGGCAGATGGTGCGAAACTGTTGACCGAAAAACAGGCGCTTGATCTGGCGTTGGCAAAGGCGCGCAGCGAAATTGATGCAAGCGTTGAGGCCGCGCGATTGGCCGCCGCCCGGCGTGAGGCGTTGCAAGCCTTGGTGGATGATCTGCGCGTAAAGGGCGATGCGACCAAGGCCGATCTCACCGCCGCCCAAACGCAATTATCCGCCGAAGAGGCCGCCCGGCTGGTTGATCTGGCGGCGGCGCAAGCGTTGCGGGAAAAGCTGAAATCATCGGATGACGCGCTGACCGCGATGACGCTGGCGCTGGAAGATCAACGCAAGCGCGCCGAAGACACGCTGACCTTGCTGGCTGCGGCGCAAACCGATGCCGCCAAGAATGCGGCGGCGGCTGTGACCGAAGGCGATCAGAAGGCGGCTTTGCTGGCGGTTGCCAATATGGCCTTAAGTGAAGAACAGGCCAAAACGGTGGAAGCCGCGCGAAAACTGGCGCTGTTGAACGAACAAATCACTGCCTTGCGGGCGCAATTGGGCGGGCTGCAAAACGTGCTGGATGCTGCGGCACTGGATGATCGCAAGACAAATGTGCAAATCAAAGCTTTGGGCAGTCAGTTGAACGCAGCTTTGGCGCAAGTCGCGGCCGAGCAAAAACGCCGGGCCGAGTTGGAAGAAACCGAGCGTAAGCGGCTGGAAGTTGAGAAGGCCGATCTGGAAAAATTCCGGTCGGAATTTTTTGGCCAGTTGTCGCAATTGCTGGCTGGGCGGCAGGGCGTGCGGGTGGTGGGGGATCGGTTTGTGTTCTCATCCGAAGTTTTGTTTACACCGGGTGCCGCCGAACTTGCCCCCGAGGGGGTGGCGCAGATCGCCGATGTGGTAGCGATCTTGAACGATGTGTCGGGCAAAATACCGCCGGGTATTGATTGGATCATCCGGGTCGATGGGCACACTGATAACGTGCCATTGTCCGGGACGGGTGAGTTTGTTGATAACTGGGAATTGTCGCAGGCGCGCGCCCTGTCGGTGGTGCGCTATATGCAGGACGAATTGGGATTTCCGCCAGAGCGGCTGGCGGCCACGGGGTTTGGTGAATATCAACCCGTGGCAAGGGGCGATAGCCCCGAGGCCCGTGCGCAGAACCGCCGGATTGAATTGAAACTGACCGAACGTTAGTTTTCGACTGCTATCACAATGGTTTGCGTCGAAATTTCCGCCCCCGCCCGCAGCAGTTTGGCGGTGCCGGTATAGCTGCCCAAGGGCCATACGGCGGTTTTCAGCTTCTTTCCAACCGCGCGAAACAGTTGGGCTTGGGTTTTTTCCAGCGCGACGCGTTCGGTAATCACTGTGCCTTCGGGCCCCGTAATATCCAGCAAAAGCGCGTCACCCGTGCGGCCGCCAAACACATAGGCCCAAACAACCAACGCGGGCGCGGTGCCTGGCAGGTTTGGGCTGGGCAGGCCAAGCCGAATTGCATCAAATTCTGGGATGCCTGTTGACATCCCGATGCCAATAATGCCGCCGGGCGTATAGGGGACCTGGGTGGCCCACAGGCCCGGAGGGATGGTTTCAGTGCAGCGGTCGGTGGTGTCGGGCGCAAACGGATCAACATCGACCCCATTGCGCCGCACCGACAGATGCAGATGCGGGAAGTCTGCCTGCCCTGATTGCCCGATCAAGCCCAGCGGCGTGCCGGTATCCACCGCATCGCCGACCTGCACCAAAACCGATCCTTGCCGCATATGGCAGTATTGGGTTTCCCAACCGCCGCCGTGATCAATCACCACGCCATTGCCGCATTCCTGATCCGGCACATAGGGCGCAAAATCGGCAACGCCGTCGCGCCGGCCTTTCACCGTGCCGGGGGCGCTTGACAAAACCGCCACGCCCGCCTGCATCTGTGCGCGGGTTTCAACGGCGATGTCGGTGCCGGAATGGCCATCATAGACCAGCGGGCCACAGGTGAAGTCGGTGGCGGCAGGGCTGGGATCGTGATCCAAATACTGCTGGATATAGCAAGTTTGCCCCAGATCGCAGTCAACCGGGAACGCCAATTCAAAGGCCCCCGCCAGTAAGGCGAGGGCCAAAGATAACAGGGTCGCGGTTTTGATCATTCCGCCGTAAGAAGTGGAGGCTTTTGGGCAGTCAGACGCGGCTTTTGCGGCTGTTCATACGTCAGATCCAGCGCACCGTCCTTGACGCCAACCCGCACCGTGCCGCCTTTGGTCAGCTTGCCGAACAACAACTCTTCGGCCAGCGGTTTTTTGATGTATTCCTGGATCACCCGCGCCAAGGGACGCGCGCCCATCTTATCATCATAGCCCTTTTCGCCCAGCCACGCGGCGGCATCGGCGGTCAGATCAATGTGAACGTTGCGGTCGATCAGTTGCGCCTCTAGTTGCAGCACGAATTTGGTGACCACATCGCGGATAACCTCTTTGCCAAGCGAGGCGAAGGAAATCACCGCGTCCAACCGGTTGCGGAATTCGGGCGTGAACGTGCGTTCGATCGCTGCGGTATCTTCACCGGTGCGGCGTTCGCGGTTAAAGCCAATCGCCTCTTTCGACATTTCCGACGCACCCGCGTTCGACGTCATGATCAGGATCACGTTGCGGAAATCGACGGTTCGGCCATTATGATCGGTCAGTTTGCCGTGATCCATCACTTGCAGCAGGATATTATAGACATCCGGGTGCGCTTTTTCCATTTCATCCAGCAGCAGAACGCAATGCGGATGCTGATCCACGCCGTCGGTCAGCATGCCGCCCTGATCAAAGCCGACATACCCCGGAGGTGCGCCGATCAGACGGGAAACCGCGTGTTTCTCCATATATTCCGACATATCGAACCGGATCAGTTCCACGCCCAAAGACGTGGCCAGCTGCTTGGCGACTTCGGTTTTGCCAACCCCGGTAGGCCCTGCGAACAGATAGTTGCCGATGGGCTTTTCAGGTTCACGCAAGCCAGCACGCGCCAGTTTGATCGCCGAACACAGCGCATCAACCGCCTTGTCCTGCCCGAATACCATGCGTTTCAGTGACTTTTCCAGATCGCGCAGGGTTTCCACATCATCTTTCGACACCGTTTTAGGCGGGATCCGGGCGATTTTGGCGACGACTGCCTCTATCTCTTTGATCCCAAGCGTTTTGCGGCGTTTGCTGTCGGCCAGCAAGTGCTGGGCGGCCCCGGCCTCATCTATCACGTCGATGGCGCTGTCGGGCAGTTTGCGGTCATGGATATAGCGCGCGGCCAGTTCGACCGCCGCTTTGATCGCTTCGGCGGTATAACGCAGATCGTGGTGTTCTTCGAAATGCGGCTTCAGCCCCATCAGGATTTTGATCGCATCGGGAACCGAAGGCTCATTCACGTCAATTTTCTGGAACCGGCGGGCAAGCGCGCGGTCTTTTTCAAAATGCTGACGGAATTCTTTGTAGGTGGTCGAGCCCATGCAGCGCAGTTTGCCACCCTGCAACGCAGGTTTCAAAAGGTTTGACGCATCCATAGCGCCGCCAGATGTGGCACCCGCGCCGATAATCGTGTGAATTTCGTCGATGAACAGGATGGCATCAGGGTGATCCTCCATCTCTTTCATCACGGCTTTCAGGCGTTCTTCAAAATCACCGCGATAGCGGGTTCCGGCCAGCAACGCGCCCATATCAAGGGAATAAATCGTGGTGCGCGACAGCACATCTGGCGTTTGTTTGTTGATGATTTTATGCGCAAGGCCCTCGGCAATCGCTGTTTTACCAACGCCGGGATCGCCCACCAGCAGCGGGTTATTTTTACGGCGGCGGCACAGCACCTGAATGCAGCGTTCCACCTCGGCCTCACGCCCGATCAGCGGATCGACATCGCCTTTGCGCGCCTTCACGTTCAGATCGACGCAGTATTTCGACAGCGCGGATTCCTTGGCTTCACCCGCCTCGGCCTTTGGCGTCTCATGCGGCTCGTCCGAGCCCGTCACCGGGCGTGCTTCGCCGAACGACGGGTCTTTGGCCACGCCGTGGGCGATGAAATTCACCGCGTCATACCGCGTCATATCCTGTTCTTGCAAGAAATAGGCGGCGTTGGATTCGCGTTCAGCAAAGATGGCAACCAGAACGTTGGCACCCGTCACTTCGGTACGGCCCGATGATTGCACATGGATTGCCGCGCGTTGGATCACGCGTTGAAACGCGGCAGTTGGCACCGCTTCGGACCCTTCGACATCGGTGACCAGCGTCGACAGATCATCGTCGATGAAGGTGACAAGGGTTTTGCGCAATTCGTCCAGATCGACTGAGCACGCCTTCATAACGCGGGCGGCGTCAGGCTCATCAATCAGCGATAGCAGCAAATGTTCAAGGGTGGCCAGTTCGTGCTTGCGCGCATTGGCAAGGGCGAGTGCGCCATGGATGGCTTGTTCAAGCGTGGTTGAAAACGATGGCACTTGTTTCGTGCTCCTGTCTTGCGGGTCGGCGGGTGTGGTGCCGATGACCCTGATCTCATATTGTTAAGGATCGGTTTTATTGCGCAATCTTCAAGCCCTATTTGGGCAAGTTTTCGGTTTGTTTTGGTTACAGACACAAAATGTCGTGAAAGGTTGCAGATAGGACTCAGAACTTGTCTTTCCGGGCGCGGATTTCAGTAAACGCTTCGGCGTCAGTTGCGGTTCCCAATCCCAGACTTGCCTTGATATGGGGCAAATGAGCGCGCAGAAAAGGGTTGGTCGCCAATTCATCGCGCAGACGTGACGGAACTGTGGCGCGGTTGTCGGCGCGGGCGGTGGCGGTGGCGGCAATGCGGGTTTGCAGATCGGGGTTATCCGGTTCGATCGACAGGGCAAAACGCAGGTTGGACGTTGTGTATTCATGGCCCGAACAGATCAAGGTTTCGGGCGGCAAAGCGGCAAGTTTCGACAGGCTTGCAAACATTTGCGCAGGGGTGCCTTCAAACAGCCGGCCGCAGCCGCCCGCCATCAGGCTGTCGGCGGTAAAGGCAAAGCCGGTGTCTGCGAAATAAAACGCAATATGGCCAAGAGTGTGGCCGGGCACGTCGATCACACCGCCCGAATACCCGCCGACCTGCACCGTGTCACCTTCGATCAGCGCGCGCGTCAGCGGCGGCAGGCGGTGGGCATCGGCGGCGGCCCCGATCACCTCGGCGCTGGTCGCCTCGACAATGGCCGTCACCCCGTCGATATGATCCCAATGATGGTGGGTCAAAAAAATCTGATCCAAGCCCCAGCCGCGGCGTTTCAGTTCCGCCAGAATCGGCGCGGCTTCTGGCGCGTCGATCAAGGTGGTGTCGCCGGAATCGGTATCATGCAGCAGATAGGCGTAATTGTCGGTCAGGCACGGGATGGTGATCAATTCCAGGGTCATCGGGGTGGCTTTCGGTTGAACTGCAGACGGGCGAGATGGAACGTAAACCGCAAAAGGCGGCAGGGGCTTCAAATTTTTTCGAAAAAATTTGCAAAATCCTTCGAAGGATTTTGGTTCCCCCTTACCCAACGGATGGTCATGGCGTTGACGGATTGAAACGTTATGATGACTGCAAGATGACCTTAAGGATCGCCGACCGCAATGCATCTTGATGTCCTTGACCTGCGCAATTTTTATTACCGCACGCAGCTTGGCCGCGTGGCGCAACGGGCCATTCGCGATCAACTGGTCAAGTTGTGGCCACCGATGGTGGGGCAAACTGTGGCGGGATTCGGTTTTGCCGTGCCGTTGTTGCGCCCATACCTTGCAGATGCGCGCCGGGTGGTCGGATTGATGCCGGGGCCGCAAGGCGTGATGCCCTGGCCTGTGGGTTTGGAAAACGTGTCGGTGCTGTGCGAAGAGTCAAGCTGGCCGCTGGCGACAGGCTTTGTTGATCGGCTGGTCGTGATGCACGGGCTTGAGACATCCGATAATCCGGCAGCGGTTCTGGACGAAGCGCACCGCGTATTGGGCCCCGGTGGGCGCGTGTTGTTTGTGGTGCCCAATCGCGGGGGCTTGTGGGCGCGGCGCGATGGCACGCCGTTTGGGTTCGGGCGGCCCTATTCCGGCGGGCAGTTAGAGGCGCAGTTGAAAAAGCACGGCTTCACCCCCGAACGCAGCATGACATCGCTGTTCGCGCCGCCGTCCGAACGCCGGTTCTGGCTGGGCACATCGAATTTCTGGGAAGGTTTTGGGCGGCGGCTGCCTTGGTTGGCGGGCGGCGTGTTGATGGTTGAGGCCAGCAAACAGGTTTACGCCCCCACCCGCGGCGGGTTGGCGGCGGCGGTGCGCAGACCGTTGCGGGTGTTGGAAGGCGTAGGTGCCCCGGTGCCCACACCAAAGGATGGGGTTGGCGGGTAGGCGCGATTTTTGTGTTTTTTCCAGCACCGATCTTACGCTATGTTGGTTGCTGGCCTGCGACTGAGGGACGCAAAAAGCACTCAAAACCCGGCTAAATCGTGTCAACTGAAATGCCGCACACAAACCTGTGAAAATCCGATGCCTTCCCGGTTGCGGCATTGGAAATCGTCTGCTAAAGACGCCCAAAATCAACCGACGCATGCCAGTGGTATGCGCCACGGAAAGCTCTTGTGTCGCACGGTTGTGCTGACGTCCAAGGGCAAAAGTTGCGGAAGGGATGACGTGTCCGAACCAGCTGGAATATCAATGGGCATCGCCACGCGCTATGCGCAGGCGTTGTTTGAAATTGCCAAAGACGACAACGGCCTGAAAGCGCTTGAAACCGATACAAACGCGCTGGGCGCGGCCCTGATCGAAAGCCCTGAATTGGCGGCGATGATTGCATCCCCGGTTGTGGCGCGCGAAGATCAGGCGAATGCAATGGCGGCCATCGCCACGGCGATGAAGCTGTCGGCGATGATGGGCAATACGATTGCGCTGATGGCGTCCAAACGCCGGTTGTTCGTGCTGCCGCAACTGGTGGCCGACCTGAAAGCGCGCATTGCCATCGAAAAGGGCGAGGTGACCGCAGACGTGGTGTCCGCCACCAAACTGACCGCCGCACAGGCCACCAAACTGGCCGCCACGCTGAAAGCCCGCGTTGGCAAAGACGTCAAATTGAACACTTCCGTCGATGAAAGCCTTATCGGCGGACTTATCGTTAAGCTGGGCTCTACCATGATCGACACCTCGGTCAAGGCGCGGCTGGCAGCACTTCAGAATGCAATGAAAGAGGTTGGGTGATGGGAATTCAGGCTGCTGAGATCTCTGCGATCCTTAAGGACCAGATCAAGAACT